>JBEBJQ010000120.1:0-8767 GCA_040079795.1 Methylococcales bacterium
TTTCTGATTTTAAACCACGAGGCACTAGGTTATGCGGCTGGAAGATGAGCGAGAAAGTGAAAATATAGAAGATCGTCGCGGGATGGGCATGAGACGGCGGGGATTTGTCGGCGGTGGGCTTGGCGTTGCCGCTATGGCTGTCGTTGCTCTGCTCTTGGGTGTTGATCCGCGTATAGTTCTTAATACGGTCGGACAACTTTCCAGCATGTCCCCACAATCAGGCCCTGTGCCGTCCAGTCCACAGGATGAACAAACAAAAACCTTTATGTCCAAAGTGCTGGCGGACACCGAAGATACCTGGAGAGCTATTTTTAAGCAATCTGGAAGTCAATATGAAGATCCGAAGCTGGTGCTTTATAGCGGTCAAGTGCAGTCAGCGTGCGGTTTCGCCCAAGCGGCGATGGGGCCATTTTACTGTCCTGGCGACCACAAGCTGTATCTGGACATGAGTTTTTTTAACGAACTCGCCAACAGGCATAACGCCCCCGGCGATTTTGCCCAAGCCTATGTACTTGCCCACGAAGTCGGACATCATGTGCAAAACCTGCTGGGCATTGCCGATCAAGTCACTTCCGCCATGCAACGCGGCGGCGCACAAAGCAATCAATTGCAAGTAAGAATGGAACTTCAAGCCGACTGCTTTGCCGGTGTGTGGGCGAATCGTGCCAATCAATTCCGGCAAATCCTGGAACCCGGCGATCTTGAAGAAGCCCTGGCTGCTGCCGGTGGCGTGGGCGACGACCGCTTGCAGAAACAGGCACAAGGTTATGTCGTGCCGGAATCCTTTACCCATGGCTCTTCTGAACAACGGATGCGCTGGTTTACCATCGGCGCAAAATCAGGCGACCCTAAGCAATGCGATACTTTTAAAACTGCGAATCTATAAGGCATGATTGTAATGATTGACTGTCAGGATACGACACAGTTTTTAATGAAAATGTTGTCTATACTCTGCTCACCTAATTAATCAGCATGAAGGGCTGAACGAATACGTGCCAGTTATAAAAAAATCAGTAAAAACTCGTAAGAAAACACCTAAATATTTCAGCATCAACCCGTACGTTTTCCTGCTTGTCAGTCTGTTTGCATCACCGGCACAGGCTGACTTTTCGGCGGAAGCTGGCTATGGCATATTGATGTTGCTCCTCTACCCATTCGTGCTAATCATCTTTACGCTCATTGCGCCAAACGGTATCCGACTTGTCACCTTTTTTATCACCCTAATTGGTGCGCCCCTTACCGCTTACACCTCACACCAACTTCTTCTATCTTCTTTGGGCCTGGAACCCTGGGGCTTTTTGAGTGATCAACAAAGCCGAGTGTGGTTGGCTATAGTTTCCTGTGTGACTATTGCCGCATTAATATTGCTAACGCTCCTTAGAATATCTTCAGTACGGAAGGGTGGCGCACAAGCCAATTGGGATACAGCAAAAATGGCATCTGGTGTGCTGGGGGCGCTTTTAATCTGGAATCTTGGCGTACTGTTGCTACACCAAGACTTGATTACCCACTACGTCAAAAGCCTTAATGGTCTAGTTGCGATTGCCTTTTACATTGCCACTGTCCTGGCCTGTATCGGGCTTTGGCAACACCGAAAAGCGGGATGGTGGCTTGCCTTATTTATTGTACTTTGGCCGATTATATTTGTGTTTTTTTCACAACCTGTATTTCTTCGTGAATTTGAATGGTGGATCGCATTACTACCAAAACTATGTGTTCTGGGTTTATTGCTACTCCCAGGAACGCGGAATAGCTTCTTTAAAAGGTCAATTAATCCACCAGCCTATCCTGATAACTGATGTTAAACCAATGTTTAAGGCAAAAAAATCATTTGCCTTATCACCCACTAAACTGATCCTTGTAACGTAATCACTATCATTCAGGCAAAGTTCATCTATAACGGTCATAATGTTCCGGGAAACAAGACTTGGCTAAGGCATCCCACTCGCTGCGCCGTCGTTTATTTAACTAGTCAATCTGGAGTTCTTATGGAACCACTGCTACGGTTATTTGCTATTTTTTTGTTATTGCTACAATTCGGCGATGTATTGGCTGCCAATCATGCAAAAAAACATAAGATTCCGACTGAAACCAGCGACAACAAAGCCTTACAATGTGTTGCTTTCAGCCCTTACGTGGGGGCGTTTACGCCCAATTATGGCCCGGCTCCGTCGCATGAACTGATTGATAACTTGCTGGACACACTGGTTAAGGAAACCCGCTTTCGCTGCATCATGACCTATGGCGTTCTAAATGGCTTGGATTACACTTTTGCGGCGGCAAAAGCCCGACACATTAAAGTGATTGCGATCATCTGGCTGGATAAAGACATTCCGATAAATGACCAATCCATCGCCAGCGGCATTCAAGCCGCCAAAGCCTTTCCAGATACCATTATCAAACTGAGTTGTGGCTCAGAAGTGAGAACCCGACATGGCAATGCGTTTGATGGCGAGATCAGCAAATGTATCGACGGCTTGCGTAAGGCGGGAGTCAAACAACCTATCACCACCATTGATACCTGGTGGGAATGGTGCAATCGGGAAACCCCTTGTCATCAAACGGCGTTTTCGTCGCAGGTTGATTGGATAGGCACCAATATTTTTCCGTGGTGGGAAAATAAACATTCCGGCCTACATACGTGTACCACCGCAGAACAGGCGGCGGACTTTCATATTGAACGGCTGACACGGATCAGAAAAACCAATCCGGGAAAAGAGGTCATCATGACTGAATTCGGTTGGCCTAACGGCCCTGATGGTGGCACAGAAACTAATACCCGTACTGGCGAAAAATGTGGTGTTGCCAACCCCAAAAACCAGATCACGGTGATTAAATCGACTTTGAATAAGTTGGCAAAGAAGCACTGGTCAAGCGTGGTGTTTGAGGCTTTTTCGGAAAGCTGGAAACCCAACGATGAAGGTAATTTCGGCAGTTTTTGGGGAATCTGCCAAGGACAACCACCTTATACGTGTGTAAAAGATTTTAAATAGCCCAAGATGCACATCAAAACTGCCATTTTTAGCTTGTAAACGGGCTTTGAGCTTACTTGAAATTAAATTTCGGCTATAGTTAGCGTTTTTATTGTCGCCGCTCATTGTCAGTTGCACCTTACCTGTAATTTCGAGAAACCTCATACATGAAGATTGTTAAAAAACTCCTGCTCCTATTATCGGCGGCAGGCTTGCTGCTTGTTTCCCACACCGCAATGGCACGTCATGCGGCGCTTTTGATAGATGCAGAGACTGGCAGTGTGTTGTATGAGCTTGAAGCCAATCAAGCCTGGTATCCGGCTTCACTAACCAAATTAATGACGCTGTATATGACCTTTTCTGCCTTGGAGTCGGGGCGGTTACGGTTAAGCGACCACATGACGATTTCCAGCAATGCGGCACACCAACCTACCAGCAAGCTGGGCTTGAAATCATGGGACACCATCTCCGTCGAGGATGCCATCTTGGCAATTGTCACCCGTTCAGCCAATGATGCCAGTGTCGTACTGGCGGAAAGATTAGCCGGTAGTGAACGGCAATTTGCCATCAAAATGACTTCAACTGCCCATAGTTTAGGCATGTATGGCAGTCACTTTATGAATGCGACCGGCTTGCCGCATGACTGGCAAAGCACGACCGCCCATGATATGGCGTTGTTGGCGCTAAAAATTATCCGCAATTATCCTCAGTATTACAGCTATTTTGGTGTCGATAGCTTGTATTTTGGTGGTCGCGAATTGCACAGCACCAATAAGTTTGTTGCCCATTATCCAGGTGCCGAAGGCATGAAAACCGGATATACCTGCGGCTCCGGCTATAATCTGGTTGCAACTGCTAACCAGCAGGGCAAGCGCTTGATTGGTGTTGTCTTAGGAGGGATGACCAGCAGCGAGCGTTATGAACAGATGTTTGACATGATGGACATTGGCTTTTCGGATCGGTATGGCTCATACCGATCAAAAAACATTAATACGATGAGCAAAAGCTCCATCGGTAGGCCGCCGTATCAGCTTTCATGCGGACATCGCCCCTCATCTTATTATTCAGCCCATAATGAAGATAGCGACGATGACATCCATCCGTTGCGTTATGGCAAAAAATACCCGCATTTGGATCGACTTGCTTTACTCCACAAACCGGCTGAGCATATCTATTCGATTAAAGGCAATAAAACCAAGCTAACATTCAAACCAGCAAGCAGCAAAGCACACGAACGGCTGTTAGATAAGAAAAACAGTTCCTCGAACAAAAAGACAACTAAAGTAGTCGTGGCAACTAAATCCAAGACAAGATCGTCTACCCATCAACCCACTAAAAACGCCAGGAAAGCAACAGAAAACGCTCATGCCACCAAGAGCAAGCATCATGAAAAATCAGGGAAAACAATCCAACTAGCCAAGGCAAGCACCCACGGCAAAGGTTATTACCGCCCGGACAGTAAAAGCAAAACAGGATCTTCAACAAGTAAAAGCAAACATTACTATAATCCGGCGACTCCGACCAAAGCCAAACACACCGCTAAAAGAAAATCGTAGATAGCGACAATTATTGGGCTAAATCGTTAAAGACTTTCAATAGCTTGGCCGTATTCGCCATGCCTATATGCAGGTTTTGTTCGATTTCAGCCATCGTTATTTCACCTTCTGTTTTCCCTGCCGCCCAGTTAGCGACAACGCCGACAGCGGCATAATCAATACCCAACTCTTTTGCTAAGGCCGCTTCTGGCATTCCCGTCATGCCCACTAAATCACAGCCGTCTTGCTCCATGCGTTTAATTTCCGCCGCTGTTTCAAGGCGTGGCCCTTGGGTGCAGCCATAAGTTCCGATAGGGCTGATGGATAGCCCTGCTTGCCTAGCAGCATGGATTAATCCTGAACGCAAGGCTTGACTATACGGATAACTAAAGTCGATATGCGTAACCGGATCGTTTTCGTCCTCAAAAAAAGTATGCTTGCGGCCATAACTGTAATCAATGATTTGATCCGGTATGGCAATATGCGCGGGCACCATCTCCGAGGTAATGCCGCCGACCGCTGCCACGGCAATAATCTGTGTCACCCCAAACTGTTTTAATCCCCAGATGTTGGCGCGGTAATTGATTTTATGCGGCGCAATCGAATGTGGATTGCCATGACGGGCAAGAAAAATAACTTCCTTTTGATTATTAAGTTCACCAATTACGAATTCTGCCGACGGTGTGCCATAAGGTGTGCTGATTTGCTCCCGTTTAATGATTTTTAGTTCGGCAAGCTGTGTTAATCCTGTGCCACCTATAATTGCCAAACGGCTCATCAAACTTCCTCACTGCAAGCGTAAATACCCGCTGCATTACGCAAATAGCCTTTATAATCCATGCCATAGCCAAACAGGTAGCGATTTTCAATCTGCAAGCCGACAAAATCGGCTTTAATCGGCTTGTCATGATCGAGCAACTTATCCACCAACACCGCACAATAAACAGCAGTCGCACCTTGATTTAAACAATAGTCCTTAACAGCCGCCAAGGTAATACCTTCGTCCAATATGTCATCGACAATCAAAATTGTCCTGTCTTTAAGCGGTGTTGCCGGTTTTAAAATCCATTCAACAAGCCCACCTGAGGTGGTATTGTTATAGCGTGTGGCCTTGATGGAGTCGATATTCAATGGCATCTTCAACCGCGTCAACAATTTCCCCGCAACAACAATGCCGCCATTCAAGACACACAGCACTAACGGGTTGGACGCTGCCAACATCTGGTTAATGGTTGCCGCCAACTCATCAAGTGCCGCTTCCGCTTGCGCTTCGCTGTAGATTAAATCAGCCGTCGCCTGAACACGCTGGATTTCTTTAAGCATAAGACCCCATCAATTGGTTGATTAATTGTGTCGATTCCTGCCACTTGCGGTTACTCAATAATTGCTGCCGATTCATCATCGAGTTGCCGCGCATCTTCCTGAGCCGCTCCTCGCGTTGACGGTTGTTGGTGATGGGCAATTGTTCCAGCACGCGTTCAGCCGCAGTCGGATTGTTGCAGACCAATAACATGTCGCACCCCGCTTCCTGGGCAAGCCTTGCTCGATCCGGGTAATCGCCAGCAAAGGCCGCACCTTCCATGCTTAAATCATCACTGAAGATCACACCGTTAAAATTCAATTCCTTACGCAAAATTTCTTGCAGCCAAAAAAGCGAAAATCCAGCAGGATTGGGATCGACATTCTCATATATAACATGGGCGGGCATCACGGCTTCCAAGCCTTCATTGATAAGCGTTTTGAACGGCAGTAAATCTTTGGCGCGAATGGTTTCCAAATCCCGATTATCAATCGGCAAAGCGTGATGCGAATCCGCCGACACCGCGCCATGACCGGGGAAATGCTTGCCCGTAGCCGCCATACCCGCTGCTTTCATACCTTTCCTAAAGGCACCGGCGAGAACTGCAGCCTGATTGCATTCGGTCGAAAAAGATCGGTTGCCAATAACGTCACTGATGCCACAATCAACATCCAGGACAGGTGCAAAACTGAAATCAACGTCTACCGCCAGCAATTCTGCCGCCATCAACCATCCTGCGGTTTCCGCCAACTCCGGCTTATCTGCATACAAACAAGCGGGTGGCAGGCGCGTAAAGCCATTTTGAAAACGTTGTACCCTGCCGCCTTCCTGGTCAACGGCGATCAAAATGTCGCCATTGCGGGCTTTGCGAATGTCTTTTACAAGCTGGGCAATCTGTTCAGGATCATTATAATTACGGGCAAAGAAAATAACCGCACCGGTATTGGGGTGGCTAATGACTTCTTGTTCCTGTGCAGTCAGCGTTAATCCGGCCACGTCCAACATGATCGGGCCGATGGGATACTCAGTTATCATGGTTGCGTCATTTTAGTAACTGTGGCTAGTTAGCCTGATTTTTAGGATTTGAAATGTGGATAATAGACTTTACAACTCTCGCGCTTTTGCAAAAGCGTCCCTGAAATCAATATACAAAGGTTTCTCGGTTTCCAGCATTAATTTCAGTAACAGATTTTGCAATTGGTACTTCACATTACCTACCGCCAATGCACCAATGCCCACTGCGTCCTTGGAATTGACGGCATGGATTAACGGCACGCCCATATCGCCGCGTTTGATGCCTTCTATGCCAAGCGGCGGCACGGCATTGACATCGCCTGCCACCATAAGTTGAGTGGCATCTTCGAGCGAATCCCTATTGATCACCTGGATGCCCGCTTTTGCCGTGCAAAAAATAATATCCGCATGTTTCAATAATCGGGCCTTGTCCGCTTCCGAACTGGCGCAAGTGCCTTTCAGCTTACAACCAAAGCGGGCATTGTATTCATTGGCGACAGCGATTGCGTTATCCACGGACAAGTGATCGGTCAGGGTAATATCCGCGCCCGCCAATGAAGCAATCACGCCCGTGACAATACCGACCGCCCCGGTACCGCCAAAAACGATACCATGGCAATCTTTCAACGCTTTGCCGTGCTTTTCATTAAGTTGTTTTTCCACGCAAGCGACCAAGGCGGCTGCCGTGGTGTAAGCTCCGCTGGGGTCGGCAAAAACCGAGACTTCAAAGGGCGGCACCATCGCCTTTTTAGCGGCCTCCATCATATCGACCGCCAAGCCAACATTGCGCCCGCCGATGAATACGCCCGTCAATTTAACGCCGCCTGGCCCGCGCGAAAAAATAGCGTCCTGCACCAAGCCATGAACACTCTCCAACTTAACATTGTTGTACGGCATCATCACATCAAAACCGGCATCCATCGCCATGTTGATATCGAAAGGGCTGTTATGGGGCATAGGGTCGATCATGTGCAGGATGCTGCGTTTTTCCATGGCGGTTTCTCTCTGTGCGAGGTGGGGTTTATGAATTTGATTTAATGTAGTCCCTGGCGACTTCAAAGGCATGTTCAAAGTGCAGGTAAACCGGCTTGTCGGTTTCAATCATCTGTTTCAGCAAGCGATTTTGCGCCTGATATTTAATATTGCCAATTGCCAACGCGCCGATACCGACCGCGCCGCTCATTGAACCAACTATGGGTACACCACTATGAAAAGCATCGACACCGGCAATCCCGGCGGGTGGTACGGCATTGACATCGGCAGCTACTTTCAATTGCGGGGCTGATGCAATCAACTCGGCGCTCAACAACTCAATGCCAGCAGCGCCAGTTGCCACGACAATATCGGCGGTTTTGATGTATTCGACTTTATCAGCATCGGCACCGGCGGTAATCGTTATTTTGCCTTCACCAAATTCCTGGCTGCACAAATCGGCGACTTGTTGCGCTTTCTCAAGTTGGCGACCGATGATCCGCACATTGGCACCGGCTTTTGCGGCAATCACCGCCGCCGCCTGACCAACTGGCCCGGTGCCACCCAACGCCAACATATTTTTTCCGGCTAAGGTGCTATTGAATTTAACCGACAATTCCCGCTCGACCGCCGCCATCATACCCGCCGCAGTAGTAAATGCACCGCTCGGATCAGCAAACACAGACACCTCGAACGGCGGTACCATTGATTTTTTAGCCGCTTTCAACATGTCCATTGCCTGCTTGGTGTCCCGCCCACCGATGAAAATCGCCGTGCGTTTTAGATTTTTGGCGCTCCGAGAAAATATCGCATCCTGAACCAAGCCTTGCACTTCCCCCGGCTCCACATTGATATAAGGCACTACCGAAACCCAGCCGGCATCCATCGCCATGTTCACGTCAAAAGGGCTCAGGTTTTTCGCGGTGGTGAGCATGTGTAGAATGTACGGTTTTTCCATTAGCTATCCTCAAGTA
>JBEBJQ010000023.1:0-46676 GCA_040079795.1 Methylococcales bacterium
GTTTTACAACCGGCATTGGCAACCTTGTCAACAAACAAGGCCAATTCTTCATACGAATCTCGATCATCAACACCAATTCTCGACTTCACTGTTACTGGAATCGAGACCGCAGACCTCATTGCTGCCACACAATCTGTAACCAAATCCGGCTCCAACATCAAACACGCGCCAAACCGGCCATTTTGAACCCTGTCGCTGGGACAACCGACATTCAGGTTAACTTCGTCATAGCCATAATCTTCGGCCATTTTTGCACAAATCGCCAACTCACGCGGATTACTGCCACCCAATTGCAGCGCCAATGGATGTTCTGACTTGTTAAACGCCAGAAACCGGTTTTGATCACCATGAATCAATGTACCTGTCGTCACCATCTCCGTGTACAGCAAAGACTTACGGGTCAATAACCGATGAAAATAACGGCAGTGGCGATCAGTCCAATCCATCATCGGTGCAACGCAAAAACGATGCGGCGAAATTGAGCTGTTTTGTGGATTCTTCTCAGACATAATTAGGTTAAAAATTGATACTTTTATATTTAGTTACTTTAAGCGCCACACTCCAGCATCCAATCGTATATCAGTAGTTTCATAAGTTGCCGCAGGTAATACGCATACATTATAAATTCGGCCAAGTAGTTGGAATCCCCTTCGGCTCCGCTCAGGGTACATTACCGTAGCGTTCCCTGAGCGGACTTGTACCCAATGGGCATAAATGCTGAGGGAGTCGAAGGGATATTAAACTTCACAAGGCCGGATCAATAATATTTCCTCAAGCAGGAAAAGACGCAAGTGCTTATGAAGCTATTAATATCTAAATAATGTTGACTGAGGGTTAAAACCAATGCCGTTAAGTTAAGTTTTCCTTGCACAGTTTTACGTTGGCTGAGCGGAGCCGAAGCCAACAATCCGCTTTGACTGACTCAGTACAACTTCGCTCAGCCAACGGCTAACTTAATGGCAGTGGCTCTAGGACTTAGGGGGAAGCTAAAATTGGCGGAGAGAGAGGGGTTCGAACCCTCGCAATGTATGTATATATCATTGATATTTATTATATTATTTATTTTAAAATGGCCGCTGGAGTGGCTGCACGGCCACTCACGGCCACCGGGAATTGGCTGGCTTAAGTTGGCACGGACAATAGGGTAAGTTATTTTAGGATGCTATTGTCTATTTATCGCTATTTGTGCTTTAGTTATACGACATTGTTGTCGTATAACTCAGCGTTAGGGGTACTGGCTTGTTCACACATTGCTTCGTGCATTTTTTCAGCTTCTTCCCATGTAGAGCATCTTCTCATTTCTTGATTATGCGCCCCTCCAAAAATCATTGCCTCAAACAACAACGGCTTGCCGCCAAAGAAATTATGGTCAACGCCGAGAAAAACAGTGCTGATAGTGGCATCGCTTATAACAGTTTTGGCAACGTGCCTTTCGGCTTTTTCAAACCACTTGCCAAAAGTTAGTGCATCTTTACAAGCAACCGGCGTATGCCCATCTAAAATATAAAGCCCTAACCCGTCGCCCAAAGGGACGTTTTGCCCCAGTGCATTTTTTAAACTATCTGCTTTATCAGTCATTTGTCGTCTCCGTTGTCGTTGTCGTCGTCCACGGGCAAACCGCCCCTTAGCTCTGCGTTATACGACAAAATCTTTCGTTGACTCTTTAATTTTGTTTGCCATTGTATAAACCATTTCAGCAGTCATCTCTCTTAATGCTTTTTCTGCCTTATCCCATCCTTCATCCGTATCAGCAAACTCTAAAGCAAGAGAGCAAACACCAAGGCCTTCTGGCTTGGTATAAAAGCGCAACTCAGGGTTTCCCTCGTCATTGGTATCTAGCTTTACCAGCACCTGATTTATTTCGCCATATAATTTCGCAAACATCGTATAACCCGTCATTCAACGCGACCGTTGGCCGCCAGTCCATTTCCAATCGCCGTGTGGCGGCGCGTTAATTCTGCGTTATGCATATCCAATTGGGCGCATTCCGGTGGATGTAATCCGCCATATGTGCAGTGATACATACACGCATCATCGCATTGAGGCAATGGCATTTCATGTCCGCAATATTGCCTAACAAGTCGCTCAACCGGAGCGCGGTTATCGGTCGGTTCGTTGTTTGTCTTCATGTCGCCCCCGGTTAGCTCTGCGTTATACATCAATTTTTTTAAGTTCTGTTAGTGCGTTGTAAAGTGAGTCTAAGTCTTTTTTTACTTGGGAAATCCTAGATTGACAATCTTCTTTAGCTTGTTCAACCCAGGTTATTTCTTTCCAATGATGGGAGTAAAGCCAGGATGAATCAATCTGGTTGGCAATCCATTCTTTCAACGTAACCTGTTCTCCGTTATAACCAGTAAACTTTCTGTATGTTTCAGCTTCAAATTTTGTCATTACGTATAACCCCTCATTCAAGCCGACGCTAACCGTCGGCGGTTTCGTTTGGCGCACTACCGGCGCGGCTTAATTTTGCGTTATGCGTCAGCCTTGTAAATTTTGACTGTCAAAGTTGACTCTCTCCAGGGATATTTTCTTACCGCCTTTCCCCCCGCTATCCGCGCCCCTAATTCCGTAGAATATTTTTTAGCATTATCTTTTACCAGGGTGCGCCCTGGATCTCCTTTCCACGGCGCAAGCCAAACCCCGTCATCAATTTCAACTACATACATACATTTATCCTGCTTTAGCATAACCAGTCATTCAACCGCGACACCCTTAATCCCTGCATTATTTCTTGCCGCCGTGCTGGGCGCGCGTTAATTCTGCGTTATACGTCATTTAACTTTTCCCCGCAAAACGGGCAAAACGACATCATTACTTTTGGCAAAGGCTTTCTTATTTTGCTGTCAATTTTTTCAAGCATCACAAGCATTTTTGAGCCAACTTTCGATAAGTCCTTGCTTATAGTAATCGCAGTAAATATCCGAGCGTTATGAGCTTCAAGTTTCTTATTTATTTCTTCAAGACAATTGCACATGTCGTATAACCCCACATTCAACGCGACCGTTGGCCGCTGGTTAATTTTCAACCGCCGTGCTGCGGCGCGTTAATTTTGCGTTATGTGTCATTTGCCGCCGCGTTGAGCGTCTTTATTATACACTCGGTTAGTTTAAGCCCTGACTGATTAGCCTTCGCTATCCTCACCGCCTTGTCCTTGCTGAGACAGCGTGCGTGGATGTAGGCTTCGGACGCTTGACCTCATCTTGATGTCGAGCGGGGCTAAATGGCAAGAGGGTTTGTAATAGTTAGTGATTTTTAGTGAAAACCATCACGTTATGTAAAATTACCTATTGCACTGGCCGTGCATTGCCCTATAATTAAGCCGTGCAGCACACCTGCACACGGGCTTGGAATCCCGGAATACTCACAGCGCATAGGCCGCTAACAGCGGTTTTTTTATGTGCATCGTTCAGCCCTCAAGCCATGGGGGGCTGGGCGGGGCAGCCACTCAAAAGGCTGGCCGGCCGTGAGTCCGGTATTCCAACCCCGCTCAGTCTTCCGCCATTATGTTTGGAATCATGATGACGGATTAACCTTAACTCATGGAGTACCAAAATGAACAATGCCTTAAGCCTTCTCGAAAATTCTTTCGAGTATTCAGAAAAACCTATAAGAACAGCCCTTGACGACAGGGGTATAGCTTGGTTTTGCGCCAAAGATATTTTTGAAGCTCTCGGATTAGTCTGGAAAGGGCGAGGCGGTAGTCTGAAAAACTACCCAGAAAAGTGGCTAATGGTCTGGTATCTTCAGACCATTCAAGGCGAAAAAGCCGCAATTTTCATGTCAGAACCTGGTGTTTATCAGACCATTCTTTCTTCAAATAAGCCAGAAGCGGTAGTTTTTAGGGACTGGATTTTTGAAGAAGTCATCCCAGCCATTCGTAAAACTGGTGGCTACGGCGCAAGTAAGTCCGTTGATCTGTTGGCTTGCCACAAGGCCATTCATGTTTTTCTCGACGAGCTGCTGCGAACAAAATCCGTGGTTAAACGCGAAATGTTAACCGCATCTCTGAAAGCCTTGTGCAACGTGGCAGGTTTGAAAATGCCGGATATAAATCGCCTGCCGCTTAAAATAGACCAAACAGACCTGTTCGAAGGCGGTGTGCAATGAAACTAGCCAAACTTAGAAATTTAACTTTATGGCAAAATTCATCAAGATTACTTGATGTCGATATTTTGACAGCCATCGATCAGCATGGTGTGTTTTGGTATTGCGCTAAACAATTATGCCAAGCGGTAGGTGTCGCATTTGGCGAAGATGTTTTGCAACAAGTTTATAATTATTGGCTTCAACCACTTCATGTCGATATTGGCAATGGTTGTTGTGCGGAATTATTCGTGCATGAAGCAGGCGGGTTTCGTTTGATTCTTGGCGAGGAAGATGGGCCGCAGACTAATGAATATTTGAAGCTGTACACAGACATTCTGTCCAATAACCACAAAGAATTCTCGAAAGAATGGGTCGTCGTGAAAAACAGCGAAGGTGGTGTCTAATGATCGAAACGCCAATGGAAGAGCTATCGGCTCTCAAACTCGTCACGCAACTGGGCGAAGACGTGCTGGCGATTGAGATTGCCAACAAGACGCTTGAAGGCACCAGCATTACGATGAAGCTGCCGGGGTTGCTACGCACCTACGAGGTGCTTGCAGCCGATATGGCTGCGGCCATCAAGCAGTTGGAGATGTTGCTGGAATGACGGGGGGCGTTGTTTGCCACACCGGATCCTTAAACCTGACCGGCTCGCCGGGGATGATGTCGTTTAGTTCCAGGAATATTTGCTGCATGGACTGCACTTCAAGCTCGTGGTAGACGCGCATGGTTTTTTCGGGGTCGGCAAAGCCGCCTGAGTTTTTTGGGATGATGCCCATCAGTTCCGGGCGCATCCGGTGCATGGCCAACAATTCCGCTTCGGTGGTTTCTTTGATGCGCTGGTATTCATCCTTGGTGCCGATGTCGCCGACCGGGATGATCTGCACCGGCTCTTTGCTGGCAGACCGTGGAATGTTGATATACAGGCTGGAGAAGTTACCGATGCCTTTTGATTGTCGGACTTTTTGCTCGATGGTTTTTGCAGTGGACTCGTCCAGCCCGGCATCGTTGGTGACTAAGATAAAGCCCATATGGGCGCCGTTTAGGTAATATTTACGCCGGAACAGAGTAGCGTCCTCGCTCAACAATACCGCCTGGATACCGCCCATGTATTCAGGGATGCCGTAAATACTTTGGCGTACGTCGGGGCCTTTCAGGTGGATAACTTCACCTTTTTTGTACTCGACAATGCCCATCTGAAACAGGCTGTCATCGACCAGGCGAATGTATTTGCCCGGTTCACGGCCTCGGCGCATGGCGATAGCGGGTAAGCGTTCCAGCCTTGTCACCTTGCCGAAGCGGTCGGTAAATTTCTGGAAGTAGCAGTTGTCGGTGACGGTGAAATCCAGTGCCGCCGCGCGGAAGTTGCTTAGGCTAAGGATGGGCGACGGCACAAACCATTTGCACAGCATGTTTTTTTTGAAATGCAGGATGCTGCCGTGATAGGCATTCGCCCCCATGATTTTGGCAAGGCCACGTAAGCTGATCGGCGGGTTGTAATAACTGCCGCCGATGTCGAGAAACGTGCCGGTATAGTCGTAGATATTGTTGTCCAGGATCGGCGTGGGATCGCCGAAGCTGAATACCAAAGGGGCGGCTTCTTGGCCTTTGGGCTGGAAGGGGATTACGTTGTTATCCATGGTGTTCTCCTGTTGGTGCGCGTAGCACCCTACGTATGGTTGAAGTGGTTCGACAAGCTCACCACGAACGGTCATTTAGTATGGGTTAATCCGAAAAAGTCACTTGGGTTGGTCTGCGGTTTACATTGATGTCTTCAGCCTGGGCGGCGTGGGCTATTGCCCAGGCGATATCGGCATGGCCTGCGTTTGGGCTTCGGCTGCTGGCATAGACGATCTGGCCAGTCGCTGATGTGGTTTGGGTAATCATCATAAAGGCACGGGTGATCTCGTGCTGGCTTGACAGGTATTTAAACCGCCCATTGGCAATCAAATCTTGCATCTTGACGACCAAGGCATTCTTCATGGCCGTACTGTAATGGATAGGGGTTGCCATCGGGTAATAATCGCGCACCAGGTCAAACACGCCGCTACCTATGCCGGTCGTATCTATGCCTAAATGCCGCGTGTTATGGCGGTCTACCAGCTCCTTGATTTGTCCGGCTTGCGCCTGCACGTTCTGGCCGTGGTAGCTGTGTAAGGCCAGTACGCGGAATGGCTTACTGTAATGGGCGGGTATCTCCAAAATAGCCAGACTAGCATTGTCCCGCGTCCGTGCCGGGTCATAGCCCAAGGCGACTGAACGGTTGGCGAACGGGCGCTCCATTTGCGGCTTGTAGTCGCTCCAGTCGTCGGCTTCTACTACGCAATTCATTAAGGCTGACAAGCTAAACACCGACTGGCTGTCGTCGATGAATTTGCAGCCAAACTGGTTGGCGTAATCGCTCTCGCTGTAGTCGAGCCTAAGCTCGGCAATGTCGAACAGGTCACAGCCTAGCTCTTGGGCATCCTCGACGGTAATCATGTGCCGCCAGATGTTATCCGGCCCCAGCAAGCCACCTTTTAAAGCGGCATGGCTGGTATCAATTTCAAAGTCGGATATTTTGTGGTTGCTGGCAAATTCACTTCCGCTCCACAACGGATAGGCGTCGTGGCTCATGGCCGACGGCGTTGAAAAATAAGTCTTGCGCCATTTCTTATGTGCGGCCATGCCATCGGCGACTTTCTTCAGGACTTTAAACTTTGGGATCCAGAACACTTCGTCAATGTACAAATGCCCGTGGTAGGATTGGGCAGTTGCCGAGTTGGTCGCCAAAAATCGAAGCTCCGCACCATTGGACAGCACGCAGCAAAACTTGCCCTTCAGTTCAACCTCAAAATATTTTTGTGCGAAAGCCGCCATATATTGCTTAAAGACTTCTGCCTGGTCTCGACTGGCTGAGATAAACAGTTGGTTGTCGCCAGTCCTGATAGCATCGTCCAACGCTTCCCAAGCGAAGTAATAAGTTGCTCCGATCTGGCGGCTTTTGAGGATAAAGCGATTGCGCTGTTGCTTGTTGTCGTACCAAAGTTTCTGGTACTGGTACAGCATCGTATCGCGGATTTCGTCGAGCAGTTCGATGGTAACATGGCTGATATCATTGGCCTTGCGGCGAGGTTGTTTCTTTGTCAGCGGGCGATCTTCATTGAGGTCTTCGCCGCCTTGGTTTTCAATGGCAACATCGGTTGATGTTGCTCGGGCAGAAGGTTTTTTAGCGGGCTGATTTACCCCTGTCACGCCGATAGCAATGCTACGCTTAACTTTCAACAGCGAGCTGGTGAGCTTGTCGATGGTGTTGAGGTCGGCTTCAGTCAGGTTGTCTTTACTGAGCAAGCCCTCAAGCTTCTTTTCAATGATGTTATCAAGCCTGATTTTGCCGGGGTTAACCGCCACGTTTTCAATGCCAAACAAGGAGGCCAGCACTTTCTCCTTAACACCGGTTTCATGGTAAATATCGTTGACGCTCATACCTTGTTCCAGCAGCGCTTGGCAGCAGCGGTTAATGGTGTAGCCAGGGTGGTTTTCATCTTGCAGGATGCCGTCATCAAACAGGTTAAGTTGCTTAAAACGGCACAACCGTTTGCCGCCGGATGTCCAGCCATGCAACATTGCCCAATGGCTGACTTTTGTCGCATCAATCCCCAGCATCCGTTCCAGCACCCGCTGGGTTGCCCCGCGCTCGTAAAGGTCTCGCACGGTTTCGCGGATCTCGGTGATGGGATCGAGCAATACAGTAACTTCCTCTTGGCAATTATTGGCTTTTTGCACGTTTTTTTAAGTGTTTTTCAATCATATATAGCAAATATAGCGTGTATTTTTCATAGTTGCACTTGCATGATGTTATTTATGGTCTAGTCTTTTTTGAGAAACTACCTTAATTATGGTGCACTGTGCCAGCAACTAGATCCCTGAAGACCGATTGGAAACGCATAGGCCGTTCTGGCCCCACGACGGATGGGCGTGAGATTGCGCCGCAAATGTTGCTGGATGCCGCTGAGACTTACGACAAAGAGACATTCACCGCACTGATCTGGCCTGAGCATTACCACTGGATGAATTACGGCCTGGTTGAAGAACTAAAAGCTGAAAAGAACAAGGACGGTGGCGTAGACCTGTTTGCTGTCCTGTCTCCAAACAAGATGTACCTCGACACTAACAGCATGGGGCAGCGACTCTTCTTGTCGATGGAACTCATGGCTAATTTTGCCAAGACCGGCAAAACCTACCTGACCGGCCTTGCCGCCACCGACGACCCCGCTTCACTAGGCACGTCTGAAATGCGCTTTTCCGCTGACGCTAAAAGAGCCGGTGTGATCTGTGCCAATCATGAAGAAATTACCTTTTCTGCCAAAGCCCAACCAAACGATGAAGCTGAAGCTGCATCTTTATTTCGCCGCCTGTCGGCATTATTTTCAAAATCAAAACCCGATGAGGATGACGACATGGCTGATAAAGCTGCGCTCGAAAAATTGCAAACTGAACTTGACGGCCTGAAGGCTGAATTTGCTAAGTTGAAACCTGCTGAAGCCAAGTTAGAAGGCGACGGGAAATCTGATGATGCCATCACCAAGCTAAGCAAACAGGTAGAGGAATTGACTGCCAAGTTTGAGAAACTTACACCACCTGCCGATGACAAGGCTAATGATGAAATCATCACCAAGCTGAGCCAGCAAGTCACCGACCTGGCAACCAAGTTGAGCAAGGCGTTGGAAGAAGCGCCTGGAACTCAAGCTGGAGACCATACCGGCGGCGAAGGCGACGCGGCGAAGTTTGCCGATATTTATTAATAGCGCAAACCCAAGTTTGCACTCCGATTTTTTCTAGGGGAAAAACATGTCCAATTTAAGTCCAGCCGCCAAGACTAAGATGCGTGATTTAATCATGCTCACCGCCGGTAAATACGGCGGTGTAGTAGGTGAGCAATTTGCCGCTACGCCGTCTATCGCACAAGATCTTAACGACAAGATTATCCAGGACGGCAACCCGTTTTTGCAGCGCATCAACGTCGTGCCGGTCAGTGAGATTAAGGGCGAAAAGGTGATGCTGGGCTTGTCTAGCCGCGTGACCAGCCGCACCGACACCAGCGGCGTTGCCGAACGGGTGCCGAAAGATTTAGTCGCGCTGGATGCAATAGGCTACGAGTTGTTTGCCACTGAAACCGATGTGGCCTTGCGTTATGCCACGATTGACGTGTGGGCTAAATTCCCGGACTTTGCCGCACGTTACGGCATGGCGGTACGTAAGGCAATCGGCAATGACCGCCTTGCGGCAGGTTGGTACGGCACATCTGCCGCTGCAACAACAGACCTTGCCACCAATGCCAACCTGCAAGACCTTAACAAAGGCTGGCTGACCCAGATCGAAACTTATAATGCCGGATCGCAGATTATTATCGGCACAGGCCCTGCGCCAATTGCCTTAGGTAGTGCGGCATTCCCTAACCTAGATACAGTTATTTTTTCGGCGTTTGACAAACTAGCCGAACCATTCCGCTCAGAACCCGACCTGGTGGCGTTGGTGTCGCGTAATTTGTTGTCCGCTGCGGAAGGTAAGTATTACAACATCCAAGGTAACACGCCGACGGAAAAGCAAAAAATCAACACCGGTGAAGTCATCAGGACTTATGGCGGCCTACCTGTTATCGTGCCGCCGTTTTTGCCGGACGGCGTTGTGCTAATTACATCGCTCGATAACTTGTCGATTTACTGGCAGGATTCTAGCTGGCGGCGGCAACAAAAGGACAAGCCGGAAAAGAACCGTTACGAAGATTTTAATAGCCGCAATGAAGGCTACGTGGTGGAGCAGTTTAATAAGTGCTTCTACCTAAAAAACGTCACGATTGCGCCATAAATTTATTTGCCCTCACCTACCTTTCCAGTTGGAGAGGTTTTTTTAAATGGATAACGATATGCCAGAAGAAGCAAGTTTAATTGAAAAAGAAAAAGTGTTGATGAACCAGGTTGACACTGACATGCAAGCGGCGGAACAGGCAGAGCCGACCATCGCCCAACATACCGGAGGCGCATCGACCAATGCAGTGCCAGTAGAAGGCGGTGAAACTAAGCTACCTGAAGCAGAAGGCGCACAAGCAGAAGCAGAAACAACTGCAACTGGCAAGAAAAAATAACCATGTGGCAAAACCCGCTTAATGCCATTAAGGATAAGCAGTTTGCCCTGGCGGAAAAAGGCGAAGCCAATCCGTACCTGCCGGTTGATGATGAACCCAAACTGACCGAAGAACCTGGCAGTCTTGAGCATTACAAGGCCGCCATGCTGGCTGACATTAACCAGCTAAAGCAGCTTAAAACACTGGAAGCCAAGGCCGCCGCCAAAACGACGATGCTCAAGCAATACATGGCCTTCGTTAATGGCTATGTCAACGCGGGTGAGAATTATCCTAATTCAGTTGCCGTACAGGTGGCGATCTGGTTGTTTGATGTGGGCGATATTGCAGCGGCTTTGGGGGTTATCTTGCCCCTGATTAAACAAGCCATACACCATTCGCCGCATAATTTCGACAGGCCGCTTGAGGTATTTTGCTGCGATGCAACCTATGACTGGGCAGCAGCCCTGTACCGTGATAACAAGACGGCAAGCCCTTATCTGGATACCGTCGTGGCGGAAATGGAAAAGGGTAGATGGTCATTGCCTGTCGCGGTCGAAAGCAAGATGTACGCAATGCTGGCGAAGCATAAGAAGCTGGCCGGAGAGTATGAAACGGCACTGGCACACTGTGCCAAAGCCGAAGCAGTTAACCCGGTAGGTGCTGGGGTTAAAAAGTTGAAAGAAGATATTGAAACCGCCATGCGTAAGCTGGCTGCTACGAGCTCCTCAAGCCCAGGTCAGGCAACCGCTTAAACTTGCAGGCCCCATTCCCTGCGTTGTGAAAGCGGTCTGCCCTGGCACTAAATACAGGCCAAAGGCGAAAGGCTCAAGGCAAAAAAAACGTTCGTGGTGAGCTTGTCGAACCATGGACATCCTTCGACAAGCTCAGGACGAACGGGGATGAGATGAGCTTAACCGGTAAGCCACAACTGACGACCAATGCACCGCTGACCAATGACGGCTTTTGGCCGGCATTGGTAGTGGGTGATTTTGTCAGCAAATACCGGATCCCCCCTGAGTATGACGATGGCGTGATTAGTTGGGGTTTGTCGTTGGGCATGATCCGCGTCAACAAACATTTGGCATCAGCTAAAGAGCAATGCCTAAATCCGCAACTGCTCGACACTACCAAGCCTTTGCAGCCTATTTACCTAACGCTTGATGCGTTTGCCGCCACCCGTTCCGAACAAGTGGAAGGCGAAGAGGTGATAGTCCGCCAATATAAACATGCCTGTTACTGCATGGCGAAAGCCTATTTGCTGCAACAGTTCAACACCATGAACCGCCGCCCACAAGCCGAAAACCTCAAGAAAGAATCACCCGATGCAGAAGACTACTGGCTTAACCAGGCGCAGTGGGCGATCAATTGGATATTGAAAGAGATAGTCCCAGGTATGGCAACTACATCTGACTTTGGCGTGTATGTGGAGTTGATATGATGAGTTCATCATTCGACAAGCTCATGACGAACGGGTGCTTAGCATGAAGCAACTCGCCGCCATTACTGCCTTTATTACCAGCCTTAACCTGGTCGCCGCCGAACAGGTGGATGGCTGGGTAGAAAATCCCAAAATAGTGCCCTCAGCAACCTCAAAGGGTGTAGGTGGAATGATCCTTTTCCGACAAACCTACACCGCCGTTTTGATTGTCGAGCGCTACCCGCATAAGGTGCATCCTGCCGAGTTATTATTCGCTCATATCAGTGCCTGGTTGATCGACAATGACGGCGACCGTTTCGACGATAAGGATGCCGAAATAACCACCGACGTAGACATCCTGGATGATGAAACGGCGGACATCACCATCAGCATTGATTTCATCGAAGAAGTTGGCATAACCGAAGACCCAGCAGGGCCAATTACCTTGGCGGGGATACGATATCGGTTAGGCAACCCGATCATCCATTATGCGCTGGAAGGTGATCTGCATGAGCCTGTTGATTGGGTGGGTGAAGCACCATGATTACGGTTGATGTAGTTGGCCTACTGCCGCTTAAGAAACAATTGCAACTGTTGATGATGCCATATGGTATGCGTCGGCGTTTGCTTTACCGTGTGGCTCAGCGTGTGATGCGTGACAGCCGAAAACGCATCCGCACACAAACCGACTTGAACGGTGCGCCATTTAAGCCGGGTCACAACCCTGAAACCGACACGCATAGCCATAAGCGCGGACGGCGTAAAATGCTGGCAGGTTTAAGTAAGATGATGAGGGTTATTAAGAATAACAGCGTGAATGCTGTAATAGGCTTTCCTGGTATAGCGGGCTTGATAGCGGCAAAACACCAATTCGGCTTTGAAGAAACCGTGACCTCTGAATCGTTAAGGACGAAGGCCAGGGCTAAAGGGGCAGAACATTACAACAATCCCGCGACGAAGAAACAGGCCGTAACCTTGCGGAGACTTGGTTTTAAGGTAAAAGTTGGTGGGCGAGTGCAAAGGCCACCATCCATTAAATACATTACATCGACTTACACAATCGCGGCTGCGGGATGGGCGATTAAAAAACTCAAGGAATGGGAAGGCATCAGGCCTAAACAATCATGGTTGACCAGGCTACCCGCACGTTCATTTTTGGGCGCAACAGTGCAAGAAGTGACTGACTCTATCAACACAATTTCCGAAACTATATTACAGGGGATAAGCCGTGGCACTAGGTAAAATTACAGTCAACGCCCTCAACCTGGCACAGGGGGATTTCCCTACCGTTGAGAAATATTTTTTGTTTGTCGGGGTCGCACCGACCGGCCAGGGCAGCATCCTGTTTTTGAATTCGGATTCCGACCTGGATACCGAACTGGGGGCTGCTGCATCCGACCTTAAGACGCAACTGAAAGCCGCCAAAGCCAATGCCGGGCAAAACTGGGCGTGTGTGGCCGCACCTGTCGCTGATGGGGCGTTGTGGGATGCGGCTGTCAATAAGGCCATGGAACAGGATGTCAGGGTTGAGGCGATTGTGATTTGCTCGCCTGTTGCCGCTGCTGCCGACTTGACTGCGATGCAGGCGAAAGCGACCAATATCAATACCACCTATGGCCGCCGCGTATTTTTTATAGCCGCTGCGGCTGCGCTTGATACAACACCTACGACAGGCCAGTCCTGGGCGGATTACATTATCGCTTTGACTGCCTTGACGACCGGCCTTAAGAATGACCGCGTAGTCGTCGTGCCACAAATATTCCCGGATGCTGCGGGTATTTTGGCAGGGCGTTTGTGCAACGACCAAACCAGCGTGGCTGACACCCCGATGCGGGTTGAGACCGGCGCATTGGTTGGGCGTGACAAGACCAACCTGCCAGCGGATAAGGACGGTGTGAAATACAACAATGCCCATGCCAAGGCGCTTAATGACCAACGCTTTAGTGTGCCACAAGTTTATGCCGATTACCCGGGCTTGTACTGGACGGATGGGCAAACGCTGGATGCACCGGCAGGCGATTACCAAGTGATCGAAAACCTGAGGGTGGTCGATAAAGCTGCCCGTGCCGTGCGCCTGGTATTGATTTCCTTGCTTGGCAACAGGCGCTTTAATTCCAGTCCTATTGGCGAAGCCTGGGCGGTTGCCCAGTTGATGCGCCCTTTATTTGAGATGAGCCGCAGTTTTGCCTTTATGGGGATACCCTTCCCTGCTGAGCTTAAACAACCGATGGATGGCGACGTGCAGATTCATTGGGTGACGCATACGCGGGTGGAGGTGTATTTGATCGCACGGATGTTTGAGATACCCAAGGACATTACGGCGAATATTGTGCTGGATTTGTCTGCACCGGTTAGTTGATGGTTTTAAGCAATCATTTATCGTTCGTGGTGAGCTTGTCGAACCATGAAACACGTAGCCCGTCCTTCGACAAGCTCAGGACGAACGGTATTAAATTGGAGATACTATGAGCCATAAACATTTATCAGCACAGGATTTCGACATCATGGTCGGGAACCTGTTAATCCACGTCGAAAGCATGTCCGCCACTATCAGTGACAACAGGCAAGCGGTGATGACCCGGGGCGTACCCAATGGTTACGTAGACGGCGATGTCAGTTGTAGCGGCGATATTGAGATTGACACCAAGAACTTCAACAACTTTGTCGAAGTGGCACGTAGTCGCGGTAGCTTTAGGGATGTCCAGCCGTTTGACATTATCTACAATGGCAAGAATATTTCTGGGCGGCATCAAGTCGCCTTGTTCGGTTGTTTGATAAATGTTTCGGATTTGTTAAGCAACGATCCTAAAGGCGGTGAAAAGCTCAAACACAAGCTGACCTTTACCGTCACTAGCCCAGACTTCGTACGCATCAATGGCGTGCCGTATTTGTCCGCCAAGGATGTCAGGGATCTGTAAGCCATGCATACCCTTGCCGCTGCTGATTTCATTGCTGCTGATGCTGATGTTGCCAATGCCGTAACGCTGACGCTGTTCGGTATGGAGTTGGCCGGTACGACAGAGACTTACAAGGTGCTGTACCAAGGCCAACTGGCTACTGCTACTGCTACGGTGTATACCGTGCCGGGTGCAACGACCACATTTGTCCGCAGCATTGTTGCGGTCAATACCAATACCGCCAGCAACAGGGCGTTCCAATTATTCCGGGGCGGGAGTGCAGCGGCTAATGCGATTACGCCCTTGACGATGATCCCCGCCGGTGGCATGGCGATCTATGAGGATGGCCGTGGCTGGCAAGTGATGAATGCATCAGGCCAGCAATTGACGACTGGCTACACCAATATCCTCGAAGAAAAGAACCTGGCACCCGCCGGTTACAAGGCTGAGTCCATAGAACGGATGCTATGCCCTGAAGTCAACACGACCGTTGCCGCTTCAGGTACGTTGTTTATGCAGGGCATTTATTTGCGTGCGGGCATGGTCATCAGCAATATCTGGTTGCACTCGGCAACCACGGCGGCGGCTACACCGACCAATTACATGGCGGGCTTGTACGATAAAAGCCGCTCTCTATTGGCGAATAGTGCCAACTTGCTCACTGCCGCCTGGGCGGCAAACACCATCAAACAGTTTGCGTTGACCGCGCAATATACCGTACCGGCTAGCGATTTGTATTACGTAGGCTATTTTATGACCGCCACGACCGTAGCGACACTCAAGGGCGGCACGGCCAAAACCGGCGGGCAATTGGCAGGGCAAGCACCCGCCTTGCACGGGGCATCCACCACGGCCTTGACCACAGCCTTACCTAACCCAGCCGCCGCCATCACGGGCGGCACAGCTTCGATTTGGACAGGGGTTAGCTGATGGCAAGGCTCAATGCCAGATGGTTGAATTTCTCCCAGCGCGGGCAAGTTTGGTCGCACTTTTGGCAAGATTCGGCAACAGTCACCGGCGGCACACTGCAAACGATTGCTGTTGCCAGTATTGTCAGCCAACAAGTATTAGGCTCTGATTCTGTCATTGCAGGTGCGGTTAACGTAACGCCGCTAGGTGTTGCCAGCAATGGACAATTTGGGCTTGGCGCAGTTGTGCCAAACCCTGCGGCTATTTCACCTGCTGGCATTACCACGCTTGAGGCATTTGGCTCAGCGGCGATTGTACCGGCTGCTGCTGCCGTCAATTCAACCGGCATTACAGCAAATGAGGTATTCGGTGCAGCACAAATCATCCCGGGCTTGGCTTTGGTGTCGCCTTCTGGTGTTGGTGATAGTGTTGTTTTGGGTGCGGCTACAGTCCAGGCTAAAGCGACTGTTACAGCAATAGGCAGTGCCAGCGAGGAAGCCTTTGGTAGCCTTCAGGTTGTACCTGACAGTTATGCGGTTTCTGCAAATGGCATTGCCTCGCTTGAGGCTGTGGGTGGGCAAGCGGTCATCGCAGGGGCAATCAATTTATCAACATCAGGCATTGATGGTGCTGAGACCATGGGTGCTGCTGTTATCCAGCCATTAGCAGTCACTGTGGTGGCTGCCAGTATCCCTAGCACCGAGGTGTTTGGCTCAGGTGTATTTGTGTCGGGCCCTGTAGCTGTCAACAGTGCTGGAATCGACAGCCATGAGGGTGTTGGCAGCCACCAAGTTACACCTGGTGTTTATGCCATTACGACAACCGCTATCACTACCGCCGAAGCCCACGGTGACCCACAGATTTCCGCAGGGGCTTATACCTTTTCCGCAAACAGCATTGCCAGTGATGCAACGTTTGGCAGTACGGCTATCGTGCCGCCACCCACGTCATTAACCCTAGCAGGTGTTGCCAGTAGCGAAACCATGGGCAGTTCCAGCCTGCAAACGGGGCCTGCCACTATTGAGCTATCAGGGCTTGCCTCCATTGAATCATTTGGCATAGCCACTGCCGTACCCAGCAGAGTTGCAATAGATCTGTCTGGCATTATCACCGATGAAGCATTCGGCACATCTACTTTACAAGCCGGGGCAATGTTGCTCAATCCCCTAGGTATTAGCACGCCAGAAACCACCGGGATTGCAATCCTTACATCAGGCGCTGTGGGAATAAGTTCGCAGTCCATTACCAGTGGCGAACAGGTAGGCGCTGTCATCCTTGCAACCGGGACAGTCACCCTGAACCTGTCGGGCATTGCTTCCAGTCAAGCAGTGCCTTCGCCTTGGCTGTTGGCAATAAGTAACCTGCTACCCAATAACATTGCCAGCGATGAAGATGTTAGCCAAATGACCGTAACGGCCAGCGCAGTCAGCGTGGCGGTGACCGGTATTAATGGCCAGGCAGCATTTGGCTTTTTGGATATTGTGCCCGGTGCAGTTTATGTGTTGCCGGACGGTATTGCCACCGGTGAGTTGTCTGGCGATGGCATAGCGGTATTGCGGGGTGCAGCCATCATCCAGCCTAACGGACTGGCATCACCGGGGCAAGTGAGCACAGTTACAATTGTGGGTGGCAGGATGATCATGGGCTGGCTGGATGCGAATATCAAGACACGCGCTATGCTGGATATCGAATTGGCTGTATCACCCACTTTAGAGCTTGATCATCTCGTTGCTTCGCACGTTATGAGTGGTAGGGTAGAGGTTAACTGTGGTTAGACAAGCTTTTATGCCCCAGAGGGTACACCACGAACGGATTGGTAATGGCTACTATTGACAACCAGAACGTGCTGTTGATAGGCAATGACAACTCGCTGGAGCTGAATGGCTTACGCAATGCCATCACCGATGCGTATGTTAATGATGCTATGGTGGCGGCGGTGCTAAAGGATATGGCAGGTATCGACCTGCCTGGGCAACCCTGGCCTTTGGTATTGCCTTATGTTGCCGCCAGCGACGGTTGCTATAGGGGCATCCTACAAGACACGCTGACCCTAAAGCACGACCAACATTACAGATTACAGATTGCAGCCCAAGGCGACGGTTTAACCGCCACCTGGGAGGCGGTTATTAAGGCGGAAATCAGGAGAAAATAAATGGCAAACGCATTGTACGGTTTAGGGCGCGAGGGTTTTTTAGGCGGCGATATTGACTGGGACGCCAATACGGTAAAAGCCATGTTGGTTGATAGCGGCCAGTACACCGTTGCAATCGACACCGACCAGTTTTTATCCGATGTGCCAGCAGGTGCACGTATTGCCTCCTCAGCCGCTTTAAGCAGCAAGACCAAAACACTGGGGGTGGCAGGGGCTGGTAATGTGGTATTTGCGGCGGTCACTGGTGTCACTGTCGAAGCGGTGGTGTTGTTTCAGGATACCGGCACAGAGGCGACCAGTAGGTTGATTGCTTATATTGACACGGCAACGGGCTTGCCTGTGATACCCAACGGCGGCGATATTAATGTCAACTGGGATACCGGGGCTAACAAGATATTTAAATTGTAATTGAGGTGTTTATGAGCAACCCATTAAGCGAAATGACAGTGCTGGAGCTGGAGCAAGAAAGCTACCGCCTAAATGATGAAATACAGGCTTTACGCAAACAGGCAATTGAGGTACAAAACTGGCTGGGTAAGCGCAATGAAGATATGAGGGTTAGCCAATTATTGGGCCGTCCTGTACAGGTGGTTGAGATACCGACGGTAGAAGTGCCGGAAGACACGGCAACGATAGCCGCAAAACCCGAAGAATCGGCTGGCACATTGGCTTGATGAACATCACTGCAAAAAAATTGCTTGAGGCCATGAAAAAGAAGGGTCACCCTGTGGCGACGGGTGAGCTTGCCATTAACCTGATTGGCATTCGTGCTACCGCGATTGACGGCGAGCTGTTCAACGATTGGCTATGTGTGTTGTTCGAAAAAAAGGGTAAACAGGAGTTGGCTATTTACCCGGCTACGACTGATTGCGAAGCCTTGTTTGTCAGTCAACGCACCGGCTTACAGCTACCTGCTGGGCATTATAAAAACTGCTGGCAATTAGGGGTGTATCGAGGCCGTTACGCCACCCTGGTTGGTACCCAACCATTGGGCATTAATTTATGCCACGGCGAGCCGGATCCGTATACGTTGGAAAAGCACCATTGGTCTGGCGTGACCCAGGTGATGGCGCACATTACCGATTTCCATGTTGTGCTGAGCCAGTTGTTTGAGGCGGCAAGCAAGCATGAGCGGACTTTCAGTTATACGCTGCTGGATGAGGCGGATGTTGGATGATTTTTGGCCATCGCTTTTGTTGTATGCGAATACGGTCAGTATCCGTGCCAGTTGCGGCATGGCCGGTGCCATTGTTTTAGTCATGGCCTTGCCGCCGCGCAATGCAAATAACCGCTTGGACTTTAACCAACTTTTGCAGCGGGTGTTTGCCGGGGCATTTTTGCCGGTGTTCATGGGGCCTTGGGCATTGGCTATTCTAAGCAAGCAGTTCCCGTATTTGCTGCTACATGAGTACCCGGAGTTGATTTTTTTTACCCTTGGCAGTATCAGTTATTTTTTGTTTAGGGCTATCGCTTTGTGGCTTTACAAAAACCGCGACAAGGCTATTGATGAGATGGGTTTGGCGAGACGATTTAAGGAAGGCGAGAAATGATAACCACTAGAGAGTGCTTTGCTAAATACGGTGTGCCTGAGCGGGAAATAGCAATGGTCTTATGGGATGTGCCTTCGCACTTGGAAATTGGCCATATCCCCAAAAAGATTTATTGCAACAGGGATTTGGTTCTGCCCTTGGAAATGGCATTGACCAACCTAGTGCAGCGGGGCTTGATTGGGCAACTGAAAACATGGGACGGTTGTTTCAATATCCGCAAGAAACGCGGGGCAACGTCGCCTTCCCTGCATTCTTGGGGCATCGCCATTGATGTGAATGCCGCCTGGAACCGCTTTGGTTGCAGCCCAAGCTGTTCAAAGGAATTTGTTAGGTGCTTTACCGATGGCGGGTTTGACTGGGGCGGCGAATGGCGTAAGAAAGATGGAATGCACTTCCAGCTAGCTAAGATTTGACTGCCCTCACCCTAACCCTCTCCTTTATGCCCTGCGGGTACAGATGGAGAGGGAATAGATGAATTAACTATCGAGGATAAAATGACGGATCCAATTATTGTGACCATAGGCGATGACGAACTAACGTTCAATGCCGACGACGAAGACTTTAACCAGTACCTGAACGAACAAACGCCAAGCGATAAGGTCAGCCCGGCTTGGAACTTTTTGAGCCGTACAGTGGACGACAGCAGCCGTGACACGTTGAATAAAGTGGCGTTGACCGACAATCTTAAGCCTAAGGGTATTATCGTATTGCAGATTGCCGCCGTGATCGTGCAAGAGCTTGGGGGCGATTTGACGATTGCGGTAAAAAAGCCGAAAAGCGGGCCGAAGGCATCGAAAGCAACGGCTACCAGCAACTGACCCTATTAAGCAAGAAATGGCTACCCAACGAACCAATTTCGACAAACAGCATGGGCGATGCCTTATGGCTGGAAAAGTCGTATTGGGACGCTATGGCGAATGCGGTGGCCGTTGGAATATCGAAAGCATTTGGGGAGGGTTGAGGTTTATTACCGTTCACCTTTATGCCCTAAGTCCTGAGCCTGTTGAAGGGCTTGTGGTTGTTCATGGTTCGACAAGCTCACCACGAACGGTTATTTGATATGGCAACCGCACTGCAAAATCTCAATTTCATCATCAGCCTGACCGACCGGATGTCTGCCCCTATGGGCAAAATAACCAAATCTCTCGATACCGTGCAAAAAAAGATGTCGAGCGGCGGCATGAAAGTCGGAATTGGCACGGCTGGCTTGTATGCTGTCGGCTATGCTATCGACAAGCTCACCGGCAAGTCTATCGCTTTTGAAAGCGCGATGGCGGACGTGCGGAAAGTGACTAACTTCCCCACGCCAGACGGGCTGAAACAGTTTGGTGACGAGTTGCTGAAACTCAGCCATACCATACCTATCACTGCTGAAGGGCTGGCGCAGATTGCGACCGCAGGCGGCCAGCTCGGCATTGCGGAAAAAGACCTGATTGGCTTCACTCAAATAGTCGCCAAGATGTCCACGGCGTTCGATATGATGCCGCAAGATGCGGGCGAGGCCATTGCTAAGCTGAGCAATATTTTCCATATCCCCATAAAGGATATGGAACGGGTCGGCGATGCCATCAATACGCTGGACAACAACATGGCCGCGAAATCGCGTGATATTGTTGATGTGCTGGCACGTATCGGCGGCACGTCCCAGTTGCTGGGATTGACCGCCAACCAAGCGGGTGCTTTAAGCGCGGCGATGCTGTCATTAGGCCAAACGCCGGAGCTGGCGGGCACGTCTATTAATGCACTGCTGTTGCGGTTGGGTACGGCACGTAACCAGAGCAAGGATTTTATCGGGGCGCTGGGCGATATTGGCCTGTCGGTAGACCAGCTTGAAGCCAACCTGAAGAGCGGCGGGGCACAGGCGACCATCAACGACTTCCTGGCACGGCTCAGCAAGCTGGACAAGGCGGCACAGCTAAACACCTTGGGGCAATTATTCGGGGCGGAATATTCCGATAACTTGGGTATATTGGTAGGCGGTCTTGACCAATACCAAAAGGCGCTGGGATTGGTGAACGACCAGTCTAAATTCCAGGGCAGTATGCAGAATGAATTTAATATACGCTCCGCTACGACAGCCAATCACTTAAAGACCCTGCAAAACCTTTGGGATCATCTGCTGATTAATGCGGGTACGATATTCTTGCCGATGGTGAATGCCGGGATCGAGCAGATGAACGGCCTGCTTGAGCCATTGGTTAATTCCATTGGCAAATGGGCGGCTGAATACCCGTTGCTGACTAAAGTCATCGGTTATGCAGCCGCAGCACTTTTTACATTTGTGGCAGCGGTCGCCATCACCTCAATTGCGATGGGTACGTTCAGCTTGATGGCGGGCGGCTTTGGTGCGGTCATGGCGGTTATCACAAGTCCTATTACCCTCACGATTTTAGCCATTGCCGCGATGGGTGCTGCGGTGTATTTTGCCGTTACCCGCTGGCAGCAACTGAAGCAGGCTATTTTCGATTTGGCCGGTAATTTTCTCACCACTATTGGTGTTTTTGGATTTGTAGATACAGTGCTGGCTAAGTGGGATGCCCTTAAAGCCTGGTGGAATGGCTTTGACCTGTTCATGGCAGCTTTGCGGCCGTTTGAAATGCTGGTCGGTGGCGGGATACTTGCGGTTGATGCGGCGTTGGCGGTTTTTGAACGGCTAAAGGGCTGGTGGTCTGGCTTCAAGGGCTTCTTATCCAGCCTTGACCCTTTCGGCGGATTAATGTCAGGGGTAAATGCTGTGATCGCCAAAGTACAAAGTATTGGATCCGCCTTGAAGATGTCAGTACCCGCTGTTTCCGTGGGGGCTGGCAGCAGCAGTGGTGGTGGCAGTGCGCCACGGGATATCATCGGCCAGTTGCAGGGTAAGATCGGCAACAGCAATACCAGCAACAAGAGTGTGACCGTGAATGTGCATAACCAAGGCGGCAGCGTATCACCGGCGGCTATTGCCCATCATTTGCAGATGGCAGGGGGATAGTATGCGGCTTTCCGAATCGGCGATGCTTTGGCTCTATTTTGCAGGGGTTATTTTGCTGGCTCTCTTTGTCGCCGGTCTCATCGTTTTTTTAATCGTATTCGGGTTTGGTCATGGCTAGTTACGTGGATATTTATATTACTGACAATGACTTGACGCTGGATTCTAGCGGTGAGCCAATGCTGGTTAATGATCGTGCCAGTATCGCCCAGGACATCAAACATTTGATCCGTGAATCTGGCTTGATGGTGACGATTATCGGGCAACGCAGCCGTTTGATTGTTGCTGATGCTATCCAGCGTTTGGTGCTGTTGATCGAGGAGGATGAGCGGCTTGTGCCGGGTACGATTAAGATCACCGAACCATCTTTTGAGGGGTATTGGGTGCAAGCCGACACCGAGCTGTTCGGGCCATTGGGCTTCACCATTGGTCGGGTGACGACAGGATTGTCGCAAAGCCTGGGCGATGGCTTGATGCTCGATCAATCGGGGAATATTTTGACTGACCAACTGGGCAATATCCTGCAAGGGCAACTGTAATGGCCAATAAAAAAACAACGGACTTTAACGAGCTGACGGCACCTAGCGCAGATGATTTTATGCTCATGGTGGACGTGTCCGATACGACCGACTCCAAGGCGGGATCATCACGTAAGCTGAAGCTGGGTAACTTGCCATCGACCAATGCTATTGATGCCCGGTCATTTGGGGCTAAGCCCGATGCCAAAACGGTCAAGGATGCCCGGATAGCCAACAACTCAATGGCATTGTCTTCGGACTCTGCATCGTTTCAAGCGTCTGATGTCGGCAAGCCTATCAAGATTTACGATGTGACCAACTGGGTCTATGGTGTAAGGGGTGTCATTACTGCTTATATCAGTCCCAGCCAAGTGACGGTCAGTGCGGCATCACCCGTTGATATGTTGTCGGGTGATGTCATGGCGACATGGGGGACTGACAACTCACCTTATCTCCAAGCCGCCCTTGATTTTGCGGCGACGCAGGTAGAAACGCTCAATATCAATGTCAATTACCCTATCGGCGACGGCATTGTTACTGTAGCGTTGCTACCCTCTGCACTGGGCAGTAAATATTTGATCAATACGCCCATCACCGTTGGCAGAAATGTCAGACTGGACGGCGATGCGATGATTTACAACAATATCGGCAACGGCAATGCCGATACCGCTTTTTGCATCGAACTGCTGGATGGTGCACATATTGGCAAGCTGTTACTGGATGCGGCACATGGCTCAGGCATTGTATGTGGCACGACAACAGGTGATGCGCACTCCAAATTTGAAGACATCCAAATCTGGACACCTGGCACCGATGTCGGGCAACAGGCGTTAAAGATCCAAGGCTTTGATTACCGCATTGGCAATGTCTGGATAAAGGGCGCAAACGTAGCGGTAAACCTGAACGTGGCGAGTGATGTCCATTTCGATACCGTTTATGTGATGGGGGCGCAAACCCCTGTGGTTGCCAATGGCTGCCAAAACATCAATATCAGCAAGTTGGCATTGGATACCAACGTAGTCAATGGCGTGCAAATAGACAATAGCCACCATATCCACATGAATGTGATGTCATTCAACAATTATGATGGCTCTGGGGGGACGGCTTTAGCCAATGGCTTATTGATTGGCTTTTACACCGGTACAAAGTGCTCAAATATCAATATTGACTATCATGGCGTGCAGACGGGCGGCGTTGGCCTAAACGTATCCAATGCGGAAGATTGCACATTCAAACTTAAGCTGTCCAATGCGCCTGTTTTTTCCAATGCTAATGGGATTTTAACTTTTAGTGCCGCCGTCAACTATGGCGCAAATTTAAGCGGCTACATCGACGTAGAGGCGATTGTTGATAGCACGACGACGGCTTATTACACCGGAACAAAATACGGAAATTTAACGGTCAGGAACGACGCCAATATATCGCTGTTGCCGGGTGCAAATCTTGGTATTGGGACGACTTCGCAGTTTGGCAATGGTGTGGGTGTGGTGGGTGTAAAGGATGCAGCCTCAGCACCGACAACAAACCCGACGGGCGGCTATGTACAATATTCTGAGGGCGGCATTCCAAAATTTAGGACACCTACCGGGGTTATTGATTTAAGCAATATAAGCGGCTCTGGTGGGGGTGCTGCGCCCGCCATTACTGCCGACAATAAAACCATTGTTATTTTTGGCTCATCGACCGCAGCGGGCGTAGGGTCAACGGGCTTTACAGGCACACCTAACATGAGCCGCAACCCGGACGGCACGGCAATGTCGCCAGCGCAAATAGCGGCATTGCCGCCTTTGTATGATTCCGCTGGCGGCTTGATCACCGGCTTCAGTGCGGGTGCGCCGTTATCGGCGACATCGTGGGCGGGGTTATTAAAAGCCGATTTGGTGCCGAAGGGCTATACGCTTTATGCCCAATCAATTGGCAGCACTTTCACCGCATCGAGCATCCAGCGTTTTTATTATGACGTTGCGCCGCTGAAGCCAAAGTTTGTGGTATTGGCGACCTCGATATGGAATGAACCCGGCATTTTGACCACGCCGGATGCAGCCATTCAAACATTCCTCGCCAACACTTACACGTTGTGCAGGATGGTGGAGTCGATTGGGGCAATCCCGATTATCATCGGCCAATATGCCAGTTGGAAAACCCAAACGGCATCGGGTGGTTTGCCGATCACATACGACTACGCAAAAGTGCTGTACCCGGTCTTGGAAAGGATAGCCCCTGTCGTCTGGGACTTTATGACCCCCTCCGACAATGGGTCGGGAACATGGTTGTCGGCTGCGTTGACTGGCGACTATACCCACCCGACCGACTTAGGCCATTCTTACTTTTATGATGTAATCAATGAAACAGGGTTTGACCAGCTAGGGCATAACACTTTGTTTCCGTTAGACCAGCCTAGGGGTTGGTGGCAGTTGGCAGCGGCATCAAGCACTGCTTACCCGATGACGGTGACACTTGATAGGCCGGTAAAAAGCTGGACTATCCGCACGAAAGTCAGGGCTGATGTCTACGGGCAAAGCAAGGTTTTTTTGTCAGCGGGTGTGGGTGCTGTGGTCAATTGGCGTTTGCGTAACCCTGTGACAGCAGCGTTTACGCTCACTGACAGCACCACAAATGCTGACTTGGTTACCTCGACAGTCAACCCGTCCGACATGAAGGTGCATGACTTGGTGGTCACCTATCATCATTTCACCAACCTGATTAAACTGTATGTCGATGGCAGCTTGATTGGTTCGGCAACGCCTAACTATGCCAAAACCGCGCTAACCGATTTTACCTTTGGCGGCAGGGTGGATGGCGTGTCGTCAAATGCCGTATCACATACGTTTGCCGATATGGCGATATGGCGCAGCCCCTTAAGCGCAGCCGATATTGCCGCCATGTACAAGTCTGACCGGATCCCAACTGCCTCGCTTGAAGCCTTGGCGACCTGTAGCCATGCGCCAAACTTAAGCTATGCCCAAAACGCGGCTTGCACGACGACTGTCATAAAAACGCCGAGCGTATGGCTACAAGCCACACCGGTGTTAAGGCAATCAGATATTGACGCTATTGCATCAACGGCGACTACGGCGGCACAAGCAGCCTGTATCCCATTGACTGGCGGCACTGTGGCGACAACCTGGAACAATGCCGCCACGGCATTTACCGCACTGGCTATGAATATAACCGACACGGCTTCGCTTCCGGGCAGCTTGCTGCAAGATTGGCAAGTGGGCGGCATCAGCAAGGTGTCGATTAAGAAAAGCGGCGAGATGGTCATCAATGGCATTAATGCCGGATTGGGTGCTGGGACTAACAGCACCGCCACCTCATTTGGGCTGGGCAGTTTGCTGGTCAATACGACCGGTGCCAACTCATCGGCCTTTGGCTATAACACCCTCGCTGCCAATACTACCGGCAACTCTAACACCGCCATTGGCGCTTACTCCCTATCTCTTAACACGGTTGGCTTCCAAAACACCGCCGTTGGTAAAGATACCCTAAAAGTGAGCTTAAGCGGCAATCAAAACACGGCGTTTGGCAACTCGTCACTGATCGCCAATACCACCGGCAGCTCTAACTCAGCCAATGGCTTTAACGCGTTATTGGCCAATACCACAGGTAGCTTCAACACTGCGTTTGGCAACGGTGCTTTGTCTGGGGTAACGACTGGCAGCAACAATATTGGCCTTGGTTTTAATGCGGGTACAGGCATTGCCGGGACAAATTATAACGTCGTGTTGGGGTCTTACACGACTGCCATTGCCACCAGCAACAATATCATTATTGCCGATGGCCAAGGCAACTTAAGGCTGGCTATCGACAGTGCCGGAACTGTTGCGCTGCAAGGTGCCGTGAAACTTAAAAGCTACACGGTGGCGACAGTCCCAAGCGCCGCCACATTGGGGGAAGGGGCGGCTATATTTGTCACTGATGCCTCTATCGGCCAAACGATAGCCTGGAGCGACGGTACAAATTGGAAAATGCCATCAGCTATCGTTACCCTGTCATGATGGACTTTACCCAACTATTAAAAGCCGCAGGCATTCCGACGACCCAAGCCGAACTTGAGGTGGTCTGGAAGGATACCGTCACTGCGACCGGCAGCCTGATTTCCAATAACGACAAGATGTCGCCATTTTGGCGGGTAGTGACAGCATTGGTGACTACCCCGGTGTTATGGCTGGTCAACTTTGTCGCCGTGACCTTGATCCCCAATTCCTATGTCAAATACGCCGCCGGCGAGTGGCTGGACTTGTTGGCCGATGCGGTCAACCTGACCCGCAAGCAGCCGACGAAAGCGGTCGGTTTTATCCGTTTTACGCGGGTCAATTTAGGGGCTGGGATTAACATCCCTTTGGGTACGGTTATCCAGACTGCTACGATTAATGGCATCATCTACACAGTGGCAACCACCGAGGACAAAAGTTTTGCGGTGGGCTTGTCAACCCTGGATGTGGCAGTCGAAGCGGTAAATTTTGGGGCGGCCTATAATTTTGGGGCGGCTTATTATGCGATAATGGCTGCACCCATTGCCGGGGTGACGGCAGTCGCCAACCCGGTTGATTGGCTGACCTCGCCAGGCACCGACTTGGAAACCGATGACGACTTGCGGGGACGAGTACGCAACCAGTTCGGCACGGCATCCGACTACCACACCGACAGCGTCTACAAGGCGATGATCTCTACCTTTCCTGGCGTGCATATCGATGCTATCTGGTTTGAGCATAATGCCCCGCGTGGCCCTGGCACGGCCAATGCCTTTGTGCTGTTCGACTTTGCCGCCCCGGTCAGCCAGTACCTGATCAACATCAACCAGTACATCACCGACCAGGGCAACCACGGCCATGGTGATGACCTGATCGTTTACAAAATGCCCGAGCAGGCCAAGACCTTGACCGCCACCGTCTATGTGGAGAAATTCCTGACAGCGGCGCAAAAGACCGAGATCCACGACCAGGCCGTGCTGTTCATCAATGCCGCCTTTCGGGAAAACACGCTGTACCAGCCGACCTTGACATTACCCTATAACCGCTTCAGCTTTTCACGGCTGGGCGAGGAGTTGCATGTCGCCCTGCCGCCGATCCATTCGGTGGTGTTCAGTTTGCCGGATATTGTGACGGCTAAGTGGATTCCGAGATTGACGAGCTTGACAGTGACCGTGGTGGATACGGAATAGTATGACCGACACCATAATTAAGATTTCAGATGATGTGGCTAATGTACGTAAACTCATCATTACCGTTCACTTTCAATCAACGCTTACCGAACCGACGGTTTCCGAGAAAGTAGCCGTCGCATTTGTAAAGAGCCTGAAAGAAAATTTTCCAGATTCAGAATATTTATTTACTACCAATGAGATAGCTGATGATTGAATTAAAACTCCCCTTCTGGTTGGACGGCGTTGAGTTGGCTAAGCTGACGGCGGCTGCGCAAGCCTGGTGGGAGACGGTTGAGGGGTGGTTGCTGTGGCCGCTAGGGCAGACGGATGCGCTGACCTGTACACCGGGTATCCTGGATATGCTGGCCTTCCAGCGTGATGTGCAACGTTTTACCGATGAGCCTGATGACATGTATCGCCGCCGGGTGAAGTATGCCCTGGTGAATGCCCAAGATGCGGGCAGCAAAGCCGGTTTTATTCGTATTTTTGCCCGGCTTGGCATTGGCTATGTTGAGGTTGTCGAGCGCTTGGATACGATTAATTGGGACGTTATCCGCTTGCGCTTGACCGACAGCCAGATTGCCGGAAACCCTGAGTTGTTGATGAATATTGTCCTTAAATATGGCCGCACTTGTCGGCGGTATGAGTTTGAGACCTTGGCGGCTTTGCCGTTGACGATGCCGGTTTGGGGCGTTGGGCATACGTGGGGGTATAGTGTTGCGGGTATTTGAATGGAGTCGCAAACCTAGGTTTGCACTCCGACAAGGGGTTAAATAATGGCATTTATTACTATTGCGGGTGAGCAGTTAATCGCGGTAAAGCAGGGCGCTGGTCAGGCACTGGTGGTGCAAAATTTTGTGTTTGCCAACATACCAGGGCTGGGTATTGAACCCGCCAACCGTATTGAGGCATTGCCGCCAGCAGGCCAGATTGTTGATACTAAGGCAGTGACGCACCAAGGCTATGTGAACGCTAACCAGGTGGTGTTTTCATTGTCGCTGGATTCTACGGTCGGGGATTATGATTTCAATTGGGTCGGACTGAAATCCGCTGAAGGCACGTTGGTTGCCTGCGAGCATATCCCACTGACGCAAAAGCGCAAGACAGCGGGGACAGTGCCCGGCAATAATTTGACGCGTAACTTTTTAATGGCGTTTTCTGGGGCGGCCGCAACGACGGCTATCGCCGTGCCTGCGGCCACCTGGCAGATTGACTTTACCACCCGCCTGCTCCAGATAGACGACCGGGAGCGGTTGAGCAACCTGGATGATTACGGGACAGCGGCTTTTTATGGCACGGGCTTTAACGTCTCCCTGGCTTCTGCGACAACCTACAATATTGCCGCTGGTGTGGCTTATGTCAGTGGAATCCGCTGCGAGAAGACGGCATTGACCGCGCTGAATGTCGGCACATTGCCCAAGGGTATCTGGATGGATGTGAGCCTGCAAGGCAATATCAATGGCGTGGCACCGGTGATTACGTTTACTGCATCATCGACGGCGCTGGCCAATAACACCGATGGCCTGGGCTTTAAGCATTATCTGTTCAAGATTGCCGATATTGCCGCGAGCGGGGCAATTACTGACCTCCGGCCTGGTGTGACGGCAACGCAAGCCGAAGCAGAGGCTGGCACAAGCACGACGGTCAAGCGTTGGTCGCCTCAGTTACTGTGGATGGCGATCTCAAAAGCGATTGCGGTGCATAAGGCTGAGCAAAACCCCCACCCTGTGTACGCGTCATTTGCTGCCGGAACAAGATTGCTGTTTGCCCAAGCGGCAGCGCCGACGGGGTGGGTTCAAGTGACCGATGCCACCCTGCATAACCGGATGTTGCGGGTTGTCAATACCGCAACTGGCGGTGCGGTGGGCGGTACTAATGACCCGACCGTGATGAATGTGGTGCCTTCGCATACGCACACGTTTTCAGCATCGGGAAACACGGGCTTGGAAGGGGCGCATACGCATGGCTTTGCCGGCACAACCTCCGCAAGTGGCGCACAAAGCGCCAACCATACCCATACGGTTGATCCGGCGGTAGTGGCGACCACCAGCGATTCTCACAGCCATACCTATACGGATGCTTATTACTCGGGCCCGTCTTATAGTTATGCGAGTGCCGTGCCCAAGAGGGCTACTGCGGGGGCGCTTGGCTCCGATGATAACGGTAGCACCGCTTATAAATATTACGAGACCCTGACAACATCGGTTGATGCCCATAACCATACGGTCAATATCCCCGCTACCACGACCTCTGCGGCAAATGCTAGCCACACCCACAACCATACCCCTATAGGCACGGTAACGGCAACTGCCGGTACGTCGCATAGCCACTCGTTTTCAGCGACCGGCAGTGTGGCGGCGAATGGCGGCGCTAACTGGACTCCCCGCTACCTCGATTTAATTTTATGCGCGAAAGCCTGATGAAATTTACCTGCCCGCTCGGCCATAAATGCCGCACGACCGACACCGATGGTACTATCATCGAGCAATGCCATTGGTTGGTGACGCTGCAAGGGACTAACCCACAAACAGGGGAAGCGGTCGATGAAACGGCGTGTGCCATTAAATATATCCCCCTGTTGCAGGTGGAGACGACGCAAAAGATAGCCGGTGTGCAAGCAGCTACCGAGTCGTTCAGGAATGAAATGGTCGGCGGCAATGTCGTGCTGGCCAAGGCGCTCAAATCAGCGTCGCATGAGCATCTTGATGCCGCAATCTGGCTTGACTGATGTGGACGCCGCTTCGCCTTGCCGCCCCGCCTCTTGGCAGTGCCGCCAGTGCCAATGCCGCCGTGCGGATGGTGTCGGTGGATCCTTGGAGCCACGGCAAAAAAGTTGATTTGGTCGATCCCCATACTTATTTGAGCTTCCCGAATGCGGTCAGCGCGGTGGTGGATGAGATCGGGCAAGGGGCGGCGCAAGCGGCGTTGGGTATTGCGGTGACGGCGGCCAGCCTTTCCGATATGGCCAACAATTTGGCCGCTGTCGCCGGCGCTTTCCCGTTACCTAATTTGCAACGCTTGGCACGGCGGGCAACGGCACTGGTAGATTTGGATATGACTAAGTTTGACCTGGTGCCGTATGGCACGGCTGAGTCAACCGTCAATATGTCATCGTTGCCTTCAGTCAAGGCATTGCGGCGGGCGGATCTGTTGGCGGCGGCATCAGATGCCGCTACGGCCTTTTTGGGCAGTGACCCGACATCGGCATTGGCGGCCTTGGTGTCGGACAAGGCGGCACATGCGTCGATGGTGGCAGGGGCGCAAGCGGCGGCGGGTGCTGGGCTGACGGGTACGCCGCTCGGCTGTTACCGGTTTTATGCTGAGGGCGATATCGCCAGTGCTTTGCTCAATGGCCATCCTGGCCATGAGTATACGTTGACTTCGATCATGTTGTTTATGGGTTCGATTGCCGACTTGGCAGTGTTGCAGACGATTATTACGACGCCATTATGATTTATCTCGACAAGACCAAAATACCCGGCTACAACCAGAAGGTTTCCGGCAGCCTGCAACTGGCGGGGCAAGACATCAGCGGCACTGGCAGCAGCACGGCACGGGCTGAAACGGGCGACAAGGCCAAAGAGCTGAATATTGGTACGACCATCAAGTTTGTGGACGGCAACGATTTGACTGCGCTGGTTGCCCTGGCTGAAGCGAAGGACACGCACGAGGAACGCAAGGTTTACAACATCATCAACCACACCGCCGGGGCAATGGGCATCCGCCAGGTGCGCTTTGACGGTGATGTTTCAATTAGCGAGGAAGACAGCACGGAGGCTTGGAAAGTCTCCTTTAAACTAGTGGAATACCATAGCATTGCCGAAAAGAAACAGCAGCGCAGTAAGAAGGCTAAAAATAAACCCAAGGTGGTGGCGCAGACCAAGACAGCCACCCAGCCCATCGTGCCGATCAAGTCAGACCCCAATGACCCGAACGCGCTGGCCGTATTTGATAAGGTGCTGAAGGGCGCTGAGGAGAAGCTGCGGTGACTTACCCAGCCCGCTCTTCCCGCAAAACCTCGCGCAGCGCTTCCTTGATGCTGTCGGCTTCTAGCCCACGGCGCAGGGTTTCGTTGATGAGGGTTTGGTATCCACGGCCACCCGCCTTGGCTTTGTAGGCTGTTATGATAGCCGCATCCAACATGATCGTTATGCGTTGTTTGCCTAAATCGAGGTCTGGCAATATCTCACTGACGGGCTGTAATTGCTGGAATTGTTCGTCTGTCAGTTCTGGGCTATCGTCATCAGGCTGGTCTGCTAACGGTGCGGCATCGACCGCGGCCCAGTCTATTTTATCGGCTTTGGGTAAATTTTTTTTGTTCGCGATCATTGGCTTTCCTCAGCGAAATAATTCGGGTTTGATTGTTGTCTGGTCGGCAAAAAACCATCACCATCAGCCGCCCATCAATCGTGTTGTAACCGATAAACCGCCGCTCAGGGTAAGGCTTGCGGGTATCTTCAATTACCAGCAAATCTTCGTTGAACATAACCTGCGCCGCCAGCAGTGGCAGGGCACGGCTTTCGATATTAGTCTGGTTTTTGATGGGGTCACAGGTAAATTCCATGTTTGTTATTATACATATAATAATATGTACATCAAGGGACTGGTTCACACTTTATGAAACTTGCCAAAACCCTGACCATCGCCAACAAGACCTATGAACTGGTTGCCGAGGAAGTGTGGCTGGATGCGAATTCGGCAGGCCGGGCTTCGTTTACGGTCGATACGCTGCTGGATGAAATCAAGCCGTTCCAGGCCGTCGCCCTGGATATCGGCTACACCCAGCATGGGCATGAAAGCCGCTTGTTTATGGGCTATATTGAGTCTGCCACCCCAAAGGATAGGCGGCAATCGGTGCTGTTTTGCCGGGAGTTTGTTGGCGTGTTGGCTAACCCGCTGCCGCTTAACCTTAGGCACCCGACGCTGCGCGATGTGCTGACGGCAGTCTATGATAAGTCCGGGGTTAATTTTGCGTTGCCGGATGCGCCGTATGCCCAGGCCAAGATCCCGCATTTCGCCAATATCGGCAGTGGTTACCATGCCTTAATGCACATCGGCATCGCTTTTAAGGTGGCCGATTATTTTTGGCAGCAGCAGGCCAATGGCGTAGTATTTGTGGGCAGCTGGCACGATAGCGCATGGCCTGACCGTGACATCGACCTGCCCGATGATTGGTTTACTGACCAATACTCTCAAAGCGGGCAGATTCCTGCGCTGCCCTCGCTTAGGCCGGGGGCTGTGGTCAATGGCCAGCGGGTGAAATCGCTTAGGTTCCAGGGTAATTTTATGACGGTGGGGTGGGTGTGATGAAAACGACAGTGATTGTGAGGGAATACCAGGGCGGCTACCAGGTGACGGTATCGACCGGGCAAGGTGTGGGCGAGATGGTTTATGTGGTCAGCGATCAACCGTTTGATGCGGCCGCCGCCGCTACCGAAGCGATGGCGAAATGGGGCGTGACCAACGAGGAAGGTGCGGAACTGATGGCACCACAGGAAGTGCTGGAATTGGTGCCGGAACATTTGTGGTACGTCGATGCCAAGCCGCAAAAGGTCAGGTATTGAGGGCTGTATAGATTTTGCCCAATCTGACTGTGAGCCTTGTCTGGCAAGGCTTACGGGCTTGGTAAAAGCTGTGAATCCACAGGTTTTGGGGATAAGTGCTAATGGGTTTCGTTGAGTTCCAGGCGGCGTTCGATGCGGTCTAGCCGTGTATCTATACGATCAAGCGTAACTTGCATCCTGGACAAGATCGACAAAGTGTGTCCAATGTCAGTCTTTATTCCGGCCTGCCCCGCTTCCAGATCAGCCAAGCGGTGCTTTATTTCAGTCAGCGTGCCATCGTTGGCATCTAGCCTTTTTTCCATGCGGATCAGTCGTTGCAGTGTTAAATCGACGGTTTCTTCAGACATGGCGGCTCTCGTTGGGGTTTCAGTTGTCCTCAACAGTGAGGACAATTGGCGGAAATAATTTAAACTTATCTTAGCAAATTCTTGGGGGTTTTGTAAATTTTAGGGTGGGTACACCCTTGAGATAGCGAACCTCGCAGCATTCATAAAGCTATCGGCAGCCTTTGGCATCGGACAACCGGTTTTCTACGGTTCTGTCATATTGGTTCATCTTGGCTCTCTTTAAGGGTTGTCGGCTTTTAGTCTAGGATATTTTTGAATTTTTGTAATGTTTAGTGAGTTTTAGTGTATAATTTAACCGTGCAACACATTTGCACACGGGCTTGGACTCCCGGTACTTCAGGCGCATTGGCCGCTATAAAGCGGTTTTTTTATGCGCAACGCGCAGCTTCCAGTTATGGCGGCTGGGCGGGGCAGCCAGCAAGGCTGGCCGGTTCCTGAAGCCGGTAGTCCAACCCCGTTCAGTCCGTCGCCAGTGTTTGGACTTACTGGCGACGGGTTTTTAGCCATATTCAGGAGTACAAAATGAACAATTTACCCGCAACAACCCGCACTTTCCATTACGGCGAACTGGAATTTTCCGAAGCCATCATGATCGGCGGCGTGCCGCATTTGACCCGCCTAGCTATCGGCGAATGGCTGGAATATGCCGATCCGCAAACATCAATTGATACAATCGTAAGCCGAAATCCGCACATTTTGGAGTTTCAGTTGCCATCACTACTGATGGCAACTGACGGCAAAAAATATGAGACTTTTGTCTATAATCCGACCGGATTTTTGCTGATCGCGATGGAGTCGGCACAGCCAAAAGCCATCGAATTGAAGATTGCCATCGCTAAGTTTGTGGCGCATTTCACCCAAGCGCCACAAATCAAGATGAACGATTACCGTTCCATCCGCAACCGGATCACGGCCTTGGTCAAGTCTATCGTCAAGGAGACTGACCCCGTGTCGGTGCTGGAGCATTGGGAGGAAATCGTGTACCTGTGCGACTTGATCGGCAAGCCCTACCCTAATATCAAGCTGATGCGCCAAGTAGTGGAACAGTTGACGCTGATGGGCGGCATCGATATTTTGCTGCCGAATGGCAAGAAAGCCAAAGGGGGTGACGAATGAAGCGCAATACTTACATAACCGACCCAGACATATTGGAAGACCTGGCGCAACGTGATGATTTCGATCCCGATGAGTTTGAGAACAATTACGACCTGAACACACCTTTGGGGATGCGGGCGCGGGTAACGGAATTGGTGGCGTTGATCGTGCGGAGCGACGACGCTTGCTTCCATGCGGTTGCACGTGACGAAATAAGTGGTTTGTGCGCCGAATTGGGCATACAAGAGCCTGATTTCAGCCTGATGGGGCAAGCAGTCACGCCGGAGTTTATCGCGTCCCTGGCGGCAAGGGGCACGCCATGATCTCCCAAGCCTACGCCCACAAGGTGGAAACGACCCTGAGCGACTTCGGCGACCAGGGCAACCCGTGGTTTTGCGCTAGAGATATTTGCGCGGTTTTAGATATTACATGGTCTGGGCACACCCTGGATAACATGCCAGAAAACTGGTTTATGGTGGTGAGTTATACCACCATAAAAGGCGAAAGGGACACGATTTTCATCAGTGAACCGGGGCTTTATTTCCTGGTTTTCCGCTCCAATAAGCCCAAGGCTGTCGAGTTCGTCAACTGGGTTTGTGGCGAGGTGCTGCCGTCGATCCGTAAGAGCGGGTTCTTTGGCAAGCTGCAAACGACCACGCAATATATCGCCTACATCAAGGCGGTAGGCGACTTGGTGAAATCACTGGGCAAGTGCAAGGATAAGTTTCAGTTTGCCATGCAGTTTGAGCAACTGCGGGTGCTATGCAACATGGCAGGGCAGCCCATTCCTAACGTGAATTTGCTAGGCGTGGAGCTTAAGCAAGACGACCTGCACCAATTTATTGAAAGCGGGTTTACGAGAGGTGACAAATGAGGATGTTGACCAAGCGAAACCCGCACATTTTGGAGTTTCAACTATCGTCAGTAGTGACTACAGTTGACGGCAAAAAAGCGGCAGGGGAAGATCAATGATCTCCCAAGCCTATGCCCACAAGGTGGAATCAACCCTGAGCGACTTCGGCGACCACCTGGAAATGCTCGACCGTGGACTAAAGGCGTTGGCAGCGGCCAACGAGGGCATGTGCGCGGCGATCAATGCCAAGGCTGAGGTGGACGGCGACGGCATGGCCACGCTGTACGACATCGTGCTGGCCGACATGAAGTGCCATACCGATGCGATGCAACACATCATCACTAACCTGCACCCGTCCTCAACACAAAGGGCTTGACACAACCAGTACATATCAGCATTGATGTGTACTTAACCCACCCAACACCCATCACCACTGGCTAGTGTTGCACCACACACCACCACTACGCCCTGTGCCATCCGCACGAGCAGCCCAGGCCAGCCTACCCCCACCACAACGTTCCAAGGCGGCCTGCCGCGCACTCCTCCTCCCCCGCGGTTTTCTCTTGCGATTTTTTTTAATTTTTTTGTGATGGGTTTAACAGGGTTTTTCAAAGTTGGCATGTTATTTAATTTCAATAACTTGTGTAGATTGGTCTAGTTGGGATTTGCAAAAAAGTGCTGATGAGATTTATTCTTATCAAGCATTTATAGCCCTAATTTGGCCATCGGATTTAGAGCGACGGCATCGTTAAGATAATTGGGGCTGAGATGCGCATACCGCATCGTCATCTTGATGTCTGCATGGCCTAAGATATTTTGCAGCGTGAGGATATTGCCGCCGTTCATGATGAAATAGCTGGCGAACGAATGCCGCAAGATGTGCGTCATCTGCCCGCGCGGGAAAATCAGGTCAGTCCTGGCCACCACCCGGTTGAATGCCATCATGCCATCCTTAAATATCCGCTCTTCCGGGTTTTTTAGTCTTGCGAAGTCGATAAGGTCAGCATAAAAAACAGGGTCAAGCGGCACGGTGCGGACTTTCTTCGATTTCGTAAACTCAAACGTCACCCTGCCGTTATGGATTTGCTTACGCTTAAGGCTCTCCGCTTCCCCCCAACGTGCGCCTGTACGTATGCACACCTGGGCGATCCACCACACCGACTTATTCCGGCAGCCCTTCAGATTGTCGAACAAATCGATGACCTGCCCCTTAGATAGAAATGTCAGTTGCTTTTCGTGGATCTTGACCAACTCCACATCGGCGATGGGGCACTCATAATCGATCACCTTCAGTTTTTTCAAAGTTCGATACATCGCCGCCAAATACACATGCCGATTATTGAACGTTTTCGCCATCACCGGCGAGCTATCGGTATACATACAGGCATAGCGATAATCCAAGAATTGTTGGGGAGAAAAAGTCCGGGCGTTTTTATGCCCTAGTCGGCTGAACATGGCCTCTAATATAGCCTTCCTACGCGTCCCGTCCGATAGATTGACCCCATGGTACCGCCACCAGATGTCCAGGAGGGCAAGCAGCGACCGATCATCCTCCTGTTGCCCCGGTTGCCGGGACGATGCTGCCACCTCAGCCGACCCCCTATCAACGATGCCCATGTGCTTGTACAGATGGTCGCGCTCAAACTGTTCAGCCGCTCTCAATGTCGGGAATGTGCGGCGGATCCGTGGTATCCCCTTACGGTTAATTTGCAGTTTATAACCGGCCTTGGTCTTATGGATTGGCATGATGGCTTAGCGGTGATTTATTTCGCACTATTTGCTTTGCAGGGTTGTTTATTGATGGGCAAAACCCACCCGTAGCCCGGATTTTTTTATGAAGTAGGGTCATAGCGGGAACCCGGTAATTTATGTAATTTATCCATTTTTGCGTTATATGTTACTGATAGTTATAGTAAAAACAATTACAGTAAAAATGTAATTAACTGTAACAAAAGTTACAGTAAGAATTACAAAACGGTTACAAAATAGACCATCACAACCCGTTGTATTTATTGGTAAAAAAAATCTACTGTAATTTAGTTACAATTTCTTGTAATTGTTTTTTCTTTATTTATCAGCATCTTATTTTGAGATTTTTTGGAAATTACATAAATTACCGGGTTCCCGCTATGCCCCTACTACCTATTTTTTGGTTTTTGCATGGTTATCGCAAGACAATGAAATATAAGGATATTTTCAAATCGAAGGCAAAGGGCGTAAAAACTGCCTTCGGAGAAGTGTAATTTTTTTTAATCGCCGCCTTTTTCGTACATCAAAATGGCCAATTCCTGACCCTTGTGGCGCTCCAAAACAAAAGGTTTGGCAAGCCGGTACAGATCCAACCGGGAGTAATCAATGCCGGGGCGATCCCCCGCCTGAATGAGCGACTGCTCGATAGCGGCGGCGGTCAAATAGAACTGGTCTTGCAGGCTATGGGGGTCGGTGGTTTCAACGAAGGGGAACAGGGGGCCGGCAGGATCGTCATCATCCTGGCCATAAGGGTTGGCCGGCTCCCTAATTTGCGCGGCTTCAGGGGTATTGTTAGGCGCAAGCCGCACATCGCCACTGGGTGTGGCAGTATCAGCAGCGTACATGTTACCGCTACCGGTTAGCAGCCAGTCCAAGGAAACACCAAACCTATCGTGAGTTTTGCGCAAAACCGTACCGCCCAACACTCCCGTTTCCCAGACATAGTTCTGGATCGTACGCTTAGGAACGCCAATTTCTGCGCTAAACTGATCCCAAGTTAGCTTAAATTCTTTCTTTATCTCCATGAATCTAGCGACTTCTTGGCTTTTTGGTGTTTTTTGTGATTCTTTTGGCATTATCTTTGTTGACACTCCAATATTTTGCGCTATAATTTATTTAAATTTAAAAAATACTTAGTTAACTATAGTCAATTTACCACAGGAGTGCAGGATATGGACGAAAAAACAGGTGCAAAACCAAAGGCAAAACGGGGCCGCATGAAGCAGTTTTACTTCCAGCACAGCCCGGAAGTACGGGCTTTGAGCGAAGAATTGCGGGCGCAAGAAAACCTTGAATTTGCTGGCTTCAACCGGATGATTTTCAACGCCGGCCTGGAAGCCAAATACGGGATTAGGCTGGTGGACAACAAGCCCATCCTGCCTGAAAAGGTGATTTAAGCAGCATAGCGAAAACAAAAGTGCCCAGAAATGGGCTTATCGACTGAAAACCGGGTACTACCCTTAACCCTTAATGTGAGAGCCAACATGAACATGATCGAATTGATAAGCAACCCTGCCATAGCCATAGCCCTTGTAATTTATGGCCTAGTGATGATCGGGTCACTCGGCGTAATGATAGCCAGATAAGGAGGCGCTAAAGAATGAAAAACCAACAAAACATGGCAATCAGCCCCTTTGCCTGGGGTGAAATGAAGTTCAACGAAGTGTTGCATATCGACGGCGTGCCGCATTTGACTCGTCAAGCTATCGGTGAATTTCTAGAATATGCCGAACCACGCAAGGCGATCAGCAATATCGTCGAGCGAAATCCATACATTTTGGAGTTTGAACTGTCCTCAACAGTGAGGACGGTTGATGGGAAAAATAGAGAAGTTTTTCTCTATTCACCGGTCGGCTTTTTGCTGATAGCCATGTCGTCAGACCAACCTAGAGCCGTCTTGATGAAAGTGGCTATCGCCAAATTCGTGGCGCATTATTCCAAACCCAACCAAAATGCAACCGACGAGTTATCGCCAGGGGAACTTCTGGTCAAAGAGTGCAAGCTGATCGATTTCCTGAAATCCAAAAACCCGCAAAACTTGCAAGAAGCCAACAAGCGGGTTATTGCCCAAACCGGCTTTGACGTGTTGGCCGATTACCAGTGGGTTAACCAGCAGCCCGCCTTGGTGGGTCAGTTTTGGGATAATTTCTGGCACATGAACAAGGATGAAAAGCTCAACCACAGCCGCCACCCTGAGACTGAAATCGCCGTCAACCTCGCTGAGTTTGAAGCGTGTTGTAAAAGGCATGACCTAAAAATAATTAAACCGTTTGAGTTGCGCAAAATTTTGCAGGCCAGCTTAAACCCTAAATTTATCCGCACCGCAGGCGTTAACTCGCGACTTGAGTCGCGCACTATTCGCTGCTGGATATTCAGCAAAGAAACAGGCGACTAAGCCGCTTATTTTTAACCCTTAATCGAGAGCCAAAACGATGACAACAATCAAATTTAGCGGGGCGCAATCATGAGCGTGTGCCGAAAGAAAGGCTGGTTTATCGCCAGCATTGGCGGGTTGGCGGTGGCAGACCGTGATCGACTTGCCGCCATGAGCAGCGTGGTTGCCATGTTTAGTGCGCGTGCCAAATGACGCCTGACCATCCGCCTACACTAAAACCCATGCTGACCGTGCAAGTGTTGGCTAGCCAAGACCTGACCAAGCAGGAATTGGCTGTGCTGGCGCTGCTCTGCCAAGGCATGACGCGCAAGGCAATCGCGAAAAGCCGCCACCGTTCGCTTGGTACCGTCGGCAAGCAGGTCGAAAACCTAGCCAGAAAGCTGGAAGCGCACTCAACCGCTGAGATAGTCGCCAAGGCGGTCGCCAGGGGCATTGTAAGTATCAGCTTACAAGTTATAGTTTGGCTGTTAGTGGGTTTGGGGATTTTTATATGGGCAAACCACCCACTGCCAACAGCGGTGATCCAGGCGGTTTGGCCTGTGTCTGGGGGCAGGTTTTGATGGAAATACCGATTGTCAATAACCTACAGTTCAAGCGGGTCGATTACAGGGTGAGCATGGGCAAAACCTACGCATTTGTCACCTGTGTTGATGTGCAAAGCCATGGGCACGCTAAGAATGAAAAGAAATATTGGGGCGAAGTAATGTTTATGAATGATCCCGACGACATCTTGAACGTAATGGAATATGGCTCGCACTGGGACTATTTACCATAACAAGGACAAAACCATAGCCAAACCTGACCCACTGCCCTGGCAAAGTTACTCAAGCCCCGTTATCGGCAAATATCAGCGCATGATTGACCCGGCAAGCCTGCCGAAAGACCAAAAGCGGGCGCTATGGGAAGGCATAAAGATGACAGATCCCGCTTTGGCGGATCTGATCGTAAATAACCGGGACATAGCCCTGCTGAAAGCGGTATTCAGCGCGGCTGTGGTTTTCACGGAGGCGCAAATAAACAGGTATATGGTGGCGGACAGGCCAAAATAACCAGGGAACAAAGCAAACAGTCAGGGCCAGTTAGCCAAAGACACTATAAATCCTGTCTAGTGGCAAACCCAAAAAAGCTGACTACACTTAAAAAAACGTGTGTTAGATGCAAAAAAAAAGCCGCATAAAAATGGGCTTATCTGGGGGACAGCCCTAAATAAGCCCATAAAAGCGTGTCTTATAACAAAATCAGAATAAGAGCAAGGGCATTATATGAGGGAGAAACTCAATGGTCAAATCATTGGACGGTTAACTGTCGATTACGCGTTTAAGCCGGTAGGACAGCATTTACGGGAGGGGCGCTGCCCATCCTGTGAAAAAAAAACACTGTGGACATGGATAGCATCGCCGGGCATGGTGCAATGTGACCGTGTCAGCAAATGCGGATACCAGGCGACCACCAAAGAGCTATATCCCGACCTGTTTGAACACCTCAACAAGCACTACGCACCCACCGAAGACAATCCCAACAAGACCGCCGATGCCTATCTGTCCCTAGTCAGGGGCTTTGACCTTGCCAAAATAAAAGGCTGGTACGAGCAAGGCAAATACTGGCATCCCAACGGCGACAAAGGCACGGCAACGGTACGGTTTTACCTAGACACCGAAAAAACCGTCTACTGGGAACGCTTTATCGAGAATGTCACCGTCACCGACGAACACGGCGACAAGGCCGTACGCAAATCCCGCTTCAATAAAGGCTTCAAGGGTCATTGGTGGCAACCACCTGGCTTTGAAATTCAGGAAGGCGATAAAGTCTACCTGTGCGAAGGCATCATTGATGCCATAAGCCTGTTGGCCAACGGCTACAAGGCCGTAGCCATCATGTCCAGCGGCACGTTCCCGGATGATGCGATAAAACCGCACCTGGGTAAAAATGTAACCTGGATACTGGCGCTCGACAACGACATTGCCGGGCGCAAAGCCACCAAAAAACACGCGCTGAAACTAGCGGAACTCGGGCAAAACACCCTGTGTGCGTTATCGTCGGAAGGCCAGGATAAGGCCGACTGGAACGACCTGCACATACGCCACAAGATCAACCCGGCATTGATGGAGGATTACCTTTATTACGGGGCGCTGGAAACCGCCAAAAACGCCACCGACAAAGCCCTGGTGATGTGGCAACGAAACGATAACCGCCGCTATTTTGTGTTCACTTTCCTCAACCAGACCTACAGTTTCAAGATCGACCCGGAAGAATATAAAAAAGCCTATGCACGGGCCGAAGAGCGGTCTGCCGATGAGCAACAGGCCAACATGGAGGCATTCACCCATGCCGCTACCATTGCCGATATTGCCACCTTCCGCATGGAATTCCTGTACTACCAACGCCCCGCCAATGGCGAAGAAGGCCAGTATTTTTTCAGGATGAATTTTTTCAACGGCGCCCCGCCAGTTAGCCAAGCCTTTGGTGGATCCGTCTTCAACGCCGCCACTGACTTCAATAAAAAAACCCTCATTCACCCCGGGGGGCAATTTACTGGTAGCAACAAAGACATACAGACCCTATACCGCAACTGGTTGGCCGCCAACCCGCCGATCATCCGCATCCTGGACTATGTTGGCTATGATGCGGAAACCAAGGCCTACGTATTTCCAGGTTATGCCGTCGAGGGCGACCAAATCCTCAAGCTCAACACCGACTCATATTTCAGGCTCAAAAAGATCGGCATCAAGACCGATGCCGACATCAAACAAAAACTTACTGACACCCGCCCGCTGGACTTCTTGGCCGACTACCGCACCGCCTTTGGCACCAACGGCATGATCGCCCTATGCTGGTGGCTGGGCTGCTTGGTAGTCGAGCAGATCCGCCACAAGCACAACAGTTACCCCTTCCTGCAAATCATCGGCGAGCCGGACTCCGGCAAGTCGGTCATGGTGTCATTCCTGTGGAAGCTGCTCGGCAAGCATGGCGACGCCTTCAACCCCAACAGCTCGACCATACCGGGGCGGATCCGCAAAATGGCCGAAGTGTCCAACCTGCCTGTCGTCTTTAACGAGACCGACAATGAAAACGAAGCCGAACAGCGACATGTCAAGAAATTCCTGTGGGACGAGCATAAAGACCTGTTCGAGGGCGAGTTTGGCCGCGTCACCGGGGTGAAATCACAAGACAACAGTACCCGCAAACCCGTATTTAAGGCGGGGCTGATGGTCGTGCAAAACATCCCAGTCCAAGCCAGCGATGCGTTGCGTTCACGCTTTGTTTATATTAACTTCGACCGCAGCCACCACTCGCCCGCCGGTAAGCTGGCGGCGGACAGGTTGCGCGAACTGGATCTGACCGATGTCAGCGGCTTCCTGCTGCAAGTGTGCCAGCAGTCCGATGCGATCCTCAAAGAGTACTCTAAGGTGTTTAATACCCACGTCAAAACCCTACAAGCCAATCCCGCCATCAAAATGGCACGGATATGCCAAAATTACGCGCAAATGATGGCACTGGCAGAATGCTTGCGGTTAGTCGTACCGATCACTGACAACGACATCAATGAGATCAGCGACCTATTGGCCACGCGAGCGGAAGAATGGCAAACCCAGCTTGATGAGGATCATCCCATCGTGCAACAGTTCTGGGCACAATACGACTACATCAATGAACGCAGCCGCCAAATCTCTGACGGCAGCGTCATCATCGACGAAAATCTGGTCAACCACAGCCGTAAACCGGAGCAAGAAATCGCCATCAACCTGGAACATTTCGGGCAGCGCTGCGCCGAACTTAAGCTGGAGCAATTGCACAGCCGCGACCTGCGCCTGTACCTACCTTCCAGCCGAAAACGCAAGTTTGACCGTTGTGCGGCGGTCAATTCAAAGATAGAAAGTCGTTCCGTCCGCTGTTGGATTTTCAAATTGGGACGAGGATAAAGGATGGGTATTAATAACTTTGAGTACGACAACAATGGCCGGATTAGGTTTAATCCTGACATACACGTCAACCACAACAAGCCTTGGACGACAACAGATCAAAAATACCTTATCGAAAATTACGATAGCCTAGGGCCGGAAGAAATCAGCTTTGCCCTTGGCAGAACCCCTCATACCATCATGGAAAGGATATATTATTTGAGGAAAAACGGGTTGCCAAAACCCGACACTAGGGCTTGGCATCGACGGATGAAAAATAAGGATACACACCATGTTTGAAGTCATGCCCATTAACCAGTGTGCCAAAAAAAACGGCACCATCAATATAGAGAGAAATTTTTTATGTTAAAAGACACCTGCATCAAGACCAACTCCGAAATCAAACAGAGGCTGACCGACAACCCATCGGCTGACTTCCTGGACGATTATATCAATGCCTTCGGCATGAACGGCCTGATCGTGCTGTCATGGTGGCTAGGTTGCATTGTTTGCGAACAGATCCGCGAAAAGCATTCCAGTTATCCGTTTTTACAAGTCATCGGCGAGCCAGGCTCTGGCAAATCCGCCATGATACATTTCTTGTGGAAGCTGTTTGGCAAGAGCGGTGACAGCATTAATCCCAACTCCTCAAGTCTAGCTGGGCTCTTCCGCAAAATGGCCGAAGCCTCCTGTATGCCTATTGTAATTAACGACGTTGAGGGTGGAAATGAAAGCCAAGGCAAGCACGCAAAAAAATTTTTATGGGACGAACATAAAGACCTTTTTGAAGGTAAAATTGGACGTGTCACCAGCAACAAGAGCCAGAACAATTCTACTCGAAAACCTGTCTTTAAGGCGGCGTTGCTTGCTGTGCAAAACGTCCCGGTAATTGCCTCAATCGCCACGCAAGCCCGCTTCGTGCATTTGCATTTTGATCGCAGTCATCACAGTTTAGAAGGCAAGCGAGCGGCGGATCGGCTGCGCGATAAGGACATTGCCGATGTTAGCGGATTCTTTCTTAAGGTCTGCTCCCAGATTGACCCGCTGCTTTTAGAATACAGTCGGTTGTTACCAGCTTGTCAAAAAGAGCTGTCCCTCATTCCCGGCTTAAAAAATCAGCGCATCATCCAAAATCACGCCCAGCTAATGGCGCTAGCAGAATGCCTGAAAATGTTCCTACCTATCAGCGATGCCCAAGTCAATGAACTAAAGGACGCGATCAAAAAGCGTACCGAAGAATGGCAAACGGCGACGGAAGAAGATTGTCATGTTTGAAGTCATGCCCATGAAAGACCGACCAACCAACGGTTTTAAGACCAGGGAACACCTGTTTGTAGACCGCTACCGTGACAGCCACATGACCTTGCCGCAAATCGCCCATAAATACGATATCGGCAAAGAAAAAATTATTATCTTGCTACCCAAGCCCGATGTGGTCAGCCCATATGGCAACCATACCCGGATTTGGTCGCGGACTCAGGTTATTGAGCGATTGGGGGGATTAATATGACAGCCGACCTGATTAATTCTGCTTTCGAAGCCCTCGGCGGCATCTTCATCCTCGACCACTGCCGAATAGTGCTGCGCGACAAACGCGTCGCGGGTGTTAGCATTATCGCCACTGTCTTTTTTACCGCTTGGGGCTTTTGGAACCTGTTTTATTACCCCCATTTAGGGCAATGGTCGAGTTTTTGGGGCGGGGTATTTTTGGTGTTGGCCAATTGTGTTTGGGTGGGGTTGCTGGTTAGGTATCGGAAGTGTGATTCCCCTCGCAAAACGCAACAATAGTGTTGTATTTATCTTGATAAACACAACATAACTGTTATAATTTAAACCATGAAATCGATTGAATTTAAAAGATGGCTAGCTAAACAGGGTGCAACTTTCCAACCCGGAAAAGGCTCGCATCTGAAAGTTTACCTGAATCATAAACAGTCTGTTTTGCCGATGCACAACACTGAGCTGAAAACCGGAACAGTGGAAGCAATAAAAAAGCAACTTGGTTTAAAGTGAGGATATTATGTACGATTACCCTGTAGTGTTAACACCCGATCCAGACGGTGGTTATGTAGTGATTTTTCCTGACATACCGGAAGCCATCACCCAAGCTGATGACGAGGATGAAGCCTTGTTGCGAGCAGCAGATGCCCTGGAAACAGCCTTGTCCTTTTACGTAGACGACCGTCGCCCATTGCCCGTACCTTCTTTACCACAAGGATTGCCTGTAGTGCGTCCGTCCACCTTAGAAAGCATCAAGCTATCGCTGTACAGCGAGATGCTTAACCAAGGTGTACGCAAGGCAGAATTGGCAAGGCGGCTTAATTGGCATTTGCCGCAAGTAGACCGCTTACTGAACTTAAGCCATGCCTCACAGATGGATCAGCTTGAGTCTGCTTTTAGGGTGCTTGGGAAAAGGGTAGTTTGTGAAGTATTGGAGGCATAGCATGGACATAGAAAAAAATGTCGAAGCTATCGAAGCCGATGCTGGTATGCCATTACCTGAGCTTAGGCAATCGTTAGCCGGCGTGCAAAAATTGGCAGGTCGGATACATACGCCTGAGCAAATCCAAGAGCGCACCGCGAAAACAAAAGCCAGAACGTCGAAATCATGAGACTGGTGATAATGCTTGCTCTATGCTGCATATGGCCTATAGCCCATGCAAAGACACCTATGCCGCTATCAAAAACCGGCGCTTGCCCTGCGGGATATGTTGCCAGTGGCGGCTATTGCAAGCCCACCCAAAGCGCACGGTTTGCGGTCGAAAAGCACGGCGGTTGCCCTGCCGGTTATCAAACGAGCGGTGGGGTTTGTCTGGCGGGTAGGTCGGCACGGATAGCCGTGGTTAAATCGGGTGCTTGCCCTGCGGGTTGGCAAACGAGCGGGAATTATTGCCTAGGGGATTAAGTGGCTTCCCGGGTTGTGCGAACAACCCGGAAAAATCTGAGCACGGACGAGAGCCATCCCACCGCGATCAGCGCCGGGGGTATTATAATCCATTTATTTGCGAGCAAACCAATGGAAGAC
>JBEBJQ010000024.1:0-46675 GCA_040079795.1 Methylococcales bacterium
GGTTGGAGATGTATCATAACGCCATTTTTGACTATCCCCATTACTGCAAGCTGCGACCTTAACACGCTCGTTGAGCGCACCCCGCCTAACAGTAAGACACTGATGAGTTTCCATGTTTTTGAGCCTTGAACTACTCACTTCATACACCCACTCCCGCGATGGCTTTGATTTGCACTTCCCCAGATAGATGTAACTATTTTTACTGTAAACAGTTAAACATTGCCCTTTTGAATTGACGACTTGCTTTTGAGCATTGTAAGTCCACTCTTGGGTAGGCAAAGCTGGCGTACACTCAGCCGCAAAGATGTCCGCATCATTGTCAGCTTGCAAACATTGGCTATGCGAGGCATTAACCAGCTGCGCTGCCGATACCCACCCAGTAACTCCACTTAAACAGAACAGCAGTAAAGGTTTATTTAAGTAAAATTGATTTTTAGCTGACATACATTCTCCCATTTATCGAAATAATAAGCCTATGGGTAAGTAACCCAGAGGAGAATGTAACAGGTTGTAAATAGTAAATATATCCGCCAAAAGTAGGGATTTTATTTAAAAGCATTCATATTGCGTTTCCCAACCTGAATTTCGAGAGAATCTTCAATTTTGGGTGCGGAATAATCAGCAGGTAGCCCTCAAAATGCCTGATTAAATCAAAGCAACCATGCGTGATCCGTTTACGGGCATTGGTAAACCCTTTAAGCATTTAGCTTCTGGCGCATGGTCACGCCGTATTAGGGTAGAACATCGCTTAATCTATGTATTAATAGATGATCGAATCGATTTTCTACAAGGGCGTTACCACTACACCTGCTGAAGCATCTGCGTTTACATCAGGCTTGGCAGTCACATCGCGCGCCAACAACCTTTTGGACAATTTCGCCAGACGGCTACTCCCCCGAAAATCCGCCAGGGTCATGCCATTACCGTTGAGATCAATAAACTGCTGGGTTTCGGGATGCCAAAGATGATCGCGCAGAACACTTTCCTGCGTAAACCCTAGCGCCATATTATTTTTTTGCGAGGCGACATTATCACTATAAACAAAAGTCGTTAGTTTATTTAAGCCCACTTGGTTAAACGCAAAATCCATGATTAATAAAGTAGCTGTCAGCCCTGCCCCGGCACTACGGTCATCCGGTTTTGGAATACCGATTAAAAACTCAGCGCGGCGGTGCGGCATTTGAATATCAACCAAACTGGCCATGCCAACCGGTCGCAAGCCGCTTTTGGCAGACGGAATACCAATAAGCCATTTAACCGACTGATTTTGCAATGGATGGGCTTGTGCTTCTTCCTGCAATTTCTCAGCTAACGCATCTTTGCTGGAAGGCAGCGGCATAAAGCGGTTGTAAAGCCGCATAAAATCAGGATTGTTATAACAGTCCCACAAAAAATCCACATCCGCCGCCGCATAACGGCGTAAACACAGTCGCCCCGCTTGTAAAGGCTGCAACCATTTTGAATCCACTTGCTTAAGATTATTCGCGGCATCGGCAAAATCCGGCTGTAATACCAAGGCTTGGCGAAAACACTGCTCCGCCCCGACATAATCCTGCTGTGCCCTTAAAGCTTGCCCTAAATTGTTATAGGCTTCGGCATAGTTTGGCTGTAAAACCAGTGCAGAGTGATAACAACTAATAGCTTCAGCAAATTTTCCGCTCTTATACCACGCATTGCCCAAGGTGTTATGTACCTCAGGTCGAGTGCTGTTAAAGCTTAAGGCTTGTTGACAATAGTTTATAGCTTCGGCAATGCGCCCTTGCTCATATAGCAGATTGCCATAATTGCCCAGAAAATCCGCGCGTTTAGGGGCACAGGCCAGCGCTTGCAGAAAATAGTCCTCTGCATGCTCAAAACGCTGAGTTTGGGCATAGATAACAGCCAACAAATGCAACGCTTCCGCATCCTTAGGATCAGCGGCGCAGAGTTGTTGGCAAAGCTGCTCCGCTGACGCTATCTGCCCGGTTTGTAGATACTGAAAAACAGTTTGTAAAGCGGTTGGCATATAACCTTAGAGGGCAAATTCGACATCGTTCACCGGTGGATACATTTCAGCGCCCCGCTTGGTAACCCCCCGTAAAGTTAAAACATCTCCCGGCACAACGGTACTTTCTGCGGTTAAAGCTACTGATACGGATAAGCCATCCTGGCTTAAAACCAGATCATTGCCGCCAAAGCTATGAGCACTTAATTCAAAGTAACTGTACTCCTTGATAGGGCTACTAAAATAGAAGGTTAAGATGTCCGTATTTTCATAACGACCAACGCTATTACCGTTGTTGGTTTCTACAACAGGATTATTAGCGGCAGAAAATAGGGGTTTAGTCACAAAGGTAAAAGCATTGGGATCCTGAATGCCCGCATATGGAATGCCTGTTAAATCAGTAATGACGCCTTTATCAACTAAAACATGGTAACGGGTATCAGGAAGCAATTTTTTACTGGGGGTAACCTCGAGTACGGTATCAGAGAAATGGATTTGGGTGTTATCTCCAACAGCAATAGTACGTGTATCCCCTTGGCCATTACTGATAATGATATTACCCGTCCCTGCTTTAATCGGCCTATTAAAATTAGCCATAATATCAACTTTAAGACCAACCTGCTGCCAATCCGACTGTCCATTAATATTGACGAAAATAGGCTCAAGAGGATTGGGATCTAATTTTTGCGTTGATAGAATAATAGTTTGCCCGCCAGTCAATCCAGCAAAGGGATTGCCTGAAAGATCGGTTATGATACTTGGCTCGCTTTGCATTAAATATTTGCTATCCGGTAATAAATTTGGGGTTGGATGAACACTAAAAGAAGCGCCGTACCCGCCAGAGAAAGGCTCACCTGCAAAGCTGACTTGGCTGGCGTCATTTATCGCAATTTTGCGAATATCGCCTTGACCATTATTGAGGGTAATCGTCCCAGCACCTGTTTTAATAAGTTCATCAAAAGACAGTGTGATCTCTTTTCCGACAGGTATAACTGAATACTCGTACCCTGTTGGATAAAGCGTTGGAGCAGTAGTGTCATTATTACCGGTTATAAAAATAAACGGCTTGCTGATCGGTACCCCTGTAAAGGCATTACCAGCCAGATCGGTTATTGCATCCGCATCAACCGTTATCGCGTACTGGCTATTGGGTAACAGAAAAGAATTAATTTCAAGTCTTACGTTATTTTCAAAAACGCTTACCAATAACTCATTTGAATCTCCCTTTTCATTTCGAATAGTGGCCACACCGACACCTGCTTTTTTACCTAGTTTTAACGGCTCATTAAATGTTGCTGTAATATCAGCATAACTGGCTGGGGTTTTGGCGTGATACTCCCCGCTTAAGGGAATCGGTGCACTGGTATCGCTACCGGTGGTGAAATTATAGGTGCTGGTATCGCTCACGCCGCCCATTGGAATGTCTGAAAAACTGGTGATAGCCCCCGCCTCTATTTGCACAAAGTAAGTGCTATTACTTAACAGATTTTGCTGCGGGTTGATCTTTAGGCTGCGGGGATATGGGCCGTATTTAGAGTCATCCGCGTCAGAATAAACGCTCACTTGGCTGCTATCGTGAATGGCAATGCGGCGGGTATCACCTTGCCCATTACTGATAGTAATAACGCCAGAGCCGGTTTTAACCGAATCTTGAAACTTAACGATAATATCGCTATCAACGGCAACGTTAGTATTGTTATGGGCTGGTTGGACGTAAGTGACAACGGGAGGGGCGGGGGGAGGTAAACTGGCCATAATTAAATTCCTTAAATTAATTTGATTTAACAAGAAAGATACGCTCAAAGCGTAAATTCCACATCATATTCCGGCGCATACATTTCAGCCCCCGGCTTGGTAACACCCCGTAAAGTTAAAACATCTCCCGGCACAACGGTAGTTTCTGCGGTTAATTCTACCGATACGGATAAGCCATCTTTACTTAGCACCAAGTCATTGCCGCCAAAGCTATGCGCACTTAATTCAAAGTAACGGTAATCCTTCACAGGGCTACTAAAATAAAAGGTCAAAACATCTTTATTTTCATAACGGCCAATGCTGTTACCCTTATTGGTTTCTACAAAAGGGTTATTGGCCGCAGGAGATAAGGGGTTGGTCTCAAACGTAAAAGCATTGGAATCCTGAATGCCCGCATAAGGATTGCCTATTAAATCAATAATAGCGCCCTTATCAATTAACACATGGTAACGTGTACCGGGGAGCAATCTTTTACTGGGGGTGATCGCGAATATAACATCAGAGAAATGAATTTGGGTTTTATCCCCAACAGCTATAGTACGTGTATCCCCTTGACCGTTACTGATAATGATATTCCCTGTCCCGGCTTTGATCGGCCTAGAAAAAGATGCAGAAATTCCGACTTTAAGATCAACCTGCTGCACGTACGACTGACCATTAATGGAAACGTCAACAGGCTCAAAAGCACTGGTATCTAATTCTCGCGTTGTTAAATAAATAGCCTGCCGACTCGCCAGTGGATTACCCGAAATATCGGTAATGATATCCTGGTTCATCTGCATTAAATATTTGCTGTCCGGTAATAAATTGGGGATAGGGTGAATATTAAAAGCATGACTATAGCCGCCCGTGAAAGGGTCATCTCCAAAGCTGATTTGGCTGGCGTCATTAATCGCAATTTTACGGATATCGCCTTGGCCATTATCCAAGGTAATCGTCCCAGCCCCCATTTTAATAAGCTCATCAAACCTTAGGGTAATCTCTTTCCCGACCGGTATTTGTGAAAACTCGTATTCTGATTGATACAACTTAGGTGCAGTAGTGTCATTATTGCCAGTTTTAAAAATAAACGGCTTGCTGATCGGCACCCCTGCAAAGGCATTACCCGCCAGATCGGTTATTGCATCCGCATCAACTGTTATTGCGTATTGGCTATTGGGTAATAGTGACGAATATAAATTAAGTTCTACCTTATTGTCTGTAGCATTTACATATACTTCATGCATATCTCCCTGGGCATTTTGGATGCTCGCTTTGCCGACGCCATTTTTTAGGGGCTCATTAAATGTTGCAGTAACAACAGAGTTTGTTGGGTTATCAACAACTTCTGCACTCAAAGGAAATGGCGCACTGGTATCACTACTGGTCGTAAAATTATAAGTGCTGTTATTGCTCACTCCGTCCATTGGAATATCTGAAAAACTGGTAATAGCCCCCACATCTACTTGTACATAGTAAGCACTATTACTTAACAGGTTTTGCTTTGGGTTGATCTTTAGGGTGCGTGAAGGTGGCCCGTATTTAGAGTCCTCCCCATGAGATCCAATGCTCACTTGGCTGCCATCGTGGATAGCAATACGGCGGGTATCGCCTTGCCCGTTACTGATAGTAATAACGCCAGAGCCGGTTTTAACCGAGTCTACAAACTTAACCGTAATGTCGCTATCGACTGCAACATTGTTGGCATTATGCGCGGGCTGGACATAACTGACATAGGGTGGCGCGGAAGGAGGTAAACTGGTCATGATTAAAGTTCCTTAAGTTAAGGTGATTAAATTTGAACAAGCAAGATCAAAGTGTAAATTCTATATCGGCAGTAGGTGTAAAATCGTTTTCATCCGCTTTGCCGGTCGTAGCGCCCTCTAAGGTTAAAACATCTCCCGGCTGCACGGTGCTCTCTGCGGTTAACTCCACTGATGCAAACAAACCATCCTGGCTCAATACCACATCATTACCACCAAAGCTATGCGCACTTAATTTGAACGATTTATAGCGACTGATTGGGGCATTAAAGTGAAAGACTAAAATATCTTTATTTTCGTAAAGCCCGACACTATTGCCTTTATTGACCTCTACCACCGGGTTTTGCACCGCCGCCCAGAGCGCTTCAGTGGTAAACGTGAACGCTGCTTTATCTTGAACGCCCGCATACGCATTGTCTGCCAAGTCGGTAATTGCGCCATGATCGACTTGTAAAAAGTAACGGTTACCGGGCAATAATTTTTTACTGGGGGTTATGTGCAGATATTCGAACGAAATGTTTACTTGCTTAGTATCGTTAGCCGAAATAATTTGGGTGTCACCCTGACCGTTGCTGATAATAAAATTGCCTGCCCCGGCTTTAATATATTCATCGAAATAGGCAGAATAGCCCGTTGAGACAGGGATATGGATAGACTGGACATCCTTTGTATACGAATAAGTGAGGGTGGCACTTACAGGCGTTGGGGGTGTAGTATCCAAGCCCGCCGTGTTGAACATATACGATTCGTCGAGGAGGCCGGCAAAGTGGTTACCGCACACATCCGTTACGATTCCAGGATCAGCTTGCACCACATACTGGCTATTGGGTAACAAGTGTTGCGTTGGGTTAATGGTAAGGGTGTGGGCATAATTTACCAGGTCGCCAAGGGGGTCATTAGCCTTAAGCGCCACTTGGGAATTGTCTAGTACTGAAATTTTGCGTACATCACCTTGACCATTGCTGAGGGTAATTGTGCCTGAACCTATTTTAACGGGTTCAAAAAACGCCAACTCAATATCGGTACCAATAGATGCCTGTGAGTTACCGACGGGCACCATGCTCAATGCGTTAAGAGCGGGGGCTTTGGTGTCCTCGCACTTATCGGTTTTAAACGTAAAGGGGTTTGATGCGGACACACCTGCAAAGGCATTGCCTGCCAGATCAAGTATGCTATCTGGCTCTGCGGTCAAAAAGTATTGAGTGTCAGGTAGTAACCGGGAACGGGTAACAAGATTCACCCGATTATTGTCGGCGCCAGTCAGGAACATCTGACGTGTATCACCCTGCCTGTCAGTGACCATAACTTCACCAGGACCTATTTTAACAGGCTCATTAAAGGTAGCGGCAATGATGGGATGGTCTGTTAGCGTTGGCCTGAGTGTATACTCAGCATTTAAAGGAATCGGTGCACTGGTATCATTACTGGTGGTGAAATTATAGGTGCTGGTATCGCTTACTGCTGCCAAGGGCGCATCGGAAAAGCTGGTGATAGCCCCAGCATCCAATTGCACAAAATAGCCACTGTTACTCAATAGGTTCTGTTGTGGTTTAATAGTCAGGGTTCGGGAAGGTGAACCATATTTACTGTCGAGCGTTGTGCCAAATTGCACCTGGCTAGCATCATGAATAGCAATACGCCGGGTATCCCCTTGACCATTACTAATAATAATATGCCCGGAACCTGGTTTAACCGAATCTATAAATCTGATCGTAATTTCGCTATCAATAGCAATGCCTTGTGCATCATCGGCAGGCAAGACGTATTGGACGAGTGGTGGGATGCTGATAATTGCCATATCAAAATTTCCTTAGGTTAAGTGGATAAGTGCGGGTTAAAGATGAAGACCATACAAACTCTAAGGCATAAGTTATGCCAACTTACAAAAAATCTAATAGACTGATTTTAAATAATAATATCAACCATCCTCTAAAAAAACCCTTGTTCAAAAAAAACCGCGCAAAAATTGTATGAAATCATTCCTTTTTTGCGCGGTTGTCATACCAAAATTGCGGGGTTATAAGTGAGTGCGCGCAGTTGTTTTTAAGAGTCGTCATTCCGGCAGTGATTCGCTCTGCGCTCTAGCGGGTGCCGGAATCCAAGCTACGGGGATGTCTAAGAGCCTGCCATACTTGGCACGGGATACCCGCTTCCCGGCGGGTATGACGCACTTTTCTGCTCCAGTTGCCAATAAAACGTTCTAATTCAGCTTTTAAATGAGCTGTGCATTTTTACTTAACAAACTTTAGGTGCATTTAAAAAAATTAGACATTGGACTGACAAGCAGCAGACTATATTAAGTAAACGTTAAGTGTTGATCGCCAAAACAAGACTATTCATGATTCTACTTATTCACTATACTGGCGGCGAAGGCTAAATAGGCCGCGTGATCAAACAAATTCGAGATTGCCTATTATTCGCCGCAACGCCTTGGCAGCCGCAGGGTTTCGGTATAAACAGGACAGCTTAATGCTTAAAAAGCTAATTAAACCGATATTAATTTGTGTCATTTTAGTGGGTCTGTATGCGCTATCCGGGTTTTACCTGTTACCGTATCTACTCAAAACCAAGCTCCCTGAGCTGATTACGCAGCAAACCCATACCCCGGCAACCCTTGTCGATGCTCAATTTAACCCGTTTAAACTGGAACTCACCTTAAGCGGATTCGATTTAAAAGACCAGGAAAAGCAGTCCTTTGTAAAATTCGCCAGTTTGTTTGTCGATATTAATGCTTTCGACAGCCTTAAATCCCTTACATTAGTGATCGAACAACTGCGTGCTGAGCAACTAAAGACCCGTTTAACGCTGGCCAAAACTGGTAGCTTTAACTTTAATACCCTATTCCCCCCTAATAAAGCGCCATCTCCTGAGCCGGACTCGGCAGATATACCGGTTTTGATCAAACAAATACAATTGAATCAAGGCTCTTTAACCTGGGTCGATCAACGTCTGGAAAAACCGGAAACGCAAACCTTAGCCCCGATCACCTTAAGCCTTTCCAATTTAAGCTTTAACAACACCACGGCGACCCAATCAACCTTATCAACCCAACTTCAAAGTGGCGGCAAAATTGATTGGCAACTGGAACTATCGTTTAAGCCCCTAACCTCTAAGGGACATATTGAGTTTGATGGCATCAAAGCCCCTGAACTATGGGCGTTATTGCTGCAAGATCAGGTCAATTTTAAGCTACCACAGGGCGAATGCGATCTTAAATTTAATTACGATCTCACTTATGCCGCCAATAATCTAACATTAATACTCAGCGACGGCTTGTTCGCCAGCCGCAAGCTTCAATTTACAGCTTTGGATAATCCAAAACCCTTAATCAATATCCCTGAATTTAAAATCAGCGGCATTGGTTTTGATTTAGCCAAGCAAACGATAAACCTGGCAGCAGTCGAAGCGAACACGATTAAGCTAGCCTTGGCATCTAATGCGGCGGGTGAATTAAATCTTCAAACTTTATTTGCATCCAAAAAAAAGACCCCGTCAACGCCACCCCCAGTAACTACAAAACCTGGCACTGCTAACCAACTGCCCTGGGTATTGAACATTGCCAAAATAGCCCTGTTCAAACTGCAAGCCGATTATCAGGACTTAACCGATGCTTCAACGCTTTCAGCCCAATGGGCAGGATTAGATTTCAAACTGGCCGACAGCCAATTGCAGTACACAGAACCCCACTTAAAAATACAGGCAAAAGCCGGTAATTTAGCCATTCAGAACCTTACGCTTAATAACTTTAGATTGCAAAAAACCAGCCCGCCGCTCCAACTTAAAGGCACAGCAGTCCAGGCTGATTTGGGCAATTTTCAACTGGATACCGGAGCGCAGCCTTTGCAAATCACCGCAGACAATGGCAATGTTCGGACGCATAATTTCAATCTGCTTGAACAAGGTACAAGCGCAGCATTAATCAGCCTCCCAGAATTAACCTTAAGCGGTGCCAAATTGGATTTGGCAAAACAACAAGTAAATGCGGCAAAACTACAAGCAACCGGCGCTAAGTTTCGCGGCTGGTTAAACAAAGACGGGCAGCTGAACTATCAGGCATTATTCACTGAAAAAAATCCCGGCACCAAAGCAACTACGCCAGAACCTCTGAAAACTCCAGCAGATTCATCGCCGTGGGCGATTTCCTTGGCGGAGTTTGTGTTGCAAAATTTCCAATTTGATTTTCAGGATAAAACCCATGACGATCCTGTAGATTTACAGCTTTCAGCCCTGACACTAAAGGCTCAACAACTAAGCAATCAAAAACAGCAAAAACTCCCCTTTAGCTTGCAAACAAAGGTCAATACCACTGGCACGCTAAACCTGAAAGGACAAACTATACTGGAACCGTTTAGCGCCGATATTCAGGCAACCTTAAAAAATTTGGGGCTAAAGAGTTTTCAACCGTATCTAAATGATTACGCGCGGATAGATATTATTGAAGGCGCCATCAATACCACCACAAACATCGCCCTTAAACAACCAAAGCCAGCTGCTGATTTAAGCCTGCACGCCAAAGGGGATATAACGGTTGATGAGCTATTAACCCGTGATCAGGTGCTAAATAAGGATTTAATTAAATGGCATGCGGTCAAACTGGATAATCTTGATTTTGACTTAACACCATTAAAACTAAGCATAGACAGCATCCTACTGCAAAAACCTTATGCGCGGGTCACCATTAAACCGGATCACTCCTTAAACTTTGATGAGCTGATTGTTAAGCAACCCCTACAGCAACATCCCCCAAAAACCACCATTACCGCTAAAAGCAAAGCTCCCCAGTATAAAATTGGCGCAGTTACCGTTGCCGACGGCAGTTCGGATTTTTCAGATTTTTCCTTAATTTTACCGTTTGTAGTGGAACTGGATAACCTTAATGGCGCCATTAAGCGCTTTTCGTCAGAACAAAAACAACTTACGGATTTTAATTTGGTCGGCAAAGTTTTTGACCTATCGCCAATGGAAATGGAGGGTAAATTCAGCCCGGATTTCAGTGCCCTAGACATTGGCATGCACTTTAAAGGCATGCCGCTGCCCTTTATTTCACCTTATATGGTTGAATTCGCAGGTTATAAAATAGAAAAAGGTAAAATGTCGCTGGACTTACTTTATAAAATAAATGACCGAAAGTTAGTTGCTGAAAATAATATGATGCTAGATCAACTGACCTTAGGTGAAAAAGTCGAAAACCCCAAAGCCACCTCCTTACCGCTTAATCTGGCGATTACCTTGCTGAAAGATAGCGATGGCAAAATCAATATCAATTTACCTTTAACCGGCAGCCTGGATGATCCGCAATTCAGTGTGACGTCTTTAGTATTCGATGCCTTTGTAAACATGCTTACCAAAGTTATTAGCTCGCCCTTTAAGGCGCTGGGTGCATTAACCTCCAGTGCTGCCGACTTGAGCCAGGTGAATTTTAAAGAAGGCAGCGACTCACTAAGTGATACTGAACAAACAAAGTTGCAGGACTTGGCGAAAGCACTGGCACAGAAACCAGAACTGAGCGTTGAAATTAAAGGCAGTGCCTACACTAAACAAGATTGGCCAGCACTGCAAGACGATGCCCTACTAGATCAACTTAAAGCAGCTAAAGCAGCTGAATTGAAAGCCCGTGGTAAAAATCAACTAGCAGAATATGTAGACTTAAGCGAAGGCGATTCGCTCCGCCTGCTCGCAGATTTGTTTATTAAAAAATTCCCCCATTTGGGTAAACGGTCTTTGTTTGGAACCCCGGAACTAATCGGTTCAGACAAAGATTTTGAAACCGTTGCAAAACAACAATTAGCCACCATTATTACACCGGATAAACAACGTTTAGCTGCTTTAGCCGCAGCACGGGCACGCAATATCGCCCAAAACCTTATCCAAAAAGGAAAAATTTCGCATGAGCGTATTTTTATCCTTGAGAGCAGTGTTGAAGCTGAGCAGCCGAAAGACGGCAATGTCTGTGGGCTATCATTAAAAGTGCAGTAAAGATGAAAGTGTTAGGAATAATCGGTTTACAGCAGACATACTAAACAGTCACTCCACCAAACACCCTTTCACGCAGTGATATTATCGAGGATCATGGTTTGTCACGGCGTTTAATAAAGGTCTTATTTGTTTAATAAATCTTTCAAATTAGCGAACGGATTAAAACTATCTCCCACTTTTGAAGTACTATCACCCAAGAGTTTTTTACCCCCATGTAAACTTTCTTCAGTATAACGGGCATGTTCGTTATCGTGACAATACAAGCACAATAGCTCCCAGTTACTGCCATTCGCAGGATTATCATCATGATTATGATTTTTATGGTGTACGGTCAACTCACGTAAATTAGTGTGGGTAAACTCTCGGGCACACCGCCCGCAAATCCAGGGATACAATTTTAAAGCCTGCTCCCGGTAGCCTTTTTCGCGTTCTGCTTTTTGTTGCCGCGCGTCAATAACAATTTTATTTAAATGTTCTTTCGATGCCATAACACTCCTCATTGTAATTGGAAATTGATTAAAGTGTATTAACCCTATCTACCAGGGATTACCAAAAAATTTAGGTAACTCAGGATCCATGATATCCCAAGGTTGCGCCTCAGATACCCACATATGCAGTTTTGGTTTAAACCAGGCCGGATCATCCAAAGTAGCCGCAGTAACTGGGCGAATACCAGAAAAGCCACTGTTGCGGGCAAATAAACAACACCCACAATGGGGACAAAAAGCGCGATATAGGGTGTTGCCGCTGGCAGCGCTGGTTGCATATTCCTGGTACGAGCCTGTGATATGTAAACTATCTGTAGCCACAAACAGTATCGCTAAATTTGCCGCTCCAGCTGTCCGCTGACAAGTCCGGCAATGGCATACCGCAGTATTTTTTGGCAACGCGGAAATTTCATAACGTACCTGACCACAATGGCAGCCACCCGTCAAAGGAAGTTTAGGCGTGTTATCAGTCATAATAACAACATAATTAACTTTTTAATCGCGCAGTTGTAGCGGCTAACTCCGCACCTAAAGCCATTATCGCTGTCTGATCTGCTTCATTAACCAAGGTAGCTTCAGCGTTAAAGGCTTTGCTGGCAAAGGCTATGGTTTTTTGGTTGGGTATTACAGTAACGCCAATATTCCCCAGCAACATGCGCAAAAAGACCAACCCCCTAATACCGCCCAATCCACCCGGCGATGTTGCCATAAGTGCGGCCACTTTGCCTTTATAAGCGACCAAAGGCGGCTCATCGGACGATTCCGCCCGCGATGCCCAATCAATAACATTTTTTAGTAAAGGACTAAAGGCACTGTTATATTCCGGAGAAGCGATCAGGAAACCATCATGTTCAATCAGTAATCGTTTAAAAGCTTTTGCCTTATCAGGCAAGCCAAATTCACTCTCAAAGTCTGCATTGTAAATTGGCATTTCAAAATCTGCCAATGCAATTACTGACACCTCCGCACCTGCCTCCCTTGCACCAACTGCGGCAATATTAACCAGTTTTTGATTAAAAGAATCTTTTCGAGCGCTGCCAGCAAAAGCCAGTATTTTTATCATGATTCATACCCCAGAAAATTTTAGCAACCACCTTTGACCTATTAAACAATGATCAAGGTTAACTTGCAATCAACCATTTTTAGATTCATTTAACACTAAACACGAAATTTCACAAACACATATACAAATAAGAATCATTTGCAATAATAGTATTATTTACACTATAATAATTTCAACATCTAAAAAACGAGGTAATTCCCTATGTATTTTGCACACAAGCCTTTATTTAAAAAAAGTATTTTAGCAACACTTATCACCTTAAGTGGTTCTGCTAACGCACTTGAGAAACCACAATCCATGGAAGAAATGTGGAAAATAATTCAAACACAACAAAAGCAGATTGATGCCATGCAATCTGCTCTGCAAACAAAGTCAGCACAAACGGACAAAGCACCAGCAACTGAAACTGTGAGTCAAAACACTGGTGGCGATGTCAAAACGTTGGAACGCAAAACGGATGTTTTAAGTCAAGAGGTTGAAAAATTACGCACCAATCTGGCGATTCCTGACGAAGTTCAGTACAAGAGTGCTTATGGCTTAGGTCCTGCGGCATCAAAGGTCTATCAAGTAGGTAAAGGCTTGTCGATTGGAGGTTATGGAGAGGCTAATTATCAAGCTCGTGTCGGAGATAAAGGTAACAGTGTAGACAACGCCGATATGGAGAGACTGGTTTTATATGCAGGGTATAAATTTACCGACCATATCCTTTTTAACAGTGAGATTGAATTTGAACATGCCACCACTGGTGAGGGTGATGAAGAGAAAGGGGAAGTGTCAGTCGAATTTGCAGCCCTGGATTTCTTTATCGACCCAAGGGCAAATATTCGTGCCGGGCTGGTACTTATGCCTATGGGCTTTATCAACCAAATACATGAGCCCCCCTTTTTCTTCGGTAATAATCGTCCAGAAGTTGAACGCCGCATTATACCCAGTACCTGGCGTGAAGTGGGCTTAGGGCTATTTGGTGAAATACTACCCAATCTAACTTACACCACTTATGTTGTCAATGGCCTCAATGCTGCCGAATTTAGTTCAGACGGTATTCGCGAAGGCCGTGGCGGTGGTAGTGAAGCAAAAGCTGAAAACTTCGGCTATGTAGCCCGTTTGGATTATGCCCCGGAGGCAATGCCGGGCTTGTCTTTTGGCGGTTCGGCCTTTGTTGGTAATGCAGGACAAAACCAAACCTTTCTCGGACAAAAACCGGATGTATTCACCCAACTTTATGAAGGTCATGTTCAATGGAAATATCGTGGCTTAGAATTCCGCTCTCTGGGTTCATGGGGGCATATCAATGATGCCGCCCTCTTAAGTGCCTATAAAGACGAAACCATAGGCTCCGAAAGCTTTGGCTGGTATTCAGAGCTTGGTTACGATGTGTTACCTCTAATACTTCATGATACCACCCAATACCTTGCCCCCTTCTTCCGCTACGAACATCTGGATACCATTGCCAAAGCGCCTGAGGGCTACCAGGATGATCTAACTAAGGATAGGGAGATCTTTCAGGTAGGTTTGCATTACAAACCCATTCCGAATGTCGTCATCAAAGCCGATTATCGTAATTTCGTTGCCAAACAAGGTCCCCTTGCGGATGATTTCAATTTAGGTTTTGGTTTTATTTTCTAGCCCAATATATCGCCTCCCCTTAAAATTAATCCGTTCGTGGAGAACTTGTCGAACCACGAACGGCATTGACACAAATATATTATTTAAAATCAAACGGTAGGTATTACAATGAAATCAGGTAAAACCAATGGTTTACTACTATTTTTATCCTTATTCACCGCTGCCGGTTGTGCAACGGAAATTACCCAACTCCGTAAAAGCACCTTAAATGCGTTAACACCGGTACAGAAATTAGGACAACAACTCTTTTTTGACAAAAGTTTATCCTCCCCTGAAGGGCAGGCGTGCGCAAGTTGCCATGATCCTAATACTGCTTTTACCGATACCCTGTTAAGCACCCCCGTATCGGATGGCATCGTTCCGGGGCGCACCGGCACACGCAATGCCCCAACAGCCATGTATATGGCGTTTAGCCCAGCTTTCCATCTCGAAACCACGGATGGGGAATCACTGTATATCGGCGGGCAGTTTTTGGATGGCCGCGCAGCCACGTTGAGTGAACAGGCCAAAGGGCCTTTTTTAAACCCTGACGAAATGAATAACCAAGATGAGGCGGAAGTGGTTGGTAAGCTACGCACCGCTGGCTATGCCGACTTATTCATACAGGTCTATGGCAGCAATGCTTTAAGCGATGTCAAACAAGCGTATCAGAACATGGCCGATGCCATTGCTGAATTTGAAAAAACCGCCCTCTTTAGTCCCTTTTCATCCAAGTACGATTATTATTTGGCGGACGAAGTTGAATTAACCGACCAGGAAAAATGGGGGCTGTCACTCTTTAATGATGCAAAGAAAGGCAATTGTGCCGCCTGCCATCCGAGCACTTCAGAAACCGCTACCCCGCCGTTATTTACGGACTTTTCCTACGATAATTTAGGCTCTTCAAGCAACCCATCCATCTTAAGCAAAAAAGGCGCTGATTTTGTTGATTTCGGATTAGGCAAAGCCTTAAACGATCCCAAGGAGAACGGCAAATTTAAAGTGCCCACCTTGCGTAATATCGCGAAAACTGCACCATACACCCATAACGGCGTATTCTCTAATTTACGTGATGTCGTGGAGTTTTATAGCACCCGTGATGTTGATGCTAAGTGGGGCAAGCCCGAAGTTGCGGAAAACATCAATAAAGATGAATTGGGTGATTTAAAATTAACCCCTGACGAAATAGATGCGATTGTGGCTTTTTTGCAGACCCTAACCGATGGCTATGAAGCAAATGGGGCTATCAACCATCTTAACAATTCAGGATTAATCACCTTGCCGCTGGTTGAGGTTGAAGGGGCTTCCTTTGGAACCGCGGTCATGAGTGTAAAACTGAAACAAGATAGCAAAAATCCCAATCAATTTCGGCTGCTGCATGCAGAAACCGTAAAAACCACAGCAAAAACCAATCCGGGCGGCATCCCCCACTATTCTTTCGACACCAATTATCTCGAAATTCCCACTATAAAAGTGGATAATAACCCTGATTATATTGCACAGCTGAAACGCATAATAACTGAAAAAGAAATTGCATTTGAAATTGTTTATGCAAAACCAGTGCAATAACCAAGTGAATGAGTGGTGGATTTAAAGCAAGAAGCAAAATTCAGCAATTTTGCAAGCTGCTTGTATAATACCCATAACGCCGAGCCCAAAAGAGACCGATGAAAATCCTCAAATACACAAGCCTTTTAGCCTTATTTTTACTGTTTACAACATTGGCAACTCCCAGCTTTGCCAAAATTTTCTACAGCAAAAATGAAGCCTTAGAACTGGCTTTTGGCAAAGGTAATCCGGTCGAATTGCTCTCCTTATTCCCGGATAAGGAGCAGACAGCACAAATTCAAAAAATAGCGAAAGTTACGCTCGATTCCGGCTTATTTAGCTTTTATGTTGGTAAAGAGCAGGGCAAAATTTCCGGCTATGCTGCCATTGAAAGCAGCACTGTCAGAACCAAACCCGAAACCTTGATGATCGTACTAAGCCCCGAAGGTAACTTGCGTAACGTCTTCACCCTTGCCTTCCATGAACCGCCGGAATACCAACCACCTGAACGCTGGTATAGCCTACTTGCCAATCGTACAGTGGAAGACATGGACTTTAATAAAGGCGTACAAGGGATTGTCGGTGCAACCCTCAGCACCCGTTCAGCTTTAACCAGTGTACGTAAAGTCATGGCTTTTTATGAAGTCTTGGTCAAACCAACCCAAAAACCCTGATGCGCTTCTTTGTTACCGGCGAACAACACCGTAAAACCTTGCTCAACACCCTGATCCTGATGTTTTTAGGCTATATCGCCCTGCTATGGATTAGTAATGGCCTGATGTACTTTCATCACATGGACTTAACCCCAAAATCCGTGATCGCTTACTATCTTGGGTCAGAAGAAAACTTTACGCAACCTAGAAGTTACCAAGGCATGCTGGAAGTCTCGCATTTTCATTTATTTTCTATGGGAATACTGGTGTTAACTTTAACGCATTTAATGTTAATGACCGTTTTTTCAAACCGCTTAAAGATCTGGCTCAGCAGTTTAACCTATCTCTCAGCCTTGGCGGATGAAGGTGGCGGATGGCTGGTCAGGTTTGTCCACCCTGCTTTTGCCTATTTTAAGATAGCGGCATTTATCCTGCTGGAAGCCTCTCTCGCGACTCTGCTGCTGGTGGTGATTATTTCGTTAATCCGCAGCCGCAGGCAAATGCTGCAAAACCCTACAGAATAATATCTACCTGAAAACTACCTATGCCAAAACCCATCACCCCTTTACTGGCCGCTGACGCCATCATTGAACTTATCGACCAACCGGGGCGTCCTTTTGTACTGATCGAACGCGCTTATCCACCATTAGGCTGGGCAATACCCGGGGGCTTTGTCGACATTGGTGAAACCCTGGAAAATGCGGCAATCCGGGAAGCTAAAGAAGAAACCTGCCTTGATGTTACCCTAACAGCTCTATTGGGTATCTATTCGAACCCGAAACGCGATAGCCGTAACCATACAGTCACTGCGGTTTATGTTGCCGAAGCTACCGGTATGCCAAGAGCAGCGGATGACGCCAAAAATTTCGGCATTTATACGTTTGACAACCTACCGGCTAAATTAGCCTTTGATCATGCGCAGGTTTTAGCGGATTTCAAACACTATCAACTGACTGGTAAAGTAACGCCGTTACGTTTTGAAATTTCCAATTAAATTTTTAAAATCAACTCGCTGGCGTCGATTTAATTTGAGCGGATTTAATCTTAGGGTGTTCAGTTTTTAACCAATAAACCAAATCTTCCCAAATATCATGAATATCGCTTTTGGAAGGCATTATTCCAGCGTTTGGTAATTCTAACGTTATCACCGGAATGCTCAATTTTAACCAGGCATAATTTCCCAGCGACCCAGGATAAGTCCCCAATAACTTAAGATTTAAAGGCCCAAATTTTTCCGGCGCAAATGCTTCCCCATCAAAATCAAGCAAGTCATAAGGTGCGTGCACAGACACAATAACGTCCGGTTTAAAGCCATCAATTACCGCCATGATTGCTTTGGTTTCAGGCTCGCTCACGGGCGAGGGGCCAGGGTAACGTCTTGGGTCTTTACGGTCTTTAGCTTCCCAGTATCTAAAACTGGGGGAGCCTTGCCCTTGAGGCGGAAAATTTCTATTAATATCCACGCCGCGCTCATTGGTACGTTGCGCTCTCTTACGCAACATCCCATCGGGATTCGTCAACGGCAAAAATAACCAATGAAACTTGCCGCTATGATGCTCTTGTAAAATTTTTAACCACTTAAAAGTCGCGCTGACACTTACAAATTCATCACCATGAATCCCGGCCATAAACAACACTTTGGGGACATTAGCCGTCGTGCCCTTAAACTCCTTCATCAACAAGGGCGTATTAAGCACCGATGCAACATTGAGGGTATCAAAATGAAAAGACTGACATTCTTGAAAAGCCACACTGTGCAGTTTTTCCGAAATTTGTTCGCACAAAAACTCTACGTCACCGGCCTTATCTGCGTATACAGTTGCTGTAGATAACAAACCCACCAAAGACATCAAAAATGCAGTACTTTTTTTCATGGCTGCGACTCGCATAATTAATTGCATACTGTATAGGTTAACCTATTTTTCAGATTTGAGCATCCCGTAGCCCAATATTTAATGCTCCATACACACGTAGTGAGTGATTACCGTTAGATTAACCCACGATTCATCCAAACACCGGGCGGCTGAGGTATACTAAGGGACAATGCAACGAAGCCGAAATATTCCAATTCATTCGTTCCAAGCAATCGTCAATTATATTAAATGCCTGTGACCACTCTATTTCCGCTGCCCAACAACCACCCGCAACGTTTTGTATTGCATAACGAAGTACACGCCCGCGCCTCGTTTATTCTCAACCTACCGGTACAAGCCAGCCATTTGGCACTAATGCTGACCAATGATGAAAAATCTCAAGAACGGAAGCATTTACTAACACTTTGTGAACGCTTTGGTGTCACCCCACCTGAGAAAGACGTCGATCACTTTACCGCCACGTTTAATTCTTTCCAGATCCGCTGGGAACAACACGGCGAGTTTAGCACCTACAGCTTTTATGTAAACAATACCCCTAAAGTGCCTTTCAGCGATTCGGCACTCAAGCAAGTGCCGATGGATTGGTTATCGCAACTAACCGGACAACTGATTGTCGCAGCGCATGCAACCATTATCGCGCCTAACGATATTGACTATCATGAAGAGTCTGATTTAGCCTCACTATCTACCCACTTTGCCAATAACCCGGTCATCGGCTCTAAAGTAACCGGCGGAGCTGCTTCGGTATTTACCGATTTTCGTATCCACGTTGATGGTTTTAGCCGTTTCTTAATTATTAATCAGGGTTTAAGGACTGAGCAGGCCGGACGCTTGTTGCAACGGTTGTTTGAAATTGAAGTGTATCGGGTCTTGGCATTACTGGCGTTCCCTATCGCGCGTAAATTATATCCGGCTTTAAAAAAAGCTGATCGGCAGCTCTATACCATCACCAACGCCATGACCCAGCCTGAAAGTAATGATGCGGAGCTATTGGACGAATTAACCACACTGGCAGCAGAAGTTGAAAACCATATTTCCAGCAATCATTTTCGCTTTGCGGCTGCCAGCGCCTATTATCAGCTGGTGGAACAACGCGTCAGCGATTTGCGCGAAGTTAGGATTCAAGGCATCCAAACGTTAGGTGAATTTATCAAACGACGGCTGGAGCCAGCCATAAACACCTGTACATCGCTCTCGCACCGTTTTACGCTGCTTTCCGAGCGGGTCAGCAATGCCAGCCAATTATTACGCACTAAAGTTGACATTATTATTGAGCGCCAAAATCAAGGATTACTTGCCTCAATGGCCTTGCGCGCCAAAATGCAGCTACGCATGCAACAAATGGTTGAAAGCATTTCAATGGTCGCAATCACTTACTATGCAGCCAGTTTGATTGGTAAAATCGCCGAGGCACTACACGCCCTTGGCTGGCATGTTAATCCTGAGCTTACTGAAGGACTTGCCATCCCTGTTATCATCGTCGTCATCGCGCTTAGTTCTAAACGAATCCACAAAATTATTAGCGATACCACCGAATAAGCGTTGGCTTTATGTAGCTAACTTTTTTCAATATGCTAAAGCGGGCTTTGTTAAAGAGCCCTCGATGATACTAATAATTTCTGTACAAGGAATAATATTTTTTTTACAGGTAATGATGTGCATGGCCAAATCGGTAATAACTTTCCAATGCTTACCGGTGTTGATAAAATCAAAGGCGTCACTAAAAAGCGCGTCTACCTTGTCTATACGCTGCTGCATATTCTCGATAAAGCACTGAATATACTCTTCCACCCGTTCAAGATCTGAAGCGCCCCCGTAGAACGCCAAAGCATTGAGGTTGACGATATGACGATTAAGTTCTTCATCATCCCGTAAAGCGATATATTTAGCCTCCGCTAAAGGACCTGCCAGTAAATTGACGATATCTGCTTCGAAAGCTACCAAATATTCATTTTGTTGCTGTTCTGGCAAAGACACTAAGGAAAAGGGTAGATTTTCTATGAGCTGCCCCCCTTCTACTTTTGCTAAATATTTTTTTTCCAGAGGCTTTGGTTCGTAAGCATCCAGCGTTATCTGAAAGAACACAGGCGGTAATTGAATTTGCCGATTACGCAAATAGATTGCAACCGCATGACCGGCTTCATGAAAGGCAGTTTGTCTAAACAATTCCAGTTGCGACTTTGGATTTAAATGTGCAGGGGTATGGATGCGTTTCATATGACTCAAATCCTATAGAGTTAGCTGCGCGTAGTGTAAAGGAGATTACCCCAATAGCCAATGCGACAAATTGTCGCGCGACATTAGGTCGCAGTAACGGATAAGCCACTGTTACTTTGTACGCCAGACGCCTGTTTTTAAAAAATTTTATTAATTTTTTAACCCTGCTAAAGCGGCTTTTTTTAAGGCATATCCGGTATTTTTTGAGATCATATCCACTTATACCTATACAAAAAAATATCAAAAATACCTTATGCTTCACAAAAAAATTTAAAATAACATGCCCATTCACCGCCACACAAGCGCATATAATCCCATGAACGACCTTGATCCTACCGTCAGTCGATTAGATCGTGCCTTTGCAAAATTTCTGGGACAGCGAAGTGGCTTAAAAGAACCCCAAAAAACCGCCTTCGAAACACTATTAGAAAAGTTATCTTATGAACAAACCCAAGGGCATAGTTGTATCGTTATTGATGCATCTGCACAAACCTTGCTCTTACAATCTGGTCTTGCTACAAAAGTAACGGTATCACTTTCCCCTGTGACACCAACAGAACCCGTTTTACCCCTGGTAATTGAGGAAAACCGGTTGTATAGCCAGCGTTACTGGTTTTACGAACTACGCCTGGCTCAACAAATCATTCAAAAAACGCAAATTCATTATTCGCTTATTAACCTCGACCATGCCCTGGACCGCTATTTTTCGGTAACGCCTGAGCATATTGATTGGCAACGTGCAGCGGCAAAAATGGCGCTGGAACAAGCCTTTACTCTAATTGCCGGCGGCCCCGGCACTGGTAAAACCACCACGGTGGTCAAAATTCTGGCGTTAATGCAGGAGTTTGCCCAAAAACCCTTACACATTGCTTTAGCGGCGCCAACTGGCAAAGCTGCCATGCGCCTACAAGAATCGATAGGCCATCATAAAGCCGGTTTACCTTGCCCAGCCGAAATCAAAAAAAACATCCCTGAAAGCGTCACAACGCTACATCGTTTATTGGGTGCCAAACAAAACTCGCCCTATTTTCATCATCATGCCGAAAAACCGTTGGCTCATGATTTAGTCGTTGTGGACGAAGCGTCAATGATTGATTTAGCCTTAATGAGCAAACTGGTCGATGCCTTAAAACCCGGAGCGCGCTTAATTTTACTGGGGGATAAAAATCAATTGGCTTCCGTAGAATCCGGCGCGGTACTCGCCGATCTCAATGCCGCATTACCGGCGCAATCGCTTGAACTTAAAACGGCACATCGCTTTGATGGCCCGATTAAATCCCTGGCAGAAGCGATTAATGCGCAGCTGCCTGATCGCGCATGGCAGATATTAGCCACGCAAAATAATGCCGTTGGTTTACTGAATGATAACGTCATTGCTTACATTAGCAAGCAACAGCACCCCTATTTACAACTGATTAAGGCTGGCGCTGCTTATCCACTGGTTTATCAAGCCTTTATGCGTTTTCAAGCCTTATGCGCCAACCGGCTGGGGTCGAATAGTGTAATGGACATCAATTATCAAGTTGAACAACATTTGGCACAGCAACATTTTATCCAGTTATCCGGTTTATGGTACAGCGGCCGGCCGGTACTGATTACCCAAAATAACGCCACGCTGCATTTATATAATGGCGACATCGGTATTTGCCTGCCTGACCCTGAACAACCCGCTAGGTTAAAAGTCTTTTTCGAGCGTCCTGACGGCACCGTTAAAACTTATTTACCTGCGCGCATTACCCACTGCGAAACCGTTTTTGCCATGACCATCCATAAAAGCCAAGGTTCTGAATTTGAGGAAGTATTGGTAATACTGCCGGATACTATGAATCCGGTTTTAACCAAAGAATTACTGTATACCGCGATTACTCGGGCAAAAAAAATGGTCAAATTAAAGACTAACTTAGACATCTTTAACGCTACAATCAAACAAAAGGTACAGCGGGTTACCGGATTGATGCAGAAATTACAACGCTAGCTAATATGCGTTAATTCTAATTAATATAACGATTTAGATTTAAGCGTGTTAAATTTCAAGGCATCAATTCCAACAACTGATTCGCATTGGATAAAATCACCCCCTCCCGCTATGGTAAATTCTCTAAAATAGTCCATAGTTATGGCTTTAGACACCAGCTTATTTTAATTTGCATTCTTCCAGGATTCACTATGCGGCATATTGTTCAATTTAGACTAATCATTTGCTTTACAATGCTTTTTTTATCTTTACCGGGTATTATTTGTGCAAAGTCGGTTGCCTACACACCGGTTTCCTGGCAAAGACTGGATTTAAAATTAAACGGCATTGGGGTAGGCATAGAATTACCTAACAAGGTATTACTGGTGTCACTGGGAGATGGATTTATTAGCCCCACTCATTATGATGCCGTTTTTAATTATCAATTAGACAGCCCGGCGGCTTTTACTTTTAGCGTGAATAGCGGTTACAGCTTTGCTATCAACGGTACACCCATTCAAAACGGCAGTAACTTTCGCTTTACGGGCATCAAATATGGTTCGATAGTCCCTTTACAACGTTATTTTAACGGGAGTTTAATTGATACCTACTCTATTCTGTTTACCAATCTCCCGGTAATGGAGCTCAGAACAGCTAGAACACCCACAGATACTAAATCACCCTCCCTGATTCGCCTAATGAGCGGAAAATTTAACCAAGACACCGGCTTCCTCCAGAACTCTGCCATTCAATTACGCTGGGGTGACGTTACCCAAAGTTACCCTAAACTTTCCTATACCTTCACTGCTGGAGGGAAAAATGCCTATTATCCGACCGGTAAGGCCATCCAGTTACTGGATATGCGCAAAACCCTTGAATGGACGTTAAATGCCGTTTATCGCGATAAAAGCTATGCCCGTAATCTCGTCAGCTACGATATTTACAGGGATTTGCAAGGGAAGGCCAACGTCGGTTTAAATGGGCAGTCAGAAGCACGGGGACATTTAATTGAAGTTATTCAAAATGGCGTTTATCAGGGTATCTACTCACTGGAAGAAACCATCGACCAGCATTTGCTAGACCTTAAACCTGTTACAGTGCCGCTTGTAAATGGTAAAACAGTCTGGAACCAGGTAGATTTTACCAAGCCTGAAAACGGCAGTGTGCTCTATAGGGCTAAAATAGGACAAAGCGTGTTTTATGATGCTCTTTCAGTCCAAACTAATTTTGAGCAAATTTACCCTAACAGTAAAGCGATAGACCGTTGGCAACCACTGGTTGAGCTTACTAATTTTGTAGCAAACGCCAGCGATCAGGAGTTTATTGCAGGCATTGGCAATCGCATTGATATCGACAGCTTTGTGGATTGGTGGTTATTAATTGAAGTCTCCCGTGCGTCGGATAATATTAAGAAAAACTTTTACCTAGCCAAAAATGGTGGCGGTAAATTTTTTATAGTGCCTTGGTCACACCAGGCATCCTTTGGTATGGATTGGGAGGGAACACCTTATTCCGCAAGCAGATGGCCTACTGACTGGTCTGACACCGATGAAAATAAACTGATCCATCGCCTGCTAACGCTTCCGGCAACCGGCTTTAATACGAAACTCAAAGTACGTTGGAACGCTTTAAGGAGTGAAGCTGCCTCAAATTTGATTGCACGTTTTGAAGGCTATTTGAACCAATCCAAACTGGGAGGAGCGAAAACCCGCGATTTATTTACCTGGCCGGACTCCAACCACAATGACAATGTCGACTCGATTGCCGTCATTAGTGATTTCATTAAAGCCCGGGTGGGTCTTGTTGACACCATCATCAATAAGCTACCTGAAAAATAACGGTTATTGCATTGCATTCCAGCGACATAAGCCTATTCCAATACTAAAGACTGTCGCTGGAAAACGCACATAAATCCGCCCAAGCTTACCGATAAACCTTTTTAACGCCAGCAGACAAAGTTACTGCTTTTCAAATAAAGGCAAAAACCCACCGTAACCGCTTTCAACCAATTTGGAGACGGGAACGAAGCGCAATGCAGCTGAATTCATGCAAAAGCGTTTGCCGCCCGCCTCTTTTGGGGCATCGTCAAACACATGCCCCAGATGTGAGTCTGCAAAACGGCTGCGAACCTCAGTACGTGAATAAAATAAACCTTTATCAATTTTGGTCGTAACCTTATCCGCACCCAGGGCTTTGGTAAAGCTCGGCCAGCCGGTGCCGGAATCGTATTTATCCAACGAACTAAACAGCGGCTCACCCGACACCACATCCACATAAATGCCAGGTTCTTTATTATTCCAATAGTCGTTATCAAACGGTTTTTCCGTTCCCTCCCGCTGTGTCACATCATACTGTAGCGAAGACAAGATGCTTTTTAAGGCTTCCGGAGTTGGTTTTTTAAAAGTAGTAGATTCCCATGCCATAACGGTTTCCGCCCAAAATAAAAAGGTTAATAATAAAAGTGCTTTGTTCATATTTCATTCTCCCTGATAGTGACTACTTACCCACGCTTTACAAAGACCCAAATAAGCTCACTTAAGTTCATCCTATAGGCCATATTTGAGCATGATTGCAACGGAATAGACAGAAACGAAAAGCGCAAACTTCGGCATTAATTAAGCAGGACGTAAATAATTTCATAATGAATCAAATAGCGGCAACGGTTTACGGCGCAAAGTACGCCGACACCAAGCTTGCAAGCGATCCAGATAGATATAAATAACTGGCGTCGTATACAGCGTCAAAAGTTGACTAAACAGTAATCCCCCAATAATAGCTATGCCTAATGGGCGACGCAATTCCGCCCCGTAACCAGTGCCCAGCGCTAACGGCAAGGCCGCAAATAAAGCAGCAAAAGTCGTCATCATAATGGGACGAAACCGAATCAAACACGCCGCGTAGATAGCTGCTTTAGGCGTTATTTGCTGCGACCGTTCAGCATCCAGGGCGAAATCAATCATCATAATGGCATTCTTTTTAACAATGCCGATTAATAAAATAATCCCGATAAACGCGATAATGTTGAAATCAATTTTACCAGCCAGCAAAGCCAGAATTGCACCCACCCCCGCCGAAGGCAAAGTCGACAAAATAGTCAGCGGGTGAAAATAGCTTTCATATAAGATGCCCAGTACAATATAAATCACCAGCAAGGCCGAGAATACTAGCCAAGGCTGATTACTAAGAGATTGCTGAAACGCTTTGGCAGTGCCCTGAAAACTGCCCTGCACTGCCGCCGGCACCCCCAAATCAGCGATGACCTGATCAATCACTTGCGTTGCTATCGACAACGAAACCCCTGGCTTTAAATTGAAAGAAAACGTGGTTGCCGGAAACTGCCCTTGATGATCAACAGATAGAGCCGTATTGCTCGCTTCAAAATGCGCGAAAGCCGCCAAGGGGACTTGCGCACCCTCGGGCAATTGCAGGTTAGGCAGTACACTGACACAAAGCGCCTTCAAAGCTTCGGCGCTCTGGGCGTATTCCGGTGCAACTTCCATAACCACATGGTATTGATTAAGGTCGGTATAAATCACCGACACTTGCCGCTGTCCGAAAGCATCATACAACGTGCTGTTAATAAGCGCCTGACTGACCCCTAAACGCGCAGCGGCGTCAATGTCTATGCTTAAAGTAATTTGTTGGCCTTTATCCTGTTGCGTGGTATTCACGTCGGTCAGCTCAGGGCGTTGGCTTAAGGCCTGTATGATTTTCGGCGTCCATAAGCGTAAGGTCGATAAATCATCCGCCTGCAAGGTATATTCAAACATCGCCGCAGAGCTTCTCCCCCCCACACGCAACTCCTGGGATGGCTGCAATAACAACGTAGCCCCTGGCACCGTCGATAACTGTTGGCGTAATCTACCCATCAGTTTATCAAGATTAGAATGGCGTTGTTCAAGACCTTTCAAAATCACAAACATTTGTCCGCTATTACTCAGCCGTGAGCCTCCCCCACCGCCCGTAAATCCTAACACTATGCTAACCTCAGGCTCCTCGCCGACACGTTCTACAAAAGTTGCCAACTTCATTTGCAAAGCCTGGGATGAAATGCTCTGATCCGCTTGAATATAGCCCGATAATCTTCCGGTATCCTGGATCGGAAAAAAGCCCTTAGGCACGATCGTATACAGATAAACATTAAACGCAATAGTACCTGCCAGCAACACTAACATCAGCTTGCGGTGCTGCAAAGCCCAACGCAACGAACGCCCGTAACCCACATTTAAACGTTTAAACCAGTCGTCACTTACCCGGTAAAATCGACCTTGATGCGTTTTCTCACCCACTTTAAGCAGCACCGCACACAGCATAGGTGTCGTCGTTAAAGCAATGATCAGGGACACCGCCACCGCCGCAGACAGCGTAACCGCAAATTCCTGAAACATGCGTCCGACGATACCGCCCATGAATAATATCGGGATAAATACCGCAATCAACGAAAGGCTCATGGTCAATACCGTGAAACTAACTTCCTGTGTCGCTTTGAATGCAGCTTGCTTGGGTGGCACCCCCAGCTCAATATGCCGTTCGGTATTTTCGACGACCACAATCGCATCATCCACCACAAAACCGGTTGCAACAGTCAGTGCCATTAAGGATAAATTATCCAAGCTATAACCGCACAGGTACATAACTGCAAACGTGCCGAGTAACGAAAGCGGCACGGTTATAATAGGGATCAGTGCCGCCCGAAAATTTCTTAAGAACAGCAGCACCACCACAATCACCAACAGGATCGCCAGCAGCAAACTCCGACCCACTTCGTGCAAAGAAGCCCGGATCGTTCCCGAACGGTCCATCGCCACCGTAAGATTAATGGCCTTAGGAATAGAGGCTTGTAACTGCGGCAATAACGCTTTGATTTTATCCACCGTGGCAATAATGTTCGCTCCGGACTGCTTATTTAACACCAGCAACACGGCCGGTTTACCATTCACAAAACCGGCATTGCGTAAATCTTCAGCCGAATCTATGGCCTCACCGACATCCGCCAATCTGACCACTGCCCCCTGTTGCTGTTTCACAATCAACGGCAAGTAATCCTTTGCCGTCTTGGCTTGATCATTGGCGTAAATCTGCCAATTACGCTCAGCATTTTCCAGATTTCCTTTGGGGCGATTAACATTAGTTCCGGTAATCGCAGCACGGACATCAGCAAAGCTGATCCCATAGCGTGCTAATGCCTTCGGGTTAAGTTCAATTCTAACCGCAGGTAGTGAGCTACCACTGATATTAACTTGCCCAATGCCCTCAATTTGTGCAATTTTTTGCGCCAGTATCGTAGCGGCTGCATCATAAAGTTGCACCCGGCTCAGCGTTGCAGAAGTCAACGCAAGAATCATGATTGGAGAATCCGCAGGGTTAACCTTGCGATAACGGGGACGACTGGGGAGATTGGAGGGTAAGAGACTGCTGGCGGCATTAATCGCCGCCTGCACATCCCGCGCGGCACCATCAATATCGCGTGCCAAGTCAAACTGCAACGTTATGCTGGTTGCGCCAAAAGAACTGGAAGAGCTCATTTCGGTAACCCCGGCAATATTGCCAAGCGCCCGTTCCAAGGGCGTTGCCACCGTAGCAGCCATCGTTTCAGGACTTGCCCCCGGCAAGTTTGCAGTCACCGAAAGGGTTGGAAAATCAATTTGCGGCAAAGGGGCAACCGGTAATTGAAAAAAAGCCAGTAGCCCTGCTAACGCAAGCCCCAAGGTTAACAGCGAAGTCGCGATGGGACGGTTAATACAATACGCTGAAAGGCTCACCGCTGCTTCCTGACGGATTTAAGGCTGGTCACGAATGAAGTGAAACGGTATTGAGCACATCCAATAACCCTTGAAACACCAGATTTTCATAGACAATCGTCTCAGCCGCTAACTCAGCGGCAATTACCGCAGCATCACCGCCAGTCATAAAAACCTTAAAACGCCCTTCCTGTCTATTAAGGCTTTTTTCAATTAAACCAACTGCGGCGTAAAGTGTTCCGCTGTAAATAGCCGCTTGCGTATGCTTTGCCAATTCTGCTGTATAGGTATTTTCAGCATAAGACAATTGTTCCGTGCCGCTGGCTAATGCGCGCTTCATGAGGGTTAATCCAGGGCTAATGACGCCGCCTAAATGCTGTCCCTGTGCATTCATAAAATCAACCGTTATAGCTGTACCGCAATCAATCACACAGGCCGGTTGTTGATAAAGCTGCCTAACCGCCAATAGCGCCAACCAGCGGTCTACACCCAATTTTTCAGGCTCTAGGTACGCATTAGTTACACCCAGAGCATAGGCTTGTGCCTTGGGGATTACAAGCTTAATCATTGGCCAAAGTTCCTGAGCCAACAAGATGACTTGTTGCAACAGTTCTGCATGACTAACACAGCTAATTGCCAGTTCTATAGGCGTTTTCGGCAACATCCACCACTGCTTCAATAAGCTTTCTTTGAAGGTCGGTGCTTGAAGCAGAAGCGGATCAGCTAAGGTTAATGTATTATCATCAGCAATCGCCCACTTTAAACGGGTGTTGCCGATATCGACTAATAGCTTCATAAGGATCCAGCATTAAAACTGATTTCACCGGAAGCAAACGCCTGTAGTTGCCCCGCCTGACCTTGTAGCAACAACAAGCCTTCATCATTAATGCCCTTCACAATGCCTTTAAGGGCTTGATTATAAAGCAGGACGGTGACGGTTTTGTTAAGCATACAATCATAGCTGCGCCATTCATGCAGGTAATCAAGCAAACCGGTATGCTCAAATTCTGCCAAGACCGTAATTAAGGCATTTAGTAAGCCAGCAGTTAAACGATTGCGATTCAGGGTTGTTTGCCCGGTAATATGCTTTAAATCCACCCAAGCCTGATTGATACCTTCTGCCGCTTTAGCGGGTAAAAAACCGTTTAACCCCAAGCCGACCACCACCGTACAAGGGCCGTTGGCTTCACCGACGACCTCAATCAAGATACCCCCCAACTTTCTATCCTGCCAATAAATATCATTAGGCCACTTTAAACCAACATCAGCGATGCCTTCAGCCCTTAAAGCCCGAACCACCGCAACGCCAATGGCTAAACTCAAGCCCGCAATCGCAGAAGTGACCAATTCAAAACGCCAAAGCAGGGATAAGATAATATTTTGACCAAAGGGGGCAACCCACTGCCGCCCGCGCCTACCTTTCCCGGCTGCTTGATATTCCGCCAAGCAAACTTTATTCGCAATTTCACCCTGGCGAGCCTTAAGCATCAAATAACTATTGGTCGATTCACATTGCTCAAAGATTTCAATAACGCCGAGCTTACTATGGGTAAAAGGGGTCAATTCAGCCTCAATCGCACCGACATTTAACAGGCTCAGTGGCGCTTCCAGCCGATAACCTTTACCCCGAATGGCCAAGACCTCCAGTCCGACGGCGAGCAAGGCTTGAGTGTTTTTCCATACTGCGGAGCGGCTAAGCCCCAGATAAGAGGCTAACGCAGAACCGGAGTGAAAGTGTCCATCTGCCAATAGCTGTAATAACTGCCTTTGTTTATCTGAAAAATCCATCAGACTTGGTGATGACCAAACATTAACGGGGGTTATCAGGATTCAATGTTTCTTTACTTTCCCGAATTTGCTGCATTTGTCTGCGCACGACGTATTGAATAAGGGTTTCCCTATCCTGTTCCTGAATATTCACGTACTCCACGCCAATCAGAAAAGACTGCTTGCCCAATAGATTTTCAGTATTCTGTTTGCAGTACACGACTTTAGCATGCAGCACAATGACGGCTACTAAAGAACTCAAAACCATGGTAATTTCTAAATACTCATCAATTTTGAGCGCTTCTTCATTATCAAAAGCCAGCCCGGAAGCGCTTAAATTCACATTCCTGGTTTTTTGTTCCAAAAAATCAATTCCTTGAAACATAAGCGCCTGCACAATCAGATCAACCTTATTGTTTAAAACGTTAAGGTAGTCTGCAACTTCAGGCTCTTTCGCTTCAATCTTGCGCAAGATCGTATTAGATTCTTGCGTCAACCTATCCAATGCCCTGGATAATGAGCAACTGCCCAGCGCTTTCTGCTTAAAATTACTGGTATCGTCCACCAACTTGGCGTCAATCACCGTGTAATATAAATTAATGTCGTCGTCGATTCTAAAAAAACGCCTTCTATCTTCACCCTGGAGCTTGGTATTACTTTTGATCATGGTTTAATCTCCACTATTAACCGTCAAAGGATTGTTATCGCCGGAAACTGATTTTTTAGGCTTTTTATCAAACACATAGACGGTTAATTATTGTTATTTAATGCTGTTCCGATTTCATCCACATATTACTAAATGCCAAAGTTAACGCGTTAATTTTAAATACTTTTCATACAAGGTTTCTTGCGATTCGACGTGCATCGGATCTTTAGTAATGCAATCTACCGGGCAAACCTCTATACATTGCGGCTGACCATGGTGGCCTACGCATTCCGTACACAGATTAGGATTAATAATATAAATCTCTTCCCCCTGGGAAATTGCGCCATTTGGACACTCAGGTTCACACACGTCACAGTTGATACATTCCTCTTCAATAATTAGCGACATGCTTACTCCTGGTTAAATTTTGCGATTAATTGTTGGTGCACAATATCCGGGACAAAAATGCCCACATCACCCTTTAAGCGGGCAATTTCCCTAATCATGCTTGATGAAATAAACTCATATTGTTCGGCAGGTGTTAAAAACATGGTCTCTAAATCGGGAGATAAACGTCGGTTCATACCGGCTAACTGAAATTCATATTCAAAATCCGAAACCGCCCGCAACCCCCGCAAAATAACATTAGCCCCTTGTTGTTTAGCACACTCTACCAATAAATTATCAAAACCGATTACACGCACATTCGTAAAATCCCAGGTTACCGCTTCGACCAACGCAACCCGCTCGCTCAATGAAAACAGCGGCGCTTTGCCTTTATTTTCAGCAATCGCCACAATAACCTCGGTATAAATTTTAGCGGCTCTGGCTATTAAGTCCAAATGTCCATTGGTGACAGGGTCAAAAGTGCCCGGATATATTGCAATAATATTCATCTAAAAAGTCAGTAACGCGCAATAGTAAAATTTCAATTCTATACTAAAATTCTTTATTAATGCTTACCGATTAATAGAAAGCATTGCATTCGCGGCTTTTGATTAACCGCTTATCCAAGCTTTCAGGTACGGTAAGACAAGATCTCATTTAATTTTCAAATAAAGAATGCTCATGGCAACACACTATTACCCGTAGCTCTACCGGCAGTTCAAAACGCTGCTTTGAGACAATCTTACTAATCCCGTTTATTTTTTCAAGAGACCTATCATTATGCCCATAACAATGAATCAGCTATTTGACCAGATCCACAGCATTCCACAAATCCCGGAAGTGGTTAGAACCCTGATAACAGAATTTAATAATCCGAATATTAATTTCAATATCATCACTAAAAACATTGAAAAAGAACAGGTTATCTCAATAAAGGTATTACGACTGGTAAATTCTGCGCATTTTGGGTTATCTAAAAAAATAGGTACTATTCAAGAAGCAGTGCTGATGTTAGGGATGAACCAACTCAGAACATTAGTTATTACTTCAGGCATGGTGAATGCCATTCCAAAAATTGACGGCGTTAATCTAAAACATTTTTGGGAAGACAGCTTTCGTACCGCTACTTATGCCAAATGGCTTGCAGCAGAAACAAAACAGGCACCTGATCTAGCCTTCACCGCTGGATTAATCAGTGACTTAGGAAGAATACTGATTCACCTGGGCGCACCCTCTGCCGCCAATGAAATTGAACAACATATCAACAACGAACATAATCGCTCAGAATTAGAATTAAGTAGACTGGGCTTTACCAGCGAGGCTGTCTGTGCCGAGTTATGCCGTCGCTGGCATTTTTCAGCTGATTTAATCAACAGCATAGCCCAATGTGGTGCCCCGCTAAAATCAGCAGAAGTTAATAAACCAGCCTGTGTGGTTAATATCGCCCGCTACCTGAGTGAGGCGCAACAAGAAAATCTGGAACCAGAAACTATTCTGGAAGCATTTCCTTATGCAGTTGCAGAAAAGCTGGATTTAACCCAGTCATTTATTACCGGGAAATTGCCTGAAATTTTAGCGCTTGAATCCGGTTTAGAAGGTTTATCGGCTTAATGTTAATATCCCACAAACTATAGCAAGCCCCCCCCCGGGCAAACCTGCTACTGGTTTGTCCGGCAATTACTAACAAACATATTGACACATAATGGGCACCTAATTACTTACAAGCTTTAACCGAAGTCAGAATATAATTACCCTTATTCCCTTCGAATATTTGTACACAGAATATTCTCCATCTCTACCTTATAAATTTAAGTTGGGTTTTATGCTCCATTCAGAGACTTACAGCCTATCAGACCTGCTGAAATTATTTAGTGTAACAATGTTCTATACGCTACTTGCAAAATATAGTCTCGACTATTTTGCAGGCCCTGGCGTTATCAGCATTATTTGGCCCCCAAGTGGCTTAGCCTTGGCCATAGTATTGATAGGTGGCAATCAGTACGCCTTGAGCGTATTTCTCGGCGCGTTTCTGGTCAATGCAATATCCAGTATCCCTTTCGGAACATCCATCGGCATTGCCTTTGGTAGCACCCTGGAGGCGCTATCTGGCGCTTATCTGCTTACCCGCAACGATAAACTTTACTTTACCCCTAACACCTTACGCGATTATTTACGGTTAATTTTTCTGGCCGGATGTATAGGGAGCGGCATCGCAGCCCTCATCGGAAGCACCGTTTTACTGCTTACCGGTTTTCTGGATACCGATACCTACTTTAATGGTCTACGGAACTGGTGGATGGGAGATGCGCTCGGCATCATCCTGATTACCCCGGCAATTCTGGTCTGGATACAGCCACAAAATAATAAGTTTGATATAAAACAGGTGCCTGAAGCGATATTAGCGATTTGCGCAACCTTTTTGGCCGGGCAAATTATTTTCCTTGATTGGTTTCACGATAGCATCGGGCATTTCGCCAAAGACTATTGGATGTTTCTGTTCATCACCTGGACAGCGGTGCGTTTGGAAACCCGTGGCGTTCTTATCGTCCTGATAATGATCGCCGCTCAGGCACTCTGGGGAACCTATCATGGAACAGGCTTCTTTATCCAGGATAACCCTGGCAGCCAATTAATCAATTACTGGTTTTACATGGTAATCCTATCAATAATTGGCATGGTGCTAGCCACATTCTTCGCTGATCATAAATCAGCTGAAACAAAGATCCAACGGCTCGCCCAGCTCTATGCAGCATTAAGTCAATGCAATCAGGCCATCGTACGTTGCAACAATGAGGCGGAATTATTTCCACAAATCTGCCGGGATTCCGTCATTTTTGGCGGCATGAAATTAGTATGGATAAGCTTAATCGATCCTCAAACCAAAGCGCTTCGAATTGTTGCCAGTTTTGGTGCTGACCAGGAATGCCTTGAAAGCAAGCAGGCATCAGCAATTGCTAAAGCTTCATATGCTCCAGAGCCAACCGAAATAGCCATCCGGGAAAATCAGCCCTACTGGTGTCAAGATCTACAGAATGATACGAAGGCTACACCCTGGCATGATAGCTGCCAACTTCTTGGCTTACGGTCTTTTGCAGTGCTACCTGTTTGTCGAAACGGTGTTCCCGTGGGTACATTTACGTTATTTTCTGCTGAGCTTGCTGCTTTTGATGCGGCGGGGCGCCATTTACTAATCGAAATGGCTATGGACATCAATTATGCCCTGGACAATTTTGAACGCGAAGCTGAGCGAAAAAAAGCCGAAATAGCTTTGCAAAAAAGCGAACACTATCTACGCATGATCATTGAAACGGAACCTGAATGCGTCAAAGTAGTCGGACGTAACGGGGAACTGATGGATATGAACAGGGCGGGGCTCGCCATGCTGGAAGCAGAATCAGTAAGCGAAGTTCAGCAACGTTCACTGCTTGAGGCCATTGTTCCAGAGTATCGGAATGCTTTTATTGCCTTACACAAACGGGTGATGCACGGCGAAAAAGGCATATTAGAATTCGAGATCATCGGGCTTCGTGGTACGCCGCGCTGGCTGGAAACACACGCAACCCCGCTGCGCGATGAAACCGGTGAAATTATCCAGCTATTGGGTATTACCCGTGACATAACCTTGGGAAAGCAAGCTGAAAAAGCGCTGCGGGAATCCGAACAACGCTTAGCCCTGGTTATCAAAGGTTCCCATGACGCACCATGGGACTGGAATCTTGAAACCCAACAAATGTACTATTCACCGCAATGGTGGCGGATGTTGGGCTATCAAGAACACGAATTGCCGAGTGATGAAGGGCTCTGGCTAAGATTGCTGCATCCAGATGATGTACAGAACGTTACACAAAAATTGGATGAGGTTTTGCAAAGCAACCGGGGCAATATCCACTACGAATTACGTTTGCGGCATAAAAAAAATCATTATGTCCCCGTACTCACCCGCGGCTTTATTAGCCGGGATAGCTCCGGAAAAGCTTTACGTGTGTCAGGTACCAATATGGACTTAACCGAACGGCACCGTACCCAAGAGCTGGAAGAGCTACGCATTTTTCTTCTTGAACTGCTGACCAGCGGCTTGTCACTTGAGGCAATCATGAAGGCTATTGTACTTAAACTTGAAAGCTTAAATCCAAAAGCATTGTGCTCGATTTTATTAATTGACGATGAGGGTAAAATTAAACACGGTGCAGCGCCCAGTCTACCGGATTTCTATAATCATGCCATTGAAGGGCAATTAACCGGGGTAGGCTTCGGCTCTTGTGGTAACGCAATGGCAACCGGTCAAAGAACCATTGTAGAAGATATTGCCAGCCATCCCTATTGGTTGAAATATAAAGCGCTCGCAGAAAAAGCAGGCTTAGCCTCCTGTTGGTCTGAACCGATTAAATCCGGCAAAAATGAAACTTTAGGATCATTTGCTATATACCACCATGATCGGGCATCTCCAAGCACACATGACATTAAGCTCATTGAGATGACCGCACACTTCATTGCCCTCGCAATTGAGCGAACCCGTATCGAGACCCAACTTAGACTCACGGCTAAAGTATTTGACCAAAGCCACGAAGGCTTTATGGTGACTGATGCCGAGCATAATATCATTTTAGTCAACCACGCCTTTACACTCATTACCGGTTACAGCAAACATGAGATTCTGGGAAAAAATGCCAGCATGTTGTCCTCAAGCCACTACGACCAGGACTTCTATCGCACCCTATTGCAATCCATTGACGCTGAGGGCTATTGGCAGGGCGAAATCTGGAATCGTCGCAAGAACGGTGAAGCCTATCCGGAACTATTAAACATCAGTGCGGTGCATGATGCTTCCGGTAAAGTCACTGAATACATCGGCGTATTTGCTGATATTACCCAATTAAAAGCATCCGAAACCCAACTTGAATTTCTTGCACACCACGACCCCTTAACAGCACTGCCTAATCGTCTACGGCTATTTTTCAGGCTGCAACATGGTATTGACATGGCACGGCGTGAAAATAAACAGCTGGCCTTGCTAATGCTCGATTTGGACCGTTTCAAAGATGTCAATGACAGTTTTGGCCATTTGGCGGGAGATCAGCTCTTGCAAATGGTAGCTGCACGGCTGACTAACCGGTTACGCGATATTGACACAGTCGCGCGTCTGGGCGGAGATGAATTTACCGTACTTCTGGAAGATATTACCCATCCGGAAGATGCCGCCCGCGTTGCTGAAGAAATTATCGCGGACTTAAGCGAGCCCTGGGAGCTGCCCCTCAGTGGCGAAGTGCTGATTGGCGTCAGTATCGGCATTAGCCTGTATCCCCAACACGGCAACACCCCTGAAATATTGTTGCAACAAGCTGATGCCGCAATGTATCAGGCTAAAGAAAGGGGACGAAATTGTTTCGCTTATTTCTCCGATGACCTTACCCGCACCGCGCGTGAGCGTATTGAGTTAGAAGCACGCCTACGCCGGGCAATTACACAGAATTATTTACGGGTTTATTACCAACCCCAGATCGACATGATATCAGGGCTTATCGTGGGTGCCGAAGCCCTTGTGCGCTGGCAAGATCCTATCGAAGGGTTAATTCTTCCTGCCCGCTTTATTCCGGTAGCAGAACAAACGGGCCTGATTACGGCACTTGGGGCGTGGGTACTGCGGGAAACCTGCCGTCAAGGCCGACAATGGCTGGATGAGGGTTTACCGCCATTAAACCTGGCGGTGAACGTTTCGCTGCATCAATTGCGGCAAGGCGATATTAATAACTTGGTCGCAACTGTGCTCGCAGAAACCGGGTTTCCGGCTGGGTACCTGGAATTGGAATTAACCGAAAGCGGTCTGATGGAACGCGCACTAGAAGCAGTAGAGCTGCTCAATAACCTGCGTACCCAAGGTGTTCGCCTGGCTATTGATGACTTCGGAACCGGTTACTCATCACTGGCGTATCTCAAACGTTTTCCGTTGAATGTGCTGAAAATTGACAAAAGCTTTATTGACGATATACCCAACCATAAAGACGATATGGAAATCGCCGCCGCCATTGTCGCTATGGGGCATACATTGGGATTTAAGGTTTTGGCCGAAGGCGTTGAGACCCAGGAACAATTAAATTTTTTGAAGGCGCAAGGCTGTGATCTCTACCAGGGTTATCTTTGCAGCCGCCCACTACCGGCAAACGATTTCGCCGCATTTTTACGGGAATTCCAATGACCACCATAGCGTTTTCTATTGGGTTGATTAAACGGAAAATAAAATAACCTCTACGTAATTTTTTTCTAAGTGGCTTATTTTATGTAACTGAGCATGTGCAACTGTTTTTAAAAGTCGTCATTCCGGCAGGGATTCGCTCCGCGCTCTAACGGGTGCCGAAATCCAGGTTACAGGGATGGCTCGGAGCTTGCCATCCTTGGCACTGGGCTGGATACCCGCTTCCCGGGGGTATGACGCGCTTTTTTGCTCTAGTTGCCAATAAACTCTAATTCAGGTTTTAAATTAGTTATGCATTTTTACTTAGCTTATTTCGTGCGCATGCCTGCGTCATATATTAAAATCATCCATGTGCTCCCGCTCCAAGCGTATTTTCATCCGTTTCTCAATCAGCCTAAAATGCGCGACTTCCGCTTCGCAGATGAGGGAAATAGCTTCCCCAGATTGTCCGGCACGTCCGGTTCGTCCAATACGATGCAGATAATCGTTCGGTGAGCGGGGCAAGTCAAAGTTAATAACCGTTGCCAATTGGTCAATATCAATGCCCCTTGCCGCTAAATCGGTAGCGATTAAAACCTGATATTGGCCTTGTTTAAACGCTTTCAAAGCATTGTTGCGTGCAGCCTGAGTTTTATCCCCATGCAAAGCCACGACATTAATGCCCACTTTAGCCAATTTTAGAACCAAGCGGTTACAAGTGTTTTTAGCGCCCGCAAACACCAATACCTGTTGCGGCTGCCTTTCATTAATAAGGTACGCAAGTAAGGCGTTTTTAGCTTCCTGCGGCACTGTGATGACCCGTTGCTTGATGGGCAGTTCCGCATCTGCTACCGCACAATCAATATGCACAGGTTGCACCAGCAATTGCGCAATAAAAGCATCCAAATTCGGTGGAAACGTGGCTGAAAAAAGCAAATTTTGCCGTTTTTTCGGCAATAAAGTCAAAACCTGCGCCAGTTCCTCACTAAAACCCAATTGCAACAAGCGATCAGCCTCATCTAACACGAAAGTCTTTAAGTGTGTAAATTTAACCGCATTGTGTTGCACCAAATCCAGCAAACGCCCCGGCGTTGCAATCAATATGTCTGCACCGCCACGCAAGCCCAGCATTTGAGGCGTGATATTCACACCCCCGAAAACGCTCACAATTTTAACCCTTGGAGTAATGGCATCAGCATAATTTTTGAGTGCTCCCTCAATTTGCAAAGCCAACTCACGCGTAGGAACCAAAATAAGGACATCGATCTGATTACCGGGCATTTTTAGCTGGGACTGTTCGCGTTGCTGCAATAGTTTTTGCAAAAGCGGCAATCCAAAGGCGGCGGTTTTACCGGAACCGGTTTGGGCTTTGGCGCGTAAATCATGCCCTGCCAAAACAACCGGAATAGCTTGAAGCTGAATCGGGGTTGGATGGTTATATCCTCGCAGTTTAATCGCGGTTAGCAATGGGGCAGATAACCCCAGAGTTGAAAAATCATGAATAGTCGGTGCTGTCTGCATGGTGTCGATTGGCAAGGTGAATATAACAAGGATAGTCCAAAAAACGGACTGCCCATTTAAGGGGAATTTCAATGGAGCCTTGGTGTTGAAACCTTTAGCAAATCAATTAAGCAGTATGTCGCTTAGCAATCCGCGGCAAAGTCAAAACGGCTTCCAGGCCGCCGGCAAGCGCATTATTCAAAACTAAATAGCCGCCATGGACATGGGCGATATCTTGCGCAATACTTAACCCCAGTCCAGTTCCGCCGGTATCGCGGTTGCGGGATACTTCAAGCCGATAATAAGGTGTTAATACGTTTTCCAGCTGGTCTGTAGGAATGCCGGGGCCTTCATCCAGAATCCGAATAATACAGCAATCGGCACTATCCTCTATAAACAATGAGGCACAACGGCCATATTTAAGCGCATTGTCGATTAAATTACTGATACAACGTTTTAATGCCGTAGGCTTGCCCAGATAAGGCGCTTGTGTTGCCCCGTGAATTGTAACCTCCGCTTTCATTTCTTGGGCATCCGCTTGAATACTTTCCAACAAAGCCATCATATCCACTGGCTGAAATGCTTCCTGCTGATCTACGCCGCGCATAAAATCCAGGGTAGCAATAACCATGCTTTCCATATCGTCCAGATCTTTCTGAAAGCGATCGCGGGTGCTGCTATCCTCCAATAATTCTGTGCGTAAGCGCAGCCGGGTGATAGGCGTTTTTAAATCGTGCGATATTGCTGCCAGAAGTTGGGTTCGATCCTGGATATGGCGTATCAGACGGGCTTGCATGGTATTAAACGCGTGTGCGGCACGACTAACTTCAATCGGCCCTTCCTCGCTCAAGGGCGGCCTGTTAATATTATTACCCAATTCTTCGGCTGCGCTCGCCAGCTCCTCCAAAGGACGGGTAACCCAACGCACCGCTACAAAAGAGAAGCCCAGAATTGCCGTTAAAATAATCGATAAATGCACTAATACCGACGACTCTTCCTGATCTTTATGGGTCAAATCCGTTTTCAAATTCAATATGCTATCATCCTGAAAATGAATTTGAAGGGACAACATTTGTGGCTCGGTTTCGGTAATAATAATCCGGTCTGGGGGCTGGTTCCCCAAGAGTGCATACAACGTCAAACGAAACAGTTTGAACTTGGGGTTATTAGGTTCACCCGTCCGGTTAGCTTGCAATGGTTTCTTAGCTAACTGAATGCGCAAGGAAGGATCATGAAATTGTTTGACGATAGCCTGCTTAATTTCGGGCTGTAATGGCGACATTAACCGAATAACATCCGCCACCCGTCGTGCCGCCTGGATCTGGCTGGCCTGATCCGCCATCTGGCTGTGTTGATATTCATGGATTGAGTTATTCAATACCTGTGCCAGAATTAATCCCAACAATAATAATCCAACCATGCGGCTGAACAGCGTGCGGTATAGCCAGTCTGCCATCCGCTTAAGCCACTTCGCTAGCCAAAATGTAGCCTTCGCCACGCACCGTTTTAATGATCACCGGCTCCTTGGCATCATCCCCCAACCGGTGCCGCAAACGACTAATTTGCACATCAATACTGCGGTCAAAAGGGTCGGCATCTTTGCCTTGCGTCAGGTCTAACAACTGTTCCCGGCTCAAAATGCGATTAGCATGTTCCAGGAAAATCTTAAGTAATCGGTATTCCGCTCCACTCAACGCCACCACTAACCCATCCTCTGCACGCAAATTACGGGTGACGGTATCCAACTGCCAGCCGGCAAAATGTAAGTAACGGCCGTCTTTCGGTTCCTGACTGTCCGGCATGACGTGAGCCCTACGCATGACGCTTTTGATCCGCGCCAGTAATTCACGCGGGTTAAAAGGCTTGGGTAAATAGTCATCCGCACCCATTTCCAAACCAATGATACGGTCTGTTTCATCGCCCCTCGCCGTCAGCATAATCACCGGGATATTGGAGTGTACCCGCAAATTTCGGCAGAGTACCAGACCATCTTCATTAGGAAGCATTAAATCAAGGACGATTAAATCAATCGCATGCTCTGCCAATAACTTGCGCATCTCGTTACCATCCGCCGCCAGGGAAACTTGGTAGCCATTTTTGCGTAAATAATCCCCTAAGAGGTTGCGTAGATCGGTATCGTCATCAACCACCAACAAGCGCATATCCGTTGCACCAGCGTTGGATTGTGTCGAAAAGTAACTGTTTAATTCTTTTGTCATACTACGTTACAAAAAAGCCATTATATGAAATACCCCGGTTACATTGGTATGGTCTAATAATTCCACCTACTAAATAGGTGAAGCATCTGTATTGTTAGCCGTCGCGAATAAGCAGATTATGTAACTAACTACTGTAAGGCCACAATAAAATGAAAAAAATAATTATAGCAATCGCACTGATCTCTGCTTTACCTCTGATCGCCAATGCTGAGCAAAAAGCCGATGCCTCATCAAAAGCGGCACCTAAAGAGCATCACATGCAAAACGCCAACCCTTCCTCGGAAGCAGTGGAGCAGGTTAAAGAACAAGCGCCGGAGCATGTCATGAATAATGCTAATCCTTCCGCTAAGCCAGCAGCAGAAAAAGCGCCAGCGCATACCATGAAGAATAACTAATAAAGAAAGCTTTGTTTGTTGTTAACAGAACAGCAAAGATAAGTTAACCCAAGCGGGCGGGGCATCAGGTCACGCCCGCTTAGCGCTAAGATCACCAGCGCATTATGACTTAAATTAAAGGGATGTCTATTTTTAAAACGGGTTTCTATGCAACACCCGGAACAGGCACGAAATAAGATGCTCAATAAACTCATGATTTTAGTGTCTTGAGCAAAGAAAGCGATTTAAAGCCTAAATTGATCAACTTATTTCGTGATTGTTCCACGCTAACCAAACACAGTCGTTTTATGACCTGCTTGCCGAACCAAGCAGCCTTATTTGAAGAGTGAGTACTTATGAAAAAATTCAGTAAAACACCATTCAGCATGGCAATCAGTACAGTAATTTCAGCCAGCTTTACAATCAGTGCGGCTAGTGCTGGCGTTAACCCATTTGCCATGACCGAGATCTCTCAAAGCACACAGCAACTGGCTGGTGTAGTCCCTTTTGAAAAATCTGGGGTTGTGCCTGTTGCTAAGCCAAATGCTACCCCGCACGAAATGTCCTGCGGCGCCATGATGAAAGATCAATCAGGGCATCAGATGGGCGACATGAAAGGTAAAGGTGAAATGTCTTGCGGTGCCATGATGAAAAACATGTCTAAGGACATGAATCCTGAAGAAATGAAAGCAATGTGCCATAAAAAAATGGCTGAAGAAAAAGACGCAAAGCAATAAGTTGATTTTTGACCCGTGCTGGTTCAAGCCTTAAAGGCGCCGTCATCACGAATGTCCAAAAAATGACACCATATTTTAAATTATTTTAATAAATGAACAACACAGGGGAATGAAATGGGCGAGAATCAAAAATTAATGGCAGCCGTAATTGGGATATTTGTGCTGGGCTTCGTCATGGTAGCTTTAAGCAAGCAAGATGAGTCACCGGAAATTGTGGCCGAAAGGACACGTTTGTTAACGTTTTCATCTATGCAAGGCATGGCCGGCCAAAAATGTCCGGTAGCCATCAGAAATGCAACCGGTACCGAGGTTTATTTTCCAATCTCCAATGAAAGCGATAAAGAGACTTATGTGACCTTAAATTATAAAGGCACGGAAAAAGGCGATAAATTTAAAACCGCGGAATGTACCTTGACTTTGGCATTGGGCGGTATTTCTAAGCTGGTCATTGATGGCAACGCCGTGATTGACAAGAAAAAACATACCACCGTCAATAATTAAGGTAAATATCAGGATAAATGCTTGGTTTTATAACTGCATGAATGTCCAGGGACGGATGGGGATTCAAACAAACAAAGCGCAGCAGTAAAACTGCTGGGATTATGCACAGATTACATCCAATGATTTTAAAAGCCAGTTTTTTAGCACTATTTTTTCAAACAATCGCCTGAGTGCTGTTTTTTCATTTAGGAGACACCAATGAACAATCAACGTCGACAATTTTTAAAACACACCGCACTAACTGCTGCTTTATTAGCCACTTATCCAGCGTTGTTGCAGGCGAATATGCCACATAAAGCCTCTAAAGCATCCGCCGATTTTCAGGCGGATGTTGAGCTTGAATTAACACAGGAAGCTATGGAGATCGCTATTTTTAGTGGGTCGAAAACCAGCGTTTGGAAAGTATCCGGCAAAGTGTTAAAAGGAGCTGCCGATGCGGTAAAAAATAACCCTGAAAGCTATCTTGCCCCCACCCTTCATTTACACAAAGGCCAAAAGGTACGCATTTATTTAAAAAATAAGCTACCGGCGCAATCCATTTTGCACTGGCATGGTTTGCATGTCCCCGCCGACATGGATGGTAATCCGATGTATGCCATCAATACCGGCGAAAGCTTTGTCTATGAGTTTGAAGTGCGCAACCGTGCCGGCACCTACTGGTATCACGCGCATACGCATGGGGTGACCGCCCGGCAAGTCTACTCAGGATTGGCAGGATTATTGATTGTCAGCGACCCTGAAGAGCAGGCATTAAATCTACCACGCGGTGAATTTGATATTGGTCTGGCTATTCAGGACCGTAGTTTCGATGCCCAAAATCAACTGCACTATCGCCCCAACATGATGCAGAAAATGCAAGGCTTTTTAGGTGATCAAATTTTCATTAATGGACGGCCTGATTTTGTATTAAACGTTGCCACTCGTGCCTATCGTTTGCGTTTACTGAATGGCTCCAATTCCAGGCTTTATAAACTCGCTTGGGACGACGGTTCAGTCATTAACGTTATTGGCGTAGATGGCGGGTTATTGGAACATCCCGTTCAAGTTCCTTATCTGATGCTCGCGCCCGGAGAGCGGCGTGAACTGTGGGTAGATTTCAGCGATAAAGCCTTAAATACCGAACTTACCTTGCGTAGTAAACCATTTGAAGCCAGCTCCCCCGGCGGCATGATGGGGGGTATGGGCAATATGGGTGGAATGGGCCGTCGCGGTATGATGGGTATGGGAATGATGGGTGGCGGCATGGGCGCTAGCGCCAAGTTACCCTTAGGAGGTGACTATCCCCTATTAAAAATCCGTGTCAATAAAAAATCAGCAGGTAGTGGGCCGTTACCCAAACAGTTAACCGCGATTAAACCGTTAAAATTAACGGATGCCGCTAATAGCGGGCAAGCTCGCCAGTTCAGCCTGTCCATGCAGCACATGTCCGCTTTGCTTAATGGCCGTAGCTATAAAATGGACGATATTAGACCTGACGAAATCATGCCACTGAATACTGTGCAACTCATTGAGTTTGACAATGGCTATGAGGGAGGACACGGGATGGGGATGCACATGGCTATGCCGCACCCTATGCACTTGCATGGCGAACAATTCCAGATTGTTAAACGGGAAGTCAAAGAGAGTGCGAAAAGCGATTACGCTTCGGTAGCTAATGGCCTTATCGACAGCGGTTGGCACGATACCGTGTTAGTTATGCCAGGCGAAAAAATCACAGTGCTAAAGCCATTCAATGACTATGCCGGTATATTTATGGTGCATTGTCACAACCTGGAACACGAAGATATGGGCATGATGCGGGATTTATTAGTGCAATAGGTTGGTTAAACAAATTAAAAAATAAAACACACGCCCGTTTGAGGTCATGCTATGCGAAAAAAACTCATTAAAACCCTTCTAGGTAGTTCGTTACTACTACCCATATTAAGCCAAGCGGCCATAGACCTCCCTACCTCAGCCAAAATTCCGCTGGGGGCTGTTGAAGAGGTTTGCATTGACTTCAACCCTGCCGAGTGGCGCAATGCGCAAGTGGTGGATGGTGTCCAAATCCAGGAATCGCGCCTGTGCGACCCCGATAATCCGGCGGATATTGCGGCCTTTGTTAAAGGCACCAATAACATCTCCATGGAAACCTTAATGAAAACGCAGTTGGCCACCGATGCGGTGACCCTGTCCGATGATGTCGACGGCGACGGCGACCCTGACCATATCATCATCAAGCTGGAAATCGTCGAGCTAAACGGCCATTCCCCGGATGTGAAAGACCCGATTACCACTTTCGATATCGCCCCCGGCATCCAGCCGACCTTTTGGGTGTATGCGCCCAAAACCCGCGATATGTCCACCATGAATTTGTATGACACGCGTGCCAATCCGACCTTGCGCGTACCTTCCCCGACCATTCGGGTGGAGCAGGACGATGTGGTTTGGATTGTTTTAGAAAACACCCATTATTTACCGCACTCCATCCACTTGCATGGGGTTGACCATCCGTTTGAGAACCATGGCGGTATGGGTAACGATGGCGTTGGGCAAACCAGTAATATGGATACCATGCCCGGCGACAGTAAAACCTATGTCATCAAACCGCGCCAACCCGGCACCATGTATTACCATTGCCATGTGCAACCGCATGTGCATATCCCGATGGGCTTACAAGGCATGTTCGTGGTAGAAGAAAACCGCCCCAACAACTGGCCCCAAACCTTAAACGTTGGTGCCGGACAAGTGCGCCACCCTTCCGTTGCGGTATTGGAAAAATACGTCCGTGAATACGATTTGCATTATGAAACCGCCGACAAAGAACTGCATGAAGAAGTCGCCAGGTCAGCCAATGATCCGCGCTTACTCGCCAAACACCTGAATATGGACTATGACACCACCGATGCGACAGATGACTACTACATGCTCAATGGGCGCTCATTTCCTTATACTTTAAGGGAATCATTGATTCATATGGGTAAAGATGAAAAAGTTAAATTGCGTATTTTAAATGGGCATACCGAAGCATTAGGGGTTCATATTCATGGTCATAAGCCGGTCATTACCCATTACGACGGCGTAGACAACGGCCCTGGATCGTACATCCAACGCGACGTGCATGGCATGGTGCCTGCGCAGCGCATCGACTTGGAACTGAATGGTAAAGATGATGGCTTAAACAGTTTTGGCGAAGGGATTTGGATGATGCACGACCATGTTGAAAAAGCCTTTACCACCAATGGCGCGGGTGAAGGCGGCGATATTAGCCTGGTGGTCTATAAAGGCTTTTATGATGAACGCGGTATACCTAAAGCCCACGGTATGAGTCTCGCACCTTATTTCACTAAAGAGTTTTGGCAACGCAATTACCCGCTGTGGCAGGATTATGATGAATGGCGCAGCTTGGGCTTGCCTGAGTTGACCGGGGGGGCTGCGGCAACTGCTAATCCGGCAAGCATCGATACACCGACGCTCGCCGTGAAAGCCCCACAAGAAGGGGGTTCGCCAATTTTAACCGGGCTATACGGCTTATTGCTAGGGCTTGCACTCTATACCTTAGCTATTAACTGGCGCTCTATTCTTAATCTATTTCGGCCAAAGCACGCAAATTAACAAACCCTAAAAACTATAAATAATAATTAATCCACTTAGAAGGCATACCACTATGAATACATTGATCTTATTAAAAAAAGCGAGTTTAACCCTCTTAGGTCTGGTTTTCTCAGCAACACTTTGGGCGCACGGTGGTGCCGCCGGGACGGATACCGACCAATGTAAGTTTGAATTGGAGCCC
>JBEBJQ010000121.1:0-8380 GCA_040079795.1 Methylococcales bacterium
TGATAGTGTGGCAGTTTGCCATGTGAAAGTAGGGAATTGCCAAGCTCTTAAACCTGAAGCCCAAGCTAAACACTTGGGCTTTTTTTTGTCCTGTATTCTGGGAATGTCCAGCGTGGTTTTAGCATACACGTGTGGGTTGATTATGTCACCTACTTGCTTATCCAGTTTAGAGATACGGTATAATCACGCTAATTTAGAGAAAACGGATGTAAATAGCTAATGACGGAATTGCAGAATCGAGGATGGCTGTTGTGAGTAGGCAGAAAAAATTGATTTTGATGATCGTTATTATTACGTTAGTAGGTAGTCTGGTATACTACAACGGGGTTTGTTTTACACAATCTGAGTTAGTAACTAATAGTAAGCCGCAAGATAAGCATAGTAGTGTTCCAATTGCGGTAGTGGCTGTTTTAGCTACTCAGCGTGATGTTCCTGTTTACCTTAATGGCTTGGGAACTGTAACAGGACTACGTACGGTTACGGTTCGATCCAGACTTGATGGCGAGCTCGTGCGGGTAGCCTTTAAAGAAGGGCAAATAATACAGGAAGGTGAATTGCTGGCGGAGATTGACTCCCGCCCCTATCAAGTGCAGCTATTGCAAGCAGAAGGACAGCTGCAACGTGATGATGCGTTGTTAAAAAATGCTGAAACTGATTGGACGCGTTATAAGAAGTTATTAGAGCAAGATTCCATCTCAGTACAGCAAGCTGTTACCCAAGCATCTTTGGTAAAACAATATCAAGGCACTGTTGCAATGGATCGGGCTGCGGTTGCTAACGCTAAGTTACAATTGAGTTATACCAAAATTACCGCGCCTATTAACGGACGCGTTGGTTTGCGCCTGGTCGACCAAGGCAATATCATACATGCAAACGATGCTAATGGCTTGGTGGTTATTACCCAGACCCAGCCCATATCGGTGGTGTTTACTTTGCCGGAAGATGTTTTGCCGGTTGTTACGCAGCAGCTCGCTGCCGGTAAAAACTTGAGCGTAGACGCTTATGATCGTAGTGCGCAAAAAAAACTGGCACAAGGTCAGCTTGTGGCAGTTGATAATCAAATTGATTTGGGCACCGGCACTGTTAAGTTAAAAAGTCAGTTTTCCAATACGGATGCAGTGTTATTTGCTAATCAATTTGTCAATATTAAAATGCTGGTCGATACTTTGCGTTCAGCTGTTACTATCCCATCTGCCGGACTTCAAAACGGTGCATCAGGGAAATTTGTTTATGTTGTCAAGAAAAATCAAACCGTTGCAGCGCGTTCCGTTAAGCTTGGGCTGGTCGATGGTGAGTTGGCAGTCATTCAGGAGGGATTGCAGGCCAATGAATTAATTGTTGTTGATGGCGCAGATAAATTGCGTGAAGGGAGTCAGGTTAAATTGATTAAGCATAGTCTTGCAGGGCAATAGATTATGCTTAAAAGTGTATCCCAAAAATCAGTGGTTGTTTGGCAGCATGCCACCGTTACCCGCCAACGCAGGGAACAACAAAATGGGCATAGCTCGGTAATACTCTGGTTTACCGGCTTGTCGGGGAGTGGTAAATCAACCCTGGCTCATGCAGTAGAGGAGCATTTACATCAGCAAGGACTAAAAACCTTGGTGTTAGACGGCGATAATATTCGCCATGGTTTATGCGCTGACCTTGGATTTAGTGATATTGATCGAAAGGAAAACATTCGGCGTATCGGTGAGGTTGCTAAATTGATGCTTGAGGCTGGCTTAATTACCCTGGCAGCCTTTATTTCTCCCTTTGCGATTGATCGCGCTAGCGTCAGAAATTTGGTGCCGCTGGGGGATTTTATTGAAATCTATTGTTATTGCCCGCTTAATATCTGCGAGACGCGTGACGTTAAAGGACTATATAAAAAAGCGCGAAATGGCGAAATAATCGAGTTTACCGGAATTTCTTCTCCCTATGAAGCGCCCGAGCAAGCAGAGTTGACCATCGATACAGGCCGCTTATCGGTTGAAGAAAGTGTCAGTATTGTTCTAAACTATTTGAAGGTGCGTGGTGTTTTGTTGGGCGATTACATATGCTGCTAAGTGTTTATAATACCAAATAGTTTGTTCATTTCTTCCCCTTCAATATAAGTTTCCGTGCAATTGAATACTTATAAACAGATTCGACAGCTGCAACAACAAGGTAAAATTGTACTTGCCTTATCCCAATGCCAACTAGCGCTCAGTCAACAAACAGATAATCTAGGCCTTATGGGCTTACTGGGTAGCTTATACTGCCAGCAGCAGGACTATATTGCTGCGCGCAAATTACTGGAGCGCATTTTATCCCGTCGTACTGAGTTCGATACTGTTTTGCATACAGATGTGGCCGGGATTTATATTCTTTTAGGAGAGCCTTCAAATGCATTGCAACATTTAGATGCGGCACTTACATTAGATTCCGCAAATTTGTTGGCTATCGTTCGCCGGGGACTGGTTTGTTTGCAAACGGGTTATTACCGACAAGCACTGGAAGATTTTACTGTTGGTTTACAACAATTACCCCAAGAACAACACTTAGGTATACATATTAATCTGGCCCGTTGTTATTTAAACACTGGCAAGACCGATAGGGCGCTTTATCATATCAATACTGCTTATGCTCTGGGGGGCGGAAAGCGTGAAGCGTGGTTGTGCGTTGCAGTTGATTGTCACATTGCTTTGCACAATATAGAGGCAGCGGAATTAGCTTTGCAAAATAGCCTTGCAGACGGAGTCAACGAACTACTTGCGGTAAAAATTAATGCCTTGATTCTGGCTGCGCAAAATAGACATGATGAAGCTGAACTGCTGCTCCGAACCTGCTTACAACAATACCCTGAACACCTTGAATTGTTAACGCAACTGGCGAGCATAGCGATGATTAAAGGTCGTTATGGTGCTGCGCTGGCGTACTTGCAACGCGCAATTGTCATTGATGGCGCTAACCCGGAGTTGTGGATAGAACTGGCTTGGCTGGGGCGCTTGTGTTTATCTGATGAAAAAGTACGGGAAGCCGCTGAAACTGCGCTGGCTTTAACTTGTAATACTGTTGGGCAGAGTCGTGCCGATGCGTTAGTGATCATGGCGCAAGTCGAGGCCGATGCTGAGCAATATCACTTGGCAGAAAATTTTTATCAACAAGCCTTACAAGAGTTGCCTAATTATGTTCCAGCATCTGTGGGCTTAGGTTATTTATGGCTGCAATGGGGGCGTGTAGATGCGGCTATTGCTTTATTTGAAGCTGTTGCGGCTTGCGACCCATTGGCAGGCTATAGCGCCTTAAGCCACACAAAACATTTCCCGAATGATCCCAGGTTACTGGAAAAAATTGCACAAGTAGCCAATTTGCCCAGTATTCAAGGCCCTGTTGTAAGTAGTTTATTCTTTGATCTGGCCGCTGCCTGGGAGCAACGTCAGGATTTCGCCCGTGCTTTTCATTTCGCCCGGGAAGCTAATAGTGCTATTCGTCAACAATCAACCTACGATCCGCAACCGCATCGGGATTACTGTGTTCGGCTAACGCAATTGTTTGACCGTACGTTTTTTGCTGAACGTAAGGCGTATGGCAATACTGCCTGTTTACCCGTTTTTATTGTAGGTATGCCGCGTTCCGGCACCACTTTGGTAGAACAGCTGTTAGGCGGGCATCCCGACATTTTTGTTGCAGGCGAAATCGGATTATTGTCTACAACCATCCAAAAGCTCAATGCCTGGGAACAGCACTTATGCTCTGGTATCAGTTATCCCGAGTGCTTGCTGGATCTTACCGCAGAACAGGCACAACAGTGCGGGGAACAAGTCCTCACGGAATGCCGCCAATATCACCCAACCGTCCGTTATATTGTTGATAAGTTACCGCATAATTTTGAAAATATTGGCCTTATCCGGCTATTATTTCCACAGGCTAAAATCATCCATGTGCAGCGGGAGCTCCGTGATATTGCTGTTTCAACCTACTTTACCCATTTTCAGGCGCAACACGCCGGCATGGGGTATGCCTACGATTTACGCGATATTGCTATGCAGTTAATGGATTATCAACAACTGATGCAGCATTGGGATGATGCTTTGGCTGATCCGATACTGACTTTGGCTTATGAAGAGGTTGTGGACAATACTGAAGCAGCTGCCAGAAAAATGCTTTCTTACTTAGCGCTAGAGTGGGCAGCTTCGATCCTTGATCATCAACACCGGACGCGGGCAGTTAAAACCGCCAGCATTTGGCAAGTGAGGCAAGCGGTTTACCAATCATCCAAACAAAAATGGCGACGCTATGCCGATTTTTTAGAGCCATTGGAAGAAGTCCTTAATACCCCTATCCCTGAATTTTCAATACCTAAGACAGAACTTAAACCAGGACTATTGCCCCCCGGATTATTCTTTTCCGGGATGGATTTGTTGCACGCAAAACAATATGCACAAGCCGCAGCTACATTTGAACGGATTCTTGCGCAATACCCTAGCCATGCTGCAGCTAAGCATATGCTGGGATTAAGTTTGTTTAAACTAGGCAACTTAACCTCTGCCCGATTATTATTGGAAGCTTCGGTTAAACAGCATGCGGGCCATGCAAATTGGTATCAAAATTTGGCTATGCTGTATCAGCAATTGGGCAGGTTTGATGACGCAAATGACGCAATGAACAAGGCAAAACAATTGCAACTGCGAGTTGGGGAGCCCAGCTGGAATGAAAGTGTGTTGCCTGCCAATACCGACTTGCCCCACCTTAAAACCGGACTCATTGAGTAAAAAATATCCGTTTCGCTAAGGGGTGGGCAGGTAATATTGCCCACCCGTGCTGGCTATTGCACTTGCAAAACGTTTAGTTCAGAACCCGTGTGTACATTCGTACTGGTTTCACAATGCCAAGTGACGTTAAAAGTTCTTGGGCCGGCATCGGTTTTATTTACGGATATATAATAAACACCATTACCTGCTTTGAGTGTGCCGATAGCGCTTGGATTTCCATCCATTGAGACGGTATCTGTGATGTTGGTCATCACGTTACCTTTGAACGCCTGCATATTGACCATTAACCCTGGCACAGGGGGTGAAAGATCTTCTATTTGGATAACAAGATGGTCTCCAGGGCCGTTGCCATCATCAAAACACTCCACTGTAGCAAGATCGGTGGCGCTGGCATCGGGGCCAAGGGGGCCATTACCGGAATGTGCCATCGCATTGCTGATGAATCCTGAGCTGAGGAGAATGCCCGTGGCTAATAAAATTTTTTTAAATTTGGTATTCTTCATAAAAATAATGTTCTCTAAATAAATAACTATACACTTTTGACTCTCTGTGCTTAGGTTTTTAGCCAGTAGCAGGCAAGAATTTTTGTAGTGTAATCAGTTATACTGGTTTTGATACAAAAGCATAGGAACAATCTGAAACTTAATAACCCTGCAAAATATAAACGCTTATAAAAAACTGTGCTAGATATTTACGTCCAGTCAAAATCTTGTTTAAAAATGCATCGTGATTGAAATTGATTGTTCCTATGGGCATTAAAAAATACTATTCAACTGCTTTAGGCACCGGTTCGGCAATAAATTTTGCACGATAGCCATGTCTGCCGTTATAGCAAGGTAGCGTTGTTTCGCAATACAGGGCATTCGCGCCGCCAATATTAACGGAATATTGGCCAGCGGGTAGGATAAACTGTTTTTTGATCGTTCTGGTTGCTTCATTGCCATGTATCGCCTGAGCTTGTTGAATGTAAGCAATATCGACAAACTTAATGGTTGACCAGAAATTTCCAATAGGATTAAAAGTATGTACTTCGGTTGAGGTGTCATCCCAGCCGGAATAAAATGAAAATGCTGGGAAGTAACCAATACCGGCGGTGTTTTCAGCGGCTTTCCCATCTGTCCCAATTGTTGTGTATTGTACGCCGCGCTGATTGGTTAATTCTACAGTCAACAAGGTTTTTTCCTTTAATTCCAACGCTACCCAATCAGAAGTATGCTGCCACCCCACTTCGGGAGCAGGATTTGAGGGTTCGTAAGAGCTTTTCGCGCCAACATGGCGCACAAATTCTGCCGTGGCAACCGCCCCAGCATGTTCCATCTTTACAGTCCATTCATAGCCGATACCTTTGTCAGGCGCAGGATCGGCAAAATTAATGGTTGCTGCGGAAAAGGCCGATGTTGATACTAGAATGGCGCCTAAGCCTATTAGCGTGTTAATTTGTTTCATTGTGTTAACTCCTAAATTAAATTAAAAATATCCAATATCAGCAGATAAGCATGAGCTAATGTTTATCTATTGATAATAAGGCATTTTATATGCCATAAATCAAATTTATCCGATTTTCATTCGGATAAAGAAATTTGAAGGCTATAGAAGGAAATGATTTAATTAAACTATGTTATTTGACTCAATAAATATAATTTATATAACATAGTTTAATTTAATGCACTGAGCCTATCGTTTTTTATCCTAATGAGAGCAATAGCGCATTGATTATGCAGGTTTATTAGTATGGCGGGAGAAGCATTTAAATCTTGTGCTCAACAGGATGGAAATTTAATAGACCTCTATGCTATCTTTGTTGCCTTTATAGGCTGTATAGAAATGCTTAATCGCTCAAATTGCCCAGTTTCAAGTTGTATAATTAGTGCTTATGACGTCCAAAAATCTTCCCCGCAATAGTTTATGTTCCTGTGGCAGTGGCCGAAAATATAAATTCTGTTGCGGGAGTGTTAATCAATCAGGAATTGCTCAAGCTAATAGCCCGGCTGGTGAATTGTTGGGCAATGCACGCAGGTTTGTCAGCCAAGGCGATTTAGTAAAGGCTGAATATTGTTTTCGGCAAATATTAACGGTTGCCCCTCAACATGCCGAGGCTTTGGCAGGCGTGGGCCAATGCTTGTGTTGGCAGCAGAAAACGGTGGAAGGATTGCGCTTTTTAAAAATGGCGGCAAAAGCTTTGCAGAGGGATGCAGAAGTTACTAAACAAGTGCGCCCCTTAATTGATCTGGGCACGCAATTACTGCATTGGGGCGATTTGACGACAATGCTTGAGTTAGCTGAGTGTTCGATAGAACTGGCGCCCGATAATGCGGCGGCTTTGAATCATCTGGCTTTGTGCTATAGCCGCACGAATCGGGATCAAGATGCTTTGCCGTATGCTTACCGCGCTTGTCAATTACTGCCTGATGACCCAGGCTGTAATATCTTGCTGGCAATATTGGAAACGCGGCAAGGGCATCTGGCTGAGGCACAACAACGCTTGGAACATATTGTCCGAACTTGCCGGGATGAGGAGCAGTTGGCGCGTGCTTATTTAGAACTTGGGGTAGTCTTGGATAAATTGGGCCGTTTCGATGAGGCCTTCTCCGCTTTTACAAAAGCAAGTGCAAAGCAGGTATTGCTTCCTGCCGTACAAGCCATTGATGCGGAGGGTATTTTTTCAGCTATTAAGGATAACCACGTTGGCTTTAATTCAGCCTTGCTGCAACGTTGGCCTGTATCCCTGTTTTTGGACGATGCGCTGCCGATACCAATTTTTCTGTTTGGTTTTTTACGTTCCGGCACGACTTTAACCGAACAGGTACTGGCGGCGCATCCAGATATTTTAACCTCGAATGAGGAGCCGTTTATCGCCGAGCTGATTGCTGAGTTGCGGCGAATGAGCCGGACAACAGACACAATACCAACTTTGTTAGGGCGATTGACGATTGAGGATGTTCGGTATTTACGGCGTTTTTATTGGCAACGGGTCAGTGAAAAATATGCTACTGAGATGGTGGGTAAGCGCTTCATCGATAAGTTCGCGCTTAACAGCATTGAAGCGGGTTTAATCGGTTGTATTTTTCCGGAAGCTAAGATTTTATTTGCTTTGCGTGATCCGCGGGATGTTTGTTTGAGTTGTTATATGCAGGCATTTGCACCCTCTCCTGCGACGGTTAATTTACTTTCCTGGGCTGGTGTTGCCAAACAGTATGCGGCGGTGATGGGTTACTGGTTGGCAATAAGGGACGCTTTGCTACCAGGGGTGATGGAGTTGCGTTATGAAGACACCGTTTATCAATTTGAGGGGACTTATCGAAAAGTGTTTGATTTCCTGAATATTTCCTGGCATTCTGAGTGCGCTAAATTTCATGTCACTGTAGCAGGTCGTTATATTGCTACCCCCAGTTTTAGTGCAGTTAGCCAGCCTTTATACAATACCGCAGCTGGGCGCTGGATACGCTATGCCCAACATTTTGACCCTATTTTGCCACAATTACAGCCCTATATTGAGGCGTTTGCTTACGCTGGATGAGTGTTCGCTTCTTCTGTTATCAAACATACCTTGAGTATTAAGAGTCGTTTTGATTTAATTTATGTGTGCCTAAATTACATGCTTATAGCCTATCTAACCTAGAAAAATAGGGGAATAGGTTATATAA
>JBEBJQ010000025.1:0-45930 GCA_040079795.1 Methylococcales bacterium
GGGATAATGCGGATAAGGGGATAATTGTAAGCTAGCTGCCAATCCCTTAAAGGTTTAATCACAGAAGAAACGTAACGCGTCAGGGTCTATATCAGGCGGTGGGTTAACTTTTAAAAAGGCTTTACGCACAGCTTCCAGTTTTTTTAGTGCCTGTTGGTATTGGGCAGGGGATAAATTAAAACCAGCCAGGATTTCTTTTTGGTCCTCTTCCAGGTACTGGTTAATGATCACCAATAAATTCATGGATTGTTGAAACGGTGTCCCCCGGCTAAAGCGGTGGAATGTTTCATGGTCAACAAGGACGCTGAAGGGGTCATGCTTTACTTGGATGACCATTATTATTCCTGGATGCGATACTGATCGCGCGCAGCATTTACCCTATCCTTCATGTCCTTGCCGGGTTTAAAGTGCACCGCTGCTTTTTCAGGCAAATGCACTGCTTCACCGGTTTTAGGGTTGCGCCCAAGACGGGGTGGGCGTTGATGGAGGGTAAAATGGCCAAAGCCCCTGATTTCAATGTCCTTACCAGAGGTAAGGGCAAGTGCCATTTGTTCAAGCAGGCAGTTAACTGCCAATTCAACATCGTGCGCTAATAGCTGTGGTTGCCGTTCGCATAAAATACTTATCAGCTCTGATTTGGTCATCGGTTACAAACTTATGGGTTAAAGGGTGGGTATGCTAACGGGCCAGAAAGCACCTTTTGCCTCCTGTTAAAATACTTTAGCGTTATTGGGCTTGTTTTTCAATGGGATTACTGTCCAAAGGGAGCATATTAGGTTTGAAGTTGATCGGCCTCGATAACGCACTCGCCACCTTGATCGCTTAAGACACCATTGAGTAGCGCCAAAGCGATACGCTCTGCTTTGACTGCCCGGTAGCGTAAAGGGATCAGTGGCCGGAATAAACGGGCAATAATTAAGCCTAGGTGTTCCCCAGGACGAGATTCTTCCCGGACTGTGTCAATCAGCGAAGGCCTGACTATTGTATAGTGTGGATAGTTAAGGTTACGGATGCCAATTTCTGCTTCGGCCTTGGTACGGGAATAGAAGTTTCCGGTGGGCTTGGCACCGAGTGCAGAGTTCAATGCAAACCGCCCAGCCCCCTTTGCCCTGGCCAGCTTTGCCACCTCAATCGGCAAGTCGCGGTCAATCGCAGCAAAGGCAACCTGTGAGCCAGCGGTTTTAATAGTCGTACCTAGCGTGCAAATGACAGCATCAACTGCCCACCAGGGGGCATCGGTGGGTAAATGGGTAAAGTCAATGACCGGGTTGAATAATTTTACATGCTCCGGTAACGGACGGCGGGTAGGTGCAACCACCCGTCCAATTTGCGGGTTAGCTAAGGCCAAGGCCAACACCTGCCGCCCCACAGCGCCGGTTGCACCGACCAGCAGTAAACTCAAGGGTTTATTGTTTTGATAGGTCATGTCAGTCCTTCAGAAGGTGTCAGGAAAATCATAATACTTCAAATACGCATCTACCTTATGAATTCCAACTGTAATTTTTAGGTTCATTTTCAAAATGATTTTGATTGTTAATGGGTGGCTTTAAAAAATTGAATTAAATGTTTACGCCATAAGCTTGCATTTGCTTACGAAACATACAATCCCCGTATTTTTTAAGGCTGGAAAATCCTTGTTGCTCCCAAATTTCACCCACTTTTTGCTTTTTGGGTTTTATTGTTTGTTCCAATTCCCAATCACCCCCCCAATCTTCTTTAAGCGCATTATTTAAAAACCCGGCATACGATTTATCCGCTTTGGCATTACTGTACAAAATATTGCGTTTGACATAATCAAAGCCATATTGCTTTCCGTAAATTTCTAAAGCAGTTTGAACAGTCCTTTTAGTCCGATGCTGTGCTGGGATTAATAGCCGCAATTGATCCGATAAGGGCGGCTGGCAAATTGCTGGGGGGGACATCACGGCAGGGGTTGGCTCAAATAAGCTATCGTTGTTGGGTCCAATGGTTTTGTTAGTAAAAATATGGAAATAAAGGGCGCCTACCTGGCGGCCATATTTGATTTCATCAAATTCAAAGCTTAAGTCGGCTTTCCCTGATAATTCCTTTTGGACCGGCATTAAAATATTGCTTTTTAGGTGCTTATACTCCAGGTGTTGGTCATTGCTGAGCCCCAATATCTCACGCAATTCGGCCAGTTCCATTTCACGCCCGTTAAGCCGCTGGTATTGTTTTAAGTAAGTGTACAGGCGCATGGTATATTGGCTCTTGAAGCTTAATAGCATTTCAAGCTTACAGGAGGTAAAGTTGCCCTTAAGCTGGAGTAAAAGCGGCTTAAGTAACGGGTCAAAACACAATATAACGGTCCCCGTGCCATCAATGTACCTGGCCGATGACACCCATCCGGTTTGTAATAACTCCCCTGAACTTCTGATTTCAACAGTTCTGGCCAACAAGGATTTGGTTATTTTTTTACATTCAAGGTAGGCAGAACCCCTGGCTATACCTAAAAAATCCGCCAATTCAACGATGGATATTTTATACGGCTTAAAATCTTCATCATCCGGTTGGATTCTGGCTAACATCATCAACAGCAGGCGCTGTTCACTTAGGGTTAAAGAGTAACGTGCCGAAACCAGGTCGTTAGACTGGGTGACAATCATCGAAGCGGGAATCACTTTCTGGATATTTTTGCTCATACTAAAACCTATTGATAACCTAACTGATTGTTTTTTTTGTGTATAGCAACCACAAATTTCAGACCTTTCAGATAAAATAATTCAACTTATTGTTTATACAGTTAAAAACCGCTTGGCATGGAAAGTTAAGCATGAACAAAAATGGGTTTATCACGCAAAAACGTTCGTCAACACCCCGTTTGACGGGGTAAAACCAAACAATTTTGACGTTTTTGTGTAATTTTCCGGCCTTTGACCACAAATTTCAGACTTTTCACCACAAAATCCAGACCTTTCGCAACAAATTTCAGACTTTTCACCACAAAATCCAGACCTTTAGCCCTATAAAGCCATGATTAAAAAAGTGAAAATGACGCCTAAAACATATAAAACAACTAAAACAATAAAAACAACTACAACCGCACCTGAAAAATAAGTAAAGGGGTTAGGTGTTGTAGTTGAATTTGTATTTATTGTCACAGGAATGGTTCAAAAAACAAGCGAAAACCTTACATCCAAAATCGCAGGTTTATTTTATATATAAATCAATAAATTGGTTTTTTAGGCCTTAAAATATTTATGGGAAATTCCCCTTAAATACGGTTTTTTTGCCCAACTTCAGTTTTTTTTCTGCCTTAACCGGCCGTACAAAAAAACCTGCGATTTTGGATGTAAGGTTTTCTATTGCCAACAATGGTTTTTTTTCACAAACTGTAAAAAACAGCCAAACGGAGAAGAATCCAATGTCCAATTTGAGCCCCCTTAAATCTCGTACAATTTTATGGCTGCTGATACCGGCCAGTTTGTTATCGGGTTGTGCAACGCCTAAACAAAATTCACAAAATGTGCAGTTACAACCGAAACCAATGCAAAGAAGTGGTCCTGAAACCACTTTGGCTAAAACCGGTGATTTACCTCATGACCCTTCATTACCTGCCCCTACATCAAGCCTGGAGTCTTCACTTGCAAAGTTGCCTCCTGAAAAAACTGGGCATCTCTGGCTTCAAACTGGCCGCTACCGGACCCAGCATGCCGTTCCGACAAAAGCCCAAAAAAATCTCTTAGAAGTTATTATCCAAATCACCTTACCGGATGAAATTCAGTCAATTAAATCAGCCATAGGCTATTTATTGGCAAATAGCGGCTATGAATTTGCATTGCCTACCGATAACCATGCGGTTGCAGAATTATTAACCAAACCGATCCCGACGGTCCACCGGCATCTGGGGCCCATGACGCTCCAAAGTGCTTTAGAAACCCTGGCGGGGGGTTCCTTCAAGCTCACCATTGACCCTATCCATCGCAGGCTCAGTTACAAGCTATTACCGGTTGTGCAAGAAGGGGGCAATCTTTATGAACACTAAACCCATAAGCTTTAAACAACGTCGGCCCTTAATTGCCGTAACATTTGCGGTTGCTTTGATAGGCATTTCTTATTCACTGTTTCCCAGTTTTAGAGAATCGGTTGGCGCTGTTTTTAATCGGAATTCTGCAACCCTACTTTCCGCTAAAGCAATCAATTCAGCTAAACCAATAGCTAATCTCTCCCCACAAACTGACACCGAAAACCAAAATAATTTCCGGGCAGGGGAGGGGAGTCAATCCCCGGTGGCATTTGATTCACCCAGGCTCATCTCGCTTGAAAAGCAATTGTCGGCATTAACTAAACTGCTTGAAAACCAGCAGCAGCAAAATGAAACCCATCGACAAGCGCTTGATGCACAATTTAATGCCTTACAAGAAAACCTAACGGCATTAAAAAACCAATTGCCCAAGCCATTTGTATCTAAAGCTACGGCAAAAGTAGCAAAACAAGCAGAGAATAAAAAATCAGACAAAACCTCTAAAACCCAAACAGCGGCACTTAAGCAAAAAATTATTAGACCGCCATTCCAATTGGTTAGCCTGGATTCCTGGGGGGACATAACCTATCCGGTGGTCCGTTACCAAGGCAAACTGCACAGCTTAAAAGCAGGCCATACCCTGGCCAATTGGCGCTTTGACAGTGTTGACCCCTCAGGGGAAGGTGTTTTTGTGTTGGACAGCACGGGTAAAAAAGCCTTGCTTACCCTGGATAACTCACCGGGGTAAGCCGATGTTGTTAAGAAAGTTATTTAAAAGGGTTTTAGGCCGCTTAATTGGGACAGTTGTTTTGGCTTTAGTGCTCTGGCAAACACCGGGCATGGCCCTGGAGGTTAGCCAAACCCACTCCACCCCTTTGACGGTTACCCAGGCCCAGAGCACCAAACCCATCAATAACAGCACCGAAGTTGTGCGCTTTGAACGCTCGCAATGGGGTTTGACTGGGACCGAATGGCAACGTTATTTAAGTTTGATGCAGGGTATACGTGGCAGTGTAAGCCCTGCAACCTTATCGCCACTGGAGGTTTTAGGTTTGCATGCCGAAACAGTTCAGGAACGGAAAAAATATGCCCGGCTCTGGGCAAAAATGCTCCATGAAGATGTCCAGCGTACCCTGGATTTTCAACGGGCCTATACCCAAGCCCATCAAGAGCTGTATGGGGACCAGCCGTTATTTGATATGAACCTGTTGGCCGGATTAACTGGTAACAACTCCCCTGGCGCTTCTGATACTAACCAGCAGAAATTGCTAAAGGGGGACCGTTTACTGGTGTTCCTAAAAGCGGCCAATTGCCTGCCGTGTGTGGAACTGGTTAAAAAGGTGCTGGCAGGATCGGCCAATTTATCCATCCAGGTAGATTTGTATTTCACTGACACCCGTGAGCCGGAGGATAACCCCCTGATTATTGCCTGGGCCAAGCAACAGCAACTGGATACTCAACGCCTAGGGCTGAAAACCCTAACCCTCAACCATGATAAAGGCACTTTCCTGCAGGTGAGCAAAGTGGTCCTGGCAGAGGTCCCAGCCGTTTATAGGCTGCGTAACAACCAAGTGCAACAGTGGGCACCCTAAATACTGCGGCCAATAACCTAAGGAAAAATTGCTTATGTCTTTACATCCTGTCACCCGTCTGGACCAATCCGCGCAATGGCGCTTTTTACATAATTACAGCCAATCTGTCCAGGTGCCCGAGGCCATTTTGTCTGAATACACTTTAAGGCCACCTATCATGCACAACATCCATGTCCCCCAAGCCCCCTTGGCCCAGTACCAGTCTGCCATCGGTTATGAGTTTTCCTGGGGGCATATCCTGGAGCGCCGGGTTAACCAGTTTGTGCTCTGGGAGTATTGCCTCAGCCCTTTGCTGTCCCGCTATTTGCAGGCCGGGTTGCGCCTGGAGGATTGCCAAAAGCAGGTGTTTAGTGCCCTGGAGCGGCAGTTTGTGTGTACTTCCAGGGATTTGATGGCGCTGTTAGGGGTTACTGAAGCCTGGCTGCTGTGCCCGGGTTCTGCGGTCGGGGCGTTTATCCAGGTGGTGCATTTCACTTCCGAAGTCCAGGCAAAGCAATGGGTGGTGGGTGAGCTTTTTGGGTTTTTGCCCGGAGTGATTGCCAATGCCCAGCAAGCGCTTATCGCAAAACCTAAAGCGGGGTAACCCAGGATGCTACTGACCCCCAATAATCCCCTTAAATTAGCAGTGTTGTCACTTGCGTTGGGGACTTATGCTTCCCCCTCCAGTGCTTTCGTGCCCAGCGGTTACCAACAGGTGGCTCAGCTACACCAAGTCCCCGGGCAGTATTTTTATGCGATTGCCCTCAATGAAAGCGGTAAAAAACTGACCGGCCGGGCGTTCAGGCCTTGGCCGTGGACCTTAAACGTCGCCGGTAAGGCCTATTTTTACCCAACCCGTAACGCCTGTTATCAAGCCTTGATGGCAGTCCTTAAAACCGGCAAGCAGCTGGTCGATATCGGGCTAATGCAGGTTAACTGGCTGTACCATCACGATAAACTGCATGATCCTTGGCAGGCGTTGGACCCTTATTTTAACTTGCAAGTGGGGGCCAGGATATTCCGGGCGGAATATGACAAGACCCATAATTGGTTTGAGGCGGTGGGGCGTTACCATTCGCCCGGCCTAAAGGTCGGGCAAAAGCAACGTGCGCTCCGTTATGCGGAACAGGTGTTTGGCCGGATAGAAAAACTTAAGGGGAGCTTATGACAATTACCTGCTGTAACATTTTAAAAAGGGGTTTAATGGGGTTCGTGCCCCTTAAACACATGATGTTTGGGTTATGCTGGATGGGCACTGTGTATGCCGCGCCGGTGGTCATTTACGACAGTGGCAACAGTTTATCCTTGATACCTTATTTTAAGGCGATTAAGTTGCATGCTGGGGCTGATACCCAAACCCAACACCCTCCGGCAACACCCGTGCCAGCCAATACCCCGGTGACGGCCGGTGAGCGGCAACAAATCCTGGCACATGCATTGCCGGTTAGGACCCCTGAGCTGACACCCGGACTGGTCAGCCCCAAAGCCGTCCAGTTGCCAACCATGCTACGGCCGGTGTTCATTATTGGGGTTGACCCCTTGTCAATGCAATGGCTACAAAAACATCGGCAACAGTTACAGGGCCTTAATGCGAAAGGATTGGTGGTGAATGTTGAAACACAAGCGCAGTTAAATGCCTTAAAACAACTGCTTGTGCCCTTGGACATAGTGGCTTTTTCTGGGGCCAGTTATGCCAAACAGTTTGCTTTGAGCCATTATCCGGTGTTGATTTCAGCCGCAGGGATAGGACAATGAATAAGCGTTATCCCTTGGAGGCGCTATTGCGTCCCCCGATTGAGTTTTACACAGCCGTTTCTGCGGCAGGGGGTGCATTTATTGCGGGGGTCGCACCCTGGGCACTGATGATGACCCCAGCTATCGGGATGGCTACGGCGTTGATTTTATCCGGGGTGGCCTTGTTGCGGTTTAGGCAAGGTTGGTTTATCTTCCGTTATCAACGGAGCTTGCGGGTGTTGCCGGAGTACCGCCTAAGTGCTGCACAAATCCCGGTCAGTCATAAATCCTTGTTTTTGGGCCGGGGTTTCCAATGGACGCCTTTGCATACCCAGCGTTTAAGGGATACCCAACGCCCGAAAGTGCGGCATTACCTTGAGCAGGGGCTGTGTTACCGCTGGGCCAGAAACCTGGAGCATAAGCATGAACATTCTGTCGTTTTAAAACCGTTATTTAAACTTTTTAAACTGCAGTCCCGGTTTAACCCGTTTAAGGCTTTACCGCCGGTTGGCGGAAAACCCCAAATCCATGCGGTCGGGATTACCGAACAGCCGGTATTGATGGATTTACGCGAAAGGGTAGGGCACACCTTGGTGTTGGGCACTACCCGTGTCGGTAAGACCCGCCTGGCAGAATTGTTGATCACCCAGGACATCCGCCGGGGGGATGTGGTGGTTGTGTTTGACCCCAAAGGGGATATTGCCCTCATGCAACGGGTAATCGCCGAGGCCAGGCGGGCAGGGCGGGAGACCGGACTGTTGGTGTTCCATTTAGGCTTTCCGGAATTGTCCTGCCGCTATAATGCCATCGGTAATTTCTCAAGGATCACGGAGGTCGCGACCCGCGTCACGAACCCTTTGCCGGATCAAGGTAACTCTGCTGCTTTTAAGGAATTTGCCTGGCGCTTCACCAATATGATTGCGATGGCATTGGTGAAAATGGGGAGACGCCCAGATTACCAGCAGATTACCCGTTATATCACCAACATTGAACCATTACTGGTTGAATATTACCGGCAATGGTTACCCGAAGTGGCCCCTCCCAGTTGGGAAGGGGAAGTCCAAAGCCTCAGCAAAAGCATCAAAGAGCGGGACTTGCCCACGGCGCTTAAAAACCGTTCCCATGATGCCATTGCCTTGGTGCGCTATGCCAAAGCCCAGGGATTTTATGATGGTGTCGCCGATGGCCTGCGCTCTGCGTTTGAATACGATAAAACCTATTTCGATAAAATTGTCGCCTCGCTTTTACCGTTAATGGAAAAACTCATTTCCGGTAAAGTCGCCGAACTGATCTCCCCCAATTATGCTGACCTTGGGGATAAGCGTCCCATACTGGATTGGCGGCAGGTTATCCGGCGTAAAGGCATTGTGTATATAGGCCTGGATGCCTTGACCGATGCCGCAGTGGCAGGGGCTGTGGGTAACTCGATGTTTGCTGACCTGGTGTCGGTGGCCGGGGATATCTATAAACACGGCACCGATCCGGGGTTGCCTGGGGATTTTAAAACTAAAACCCTGCCTACGGTGTCCTTACATGCCGATGAGTTTAATGAGTTGATCGGGGAGGAATTTATTCCGTTGTTAAATAAAACCGGGGGGGCGGGGTTCCAGATGACCGCCTATACCCAAACCTGGTCGGATGTGGAAGCCAAATTGGGCAACAAAGCCAAGGCAGAGCAGGTGGCCGGTAACTTTAATACCCTGGTTATGCTCAGGGTCAAAGAACTCGCTACCGCTGAAATGCTCACTTCCCAGATAGATACCTGTGATATCAGCGCCTTAATGGAAGTGTCCGGGGTAAATGACTCCTCCGACCCGTTTTCAGAGGTGGATTTTTCCTCCAGCAACGAGGACCGCCTTAGCACTACCGAAGTGTCGTTGATCTCCCCAGCAACTATCATGGCCTTGCCTAAAGGCCAGGCGTTTGCGTTATTGGAAGGCGGGCAGTTATGGAAAATCAGGTTGCCCTTACCGGAGGCCGGTAACGACCCACTTATCCCCAAAGACATCGAAGCCATCAGCGCGTATCTGCAAGCGCGGTATAACCGGAGCTTATAGGGGACCAGGATGGCAGCGGCACAACAATCTAACCCAAAAAAAACCCAATCCGCGCAACAAGCGGTTGACCAAGGCTTGGTGGGCAGAAGCTTAAGCAAGTTGCTCCAGTTTGTGCTGTTTTCACTGGCGACCTTATGCATTGCCATCCTCATTGAATGGGTTGGGATGACGTTTATTTGGGAAACTGAAGGACCAAACCACAGTGCGCAAATGCTCAACACGGAGCTCAGTTATTTAAGCGGGGATTTTAAGCGCAGTGCCATTGTTGGGGAGCCGGTGCAGTTTGCAAGGCGCTTTGCGGATAGCTTTTATGACATTATCTTCCGTAAGACCGGGCTTGAGCGGGGCATTATCTGGATGGCAACGCTTGGGCCTAATCAAAACATCACTTTTTATCACTGGTTAAGCCATGCTTATCATCTTGCGGATGGTTATGTCCAGGCGACCGTCAATATCATCGGGGTGTTTGCTATTCGGCTGGCGGTGCTGGTGTTATCCTCCCCAGCGTTTATATTGCTGGCGCTGATTGGGGCGGTTGATGGCCTGACCCAGCGGGATATCAGGCGTTGGGGTGGAGGACGGGAAAGTGCGTTTATTTATCACTGGGCTAAAAAACTCATTGTGCCGTGTTTGGGTTTGCCGTGGGTGATCTATCTGGCTATGCCGGTAAGCATCCATCCCAATTTTATTGTTTTGCCGTTTGCAGTGTTATTAGCTTTGTCGGTGAGGATTATGGCTTCGACCTTTAAAAAATACCTTTAATTATGGCCTGGTGTATTATCGGCAGGGTAGAAACAATCCAAAGGTATCGAAGGGTATTACTTTATCCGATACCGATATATAAAGTTGAATAGGATCAGGTTCTGTATGTGCAGCAATTTTCAATCGATTACGCCACACCATGCTGAATGGGTACGTGAACAATTCAAATGCGAGTTACCGGATGAGGTCTGGCGTGAGGAAGTGTACCCGGCGTATCAGGCACCTTTTGTGTGGATGGAAGGGGACCAGCCACGCTGTGAATTAGCGCAATTTGGTCTTGTTCCTTTTTGGGCTGCCGATAAAAAGAAATTCGGGTTGCGCACTTATAATGCCCGTAGTGAAACCGTTGCTGAAAAACCCAGTTACCGTAATGCCTGGAAACGCCGTCAATTTGGCCTTACGATCATGCAAAGTTTTTATGAACCCAATTATGCTTCCGGGAAAGCCGTCCGCTGGCGGATTAACCAGGCGGATGCTGTTCCCCTTGCGGTGGCCTCGATTTGGGAAAGGTTTGTTGACCAGACCACCGGTGAACTGATCTTTTCTTTCTCCATGCTCACGGTCAATGCTGAAGGGCACCCGGTCATGCAACAGTTCCATAAGCCGGAAGATGAAAAGCGCTCCGTTGTCGTGTTGCAAGAGTCTGACTATTGGCCCTGGCTCCAGGTGAACCCAGAGCAAGCGCGTAATTTGTTGGCACTTGCACCGGATAACTTTCTGACGGGTGAGGCTGCACCACGATTAGTGAAAAGTGATCTAATGTAAAAGCCAACCCGTTTAAATGATTGGTAACCCGTTTTGGGATTCGTAGTGACTGGAATTTGCCAAAAAGCGGCTTTTAACCTCATAAACATAGAATGTAGGCTTCTATTCAAAAAGTGACAGTATACTTGACACTTGAATCCTGGCCGAATTCGTAGATATTTACATAATTTGGGATTAATCCTGAACACCAAGGAAACAGCGTCAAAATTTTCCCGATAACAAAAAGCATTATCGACTTTATATTTCAACAAATTATCATGCAATTGATATTAAAGCGCATATGCAAGCCTAATAAGCGCATCGGTTTGCTGTTGAATTTGTAAAACAACTTTTTGATCCAATTGCTGTAGCCAACGTTGTGGGATCTGATGTAACCCGTATTTGGCACCAGCAAGCATGCCAGCTAATGCACCGGTGGTGTCAGCATCACCCCCCTGGTTAACGGTAGCAATTAAACAAGACTCGAAAGAATCGGTCTTAAAAAAGTAATGTAATATTGTTTGTACAGTATCAATAATATAACCTGAGGATTTGCCCAAGTAAGGGCTATAATTAAATGCGCTATGTTGGCGAATTAACTTCTCTGCTTCTTCGTAGCAAGCAATAATATCTTGTCCACTGATTAATCGATGAACCATACGCCCCAATGATAAAGTCGCCATATCAGATAACAGGTTATTATGCGTTATATGGCTCTGCTGCACACTCCAGTCGTCAAAATAGTCCGGCCTGTTTAAGGTCGCCAGCGTAACGGGTAAATTACGCATACAGGCACCGTTGCCAGCCTCATCATCGCGTGGAAGACCCATTAATTCGCCGCTATCACGATAACGTAAAATCCCTCTGCGACAGGTGTTGCCTACATCCGGCGGGTTACTTTCAAGCCAAGCAACAAAGTTATCGGCTACTGCTGGAAGATTCCAGCCTTGGGCATCTATTATCGCTTGTCCTAACGCAAGTGACATTTGTGTGTCATCAGTGACCTGACCAGCTTCGAGGTCAAGCCAGCCACCACCGATAATTTCTTGATGGATGCCATAGCGTTTGTTAATTTGCCTGGGCGTCATAAATTCAACCGTTGCACCAAGTGCATCACCACAAGCAAAGCCAAGGTAGGCAGCTAAGGCGCGATTTAATTTTGCTTCAGTAGGTATCATTCGTTTCTTGTTTTGATCTAACCATTTTCGTTAGCATTTATAATGGTTAATTGATCCGATTAACGATGTATTTTAACGTGATAATTGCCACCGATTACCAGATATTCAGCTTCCCCATGTAAAGCATGGTGCGGGAGCAAATCATTAAAGAAAATCAATTTAACCATCGGAATTTCAACTTCCAAAACATAGGCGCCAAATTCAGTAGCAATTGCACGACGATCAGTAAAGGATACGATGCTGTTGAAACGAATGACTTTATTTGAGTGATCTATATCCTGCACAATATAATGTTCATTAATAGAATTGATACCCCGATACAGGGTTTTATGGCTTGCCGCCGGAACTTGAAAACGTTCAATCACCCATTGACAATATTCATAAAGCAAATCTAGTTGCATATATATGCAATTGTTGTGATACCTGCTGTTCATTTTTTCTTCAATGTATGTTATCCACTCCTTGCTCATAAAATTGGCTATGTACTGTTTATGGTAAGTAGGATAGAGTCCGAAGCGACTTTCGACCCAGCCTTTAAAAACAGCACCCTGAGCATTATTTGAATCTATCCCCCAATCCTGGATGAGTTTAAGATAGCTATTACGAAACCTTCGACGTCCGGAGCGGTCATTTCCGAGTCTTTGTTCGGTCTCAAAGCCAAAAACAACACACATATAGTCCTGAAATATCTGGCCACTAACTACACTTGATGGTTCCCTGGCTAATTGCTCAAATAAACCGGAAGCCGATTCGCGTGTACCTGCTATATGCAGTAATTTTGGATCATCATTAAAGTTTTGGTCAGCAATACAAGCAGTTGCTAAACCAACTAAATTTGTACTGTGGCCATATTCAGAAATATTACGCATGGATTAAACTAAAAAAGTCTAAAGTTAAAACATCTTCATTATACTCGGAGAGATTGAGGATAGTTACCTGCAAACGTCGGCATTAGCCGATCATTGACAATGTCCCTTGTCCCTTGTCCCTTGTCCCTTGTCCCTTGTCCCTTATCCCTTTTGCCTAATAATCTTTACCCCTTTCAAACTAAGGGATATGAATAATTCTACTTTGGCAAAAAAAGCTTCCAAAAGAATTGTGGGTAACTCGGCCACTCCTTCCACACTGTACTTCCAATAAGGCCAACAACTTGATAGCATGGACGACAAGACAACTATCAGGGGGTGGTTATGTGCTTAATAAGGATATTTTTATATGTATTTTTGTTAGGGGGATGGCTGCCCGCAATGGCGGTTCTGACAACGCCAGACAGTGACTTCATCGATAATCATGATGGCACGGTTACGCATAAGTTGACAGGGCTAATGTGGCAACGCTGTGCGGTGGGACAGATTTGGGACGGTGCCACTTGCACAGGAAGTGCGGAGCAACATCTCTGGGCTGCGACAGTTAAACCGCCCAGTAATTTTGCAGGTAAAGATGATTGGCGTTTGCCAACGGTTGCTGAATTACAAACACTGGTTGAGCGGGATCATACGGGAGATAAGCCCTTTGCTTTAAATCTGACTATTTTTCCGAACTCGTCAGGCTTATTCTTTCGCACCTCTTCTCCAAGTAAAAATGGACTGCCTTGGCATGTCGAATTTGGTTTGGGCTTTACTCTGTTTGATGGCTGTTTTACTTATGAAACAACCTATTGTGTCGATTCTATTCGCCTAGTCCGTGGTGGGGCAAATTTTGATCCTGTACATGATGAATATACCCCGTCATCTGCATTTACCGATCATGGCGATGGCACTGTAACACATAACCCTACTGGCTTGACTTGGCAACGCTGTGCGGTCGGACAGATTTGGACGGGGAATACTTGTACCGGTAATGCTTCATTGCATAGTTGGGAAAAAGCCAATTCGCTAACGAGCAATTATGCAAATAAAAACGATTGGCGCTTACCAAGTACCAATGATTTAGCGACCTTAGTTGAATATAATGCGCTTGATCCTGCCATTAATACGACGATTTTCCCTAACTCACCCAAGGCAGTTTCCGATAGTAATAATTTACATGACGCTGCTTTTTGGGCATCGTCACTTTACTACAAGAATGTGTACCCAAATGATGATTACTATTGGGTTGTAAGCTTTTTTAACGGCAGTGTGCACTATGAATCTGGAGAGGTGTTGCATTATGTCCGTTTAGTGCGCGGCGAACGGCGTTTGTTTCCCAATACATCTACTCTGGCTGAACTGAATCCAGTCGCTCTAAAAATACAAAACGGCGTTATAACATCCTCGGAAACAACCGCTAAATTTAACGGAGGGGTCGCACTTAATTCTTCAGGTTATCAACGTTCCTTAACTGTACTTGCGAAACAAGGCGACACCCTCACAGTCAGCGGCACAATTACCCCTGATGCTAAGCATGCCGGGCAGTCAGCGGACATCATTGTCGTAGGGGCAGTTCAAGGTATTAGTCCTAATGAAGCCATTACAACCCCAGATGTCTGCGATCTACAAAACGGCACTTGGGTTTGGTATATGAATATCCAGCGGGATAACCGCTATTGTAATTGGAGCGAATTACCTGGACAGGAACGGTACTGTAATACGCCTAAAAGTACCCCTATGCAGAACTATTGGGAAACTTACTGGCAAACTTGGAAAGGCAACTTATATGAATTACAGGCGTTGGATAAGGTTACCTTGCAAAAAGACACGCCTATTGAATTAACGGTTGGTGGTAGGGGGTCTTTATATAAAGACATCATTGATTATCGTAATGTGCATGTTTGCATTAACTTTGGTTACCGTTTAAAAGACGGCACTATCGTTTTTAATGGTGATACGATTAACTTTAGGACAGACTAAACCGCTTGAATGCCAAGCCTCTCCGAAAGTGCGTTGGATTTTCTGAAAAAAAAGGAATACTTATTATAAACAATAAGTTGTTCGGACAGCATGAGGAAACAATTTTGTTTCTGTTTTATATACCTTCAACCCATTGTTTTACTTTGAGTATTAAGAATTCTCCGAAGCTCATCAACGTACTTTCGGAGAGGCTTGCTTGAATGCCTATTTATCATTTTGGTTAATCATTTTATTGCACGTAGTTGTCGAGTTCTTTCCTGGTTTTATTTAATTTTATCAGTTATGGCCATCTGTTTTGCGCCGATCTGCCGTTAATAACGATAGGCAGGTCAGTCCCCTTAGAGGACGGTGGGGCAAATTTCTTGAATGTCGGGTATATGATCTAAAATTGTCATTAGGACTTATCGAAATGATAATGAAGTTAGTCAGACCTGTAAATCATCACAAATATGTATGTTGTCCCGCTTAGTAAATCTAGCTTTTCGGGATACTCATTAATTTTACGCTTGCTTTAGTTGCATGTTTGGTGTAATTATACTGACCAGTATAATTACTTGTTAGGCTTCTTGTGACATCACAAAGCAGCTACCTACCGCATCCAAAGTCAAAGTCATTCCGGCGACTGGTCGGGGCTGCTGGGATGGTGGCACCGACCCTCCACTCAATCACTGACGTAATGGAATGGAGGTCCGGCGGCTTCACTGAAGCTCAGCTATGGCTAAATTTGGCTGCGTTTCTTCCAATGCCTTTCCTTCTGCTCGGAATCTACGTCGTCGTATACCCGAGACCGAACGCGATTTGCTTACTAGGCGCCCTACTATACGGGGCCTCCTTCGCCTATTTCACATACACGACAATTTATGCAATCGAGCGAAATGTCCCAGACTACGCCTCGTTATGGGATCAGCTCGGAGCACAATACACATTAGCCGGAATACTTATGGTTCTGGGCGGGTGCATTTTCGCTATCGAAACTGTCCGAAGCTCCGCACTTCCGAAGATCGCAATCTTGATGTTCCTATTGGGAATCTTGATTAATTTAGGCCTCGCAATTCTTCCTGCACCGGATATCCTTCAAATATTCGGGAGCGCAGTCCGGAATGCGGGGCTCTTTCTCATGGGCTACTACATTGTCAAAAAAAATTTGACAGGGGCCTAACCAGCCAATGGAGCGGACACCTCCGTGCTGCGCACTCCGTTGCGGCTCATCGGCGTGTTTGGTGTCGCAAGCTGCGCCCCCGCACTCAATGCAACAATGACAGTCACCGACTCCCCCTTTCATGTCAGCAGATGGCCAAAGGCCATCATCCATCCAGACGACTATGACGGCGGCGATACTCTCAGCCTGACTTGGGACCTTGGAAGTGTTGACGAGTCTGTGAAGAAGAAAGCCATCAACGCTTGGACTGTGAGGCTACCGACACTCACTCACCTCAAGCGATTGCAGCTATGGACCCATGTCACACAACCGGTATTCAACGCTGCCTGTGAACTCCAACAACTGGAAGTGTTTCAAATCAAGTGGAGCAACATCCAAGACTTAGAAGCAATCTCCGGGCTTCAAAGCCTTCGGGCGCTCTCTATCGGTAGCTCGACCCGCGTGAAATCGATTGAGCCGATAGGCGCATTGCAGTCGCTGACGCTACTGGAATTAGAAAACCTCAAGTCGATTTCGAACTTCTCACCGCTCAGACGGTTGAAGGCGCTGAAGAGCCTCGCGGTCACGGGCAGTATGTGGTCCCGACAAGCCATTGAAAGTCTGGATCCGTTTGCGTCCATGACTTGGTTAACTTCACTCGCCATTGATACTTCGAGCGTCTCAAGCCTCAGGCCACTAAGCTGGCTCGTCAGGTTACGGGAGCTCGGATTGGGTGGGAGATTGCCCTTTGAGGAGTACGCATGGTTGTCAGCCATGCTTCCCAATACCGAATGCCGGTGGTTTGCACCGTTTTACGATTTGGTTGCCAGTGGGTATGGCGCCTGCAAATCGTGTCATCGAGATTCCATGGTCATGCTCACTGGGAAAGGTAAGCCAGTTTTATGCAAGCACTGCGACGCGGCGAAGGTAGCTAAGCATGTTGCCCTGTTTGAAGCAGCACGCGCCAGCGCCCGAAGCGACGACTAATCCTTCGCTCAAGGCCGTCGCCTAACAACCGGGATCTTTAGGGGCATCATTATCCTTTCGGTGCCGGCCGTCGGGCGCAGCTTATCTCAAAAGTTGCACAGCAGCATTTGGGCCAACATCTGCCATTAACCTCAAGTTCTCGTTTGACTATTATGCGCCGTTAACAGACAGCCTGTGCCAAATAAAACACTTAGGCATCATCAAAAAAATACCCCAAACTTCAAACCCCTTCAATACTTACCTAAGCTTTTTCAGCCTCAAATTCTGCTGGCGTAACATCTGCGTTAGTAAGATACTCCGGCAACAGCTTGATGTCTTGCTCAGTGAACTCATTGCTGTGGTGCCTATGGTGCAGGACAAACTCAATGCCGTTCAGCACCAACCGAAAGTACGCTCCATTTTCAGGCTGGTTTTTGATTCTTACTACAAGTGGTGGAGCAACGACTCAACTTCCGTGGATATTGGCACTCACTGGATCTAGGATTATGGCCCGCAGCAGATTGAAAAGAAGACCCATGAGATTACCACCTTTGCTCATTGGTTTTGATGACAGGATACGCGCTGTAGTGCCGATGTTTAATATGACGGGTTGGGAAGTGCGGATGAGCTATGTGGCAGCCATTTAAAGCGCCAAAACCTGACGAAGCGTCAAATTAATCCTGGGCGTTTTGGGCTGTTTGGTCTTGGGTAGGGTATGTCGCCAGTGCCGCTGCATTGTCCCAGCCATAACCAATAAATCTCCATGACCTAACATAAAATCCAAGGATATTTTTCGGTGCTTATGTTGTAATTTAAACAAGCGCTCAGCACCAAAGCTTAACGAGGCAATCAAGGGGTTTTCGCCCAGTTCTTTTTCGTCATCGGCATGGTAGCCCATGGAATCTTGGCCATCCCGGTACAGGTTAAGCAAAACACTGTTAAATTCACACTGGCACTTTTGCTGCACTTTTTCCTTGATGTCCAACAACTCTGGTGTCCATGGTAACGGCTGGTGATTGACCCCGGAATAGCGATAATATGCCGCCTCATCGCCGTACCAACACATTAAGCGCGGCACTTTATGCCATTTCCCGTAAACTAATACTTCTTCCGCTTGCCAAGCGCAAGTGGCGTTAAGCTGTGTAAACAATTCATCCGCTTGCTGCGGTGAATAAAACTGTCGATGCCAATATAATTCACCGTCATAAGGCGCTAAATTTAAACCAGGGGATTGGACATCGTTGAAAATAGGATGGTGCATGTTTGAACCTTTGTTACTTCAGCAATAAGTTAACGGATCTTCCCGAAATGTCGAATTAATAGCTTTAAGATCACGTACAATAATTTAAAAGCCTATTTTCGCACTGTTTGTCGACACTATTTTGTGCGGTTACGCAATAATGGTTTTTAAATTTACTGAGATACCTCTACTGCTTATGGCCATTAAAATATCTGAGCGCTGTACTTCCTTACTGATGATACGGTTGGTGATATTGAACAAGCCGGAGAAACCTAATGGTTAAACCGAACCCATTGGGCCTGCCAGACGGTTATGCAGAATGGCTGAGGCAACTAAAAGACCAGATTGCCCAAGCCCGCCAACGGGCTACTTTTGCAGTCAATGCTGAACTCGTGGGTTTGTATCGGCAAATAGGAAACGAAATTCTAAGTCGCCAAGCCGGGCAAGGTTGGGGCGCTAAGGTCATTGACCGGTTGGCGCATGATTTGAAGGCTGCTTTTCCTGATATGCGCGGCTGGTCATCTAGCAACCTCAAATACATGCGCTTTTTCGCCCAGCACTGCCCTGACGGTTTAATTGGTCAGCAGACTGCTGACCAATTACCTTGGTTTCATATCGTTACACTGCTGACCAAGATCAGTGATCCAGATGAACGCGAATGGTATGCCCTGCAAACTGTACAGCAGGGTTGGTCGCGCACGACACTGGAAGTACACATCAAAAACCACCTGCGCCAACGGCAAGGCGCAGCTATCAGCAATTTTGTGGCTCGTTTGCCGTCCCCTCACGCCGATATTGCACATGAAACACTTAAAGATCCTTACCTGTTTGACTTTCTCGGCTTGAGCGATGATGCGCACGAGCGGGAAATCGAAAATGCCCTGATACGCCACATTACCCGATTTTTACTCGAACTGGGTGCAGGCTTTGCTTTTGTTGGCCGCCAATTTCGGTTGGAGGTGGGCGGTGACGAGTTTTTTATCGACTTGTTGTTTTATCACACCCGTCTTAAGTGTTATGTAGTGGTTGAGCTCAAAGCAACTGCTTTTAAGCCAGAACAGGTTGGCCAACTTAATTTTTATCTCGCGGCGGTCGATGCGCAAATTAAAGCTGTTGATGATAAGCCCACCATTGGCCTGTTACTGTGTAAAAAACAAAACCGCCTTGTGGCTCAATATGCGCTCTCCGGCATCGATAAGCCTATCGGCGTGGCTGAATACCAGCTTTTGCGGGATTTGCCAGAAACGCTGGTCAGTAATTTACCCAGTATTGCCGAGATAGAAGCCGAACTTGGCGGGGAAATGGAGAGTGTTGATGGGAATTGAACAGACGTTGCATTTGCAACTACAACACTTTAGGCCATAGACTGCGGAACTAAACACTGGAATAGGTTTTACGAAAATGAAAAGTTGATTCGATAAGATTGCGTTCTATTTTGCTTTATGTTGTTGTCATTGGGACGATTCAGAGATTTCAATTTGATAATGGTGCATGCTTTGACTGTTTATTTTAAGCCATATTAATTTGGTAGGGAATGGGAAGTCGAACCCTGATGAACAATAAAATTCATCAGTGCTGCAAAAATCAGAATTTTAATGTCTGTTTCGGGCACTTAGAGGAAGATGCCACTTCATAAGGCAAACCCCTATTGCTCAAGCTAAAAATCCCTAAACAAATCAATCTGCTGAAATCGCTGGTCGATCATCTCGCCCTGCAGTGATGATAGGGTAACGCCCAACAACCTGACGCTGCTTTCGCCAACACCGGTATTCTTTATCAACTCTTCCAAAAGTTCGGATGCTTGGGTCACAGTATGCGGCAACGTCCGGCTGCGGGTGATCTGCACAAAGTTGTGGAACTTGATTTTTACCGTCAGTGTATAAGCCGATAGCTGTTTTTCGGCGGCTTTTTGTAACGCCTGTCCCAACAGGTCTTGCAAGTGCCCGAGGATTTCTGCCCTTGACTTTATGTCCTGCTGGAAGGTGGTCTCCACACCCACGGATTTGGTGGCCCGGTGGTTATTGACCGGGCGGTGGTCTATCCCTCTGCAAATGTCGTAATAATGTGCCGCCGATTTGCCGAAATGCTGTTGTAGCGCGGCCAAGGACAACTCACGCAGGTCTTTGCCGGTTTGTATGCCAAGTGCCTGCATTTTGGCCGCGGTCACCTTGCCAATGCCGTGAAACTTGTTGACTGGCAGGGTTTCGGCAAACCCAGGCCCTTGTGCCGGGGTGATCAGATACAGGCCATCCGGCTTGTCCATGTCGGATGCCAGCTTGGCGAGGAATTTGTTGTAAGAGACACCTGCGGAGGCGACTAGCCCGACTTTCCGCTTGATGGTTGCTTTGATGGCCTTGGCAATCAAGGTGGCAGAACCTTGGTAAATGTCGGCTTCACTGACATCCAAATAGGCTTCATCCAACGACAGCGGTTCAACCAGCTCGGTGTACTCGGCAAAGATTTTGCGGATTTGGGTCGATGCGGCTTTGTAAGCCTCAAAACGCGGTTTGACAAAAATGGCGTGAGGACAAAGCCGATAAGCATGCGCTGACGGCATGGCGGAATGAATACCATATTGCCTCGCCTCGTAACTGCACGTTGCCACAACACCGCGCGAAAAGGGGCTACCGCCCACGATAATGGGTTGGTTGCGGTACTGCGGGTGGTCACGTTGTTCAACCGCGGCAAAAAAGGCATCCATGTCGATGTGGATAATTTTGCGGTGGTGTTCTGAGTCCGTGCCCTTCAAGCAATTATCATTCGGACTGGCCATGGGCGGCTTATCTGTTGTCACCATTATTCAGTTGTGTCAGAAACTTGTCCAATTGGTTCGCAAACGCTTGGGTATCGCGAGCACTTAAAGCTGCTGGTCCGCCAGTATTAATGCCGCTGCCACGTAAGGTATCCATAAGGTCGCGCAGACCTAAACGCTCCTTGATGCTGTCTTGGGTATAGCGTTCACCGCGCGGGTTGATGGCATGCCCGCCTTTGCAGATCACCTCATAGGCCAACGGGATATCGCCGGAAATCACCAAATCCCCACTATTCAAGCGTTTGACAATTTCATTGTCGGCCATATCATAACCTGAGGGTACTTGTAACAGCATGATATAACGCGATGGTGGTGTTTGGATGTATTGATTGGCAACCAAAGTCATGCTTATGCGGGTGCGCTCAGCCACCCTAAATAAGATATCCTTGATGGCCTTTGGGCAGGCATCCGCATCAACCCATATTTGCATGGCAGTTCTCAGTGGTTGTAGTTAATGGACGTAGCATATGTGGATATTGCACCCCAATCTTACCAAAGAATGGTGCAACTTCACGGCTTACTTAAATGACTGATGAAACGGCTGTTTACCAGTAGGTATAGGTAATCATGCCCGGTAATTTATATTTCAGGTTCCAGGATAGGGTATATGGCTAAAATTGTCATGATTGACTTTGAAACGACTGGGTTGTCGCCCAGGTTAGAGGCAGGGCTAGGAAGTGGACACTTGTCCAAAATGGGGTTAATAAAATTTCCGCAGAACTTGGGAGCCTTTTGTTGATTAACACCTAAAGTTGAAGGTTTTTTTAACCGCCAATTCTTTTCAGGCAAAAATTGTCGATTTTTTCTTCCTTCCCCCAATTAATATTGACCAATTTTTAGACAAAAAACCTGCGAAATTTTTTTAGCAGGTTTTTTTATGCCCAAAATAAAATTCCTCCCTTTCATGTGTTATTTTTGTAACACATTGTCTTTAAATAAAATAATTCGTCAATTGCCGTTGTTCCCACAGAAAAAAAACCTGCGATTTTGGATGTAAGGTTTTTGCGTATTTTTTTTAAAAAAACTTGTAGAGTATTTTCCGGGTGGTGAACTTAGGAGATTTTACCCATGCGTACGATTGTTTTTTTAAGCATCCTGCTGTCAGTTTCAAATTCAGTTTATGCCGATCCTGAAGGGGAGCGGGAAGCCTTAGCCCGTTTAATTCATGAGCTGGAAGCGTTGGCACCGTTTGTTGCAGACGCTGAAGGTCAGGCTGACCGGGACAGCAATATCCGTTTTGAATATGCTTGGCTTAGGGATGATTTGTTGCGCATGAAACTGGGTATCCGGGAACATATGACGGCTACCCGAAACCAACCGCGCAGCATTACGCCACTCAAGGGCGATTACCGTGCCCATTAACCCTCATGACAACCACCCAACTCGCACTTTTTGAGCAATCAGCCGGTATCAGCAACAGTAACTTACTGTTGCTAACCGCTGGTTTTTTTGCGGTTTGCTACCTGACATGGGGCGCATGGACGGCCCTTGGGCAATACCAGCTCTGGCAAGCAAGGGAGATATCCGCTTATGACTTGGCGGTGTCGTTAATTCGGGTCGTGGTGATGATGATTTTTTTGGGTTACTTCGTGCGGTAACACTATTACTTTTTATGGAGAATTTTTTATGCGTCGATTAAAAACCTTATCCCAGGGCTTGGGCCTATTGGCTTTGACCTTGGGCATTAAAGCCCATGCGGCCTTACCCACGCCGACATTACCCGCAGGTGCAACAGCAACCGGGACTGACTGGCTTTCCATGCTAAAAGCGCTTACCAAAAGTGGCACTGACTTGGCCACGTTGATCGTTTCAGTGGTCGCTTTTTTGATCGTCGGGTATGCGGCCATCACCAAATTTATCGAAGCGAACAATGGCCGTGCGGCATGGGGCGAGGTCGGGTTATTGGCGGTTGTGGGGGTCTTTATCCTGGTGTTTGTTGGCTACTTCCTGAACCAGGCTTCAACCGTCATGACCTAAACCAGCCATAGCCTTCTAAGGCTTATCCCATTTGGTTAAGCCTTTTTTAAAGGTTTTGGCATTGACCACTTCAAAGGGGCCTTTATGCGTGTGAATGAACAACAGGAAATTTTGGCGGACCGGCTTAATTCCGAGCCGCTCATTTTCCGGGGCAGCAGCAGCTCAGAAATGAAAATCATCTTTTTTGGTGCAATTCTGTTTTGGGTGCCGGTTTCCTTCCTGGTGGCCGCATCCTTTGGTGCGCCCTTGTTGGGGCTTGGGTTTTCCGGGTTAGGGATATTGGCCTCGGTGTTTTTTGGTTCAACCTTGTTCCAGTGGGTCAAACGTGGCCGCCCGGACGATTACTACCAACATTTGGTGAAGGTCAAACTGCAAGACTGTGGCTTTTGGGCAGCAGGGCTTATCCGCCATACCGGCTTTTGGGGCTTGGGGCGGACGTTTATCAATTACGAGTAAAGGCGTCTTAAATTTATGCGCTATCAAGATGAAAACAGTAATTTACGCCAACACATCATTACCCTGCGCTGGACGGTCGGGGGTTTGGTGTTGCTCAGTGCCGGGCTCATTTTTGGCTGGCAACAGGCCAGGGGGCACTTACGGATTTATATCCCCCCTGACTTACGCACCGGGGCGGCCGTCAAAAGCGATGAGCTGCACCCTGCGCATATTTACGCGTTTGCCAACACCCTGTTCCAGCAGGCCAACCATTGGGGCAATGGCGAGAAAGATTATGCGGAGAAGATCTTTAAATTCTCAGCCTACTTCACGCCCACTTATCACGATGCCTTACTGACCGACATGCAGTTACGCGGTAAAAACGGGGAGCTGGTGGACCGGACCCGCACCATACAACCGGCCACCACCAATGGCTTTGAAGATAGGCGGGTGGCGATTTTAAGTGATAACACCTGGGTGGTCTGGCTGGATTTTAATATCCGGGAATCGGTTAAAGGCATGGAAGTTAAAAATGTCACGATCCGCTATCCCCTTAGGGTAGTCCGCTACGATATTGATTTAGACCAGAACCCTTGGGGGCTGGCATTGGATGGCTACTACGGGGAAGGGCCCAAAACCTTAAAAGCCAATGAAGGACAGCCTTTACCGGAATTATTACCCGCTACAGAGGCGCTAAAAAACGGGACAGCACCATGAATTCAACAAAATGGCCCAATATAGCCTTTCCAGCCCTTAAGGGCTTGCTGTTGTCAGGGTTAACCCTGGTACCGGTTGCACCTGCTTTTGCGGGTGACATCCCGCCAGGGCTTGGCATTACAGCCGATGGCACAGCAGAGGTTAGCGCCGCTTTGGATAAAAGGGCAGCCCCTGCCAAACTGGTTAAAGCCCCTATCAATAAAGCCTTAACCGAAACCAGCCCGGCGGTAGAACGTATTTTATGGGATAAAACCCCTATTGCCATCCAGTTGGGCGTTGGTAACGAGCGCATGGTCAGTTTTCCGGGTACGGTACGGTTGGGAATCCCAAATAGTGTAACCCCCTTGTTACGCACCCAAAGCCAAAATGGGACGGTGTACTGGTTAGCCAGTGCCCCCTTTGAGGCCACACGTATCCAGGTGCAGGATGTTAAAAGCGGGCAATTTTATCTGGTTGATTTATTTGCCACCGGGTCCTTTAATAACAACACCCGGCTTGAAATCATTAACCCCACTGCCGAACCTGTACCCTCAGACCTAAACACCCCGGCAGTGCCTGAACTATTGGCGGTAAATCCGGACATTAATCCAGCCCCGGTTGTACAAGAGCCCCAGCCAGGCCGTAAAAAATCCTCCCCGGCCGCAGATTATTTGACGTTAACCCGCTATGCCGCCCAACAATTGTACGCCCCGGCCCGTTTGTTAAAAACCCCGCAAGGCATCCAGCCGGCACCCTTTAACACCGAAGCCAGTGACAACTTGGTCCGTGGCGGGGAGTTATTGGCGGAACCGGTTGCAGCCTGGCGCAAAGGCACACTGTATGTCACCGCCGTAAAACTAACCAACCGCTCAGCGCAGCCCATCACCCTTGACCCTAGACTGATCCGGGGGCAATGGCGCACCGCAACCTTCCAACATGCCCATTTGGGGCCAAAGTTCCGGGATGATAATGTAACGGCGCTGTACCTGGTTTCAGACCGGCCTTTTCAGGAGGTCTACTGATATGTCCTCCAATAAAGTGCTCCCGATTTTTGCAGGAGTTATTTTGCTGCTGGTGGTTTTTATCGGCATGAAATCCTTTACTAAAAAGCCCCCGGAACTGGCCCTCCAAGCGGTGCCGGTTGCCCCAAGGCCGGATGCGGATTCCCCCGCCGATACCGTGCGCACCCTGACCTCGCATGTCGCTGAAGTTAAGAGCCAGTATAGCCATATTGAGCAACAAAATGCCCAGTTACTGGACCAAAAAACCGAGCTAGCCAATAGCTTAAAAGATACCCTCACCAATGAGCTGAATAAGTTAAGCCAAACCACCAACCCCCAAGTCAATGCCCTCTCAGCACAAGTCGATGCACTCAAGGAGCAATTGGCAGAAGTGGTGCAAAAACCAGCCGCGGCTTTGGCAGGGGATTCTAACCTGAGCCCGATGCTAAACCAGGCACCCCCCACGCTGGAAGTGGTCTGGATTGAACCCTTGGGGGCCTTGCCCAGCGTTAATTTGGGCAATACGGGTTTACCCCCCAGCTTTTTAAACCCCAATGGTAGCGTATCAAACAGCAGTGGGGCAAACGCCAGTGGCTTAAACCCGGCTTCAGCCTCTGGCAGTAGCCTTGAAAACAGCACTATTGGTGGCTCACCGGTATCAGTGGCAATGCAGCCTGCTTACACTGTCCCACGTAATGCCACCTTGATCGGCTCCACGGCAATGACCGCCTTAATTGGCAAGATCCCCTATAAGGACACCATTGCTGACCCATTCCCCTTTAAAGTCATTGTCGGCCGGGATAACCTCGCAGCCAACGGCATTGACATACCGGGCCTTGATGGCATGGTGTTCAGCGGCCATAGCAGTGGTGATTGGACGCTAGCGTGTGTGCGCGGCAATGTGGACTCGGCCACCTTTGTATTCGGGGACGGCACCATCAGGACAGTATCCGGCAATACCCAAAACAACGCCAGTGGCAGCAACCCTTCCGGTAACACCAATAACATGCTGGGTAATGGCAGCTATGGCAGTTCCGGTGGCCCCAGCAATATGGCAATTGGCTGGATTTCAGATAAACGCGGTATCCCCTGTGTCAGTGGTACACGCATCAGCAATGCCGCCGACTATTTGGCTGGAAGAATCTTGGCCAGGGCTGCTGAGTCAACCGCCAAAGCGTTTGCGCAGACTAACGTCACCCAGTCGGTTACCCCCATCGGCGGGGTGATCAATGCCATTACCGGGAAAGCGGCCGAATACGCAGGCTTTAACGCCCTGGCAGGCGGGGCCACTGAAATCAGCGATTATTTAAGGGAGCGTGCCGCGCAATCTTTTGATGTGGTGTATGTGGATACCGGGGTGGAACTGGCTATCCATATTGACCGTGAATTAGCCTTAGATTATGACCCTTCGGGAAGGAAAACAACTTATGAAGCCCAAAACAATACCCGCCAAAGTGCTTTTGATTAGTGCCTTGAGCCTCCCCTTGGCCGGTTGCTTTTATACCAGCAAGGAAGCGGTTTTGCCACAAACCGGCCCTACCATGAAAGAAGTGTATGACGGGCATTTTCAAGGGGCAGGGGAGGGCAGCACTGGCGCAGCCTTGGCAATGGATGGCCGGAAACAGGACTCGCCAATGGGTAAAACCAGGCGCTTTGGGGATGATGTCACGGATTTAAAAGGTTATACCCGGGAAGCCTATAACGAAACCCAACTGGTGTTCGGACGTTTACCTAACCCTGATCTGGTGATGTATGTCTTCCCGCATTTAACAGGCCCTGAGGGCAACCCGATACCGGGGTACACCACGGCTTTCCCTTTTTATGAACAGGTGCAATATGCGCTTCCCGGTGAGGTTGAGGAACACTGATGTTATTTGGAATCCCTAAAAGCATTTTAAAGCTGACCAAATCCGGCATTCAAAAGCCCCCGCTTGGCAACGACCAACAACGGCGCCGGGCGGTGGACAAGCCCCCCACTAAAGCCCGGATCAAACAAATGTACCGGCAACCGGCGTCATTCACGAACCTCATGCCGTGGCTGGAATACGGCCCGGAGGGCCAGTGTTTCTTGCTGGATGATGGCATCAGTGTTGCCGCGTTGTTTGAGGTTGAACCGGTGGCCACTGAAGGGCGCACGGAGGAGTATCTCCGGGAATTTAGGGACAAGTTACAGACGGTTTTAACCTCACTCCCTGAAGAGTATGGCAACCCCTGGGTAGTGCAGTTTTATCTCCAGGATGTCCCGGGCTTAAGTGATATGGCAAAGAACGTCAGGGGCTATGTTAAGGGACGTGCCCGGGACAGCGAACTAACCAAAAGTTACCTTGATACCCTGGAAGCACATTTTAAGGCGATATCCCAACCCGGGGGCTTGTTTAACGATAAGGCGGTCACCGGGAGCGCCTGGCGGGGGCAGGATAGGAAAATTCGCATTACCTTGTACCGGCGCAATAAAACCACCAAAGGCCAGCGCGGGCTGTTGTTCCAATCCCCCACAGAAGAATTGAATGATGTGGCCTCCAAACTCCTGGCGTCCTTAAATGCCTCCGGGGTCCGTGCCAAACGCAGCGGGGGGGAGGCGCTATATGAATGGCTGTTCCGCTGGTTTAACCCAAACCCGGAGACCACAGAAGGGGATATTGATGGGTTATTACGCCTGGCACCCTATCCGGGTGATCAGGACATGCCATTTGGCTTTGATTTTAGTGAAAGCCTGATGCTCGGCACCCCCCATTCAGACCGGGATAAAGGCATCTGGTGGTTTGACGGCCTGGCGCATAAAGTGGTGACTGTCCAATCCTTACGCAACCCGCCATTAATCGGCTTGCTCAGTTCTGAGCGGATGGTGGGGGAGCATATCTATGCCACTTTTGACCGTGCGCCGGAAGACACTATTTTAGTCATTACCGTGGTGATCCGGGCACAGGATGAGGTACGTAACCATTTGCACAATATCCAGCATGCCGCCGTAGGGGATAACCCGGAAGCCAAATTGGCAGGCCAGGATGCGGAAGCCGCGCAAATGGAAATGGCCAAGGGCAATAAGTTGTTTCCGGTACAGATGGCGTTCTTTTTACGCGGCAATACCGAAGGGGAATTACGCCAAAAAGCCAACAGCTTAAATTCCTTGCTGTTGGCCAATAACATCCAGCCCATCCAGGAGCGGGATGACTTGCTCACCCTGGACAGTTACATCCGTAACCTCCCGATGGCGTTCAGCTATGAATATGACAAAAAAACCAGCCGCCGATCCCGGCTGATGTTCAGCAAACAGGTGGCCAGCCTTATCCCGTTGTATGGCCGCTCAACCGGGACCGGGAACCCCGGGGTGGTGTTTTATAACCGCGGGGCTGAACCCTTAAGCTTTGACCCCCTAAACATCCTTGACCGCAAAAAGAATGGCCACCTGCTGTTACTGGGGCCTACCGGCGCTGGCAAGTCCGCAACCCTGGTGTATATGATCTTGCACCTGGTGGCGATTTATCTTCCACGGGTATTCATTATTGAGATCGGGGGGTCGTTCAGGTTGCTGGGGGATTATTTTAAATCAAAAGGGGTTAGCGTTAACCAGGTCACTTTAAACCCTGGGGTGGATGTGAGTTTGCCGCCTTTTGGCGAAGCCTTAAAACTTCTGGATGAATTTAACAAAAAAGCCCGGCGGGAGCAGCAAAAAGCCGAGCGGGAAAAGGCCTTGCTCAGGAACCTGGAACTGGGCCTTGACAGCGACATTAAAGCTGAAACCATCGCGGATGGGGGTTTTGATGGGCCGCAGCATGATTTTCAGCGGGATTTGCTGGGTGAAATGGAAATTGCCGCCAGGATGATGATTACCGGGGGCGATGTGAGGGAAGATGAGCGCATGACCCGGGCCGACCGGTTATTAATCCGCCATGCCATTTTTCTGGCCGCTGAAAACGTTCAGGCCCGGGGCGGTAGCCAGGTATTAACCGAAGATGTGGTCAAGGCGCTGCGCACCCTGCCGGAACTGGATACCGGACGGCAAAAAGACCGGGCCAGTGAAATGGCCGCAGGCATGGAGCTCTTTTGTGATGGATTGTCAGGGCACTTTTTTAACCGCCCCGGCAGTTTATGGCCGGATGTGGATGTGACCATCGTGGATATGGGCATTTTATCCAAGCAAGGCTATGAGGACCAGTTAAGTGTCGCCTATATGGGTTTTATGAACCATATCCATAGCTTAGGTGAGCAGCACCAACACAGCAACCGCCCGACCATTTTTATTACCGATGAGGGGCACCTGATCACCACCAACCCGCTGCTTTCCCCCTATGCCATCAAGGTCGTGAAGCTGTTTAGGAAACTGGGGGTGTGGTATTGGGTGGCAACGCACGGCCTGGAGGATTTTCCGGATGTCAGCCGGAAAATGCTGGCGATGCTGGAATGGTGGGTTTGCCTGGTGATGGATAAGGATGATATCCAACAGATTGCCCGCTTTAAAAACCTCAATGCCGAACAACAAGCCTTATTGCTGGCCGCTAAAAAATCCCCGGGCCTCTACACTGAGGGGGTTGCCATCACCGATGAAATGACAACCCTGTTCCGCAATGTCCCCCCGGCGCTGGCATTGGCCTTGGCCATGACTGAACAGTCCGAGAAAGCGCAACGGGCTGGGCTGATGCGGGAACACCAGTGTACCGAGCTTGAAGCGGTACTGATGGTGGCTAAAGAAATCGAACTGCGCCGCAGCACTAAAAAATAAACTGGGGGAAGACGCCATGAAAAATAACCTAAAGTTACCGGTAAGTACTGGAAATGGCAGCTTACTGCTTGGCCTCGTGATGGTGTTAAACACCGTACAAGCCGCCGATAAACTAGAAGCCATCGAAGTCATTTTTAACGGCCAGACCACAATACCCAAAGACAGCCTGGTAACAGCGTTACAAAACCAGGGCGTGAGCGTCGGCTGGTTCAACCTGGACCTTCCGGCGCAGGTAAGCCGGGAATTAAGCCAGGGCTTACCGGCGAACCCTGGGCAAGCCAAAAAAATCGTGCAGGAGCGCTTGCACAGCCAGGGCTCGGCTGCACTCAGCCAGCGTTACCAAACTGCTTACCAGGCGCTTATTAAAAGCATCAGTTATGGTTTGGACCGGTATCCCGCCATTGTTTTCAATAAAGGCCAGGCGGTGGTTTATGGGGTCACCGATATAAAGGCTGCGTTACAGGCCTATCAAAACTGGAGTGCCAGCCAATGACCACCCTGATGACAATAACCAGCAATGGGTTAAATTCACCCCAACCCAGGAAAAAAATGTATCCCCATTGGCCTAAAGTGCTGCTGTTGTTGCTTAGCCTGCACACGCCAGTTAAGGCAGAACCGGTATCCTGCCTGAATTTGATGGTGGTGGGGGTATGCCTGTGGCTGGTTTGTACGGCGTATGAGTGCCACACCGAAGAGACCGTCAAGATCGGGCATTTTAACCCCGAGGTCCAGGTGTTGGTCAGTGAGCCGGTGGGTGTGGAACGTACTGAGGATGCGTACCGTACTGATACCCATAACCGTAACCATCAAAACCTCATTTTTGAGGATGCCCGTGCGGTCGGCAACCCTTTGGCCGGGATGTTTTATTGCCCCTCGCAGGCAAAGCCGCTGATGCCGTATTTTATCTCTGAAATTGATACTCCGGAATGGCGCTGGGGGGCTTTTGAGGCGTTTTTGCCCTTTTCGTGGATACCGGGGCTGCGTGAAATCGGGCACTGGCCGTTTAACACCTGGCAGAACCTCTACCCCCGGACCGGCTGGACAACCCAAAGTTCCCCGCCAAAATCGGCGGCTTCAGTCGCGCAACGGGTCGGCGACATCATCACACGGGTAGCCCAGCTGCACCTGTATATCCCTTTGTTTGGGGAGGCGGATAGCGCTGAAAAGCTGGTGTGGGAGCCCATGGGGTTACTTGAAAATACCAACTTTCAAGGCTATTGGCAATTGCTCTCCCCGGTGTTTGAACCGGGCTGTATGGTTTTTGGGGAAAACGATACCTTGAACCTCACCGATTGGGGTGGTGGCAGGGCCGCCCGTGATGGGGATTACAGTTACACGCTTTGGCGGCCTTATACCTGTTGCGAAATCAAAGGCTCTTTTATAGGCGCAATTGATTTTATCCTTTATCCACTGCCACTCTAAGACCTGGCCATGAAAAGGAAAAAGTCCAGAAAATTAGCCGTAGGGGTTTTAATTGCGGCTTTAGCCAGCGGCCAAACCCTCTCCGGGCCACTGGGCAGTACCGGCAATAATGCGCTGTATTATCAAATCGGGGGGGCGAGTGCGGTGTATGCCCCGGCGGGCAGCATTGCGGCAGGCCCTGCCAATGTCATGAGCAGCTCGGTTGAATTAGGGTTTGGGTATAGCTGCGGCAAATTTAACCTGAACATAATCCAGGGCATTATCAACGCGGTTAAAACTATCGTGGACAAAATTTTGGGCTACATAGAAGCGGCAATTACGGCGGCGCTATCGGCCTTACCCATGTATATCCTGCAACGGGTTAACCCCGGGCTCTATGATTTGCTCCAGGGCCTGATTATTAAGGCTGAGGCGAGTTTGGCACTGGCCAATACCTCGTGTGAAAAAATGGAGGCGGATATCAAACGGGGAAAAAACCCGTATGAGGACTTTACGGATATGTCAAAAATGCTCGACTGGAAAGTTGAAATGAGCACTGCGGCGGGCAATAAAACCGATGTCCTTACCGCCAAGAACAAAATTGAAAAACAAGATGGTGAAAACGGCATACCCTGGATCGGCGGGGGGCGTAAAGGCGGCAAAAATACCCCGGAGATCCAGATTACCCGTGACGTTATTGGGTATGGCTACGGCTTATTGGGGGGCCAAGGTTCCGCATCGCTAGCCAAAATATGGCCGGGTAAGCAACAGGCTATCGACGCGGCGGTTGAAGTCCTCGGTGATGTGTATATCTCCACCAATGAAAACCATAATAATTATACCAAGGCCGGAAATGGCTTGTTGCCAATGATCAGAAGTTATGGGAAGCAATCCTTTGATAAATTGCTCCCTTTAGTCAGGGGGAGCCAAACGCCCAGTGTTGCTAACTTACAAGAGGCCTCAAGCAGCGACCTGTTAATCACGGAACCCGTTGTTAAGGCATTAAGGCAGCTTCCAAGCACTGAACAGGTTATTGTGATGAATAAACTGGCCAAAGAAGTGGGCGTATCAAGGGCCTTGGAAGCAGCGGTTTATATGCGCCGGATGTTGCTGGCGGGTAAACGCGAACCCAATATTACCCATTCCCCAGCCATTGCCCATATTAACGAGTCGGTTAAAGAGTTGGACGATGAAATTAACCAGGTTTTATATGAGGTCAAAATCCATAAGGAACTGGTCTCAGAAACGGCCACCGCCTTACTTGAAGATGCGGGGCAGCATCAAAACCGCGGCAAAGTGCAACAACCCGAAGCTGGCTATGACCTTAAACCAGTAACCGATGGGGCAACCCAATGAAAAATGGCCCCGAACCTTTATGCAAAGCCAAAGTCGGCCAGGCAGTGAGTTTTTGTTTTTGGCTTTTTATCGTTGCCACGGCCTTAATTACCTTTGGGTACAGCTTTTGGGCACTTACCTATGGGGAAGCGGAAGCCATTGCAGGGATACAGGCAATCAAGCCCTGGCTGGCAGCCTGGCGGATAATTTATTATTCGGCTTTGATTGGTGCCTGGCCACTATGGGTTGGGCTTTTTGCAAGCTGGGCAGAACTGCCTCCAGAAAACCAGCAAGTGTTATTAAAGGCCCGTTGGCACGTTTGTGGGGTGTTAGTGCTGTACGAGCTATTAATTGTCCAAAATAGTTTAGCGGGGTTTTTCCCATGAATGTTTCATCATATTTAGAATTGTATTTGGATATCTTTGGTTGGCTTATGTATGACCAGATATGGGATGTCATGAACTCATCAGGCATTGTTAATATCCCGATTATCGGCATGTTGGTCAAAAACATTTGGCAACCGCTGTATAAACAGCCTGTTGCTGAGGCATCCACCACCACTTTACGGGCTATAGAGCTGGATACCCTTAAAATGTTCACGGTCATTGTCCTGGCGGCCCAGCCATACCTGACCCTGGATTTTAATGGGTTAAGCTATACCATGGCCTGTAGTGCAACTGCAAGCACCACGGCAGCAAAACCTGGGAGTACTGGGACCACTTTTGACAGCAGCTTCACCACTGCAACCCTCGGAGGGAATACCGCCAAAGTGCCCATCTGGTGGTATGGGGTTTTAGCTATCTCAACCGGGTTTGATGATGCGGTGGTCGCTTCAATCCCCTGTAGTGCCGATATCCGTTTGATGACTTATAAGATGCAGAACGCCAGGGTCAAAGACCCGCTCCTGCGCCGGCAAGTGCAGCTGTTTTATAATGACTGCTACAGTTGGGCCATGTCGCGCTATCTGGATACGGCAACCACCACCCCTAGCGCCTATCCAGTAGAAGACTTGTATTGGCTGGGGTCGAGTGAGTTTACCAATAATTTCTATCAAAACCAGCGGGCCAGTGAAAACATTCCGGGGTTTAGTTTTAGCCCCACGCGGGATTTGGAATATGACACTTCAATTGAAATCCCGGCCTATGGTAAACCCACTTGCAAAGAGTGGTGGACCGGACAAAATGCGGGTGATCCAAAATATGGGCTACGCCAGGCTTTGGTTAACCAGATAGACACCCCTTTGTTAACAAATATAAAAACCACCGTTGCCTCTATAAGCGGCAAGACCCAAAGCGAGGTTGAGGATATTGCTGTTAAAACCCTGATCAACAGGGAACATAGCTATTTTAATGGCTTACATAATTTACAAAATTATAATGACCGGCATCTTGATGCGCTAAATTCTGCCGCTGGTACCGCAGGCTCTATTTTTGAATCATGGTCTTTTTATCCCAAAATGTACATGGTTAAGATGGCTGCACCCATTTTGCAGGCGTGTGTGCTGATGGTTATTTATACCTTGCTACCTTTTGTAATTTTGTTCTCATCCTATGATATTGGCACCATGATGTTTATGTCGGTGGTGATATTTTCGGTTAAATTTTGGACAGTGTTATGGGCGATTGCCCATTGGCTGGATAACCATTTGATCGAGGCATTGGAACCCAGTTGGTATCAAATGGAAATCGCCAATAATTTAGTGCCAGAAATGATGATTAATTTTGTGACAGGGTTATTATTCGTTGCATTGCCAATTTTTTGGTCAGGGCTATTGGGTTGGGCAGGGTTTGCGGTGGGTAGCGCAGTAAACAATTTAGTGGACAATGGTTTTACTCAAGCAAAAACAACTGGGGAATCAGGAACTAAGAAGATAACGGGTATAGCAAAAAAAGGCATATCAAAAATAAAATGATCGTTATATATTCATCATTCACAATGATTTGTTAGGGAATCACATTTGATGAGTAATTTTCTAATATTTTATCAATGCTACGGGCCGACTTTATCAATATGATTCATAAACGGATCTTGGAATGTATCTTTGTCACCATGCCATAAAATAAAGTCTTTTTTTTCTATTTCTTCAGAGTTATTTTCCATGTCCCGAAGGTTAACGAAAATAGACCAGGCAAACAGTCCGATAAAGGCTTTAAATGCTTCAAGGGAGAATTTCTCCAGCCCTAACAAGACGAATTTCAAGGTAGCCTTTAAGGGTATGGTATTTTTAAGGGCTAAATTAAACTTTTGCAGTAGCGGCTTAAACCCAAAAATCAGGATAGGTAGCCCAAAGAATGTCGTCACAATAATAAGTGTCGCCAGAAACAATATTAACAAACCAGCAATTATCAGAGCGACAGAGACTTTATGCGGGGAAGGCTCAATCAAGCCGAGCGTTATTGCAAAAATAGAGAGGGTAGCGCCAGTTTTAAGCAGCTTACGCCCCCATTTATCTGCAAGATGAATTAAGCGTAGTTTTGACTGGCATATATCAATGCCGGGTTTAAGTTGATTTTTGCTGAATTGCGCCATGCCCGTTAATACCGCAACAGATAAGCCAAATCCTATTAACAATGCTATTTCTTCCATCGTTGTTCCCCTAAAAACAGAGACAATTTGGTGAAGTTATTTTAGTAAACTACCAGTACTTACCTACATATTCAAGGTTTTATTTTTAAATTAGCCATCATCAAGTACTTTAAAAATTGAAACCGTCGTCAGAACTATAAGCTTCGTTCTGCAATGACCTGACCATGAAGTTGATTAAGGCGTTGGGACATAGGTATAAAAATGTTTAACATCATTGCGTGTGACTCATCGGGAATATTGGCGGTTCGCAACTTGTCTGGCAATCCATTGAATTGAGCTACCCAATATTCGTGATGCCCTTCCATTACCTCAATCTCCAACCACAAATCGCGTTGCCCCTGCCCGTCAATGATCGTTTGAAACCCACTCTCAATCTTAGCACCTTCCGTGAGCAGTTGGGCGACCGTTACTTTAATGGATTCTGGTAGCTCCGGTAAGTGACCGTAAGCGGTTTTTTCCTTCTTGCTTTCGGCTTCAGCAGCTTCTTCCATCAACATCCCATAGCGGTATAGGCCGGGGTACTCGCGGCAAAGGTAGATAAGTTTTTCATCAGAAACCGAACTCCATAGCCATTGCAAATCTAAGATATGCCCGACCATTTGCTCCAGCAAACCAGCGTCACTGATACCCTTTGCTTCCAGTTGCCGTACCCGCAAATCGATGGCGGCGGCGAGTTTATTTTCCTTATTGACAGTCTGTCCACCTGGCACCTTAATTTTACCGGAGGCAATACCAGAGGCAACTGTCTCCAGGATTTTGGCGTATCGAAAGAACCCGGCATATTCCACACACAAGGCATCCATTTCTGGGCCGGATGTGTGCATCATTAAATGGTGGAAATCGGGCATATATTCGGCCATTTCCGGAAGTATTTCGGCTTCAAGCAGCCCCAGGGCATCAAGCAGTTTGATTTTTTTGTCGATGCTTGCGGCTATGCGCCGATGCTCTGCGGTTAGGGTCACAGGGGTCACCTATTGAAAAAATAGAACGGGACTTCAAGTGGTAAAAAAGTACTTAAATTTTAAGTGCTTGTGTAGTGTGGTGCTTATGTATCGTATAAATTAGAAGGGGCAAAGTCGCCCTCAATTTTAATATGGTGCTTTCCTGATGCTAGCTGGTCGTTTCAAATTGTTCATTTCTAATGGTATCCATTAGACATGCTATTGGTATGGTGGGTAATCCATTTATGGGGTTAATTCATCATTTATCTGATTCCTTTCAATTTCATATTGTGAAGGGCTTATGCCCGCATTACTGAAGTACTCCCGCAATTGTTTAATGTCTTTTTTTGTAAATTCATTACTGTGGTGTGGATGGTGCAGAATAATTTCAAGCTGGTTTAGTACCACCCGAAAACGGGCACCGTGGGTTGGCTCTATTGTAGCGCCCAAATGATGCAACAAGGATTCAACTTCCCGCCAGTGGATATTTGCACTAACGGGATCCTGAAATATGCTCCGTAGCAGGTTCAAATGGCGACTCATCGTTGGGAAGCCTCATAGGATATTAAGTTCGGTGACAGGATACCCCTAGTTTTATCATGATTCAATATATGACAAGTCGGCATTTATTTATTTTTGGGAAGATTAATGAAAATGTCACTGTTTGCTGGTTAAATCATCAAAATAGCGCATATCTATTTGCCTAACATTCGGAGTAGATTATTATTGATGCTAGAGCAAATATCGGAGAAACCCATGACCCTACCAACTGAACCGATTGGCAGTATCCCCAGGCCGCCTGAATTGTTGGCCATGCTGGACCGTTACCGTAATGGGCAGGCAACTTTGGAACAACTCAATAAAGTTTATGATGAGGCTTTGCTAGATTCCATTAAGTGTTTTGAAGAAACTGGCTCACCGGTGATTAGTGATGGAGAACAGCGTAAATCCAGTTTTGCCACTTATCCTTTGGAGGGATTGGACAATTTAGCTAATGATGGCATATCAATACCGTTTTCAGATGGCCATTACCGTCAGCTGCCGCGGCTGACTTCCGGTCCATTTCGCTATCAAAAATATGCGGTTAACTATCTGCAATCAGCACAAGCTTATGCACATGTGCCTGTAAAGCAAGCGGTAATATCCGCTTCGGCGCTCAGTCTGCTGTATCCGGAAGGTGGACTTTCTGGATACGGCAGGGAAGCTTTTTTGTACGATTTGATTCATGAAGTGGCACAGGATATACGATGGTGCCTGGAGGCTGGGGCGCATTGCGTCCAGGTTGATTTTACCGAAGGTCGGCTGGCCATAAAACTAGACCCTTCTAAAACATTATTACGGCAGTTTGTTGAATTGAATAACCGGGTGCTTGATCAATTTAGCTTTGAACAACGTAAGAAGATTGGTATCCACACCTGTCCAGGTGGTGACTTGGATTCCACCCATAGCGCCGATGTTGATTATGCTGAATTGCTTCCAGATTTATTTCAGCTTAACGCGGGTAATTTTTACGTGCAATTAGCCAGTGAAAAGGAGCCGGAGAAAGTCCTTCGTGCCATTCAACAGCACCTTAAGCCACATCAACGGGTATTTGTCGGTGTCATCAATGTGCTTAATAATGATGTGGAGGCAGTTAAAACAGTGTGTGACAGGGTTTTACAAGCGGCTAACTACATCCCGTTGGAACAACTGGGAACGACAGATGATTGCGGGTTTTCACCATTCGAAGACGACACTTCCACGGGACGGGAGATAGCTTTCGCAAAAATTAGAGCACGGGTTCTCGGAACCCAGATAGCTTCTAAAATGCTGGGTATATGACAATGTTTGAATTTTTGATTTAAACAGATTTTATTTATTCATGCGAAATTTTGACCATCATTTTATGGTGTCTTTTGAAAAAGGGCGAGATTCCAAACTAAAGAAAGCGCTTAGAAATATACGGCAATTTTAACTTTTTAAGGGGAGCTGACAGTTATGAAGACACTTGCTAATGTCAAAGGCATTTTGTTTGACCTGGATGGCGTCCTTTACGTTGGGTCTGATGCCATTGACGGCGCGGTTGAAGCAGTGCAAAAAATTCGTGCCAGCGGCATACTATGCCGCTTTGTCACAAACACCAGCACTTTATCACTGGCATCATTGCAACATAAAATTTGAGCCTTGGGCTTTTCAATTGCTGCCGAAGAAATTATCAGCGCACCCCAAGCTACTTTACTTTACCTTAAACATCAACATGAACCGGTTTGCCGCTTGCTGTTGGCGGATGATGTAAAGAATGACTTTAAAGGTTTTCGTCAGTCCGATATTGAAGTTGACTATGTTGTGGTCGGCGATATTGGTAACGCCTGGTCATATCCGTTGATGAATGAAGTTTTTAATTGCCTGATGCAGGGGGCAAAACTGATCGCCATTCATAAAAACCGGTTCTGGCAAACGAAAGAGGGTTTACAAATGGATATAGGTGGATTTATTGAAGGCTTGGAATATGCTAGCGGTTCAAAAGCGATGATAATCGGAAAACCTTCGGCCGACTTCTTTAAAATTGCTTTGGATGATATGGGGCTTAAACCGGAAGAGGCCGTAATCATAGGGGACGATATTGACGTGGACGTAGGCGGTGGACAGCAGGCAGGCCTAAAAGGGATATTGGTGAGGACTGGTAAGTATCGGCAAAGCTACACTGAATCATCAGCTATCAAGCCGGATTTGACTATAGGTTCGATCAGGAATCTTCCGGATGAATTGGGTTGTTAGTTCTAAATAATGATGCGGTTTTAAAACTCAGTGTTTTCGGGATGCCGCTTGACAAAATTTCTGCACAATATTGAGAGGGTCCTCTGCTTATCCTAAGAGCCCAAACCAATCGACGTAAGCATGGCGAAGGGTTGCTGATTTTACCGTCGGCTGTTGGAAAAAATCCTCAAGGACATATTCTAAGCCGTAAAAGCTCTGTCCATCAAATTCCTGACAAATAGCATCAAAATTTATAGCCTGGTTTCCCGTTATAGTATTGTTTTCATTGATCACTTTCATTTTCGTCACCACTCGTTGTTGAGTATCGGTTAATAGCCATTTAGCGGCACCTTGTAAAAAATTTAAATATTTTAGTGATTATCAAATTTAACGCGGAACGCTTTTGGTTATGCTGTTAGCAATTGTCCTTTGCAGATTAACCGGTGGTTGCTGAACTTAGCATGAATGGACGGCAATTTTTTGGCATTTAGGTGTCTGCATTAGCCGTTTTATCCATCAATTCGCCCAGCCCTATTGTCCCCGACCGGCTTTTATTTTTGCTTTAATTTCCCTTGTGGACACTGACAGTTTCATCCGGTCAAAAAAATAGCCGACGAAGCCGAACATGACTACAGCAAAAAGTACCCGGCTGATAATCAAAGCTTCAGCCAGTGGCATTTCGGAATCACCTCCAGCCAGTGATTTTATAAGATCTACTATACGGTTAAAGCCGATTCCATCATTTAGAAAATTAATCAGTTGATTGCTCATTTTGGCATTCCTCAATCTAGGGTTAGGAAATAGGGCTTCTTTTTACATCAGGGCATAAAAAAATGTGCGTCCTTGCACAATATAAGTTCCTTTTAATTAGGAGGTAGATGCTTGCTGTAAATGTAAAAGGATTGTCTACTTTATACTGTGAATGAAGCGTAAATTCTGTGAAGAATTACCCATTTATAGCGGTAAAAATACCGTTTTTTGAAATTATCTTATGGCCAGGTAACAATGGAACGGGGCTTTTTTAGAATTATGATGAAAGTAGGGAACAGTCCTGTTGAATATTGATTGGATTGGCCATGTAATAGCAGTTCAGGATTGAAGTGGTAGTTTTAATTGCCAGCATGCAAAAACAATTTAGCGATTAATTCATCAGATGGGCATTCAGGGTGGCTAGCACAAAACCATTGTTTTGTGATTGGCTTGTAACCACCCCGCTTATTTGAGATTTAATTAGCGCCTCAGCTATACCCGCAAAGTGGGCCGCTATTAAAATTGCTGAATAGGCTTCCATGATATCGGTAGTTGTAATTTGATACCCGTAACCGCGTGACAGCCAATAAAGTGCTGCAATCCCTGCCGACACTGCAAAATCGGGCTTTTTTTCTGCGTAGTCGCGTGCTGCCCGGATTAGCGTCCGTGGATCGGTTGGGCTTTTGTTGACCAGCTCAATTGCTACATCGAACAACCCGGCATCTTTTGCGGCGGCAAACCATTTGCCTTCTGAGCCTGGTTGGCTGGCCAGCAGATCATTGAGGATGTCAACCGCAGGCTTTTGCGGATATTTTTTGGCCAGGGCCCGAAACGTAGCAAGGTGGGTGGTACCTTGGTTAGCTTCTATCGCATAATGGCTATAGGCTTCCTCACTAAAGCCGGATGACAACAGGATTTCTTCACAGACTTTGGCAATTTGTGATGCCGGTGTGTTAATGATTTTCCTGCTGTCTTCCGCGTAACATAAAGCTTCAGTTTTTTTGTCCATGGCCAACAGTGCCCGCACTCCCCATTGCCGATACCACCAGCTTTTAAAATAGGGTTTTTCTAGAATGGCCAATAATTCTTCATGCCGACCGGCAGCATTTAGTGAAGAAAAAAAAGCAGATGTACCTTTAAAAAACGCATACCCTGATGATTCGGAGATTTGTTTAACAATTGGCAAAAATTCATCGGCCCATCGGGATGCACACGCAGGGCTTGCACATAACTCACCCCAATAGTCCCCCAACAATTCAATATAAGGCATCTGGTCATCCTGCAGCGCCGTCCATAAGCGTTCCATCCATTGTTGTCTTATCTTTGGTTCTACAGGTGCTTTGGCAATGATCGGAACCAATGTGTCAATGGCATGGTTAACCATGGTTCCAATAGCGCCGGAAGAGCTGTCCACCTGTTCGAGGGCAGGTGACAATTTCTCCAAAAAGAGCACCGCCCCAGTGGCTGCCAGTCCAGGTTCCTTCTTGGCGGCCTGTTTAATTTCGGATAGTGCTTCTTTAATTCGTTGAATAGGTTTATCAGAGCGCCAGCCAAAAGCGTGGTGACGAAAGCGTGGTGTGAACTGCCATTTATGGGTCGTCATTATTGGGGTTGTCCTATCTGGTCACCTGATAAAAGCGCTATTTTGGATGAATCTAAAGTTCAATGCCACAACAGTGCATGGTCGAACAGAAATTGTTGAATGCCGCCATTTTTTAAAATTACAAAGGATAGGTCTCAAAAAGTTAAGGCCAGTGATTTGTGATAATGGTGGGTGGTTAGACCGGAATACGTTAAGTAAAGGTACCCAAAATTTTGTTATTTGTCATGCCCCTAATGGATATTTTAGTGTAAATATTTCACGCTAAAGTGTATAGTCGCATGGGCTATCTAAGCCTGTTACATGGTCCTATCAGGGATGTGGATTCTCAAATTAATTATTTTTGTTAACTTGTGGATACATACTTCAAATGAATACAATTCACGAAATGCACCGAACAACACGTTGGTTCATTTTAACTGTCCTTTTGGTTAAAAATACCTATGCAGAAGAAGCTAAGACAGACAACTTAGCATTGACCCATGGTTCTGAAGAGATGCAATCCATCGCAGCAGGACATCCCATCCCGCAAAACCTTAGTCCAAGCGTGACCTCGGTTATGACCAGTAAAGATATTGAGCGCATTGGTGCCAGGCGCCTGGAAGATGTCCTGGAATATTTACCGGGTGTGCATGTGAGTAGCGCCAGGGGTGGAAATAATGTTATTGGTTTTCGGGGAATTTATTCTGAAGGAAATGCACAGGCCCTTATATTAGTAAATGGTATTCCACTTAGAAATACGGTGATTGGCGGCAAACCATACGGTTGGACAATGCCGGTAAAAAATATTTCCCATATAGAAGTAATCAGGGGGCCAGGCTCAATGCTGTACGGGGGTGACGCGATCACTGGGGTTATTAATGTGATCCTAAAAACCGGCAAAGAATTACATGGGGGGGATGTCGGTGGTTTCTTTGGCGGCCATGACACTTTTGAGGGCTGGGCAGAATATGGAAATAAAAAGGCCGACTGGGAATACGCCTTTTCCATGCAGGGTGGGGCAACCAACGGTAGTCAAGGCAGAATTGATCGTGATACCCAAACCCTATTGGACAGCCAATTGGGAACCCATGCCTCAAATGCCCCAGGGTTTACTAACAATGGTCGGGACGATATTGATGCCAGGGTTGATGTGGCCTACCAGGATTGGTTAAGGCTTAGGGCGGGTTATCAACGCTTTAACCATGTTCAAACTGGTGTCGGGGGTGCACTTGCGCTTGATAGTTTAGGGGCGAGTAATGTAGACATATATAACCTTGATTTATCAGCAAACAATAAAATTACGGATGATTTGACGGCTGAGACAAAATTCTACTTTTTGGGGCAACACACGGATTGGGACTTCCAATTATTACCCCCCGGAACATTTGGGGGTTTGCTGCCCCAAGGCGCAATAAACCAATCTGCTAATTTTCAGGGGACGGCTGGACTAAGTACCCAGTTTAATTATGCAGGCATTAAAAAACATAATGTGACTTTCGGGTCCGGGGTTAACCACAATTGGGTAAGTGACATAAGTAGTAAGATAAATTACCTTATAACACCAGGGTTTATACAACAGAACCCATTGACAGAGTTGTCAGTGTATGGGGCAGACCCGTTATCTAAATCTAGAAGCCGGACCAATTTTTACACCTTAATCCAGGATGAGTGGAATTTCGCACCAGACTGGCATCTGACTACAGGGTTTAGATACGATTACTACTCGGATGCTTCCGGTGGTTTAAGTCCCAGGGTCTCTTTAGTGTGGAATGTTAACCCCTATTTAACAACCAAATTGCTTTACAGCCGGGCGTTCCGGCCGCCCTCATTTTTACAAAAAAATCAGCCTGCATCACCCAGTACAAGCATAAAATCAGAAACAATGGATACTCTTGAGTTCCAGGCTGAAAACAAGTGGTCACCAGCATTAATGACCTCGGCAAATGTTTATTGGTTTGATTTGAATAATTTAATTATTTCAAATAGTGATTCAACTTTAACGTCAACTATTTCTGTGTCGCCGAACCCTGTTAGCTTTTCCAATGCCGGCCCTATCCATGGCATTGGAATTGAAACTGAAGGGCGTTATCAACTCAATGAAACCTTAAATCTTTCTCTTGGCTACAGTTATCATGGTGTAAGTAATAGCAACAGCACCGGGCTGCTACCTGAGCATATGATAAAAACGCTAATAAATTGGGAGTTTGCCAAGGATTGGGTCTTAGGAAGCCAAATCAATTGGATAGGTGAAAGAAAGCGGCCTGCCAACGATCTACGGTCTAATTTAAGCGACTATTGTATTTTAGGGTTAACACTTTCAACCAGAATTGCCAAGCCACTTGAATTAACTCTGAGAGCCAATAATTTGCTTGGCACAAATGCCAAGGAGCCAAGCTTAAGCTCAACTTTATTGCCCGGGGATATTCCGGTTAATGATCGATCAATACTCGGACAAATTAAATGGTCATTTTAAAATCGCAACTTTATCCGCTGAAGGAGCAGTCAATTTTAATTCCAGTACTGCAATCAATCAGGAATCCGCTCAATGCCTTAACAAACATACACCGAAGCTATGGGGATTTGGTTTTAGGCAGTTTTTTTAATAAAAAACTGTTGTTTGTTTGTAAACCGGAAGACATTGAGGAGGTTTATGCTCAAGAAGCTAAAGGCCTATTAAGCAGGGATTTTCTTTATGATGCAAAAAAGTCTCTGTTCGGAGATGGCCTTATTAACAGTAAAGGTGACATATGGGCAAATCAAAGACGTATCATGCAACCTATTTTTACCAAGGAAGCAATTCCTGAGTGGGAAAAGGTTATTAACGAAGAAGCTGAAAGCGCCAAGAATAGATTAAAAAACACACTTGATGCTGAAGTAAACATTTCGAATATCCTTAAAATACTGGTTCAAAAAACTTTTATCAGAATATTGATGGGTATATCTGTTGATAATATAAGCAATCCAGAGGCTTTGATAAAGTCGATAAGTAATATCAGTAAAGGTTTGTTACCACTGATGGTAGCCGAGATCATCAGCAATGGAAAATTGATGTGGTTTATGCCCATTAAAAAAAGAAAATACCAGGAAGCGGTTAACCAGCTCACTGCTTTTGTGAATCAAGAAATAGCCCGTAAATATGAACAACCAGGCCATGATCTTATTTCCCTATTAATCCAGGCTAAGGACAAAAAATCCGGTTACACCATGTCCGAGGAACTGTTAAAAGATGAAACGGTTAATTTGTTTTTTGCAGGGCAAGACACCACTATAAACACACTGGCATGGTTTTTTTACTTTATCGGTAAGAATGATGTTGTGCATAAGAAAATCACTGAAGAAATTAGAAACTATAAAGACGAGCCAATAACTTTAGAAAATTTAGCAAAATTAACTTATACGAAAGCCTGCCTCCATGAAACTTTAAGGTTGTATCCTTCTTCTCCCGCCCTTTCCAGCCAAGCTACTGAGGATATTATGGTCGGTGGTCAAAGCATCGCAAAAGGCACAACGATCATTCTGAGTACATATGTCACCCATCGTCATGAAAAACTCTGGGAGCGCCCTAATGAGTTTTATCCCGATCATTTTCTAAACCAATCAGAAACGGAACGGCATAAATATGCATTTTTTCCGTATGGGGGAGGTTTACATAATTGTATTGGCCGACATTTCGTTGAAATGGAAATGATGATTATAATCGTTAGCTTATTAAGGGCTTTCACCTTTAAAACTGAGGCTGATGTTAAGGTTGCAGCCAGTATCACCCTCAAACCTGACCGGGATATTGTGGGGGTAATGATGCCGCTAAACATAGGATAGACGCTATGAAATTATTGGTCGCTACAAGTTATTCTGAATTAACCGATGCCATACTTGACCAACTATCTGCTGCGGCAGAGGGCGCCGGTGGTGTTTTTAATTTAACCTTTGTGGAAACCGTGGATGACCTGGTTAAAGAGTTAAAAAATAACACCCATGATTTTATTATTGCTGAGTATTCTGTGGACGGGACGGATATCTGGCGGTTGGCAAAACTGATAAATTCGACACAATTAGCTGCCCACTCGCTTCCCCTTTATCTGATTAAAGACACCACTGAAATTGAGATTCCCTTGATATTAGCCAAAGAGCATGACTTTATAAGTGTTTTTCTGGCGGATTTAAGGCAGGTTTTACAGTCGGCTTATGAGCGCAACCTTAGCATTGGTTATGTTCGCGGACCTAAACCGCCCGATAAACCAACTTTGCTCATTATTGAAGATGACGAGGATGCTGCATTTTTTACTTACCATGCCCTAAAAGATAGCTACGATATTGATATTGCGGCTGACGGGGAGTCGGGGCTTGAACAATGGAGAAAAAAGCACCATGAACTGGTGCTTTTGGATTATATGTTACCTGGTATCAAAGGTGATGCCGTACTGGTAAATATGATGGAAGTTGATAAAAATCAGCCGGTCATAATTATGACAGCTTATGACCGCCCGGAGCGGAATTTAAATATGATGCTGAATGGTGCCAGTGAATACTTGTGCAAACCCTTTGAGCTGCCCGGTTTAAAGACGCTATGCCAGACCATTCTTAACCGTGCAAAACTGATTTACCAAGCCCACTACACGGATGCTAAAAGCCAGACATTGAGGAATTTATTTTGGCTACTAAGTGTAACGGCTCGCGTTTGAAAACCGTTGGGCTCGCATTTAACGCTATTTTGGGCTCAAATTAATTGCAAATGAAATAACAGCCGGGCTCACATTA
>JBEBJQ010000122.1:0-8254 GCA_040079795.1 Methylococcales bacterium
GCAAACGGCTTCATTCAAAACTAGGCTATCTTAGCCCGAATGCTTTTGAAGCCAAAAAAGTCGCTTAGAAGAGTGTCCGTGAAATCCGGGCAAGATCATTTTCCTGTAGGAGCTTAAGCGCATCCAGATTATCTCCTTCGATAAACAGATTTTGAGTTGTATCAAAATCGACACTTTCTTCACGACAGGGGCGGAAGGTCTTGGCAATAGGGGCATTGGCGGTAAGCAAGGCTTCGCGTTTACCCGGCCAGTTTAGTTGGTAACGCTCTTGTGGGTCTTCAACCAAGTTAGTGGACAGCTCTTGGCGCATTTGGTCAAAATCGATGGCTTTGTGGGGTTTGCCATCGGCACCCAGGGTTTCGGTGACGCAGTTGGGGAAGAGCTCTGCCAGTTTGGCGATATTAGCTGCTGTAAAGTCAGGGCTATGCAGTTTGAGTTTGTCGGACATGGCTGGTATCGAGTGTCGGGTAACAGGCAGGTTGCAGGTTGTGCGACCTTAAAGCGGCAATCTATAGGATTCAAATTGTCCAAGGGTTAATGATGTCAACCCCACTATCAATAAAGTCTTGGGTGTTTCGGGTGGCGACTATCCAATGGTTTACTTTTGCCGTACTCGCTATTAACGCATCCGCCAAATGCACAATACGTCCTTGTTGCTTGGCATCAGCGCGTAACACAGCGGCTTGAAGGGCTATTGCCTGATCGACCGGTACTATGTATTCGTTATAGTGCGTGAGCAGGTTTTGTAATTTGCTTGCTATGGTGTTGCGCCGTTGGCCTTGGGGCAAAAGCTGTAAACCATAGTGCAACTCATGCAGCGTGATGGCAGATAAGTAACTCTCTTTTATATCAGCTAAAAATTCAATGACGCGTTGGTTTGGCACGGTTGTCATGATTTCTGAAATAATATTGGTATCCAGTAAATACGCTTTCATGGTTGAAAAGGTATTTCCCTATCGGCTTCGTTTCTGTCGGGTAAGCTTAAATTGCCTAAGCCCTGCATATTTTCAAGCAACCAGTTTGTCAGGGTCTGTTTTGGGGGGACATTACCGTGTTTTATTTTTAACAGCAGTTGATAAACCAGTTCCAATGTTTGTGGGTCTTCCACCCTATTAATTTCGTCTTTAAGTTGCTCTTTGGTAATCATGTTTTTTCCTTGTCTATGGTGTCGGCTATAGTGCCCATGAAACTTCTGCCTTTATATTTAAATCAATTAATCATTCGCTGTGTTGCAGTTTGTCTAACGCGATTTGCAACGTTTTAAGCTGGCTATTCAATGCTACTTTACGGTTAAATTGCCGTTCTTTATGCAGGCTTGCGGCTATTTTACGGTATTCGCTTTGTTTAACGCGAATTTGAGTTAAACGCTCCATGTGCAGTTTGATGGTTTCACCAGCTCTGGGTGGTATCGGGAGCAATGGGCGGAGCATGAGTTCATACAGTGCGCCTAAATCCAATGCTAAGGGCAGTGGCTGCCGCTCGCTGTCGATCGCCTGCCACTCGGTGGCAAAATAGCAGTCGGTCACCCACCGACTGCTATCGGTTTCACTCGGGCGTTTGTAGGCGGCTTTGATCTGAATTTTTTCGCCGTAGGTAAGCTGGAAAAAAATGGGTAACGGAATTGCTTGGTCTATGCACCTTAAAACGGCTTCATCCAATTCCGGTGTCTTTAGACTGATGTTAAAGATTTGAATTTCAGGGACTGCCGCTACTGTTGGGAGGTTAATGGTTTCGGTGGCCAGTTTGTATTGCCAGACCATTTGCTCAACCTGCAGCACAAACAAGGCTTTTAAAGCCGCATTTGGGGCAGCATGTTCATAGATTTTGGATTTGGGGATGATCCGCCCAAATAAGGCATTGGGTGGATAGGTAAACAGGGCAACACTCATGGCACTGCTTGTATCACTAAAAAGCTGATGAGTTCAAAATCATCGAGTCCGGCAATGGTATTCGTCAAGGCAGTGGTTTTGCCGCCACTGAATAAGCTATCCAAGTCTTTTTCTTCCTTCACTTCCACCATTGAGCGTATGGCTTGATCCAATAAAGTAGAGTAAGTTTGCATACTGCGACCGTCCTGGGTGGCTTGGTTAAATAATTGACAGGCGGCGGTTATAGGTTGCGTTTGACCTTTGCAGGCGGCACGAGCCAAATCTAATAAGCGCTTGGCTTCGGTGTGGTCGGTGATAATATCGCCGTTTTGTCCAATGTAGACCAAGTAATAAGGATGCAGGCGGTTATGCTGATTGATATTGATGCTGGGGTTACGGTTCCGCAAGGTAAAAATAACGCCGGGGTGTAAACCTAAAGCGGTATTCGCGGGGACTACAGCATGCATACCGCTGGGAATATTGGCTAAGTCACCATTGCTTTTGACGTAATTGAGCAAATCCATGCGGAAGTCGTTTAAACCTAAGTCGGTAATGGAAACGCCAGTTTTAAGGTCTTCCATTTCAATCACTTCTTCTTGTAAGCGGCGCAATTGTTCTTTTCGGTAGGCGACATCATTCGATTGCGCGCTAAGCACGTTGTCATCACCGGTCGCAGTTACGTCGGCAATCATCATGCGGTTTTCCACCCGCTCTTTTAGGTTAATGTATTCGTCCAGCGATATGTCCGGCCAGTAGTTGACCAATTGGATGCTGGCATTTTGGGAACCGATCCGGTCTACCCGCCCAAAACGTTGAATGATGCGGACGGGATTCCAATGGATATCGTAGTTGATCAGGTAATCGCAGTCTTGCAGGTTTTGACCTTCGGATATGCAATCGGTACCGATTAGAATATCAATTTCATTGGGTTCACTCGCAAGAATGGCGGCTTTGTCTTTGGAGCGGGGTGAAAATAAGGTTAATAGGGATTGAAAATCATAGTTTTTTTGCAGAGTAGATTTGGGGCTATCACTGCCGTCACTTTACCAGTATGCAAATGGTGACTTGCCAATAAACTTCCAGACAGGTGTTCATACAAATAATTGGCGGTATCGGCAAAGGCGGTGAAGACCAAGATTTTTTTGTTGCCTGGGTTGATCGGTGCGGCTAGCTTTGCGTGAATCTGGTTTTTAAGGTGCTGGAGTTTAAAATCATCCGCCGGGGTGATTTTGTGCATTTCAGTGAGTAATTGATCAATAACAAACAAGTCGGCATTTAAATCATGTTGCCATGAAGGTAAATCCATATCCGCTAGGTTGATTTGGACTTTACTGCCAATGCTGCTGTCATCCGGCATAGGAAAATCGTCATCATCTTCAGAGCTGTTTTCAAAGGCGGCGCTAACATCGGCAAAGTTAGCGGCTAAGCCCGTCTGTTGGAATTTGGCAATTTTATCTAAGGTGCGTTGATGGTTGTCTTTTAAGCCTAGTAAAGTTAAGCGAAAGGCTTGTACAGAGCTTTCCAGACGCTTTAATAAGTTGGTGACCATTAAGGCTTGCAAGCTTTTTTCGCGGTCTGACTGACGTAATTTGCCTTTGCCGCCTTTTACTTGGGTATCGTAGATCGCTTCATATTTGGGTAAGCGACTGGGCAAGATATAGCTGATGGGGGCATAGACCGCTAGCTTCAGTAATGACAGCTGTGCAAAAATATCATTAAAACCCATGACGTCAGTGCGCTGCGTTAACGGACAGTGAAAGGATAATGGCTTACGGCGTTCGGGGAATTTACCTATATCCGCCGTATCATAAAAAGTTTCAATGTGTTTACGCGAGCGGGCAATGGTGACGCTGTCCAGTAACTCAAAAAAATCAAAGTCCAAGGTGCCTAGAATGGCATTGGCGGTTCGCTGTTCCGGCGGTAAGCTCACCCAAGAGTTAAAGGCAAGTTGGGCTCTTCGGAAGATGGCTTCTATGTCTTTTTCGGTGCGCAGCCTTTGATTTAGGTTTTCGGAATCACCTTCATAGGCCAATGCCAGTTGGTTGCGTAAGTCATTAAAGCGGTTATTGACCGGCGTGGCAGAGAGCATCAAGACTTTGGTTTTTACCCCTTGCTTGATGACCGTGTTCATCAGCTTCTGGTAACGCGTCTCTTTATCCTTATAGACATCGTTATTACGAAAGTTGTGTGATTCATCAATCACCACGAGGTCATAGTTACCCCAATTGATGCGATTGAGCGGTGTGCCAAAGGATTCGCCGCTGGTGCGTTGTAAGTCGGTATGGCAGAGCACATCATAATTAAAGCGGTCTTTGGCAAATATGTTGGTGGTCAGGTTGCGGTTATAGGTTAACCAATTGTCGGCCAATTTTTTAGGGCACAACACTAAGACTGAGCGGTTGCGCAGTTCGTAATATTTGATAACGGCTAAAGCACTAAAGGTCTTACCCAAGCCGACACTATCAGCCAGGATGCAGCCGTTGTAGGTTTCCAGTTTGTTAATAATGCCGGTGGCCGCGTCTCGCTGGAAATTGAACAGCTTTTTCCAGATTAAGCTGTCCTGGTAGCCGGTGCGGTCGTTAGGCAAGACATCTTCATTGAGGTCTTCCAGAAACTCATTAAAGATGTTGTACAGCATCAGGAAGTAAATGCGCTCAGGTGAGTTCTCTTGGTACACCGAAGCGATATGTTCACATAAGCGGGTAGTGACATTGTCTAATTTCTCTGGATCATTCCAGATTTGTTCAAATAGCTGAAGAAAGACGTTGGTGTTCGTTGGTTCATCAAATTTATTGACGATATTGGATACCGCATCACTGGGCTGATAGCCTAGATCAACAGCGGTAAAGCCATGCAACGGCATATAAATGGCTGCATCTTCTTGATTCTGTACACAGGCAAATTGCTGCATCGGGGCTTTGCTGTTATTGGGTCGGAAAGTTGCTTTGCGGCGTATCCAATCGGCGCATTCTTTGGCAATGGCGCGCTGTGTTAGTTTGTTCTTGAGTAGGATTTCAAATTCACTACCGTAAAGGCTGCGTTCGCGACCGGCTTTAGGGATGTGGAATTCGCGTTGTTCCTTTTTGATTTTGTCCGTGACTTCGTTTGGGATAAAAGTAGGGGCGGTAAAGATGAACTCTAATGAGTCTATTGCCTCAAGTTCTTTTTTAAGTGCGGCAAAGGCGTAAATAGAAAAGCAGGAGGCGGCGATTTTCAGTTTGGCGTTGGGTTTGATGGTTTGCTTGAGGTTATCACCGAGAAGGTGGTTGATATTATCGATGATTTCCATGTCTTGTTTTGATTCCTTGCAAGAAATTAAACTAAATTCTAACTATTCTAGCGTTAAATTGAATATTTATAAGGTAAAGCAACATTCTATTATGTTTAAGAATAGATGTTTACCACATAAAAGTATCTACGAAGATAAGAATTTTATATTAACAATCTTTTAGAGAAGATTGAATTGGTGAAAAAAATCTCCTTAAATAACACAACAAGAAACGTATCATGGTAAATTTCCGCTATGAGCAAGTTTTTGAGCCGGGCACTTTTTAGTTCCCTACTTTCAATGTAGGTGCTTTATTTTAGTAAAAAGCACCTAATTTTTGCCCACTAACTGCTTAAAATACGCAATGCCCTGACGGCAACGATGCCAGTAAAGTATTGGGTATGAGTTTCAGCAAATCGTCCTTGGCCATTTTAGGCACGCTTTGAACTAACAGCGATACCGCAAGCGCATTAAGGTCCCTATCAGTGAATTTGTTTTTGCCCAGATTATAGCCCCAACAGACGAGCCTGCAATTACTCACGATATAACCAACGGTGTTATCAATGCGATCAATTGAAGGGCTATAAAACCCCCGGTTACCTTTATCATGGGCTTTATAGAGTTTAATTTTTATTGGTAACCCGGTTACTTCACAAATGCCACGGCCCAACCGTTCTTTAAACCACTCTGCCGTCAAATCAAAAGACAGCCCCCGCTCTTTTGCGCTTTGCTTGGTGGATGCTAAAAACCGTTTTTCAGGATTGTCAGAAAAATACGTTGCCATACGAATTCTTTCTGAATTCTTGTCCCGCACGTTATTGCAGTAATAGTCTGTACCGCAGCGATGTTTACAATATTTTTGTTTGGGCCCCCGTTTGGGTTTTGTTGTTACTGAAAATACGCTAAAACAACTCGGGCAGATTTTTTCAACAAAAGTTTCTGTTGTAGATTCAGATGTAATGGTTTTAGTATGGGTATGCATAATGGTTAGCCTTATAAAATAGTTAAAATTTAGTGAGATAGATTTCAGTATTATCCAAACGTTATTGCATAAAGCCAATGGGCCTGCTGCGGTCATAACAACTGCTTTTTAACATCGAGATATTTGAAAATAATAAATCCGCTTCAATAACAGTTAGTTTTTTACCGTTGCGGTTGCGTTGGGCAGCTTGCGCTAAGGCTCTTCTGAGCGTGCTTTTAATGACCCTGGGCGAAAAGTTACGCAGCGCGTTTACAACCGGCGTTGCGAGTTTTTTAGCAAACAAGGCAGTGCAATCGTGTTGTTGTAGCAAGCCAGTGTAAATTGACTGCGTTACCTTACTATGCTGTTCCGGTGTAATCGCGTAAATCTCAATACTAATAAATCGGCTTAAGATCGGTTTTGGAATCGTCTCAAGGGTATTGGCGGTTGCGACATACAGGACATGTGAAGCATCCGCTGGAAGGTCGAGCGCTTCATCAATAAATTTACCCGCAGTTTTTTGCTCCAGTAAACTATACAACGAGCCTAATGGATTGTGTTTTGCATCAGCAGCGGCTTTATCAATTTCATCCAGGATAACAATAGGATTAGCCGCCTCTTCATCGCGCAGTAAATCAATGATGACCCCGGTTTTAGCATCCGACCATTGGGTGGACATGCCCCCTAACACCATGCCCGCTGTCGTCGCTGCGAGGTCAATCTGTCGGCTGGAAACCCCGATGATCTCTGCAACCGCATTCACGGCAGCGGTCTTGCCAATGCCGGGCGGGCCAACCAGAAGCACAGGTGGAAAGTAAAAAGCCGGGTAAGCTTGCTTGAGCGCTAACATCGCAAATGATTCAACATAATCAATAAAGTTGATGCAATTAGGGTATTGCGCTTTTAAGTGCTGTAACGCCACTTTAAAGTCAGCTGGCACCGTTTTTAAGATCCGCTGGCCATCGTCGGCGTCCTTGAAACGTTTCATCACCGCCTGAACATTACGCGTAAAGCCGGAGTCTTTTTTACGTTGGTGAATCGTTTCAGCATCAAAAATTTTCAAGTATTTAACATCTGAAAATTTGAAATCGGCAGGCTTAGTTGTTGATTTGGCTTGTTGCTGCTTATTAAAGGCAAGAAAGTTAGAGTGTAATTGCTGTACGCTTAAGTCACTATTCTCCAGTAACTCATGAATTAAATTTTCTACTTCCGCTTTTTGAAAGTCATCTTCCATGCTTTCTTTAGCCAACTTATCTTGTTTAGCGAGCAGTTTGACTAACGATTTAGGCAGCAATAAATGATCATTGCGGTAGCCGAACGGATACGAGGTAAAGCCGGGTGGGGTAAAGGTATGCATATTATTTCTCCAAATATGGTATGTGAATTAAGTCGGTTTTGTCGTTGCGTATTAACGTCGATGGAGTAAATTATACGGAATATAAATTAATTACACAATTAAAAGAATTCATTTATGTGAACTGTTTCGAAATTATTTATTATTCATATAAATGAATACAATAAAATGACCCAATATAACTGACTCAATAATGGCTGTAGCTCAATGCTGCATGGTATTTAGAGGAGATCAGAAGATAAGCTTGAAAATGAGTACTTTTTTACTACATTGAAAGCCTGTGCTATAATGTATTCATTATTATGAATACATATTTTAAACAATGATGACAACACAACAGAATAAAAGGAAAACCATCTCACTCCCTGCTGAGATACACCATAAGGTCTGTGAAATAGCGAAGCGTGCAGAGATGAAGCAATATGAATTTATTGCCTCTGCCATTGACCTGGCAGATTCAGATGAAACTTTTTTTCAGGCTATTATTGAACAGCACAAGCAAAAAAAGCGCATAAAAAGCAGCTTAAAAGGCATAGACTCAGCAGTTATAAAAAAGCTTGAAGCCCTATCCCCAGAGGATTTACAAGGATTATTGGAAAATTTGAAAAAGCAGTGAAATATTTATTTGGAAGAAGTAGTCAATCAAATTAAGGGACAAACTACTGATTTGCCTATGATAGGCTTGGCTTAAATATTTGATTGGCTGAAAGTTTGAATCTAAACCAATTCTCGCGGCTTAATTGATTTAGAATCTTATTGGGGTTTATGGGTTTTAGCAAATATTCAGAGGTGTTTTTCTACCC
>JBEBJQ010000026.1:0-43769 GCA_040079795.1 Methylococcales bacterium
GGTGGCTTTCTTGCCTGTTTGTTTTGTGCCCATTCAAGTACCTCTTTTGTGATAAGGATACTCGCTTTTGGTTCTGTCCACTATTCGCGGGGTAGATCAATTCTGTGAACGCCTAAAAGCTAATGGCAAAAACGGTAAGGCCATTGTCTGTGCTGCCATGCGTAAACTCATCCATATTGCCTTTGGCGTTATTCAATCCGGCGTCCCTTTTAATCCAAATTATGCCACTTAATTTTTGCTTGCATTTCGGACTGTAAGACGGTATCTACGAACTCGGGGTGAACTACTCCCGTTTGCCGCGCCGAGTACCGGAGTTTATTGGTGGGAATAGCCTGCAAGGGTGCGGCATGGATGCCGCACGTTGGTAAATGGGCAGGACGCCCATTTTACCAACCCCCAGTAAAAGCGAGGAACGCAGGATAAAGCGGCAACCGGGCGGCGTTTTCTTTGATTTCTTTCTTTTGTGGAAAAATGCTCCTGCATTTTCCACATTCGCCACATCCTTGTGGCTCGGCGACGCACAAGAAAGAAATTCGCTTTCGGGTGCGAGAACCCGATTAAATAAATATTCGCTAAAGCGAGACTACAAAAGCAACATTTCAAATATTTAAGACGGAATTACAAACTCCGCAAAGGTATTTATAGCAACGAATCCACGAAAACCAAGATTCCGCAAGCTGCATCATGCTATCTTGTTACTTGCAGGTTTTTTAGCATGCAGAATTAACAAACTCATCCAAAGCTTGATACCCCTCTCGCGTGATTTCGAATATTTCCCCTTTATGCCCTAAATCTTTAACATAGCGGCGACGAAGAAGGTCTTCAAGGCCTCCAATCCAAAGTGCGATCGTTCGTGGATCAGAATTTGGGATGAGATTGAGACCATTAGCTGAAATCATTGGCCCACAGCTCAAGGCTGTAAAATTTTGGATTGTTCCGCCACCTTTAGCAGCTGCGTTCAAAATAATTTTTGCCTCGTCTGAAAGTTCGGTAGTTGTAGATTTTACTTTGGGCCTTGTAACTATATTCTCTATACCTTCACGCCAATCAATTGTTGTTACGGTTATCGGGAGTGCTCTAACAATCTCATTTAAAGCATGAAGATGAGTTTTAGGTGTTTTCCAAACATAAGTTTTTAACAGCTCAGGTATGTCACCTTTTTTGCCATTTTCGTCTTGAAATTGTAATGCTATGATTGCAAAGCCATTTCCCTTTTTACGTTTTTCTTGAATAGCGTAGTTGACTTCAGTTTCAAGGAATCCTTCATCTTTAAACGATGGTGTGATAAAAAAAATCACGGCGCAGGAATTTTGCATGCCTTCAAGTATCCCGCGTTCTAATGCTGTTCCTGCCGGCATTGCATCTTCGTCAATCCAAGGGGAAAAGCCAAGAATTTCAAGCGTTGATTTAAAGTCCTTTACGATTTCTTTGTCAGTACCCTTATGACTTAGAAAGATTTTCTTACCTTCACTCATTCTTATGTTCTTTTCTTTGCCACAAATAATACAAAAAAGTTTTTCATGCTGGTCGGCTTTAACAGTTTCGTTACAACAAGGGAAACGAAATACTTCAAAATCTATGTCTGCGTCAAATGGTGTCGATGATACATCCGAAATATTGGTGCTCAAACCGACGTATTTAAATTGGTGCCCCAATTTTTTTAATTCTGGTTCCAATATTACATTTGTGACTGCACTCTGAATATAATTTACCTGCTCTTTGGTAAACCAACATTCTTGTCCTTCATGTCCACAATATGGACAAAAAGAAATTGGCTCATTACCACCCCCACCAAAAGTAACTTTAAATTGTTGGTTGCAGGAGGGGCATTCTTGCGAAAGAAAGCCGTCATTATCGGTTGGGAACCTAATCTCCAATTTTCAATAACTCCGAAAAATGTTCATTTATCAATTGAATCATGTGGTTTTGTAGATGTTCATCCACACTTAGATTCCCCACAATTCAAACAAGTCATACACCCATCCATCAACACCATCGCCTTAGTACTACACTTATTACATAACACCGCCTTTTCGGGAAACGCCTCACCCTCCGTCGCCCCATGTAAGGCTTCAAATTCTTTACGCTTTGCTGCCAGAATTTGTTTCTGATGATCCGGCATCGCTTCCGGCTTAATCATCCCGATATGCTTCATATGGGTTTCAATCGCGCAACCGATTTCAGCGACTAAGGACGGCATAAACACGCCGCCTTTTTTAAAATAGCCGCCTTTAGGGTCAAACACCGCTTTCAGTTCTTCCACAAGGAAAGTTGCATCACCGCCTTTGCGGAACACTGCCGATATAACCCGCGTCAGCGCCAAGACCCACTGGAAATGCTCCATGTTTTTGGAGTTGATAAAGATTTCGTAAGGGCGGCGTTCTTCATGGGCAGTGCCCTGGTTAAGGATCATGTCGTTGATGGTGATGTACAAGGCATGTTCCGACTGCGGGGTTTTGATTTTGTACGTGGAGCCGACCAGTATTTCTGGACGCTCGACATTTTCGTGCATGCTTTCGAGGTCAACCGTTGGCGGGTTGTCGATGCTTTCGTTGATGTTGGTGACGTTGCTTAATACTTTGTAGCTAACGATTTTTTTATCAATTTTTAGGGTCATGATTTTTGCCTGGAATAATGATTTTAAGCCGCGCAGATTTAGTTGCGGCACTATGCTTTGGTTAAGTTTTTGCCTACTTCTTTATCCGCAATGTCCATTAATAACCAACCTTAAAGCGTGATTTACGGCTGCGGCATTATGAAAAACTGCGGCGACATCAGGCTCTAATACAATAACATTCGAGTCTTGCGTGTAAGCTTTAGAATGCTTGCCTCTCACGCCTGCTGAGAAATCATATTCGCTCCGCATTTCGTCTGGTTCATTATTGGTGTTCATAAAATGGTCGTCATAACCTTAGTAATTTTAGTTCTTCAAGGCGAATCGCCATCGCTTCGACAGATACTTCAAACTGACTTGCTAAGGAAATAAAATGTTGGCCGTTATAGCATTCTACACTTGCGAGTATCCGAGATAAATCACGAGGAATTTTACATTTTCGTGTCATTTCTTTAGAAATGTCTGGAGGAAACGCAAATATTGTTGCTTCATTAAGAGAGAAACAATCGGTGTCAAAAGTCCGTTTAAATATTGTTCTAACAAGTTTTTGAGGCATTAAGAAATATGTCGCAAACTTATCAGCTTCAACTTCAATTGCTTCTCTTGAACCGACTATTCTCGAACCATCCAAAGGGCGATCACGGTGTAATCCATTTGCGTTATGCAAAATAGCGTGCCCTAATTCGTGAGCGGCAGTAAAATTTCTAATGATAGGTGTAAATTGTCGGGATACGCGGACTTGCTTCAAAGAATTATCTATAATGCCCGCCACTTCAATTTGCTGTCCTCTTCTGGAAAATTGGCCTAGGGTTTCACTGAGATCGTAGTCGTATCCAATAAGTCGTAATGCGACAACAGGATCCCGCACATCTATCGGACGATTTGGTTCATTTTTGAGCCAAATCTGACGTTTATTTTTCCACATTTCGTTCAATAACTTATTGGCAACTTGCTCTATTTTAATAAATGGATCGCGAATTTCTTTAAGTTTATCGTCTTTAATTGGTGAATTTCTTCGTATATCTTCAGGCGAAATAACAAAAGAATTACCGACCATATCAACTGATTGATTTGGCACTGCGTCGTACCCACCTTTATCGTTTAAAAAAGCATAGGGATTTTGCATTTTCCGACGAGCTTCTATAATTTTTTTGTTCCATGATTCTGTCATTTCATAATCTGTATCAAAACTTCCCATAATATCCTTCCTTCAACGCATCAAACAAATTCGCCGCACTGTGTTTTTCACCATCATACTCTATTTCTTCATTACCTTTAACTTCAAGTACTTGTCCGTCTTCCAAGGTAAATTGGTAGGTGGTGTTTTCCAGATCGGATTCTTTTACCAGTACGCCCTGGAAGGCTTCAGGGTTAAAGCGGAAAGTGGTGCAGCCTTTTAAGCCTTTGTCGTAGGCGTATTCGTAGATGGACTTAAAGTCTTCATACGGATAATCGGTGGGCACGTTGGCGGTTTTGGATATGGACGAGTCGATCCAGATTTGTGCGGCGGCTTGTATATCCACATGCTGTTTGGGTGTGACATCATCGGCGGCGATAAAGTAGTCGGGCAATTGATGCGCGGGGTTATCGCTGTAGGGCATGGCGTTCGGGTTGACCAATTCGCGGTAGGCGAGCAGTTCAAACGAAAACACGTCAACTTTTTCTTTGGATTTTTTACCGGCGCGGATGACATTACGCGCGTAATGGTGCGCAAAGCTCGGTTCAATGCCGTTGCTGGCGTTATTGGCTAAAGATAGCGAGATGGTACCGGTCGGTGCAATCGAGCTGTGGTGGGTAAAACGCGAACCCACTTCGGCGAGTTCTGCGACCAACTCTGGTGCTTCTTTGGCAATGAGCTGCATATACCGGCTATATTTGGCGTGCAGGACTTTTCCGGCAATTTGATCGCCTACTTTATAGCCATCGGCAATCATTTCCGGGCGTTTGTGCAGCATTTCGCCGGTGACGGTAAATTGTTTGTCCATAATCGGTGCGGCGCCTTTTTCTTTGGCGAGCGCCAAGCCCGCGTGCCAGCCTTCCAGCGCCAGGACTTTGGTGACTTCTTCGGTAAATGCCAAGGAGGCTTTATCCCCGTATTGCATACCCATGAGCGTGACGGTAGAACCGAGGCCTAAGTAGCCCATGCCGTGGCGGCGTTTGCTGGTGATTTCTTCGCGTTGTTGTGCCAGGGGCAGGCCGTTGATTTCCACCACGTTATCAAGCATGCGCGTGAAAATACGGATCGCTTTACGGTAGCTGTTCCAGTCAAAGCTGGCTTGCGCGGTGAAAGGATGCTCGACAAAGCGGGTGAGATTGATAGAGCCTAATAAACAACTGCCGTAGGGGGGTAAGGGTTGTTCGCCGCAGGGGTTGGTGGTGCGGATGTTTTCGCAAAACCAGTTGTTGTTCATCTCATTCACTTTATCAATCAGGATAAAACCGGGTTCCGCATAATCGTAAGTGGAAGTCATGATGATGTCCCACAAGCGTTTGGCGGGCATGGTTTTGCTGATTTTGCAGGCGACAAATCCTGCCTCATTGACCACATAGCCGTTTTTAGCCGGAAGGTCGCGCCAGCAAATGAGTTTAGGGTCGTTTAAGTCCAGCTCGTCGCGTTTGACTTCCGTCTGTGAGACGGGGAAGGATAGCGCCCACTCCCGGTCATGTTTGACGGCTTCAACAAATTCGGTGGTAATCAGTAAGGATAGGTTAAATTGGCGCAAGCGGCCGTCTTCGCGCTTAGCGCGGATAAATTCAACCACATCCGGATGGCCGATATCGAAAGTCGCCATTTGCGCGCCGCGCCGACCACCGGCGGAGGAGACGGTGAAACACATTTTGTCGTAAATATCCATGAAGGACAGGGGGCCAGAGGTGTATGCGCCAGCGCCGGAGACATAAGCGTTTTTGGGGCGGAGCGTGGAAAATTCGTAGCCGATACCGCAGCCTGCTTTTAGGGTCAGCCCGGCTTCATGCACCTTGCCCAGTATGTCGTCCATAGAATCCACGATGGTGCCAGAAACGGTGCAATTGATGGTGGAGGTGGCAGGTTTGTGTTCCAGGGCACCGGCGTTGGAAATGATTCTACCGGCCGGAATGACGCCTTGGCGCAAAGCCCACAAAAATTCTTTATAGTACTTGTCCTGATTCGCTTTACCTTTTTCCACTTCAGACAAGGCTTTGGCGACCCGTTTGTAGGTGTCGTCAATGCTGCCATCCAGTGCTTCGCCATTCTTGGTTTTTAAGCAATATTTGGTCTCCCAAATATCGAGGGAGGCGCTTTGAAACGGAATTTCAGTTACCGTATTGGCGATAATATGCAATTTGGCGGTCATGGATCAGCTCCTGAAGGGGGTTAAGGGCATCGCTTAAAAACGCTGATTATCGGCTTTAAGGCAAGCCGTTGATAAATCAGGTAATATCGTATATATAGTGTTTTTATTTTTGTAGATGCACAATATATAGTGTTTTTAAAAAAAATCAAGCTAAAAAGTTTGTGTAAAAAATGCGTTCTTTAGCTTTTAAGGCAAGCAGTTTTTTGGCATAAATTCGGGTGAAAAGTATTAATATCTTGGGCTTTCATTGCTTTACGGACTTTAAAAAACAGGTTAATCATTGTAAAGTGATCGCCTTTTCGACTCTTCTTAAAACCAAACAATATGACTGACGCTGCTGATTTATTTATTCATGCTAAACAAGTGATTCCGGGCGGCGTTAATTCGCCGGTGCGGGCATTTAATGGCGTAGGCGGAACCCCGGTGTTTATCGATCACGCCCAAGGTGCTTATGTTTTTGACACCGACCAGAAACGTTATATTGATTACGTTGGCTCTTGGGGGCCAATGGTGTTAGGGCATGCACATCCTGAAGTTATTGCGGAAGTCCAGACAACTGCTGCCAAAGGCTTAAGTTTTGGTGCGCCGACCGAGTTGGAAACCCGCATGGCGGAAACCGTCTGCCAGTTAATGACATCCATCGAAATGGTGCGCATGGTGAGTTCAGGCACAGAAGCGACCATGAGCGCAATCCGTTTGGCGCGGGGCTATACCGGACGGGATAAGATTGTAAAATTTGAAGGCTGTTATCATGGACATTCAGATTCCTTATTGGTCAAAGCCGGTTCCGGTGCCTTAACGCTGGGCGTGCCCAGTTCGCCTGGCGTACCTGCGGCAGTGGCAGAAGCGACTATTACCTTGCCGTATAACGATGCGGCAGCGGTTAAGGCGGTGTTTGCTGAAATCGGTACGCAAATTGCAGCAATTATCGTCGAACCTGTGGCGGGTAATATGAATTGTGTGTTGCCGGAAGCCGGTTTTTTACAAACCTTGCGGGATGTTTGCGATCAGTACGGTAGTGTGTTGATATTTGATGAAGTCATGACCGGATTTAGGGTCGGTTTGCAAGGCGCACAAGGATTGTATGGGATAACCCCGGACTTGACGACTTTGGGCAAAGTGATCGGCGGCGGTATGCCGGTTGGTGCGTTTGGCGGAAAACGAGAGATTATGCAACAGTTAGCGCCGTTAGGGCCGGTTTATCAGGCCGGGACGTTATCCGGTAATCCGGTGGCGATGGCCGCTGGGTTGAAAACACTGGAATTAATCGCCCTGCCGGGATTTTTTAGTGCGCTGGCTGAAAAAACCGCCGCTTTGGTAAAAGGCTTAAAGGAGCGGGCAGGGGACGCTGGTATCAAATTATCCACCAATCAAGTTGGCGGCATGTTTGGCTTGTTTTTTAGTGAAGATGAACAAATTACCCGTTTCGCCCAAGTGATGCGCTGTGATCAAGAACGCTTTAAACGGTTTTTTCACGGCATGTTGGATCAGGGTGTGTATTTGGCACCATCAGCATTTGAAGCGGGATTTGTTTCGGCGGCGCATACCGAGGCGGACATTGCCCAAACGCTTGCGGCTGCGACAGCAGTTTTTAAGACTTTGTAGATTCTTCGAAATAGCTGAAACCCATTACCGATAAAATCACTAAGGTAGTGGGTTTCAAGTTGTTGTGCTTCGACGCTTGTTTTTGAATAGGCCTAACATGTTTCAGAGTCGTACCCTCGCGGCGGTTCAATCGCCCATTATCCCCGTTATTGCTGACTATATTCGTAATACCCCCGGCACTTTGTCTTTAGGGCAGGGCATGGTCGCATTCCCCCCACCGCCTGCGGCATTAAACGCTATCCGGACTTTCGGTGCCCGGCAGGAGGACCATTGGTATAGCCCGGCGCTGGGGACACCGCGTTTATTGGAGCGCATTACCGCCAAGCTGCGTGGTGAAAATGCAATCGACTGTACGCAGGGTTATCGGGTTATGGTAACCGCCGGATCGAATATGGCTTTTTTGAATGTGTTACTGGCAATTTCCGATCCGGGTGATGAAATTATACTGCCGCTGCCGCATTATTTTAATCAGGAAATGGCGGTGCGGATGCTGAATTGCACGCCGGTTCTGGTGCCGACCGATGGCCAGTATCAGCTGCAACTCGACCTGCTGCGGGCGGCTATAACCCCCAAAACCCGCGCTATCGTGACAGTTTCACCGAACAATCCTACGGGGGCGGTCTACCCTGAAGTACTCTTGCGCGCGGTTAATGCACTGTGTCTTGAACACCAGTTGTACCATATCAGTGATGAGGCTTATGAGTACTTTACCTACGATCAGGCTAAACACTTTTCTCCCGGTAGCATTCCCGGTGCGGAACAATACACTATTTCCTTGTATTCACTCTCTAAAGCTTACGGTCTTGCCAGTTGGCGCATGGGTTACATGGTTTTTCCTGAGGCCTTGTTGCCCGCTTTGCTGAAAATTCAGGACACTAATTTAATTTGCCCACCGCTGATTAGCCAGTACGCTGCGATGGGGGCATTAGAGGCTGGTGTTGGCTATTGTAAAACCCAGTTAAAGCCGTTAGCCGCTATACGTTCACAGGTTATCGCTGCCTTGCAAACGTTAACCGATATTTGTCAGGTGACTCATACGGAAGGGGCGTTTTATAGCTTTTTGCACTTGCACACCAATATCAATGATGTGGAATTGGTTAAACAATTGATCAGTGGCTTTAAGATCGCGGTGATTCCGGGCTGTGCCTTCGGTATAGAAGAGGGCTGTTACTTACGGGTATCTTATGGGATGTTGCATGAAAAGAATGTTAGCGAGGCTTTGCAGCGGCTTGTGACAGGGCTTAGGGCGCTGTGTTGAAATATTCACCTGTGTTGTAAAAGTCGCATACCTCAGTAATCAGCCTTTTTAAAAGGCAACAACACTGTAGTATCGGCTTTGTACTGTTGTATGGTGCTTTTTTCACGTTCTAAAAACTGCGCAATGGCTTCTGCAAATTCCGGGTGCTGTATCCAGTGTGCGGAATAAGTAGTAACTGGTTCAAAGCCTCGCGCAATTTTATGCTCGCCCTGTGCGCCGGAATCAAACCGTGTCAAGCCGTGGGCAATGCAATAGTCCAAGCCCTGATAATAACAGGCTTCAAAATGCAAAAATTGGTATTCTTCAAAACAGCCCCAATAGCGCCCGTAGAGCGTGTCGTTGCCGATAAAGCTGAGTGCTGCACCAATGTAGCGTTGGTCTTTTACAGCGAAGATCAATAAAATCTGTTCTGGCATTGACTGGGCAATTTGCTTAAAGAAGTCGAGGTTTAAGTAACCGGGCATGCCGTGTTTTAAATAAGTCATTTGGTAAAATTGAAAAAACACCTGCCATTGAGCTTCCGAAACGCTTTGACCGTTCAGGGTTAAAAACGCAATGCCTTGGTTTTTTACCTGTTGCCGTTCGCGTAGGGTAGTTTTACGCTTACGGGATGTAAAACTGTCGATGTAGTCCTGAAAATCCCGATAGCCCCGATTAAACCACTGGAACTGCACACCTTCGCGCACCATCAACCCCAAGGCTCTAAGCTGTTCAGTTTGGCTGGGCGTTGAGAACAGACAATGCCAGGAGGAAAGCTTTAGATCTATCAATTGCTGCTTAAGGGCGTCGATGAACAACTCTAACACAGCGGTTTCATCAAGCGCTGTTTTGATTAAAATGCGTTGACCCTGGCAGGGTGTAAAAGGAACCGCCGTCAATGCTTTCGGATAATAATCCAGGCCGTGTTGCTGATAGGCATTTGCCCATTGATGGTCGAAGACAAATTCCCCTTGGGAATGAAATTTAAGGTACAGCGGACACGCGGCAATTAACTCAGTTTCTGCATAGAGCAGCAAATGTTGCGGCTGCCAGCCGGTTGTCTTAGTAACGACGCCACTTTGTTCCAAAGCCGTTAAGAATTCATGCCTTAAGAATGGGTAATCCGTTCCAGCGAGCTGATTCCAGGGTTCAGCTTTAATCTCAGTGATGCTGGAAATAACACGAATATGCATGCAAAAAACCTTTAATCGACAGGTAATATGATTAAGAAACAGTTTAGGCAGGTCTGTTAAAATGACCGCTGACTATTGTACAGTTTAGCTTTAGGGTTTAACGGAGATAATAATGCGCCAAGCTATTTTAAAACGGATCGGTTGCAAGCGCAGTATGGCAGCGATAGCGATGTTAATGGCCTTTAATGCACTAGCTGCCGACGCTTGGACGTATCATCAGGAAAATGACCGCTTGACTAACCGTAGCGTCAGCTTTGCCCGCTCACCGTTACCGCGCCGGGATCTGTATGACGATCTCAAGCTGGATGTCGTGTGTAAGGACAACAAGTTGCAAGCGGTTCTTGAGGCGGAAGTGCTTATCGCTTCCCAGGGCAGTGCTTTCGAGGTTGAATACCAGATTGATAAGCAAGCGCCGGTTAAGCTGCAAATGCGCACCTTTCCAGATTCCAAACGCAAAGGGTATACCGATGATCAGGCCAAGCAATTAGCGGATGCCATGATGAGTGGGCAGGCGGTTTTTATCCGCGTGAATACCATGATCCGCCGGGTATTGTCAGGCGAAATACCCTTAACTGAGGCAGCAACCCAAATTAAGCAAGTTTATGCCGACTGTGGGCTTGCTGCTGAAACTGCCGCCACGACTGACTATAACTTAAGTAAATTTAATGCTGATTTTAATAAGCTTTCGGCAGAACAGCAACGGACGGTGCTGGATAAACTGAAAAGCATAATGGCTGACTTACATTAATTTTCCTGATTAGCTGAAGTGTCTGACTAATCAGGTTATTTTTTGTTGGCTAAAAACCTTGAGGTGTTGAGTTAACGTTTGTAGCCTTAAGTTGAGCATCCAGTTGTTGTTGATCCAGTTCATTTTCCCATTTTGCGGCAACAATCGTAGCCACGCCGTTGCCAATCAAGTTAGTCAACGCTCGTGCTTCGGACATAAAGCGGTCAATACCGAGGATGAGCGCAAGCCCAGCAACTGGAATGGTCGGAATCACGGAAAGCGTTGCCGCGAGGGTAATAAAGCCGCTGCCGGTTATCCCAGCGGCTCCTTTGGAGGTGAGTATCAGTACCCCAAACAGGGTGAGTTCCTGCGTCAGGGTTAACGGCGTATTGGTGGCCTGGGCTACAAAAATCGCGGCCATTGCCAGGTAAATTGAAGTGCCGTCGAGATTGAAGGAATAACCGGTTGGGATCACCAATCCAACCACCGATTTAGAACAGCCGAGCTTTTCCAGTTTCAGCATAATCCGTGGCAAGACGGATTCTGAAGAGGATGTTCCCAGTACGATAAACAATTCTTCTTTGATGTAAATAATGAATTTAACGATACTGAAACCCGTTAAGCGCGCAATCAATCCCAAGACGATAAAGATAAATAATAAGCAGGTCAGATAAAAACTGCCCATTAATTTCGCCAGCGGCGCCAGGGACGCTACGCCGTATTTACCGATGGTAAACGCCATTGCCCCAAATGCACCGATGGGTGCGAGTTTCATAATAGTTTCGACGATACCGAATAATACCTGTGAAATTTTGTTGATAAGAATCACCACTTCCGCGCCGGTTTCTTTCATGGCAGCTAGCGAAGAACCGAACAGTAGGGAAAACAGTAACACCTGCAAAATATCGCCCTTGGCAAAAGCATCTATAGCGCTACTGGGGATAATATTAAGCAAAAACTCTACAGTGCCGTGGGTTTTTGCCACGTCCGTAAAAGCGCTCAGGCCTTTGGTATCCAAGGTGTCCGCATCAATATTCATGCCTAGCCCGGGTTGGATGATGTGGACGACTAATAAGCCGATAATGAGTGCCAGGGTGCTTACGACTTCAAAGTAAATCAACGCTTTAAGACCCACCCGCCCGACCTTATCCAGTGCCTGCATTCCAGCGATGCCGCTGACCACTGTGCAGAAAATAATCGGTGCGATAAGCATCTTAACCAGTTTGATGAAGCCATCCCCCAAGGGCTTTAGGGTCACTGCCGTAGCAGGATAAAAGTAGCCCAGCAAAATGCCCAGGGTGATAGCGGTCAAAACTTGGATATACAGGTGTTGATGCGGTTTTTTTTGAGTTTGCACGGACTGCATGGCTGAGTGTTTTATAGGCTAATTGACTATTGATATTTTTTTAAAAAGGCATCCATTGTTTGGAAAAATTGTAAACGGTCTTGTTCCCGGGACAAATGATGGTCACCTGCTTCTAATTCCAAATAGTGAAAATCTTTTAGTCTGGCGTTTTCCAAGGCGGATGCCATGTCCCTTGAATGGGCAATATCTACACTTCTATCCTCTACGCCATGCACCAACAACAAGGGTGCTCGAATCTGTTCGGCAAGGTTTACCGGCGAGGTTTCTTTTAGGCGTGAGCGGTCAGACCATGTTTTTCCAACTCTGGTTTCAGCCATTGCTGAATTTAAATCTGAGTTTAGCCAATGCCTGTCACTCCAGTCAGCAACTAACCTGGATAAGTCGGTCACTGGCGCAAAACTGACGCCACAGCGATACAGCGAGGGTGTTTTAGCTAAGCCCATTAAGGCGGCATAGCCACCGTAACTGCCACCGACAATGCAGATTTTGGCAGGGTCGGCAATTTTACCGGTGATCAGCCAATTTACGCCGTCGGTAATATCATCCTGCATCTCCAGTCCCCAACGTTGGAAGCCGGTTTTTTCAAAGGCTGCTCCAAAGCCTGTAGAGCCCCGAAAATTGAGTTGCAATACTGTCCAGCCGCGATTAACCATAAATTGCATCCAATAGTTAAAGCTATTGACATCACGGGACCAAGGGCCGCCGTGAGGGAAAATAATGGCAGGCCCTGGCGTAGTAGAGGATTTTAGGGGGCGGGTCAAATAACCTTCTAAGCTTAAACCGTCCCTGGTTTTAATTTGTACTGTTTCTGGCTTTGCCAGTACTGCGGGTTTGAGGTTAGGGTAGGTTTGGATAAGTTCTTTAAGCTGGCCGGTGTCTTCATTAAGCCAGTAATAAACAGGCGCAAAAGTAGCGCCAGAGGAAAGGATTAAATGTTGTCTGGCACGGCTGGTAATGATCTGATTGCCCCGATTAGGTAAGGTGTTGTCAAGGCGTTTTTGCAACTGCTGTGCTTCAGGATCCCAATAAGCCAGTTTGCCGGATTCTGCGGCGTAATTGATACCAATAACGCGTTTTTGATCGGCAGAATAAATTAAATGACCGCTAACATCGTACTTGGGATCTGAGTAAACTAATTCCGGCTGGGACTCTGGATGCTTAAGGTTGGTTTTAAAGACCGCAGTTTTACCCTGATGCCCGGCAAGCAGATATAACCAATCCGGGTCTTCGCCAAACCCTAACGGAATGATTTTTTTGCTTTTAATCGCATCGTACTCAGCAAAGGTTCTCCATTCATCTTCCGCATTCAGGTGTTGCATGATGCGGATAGTGGTCTCTTTTACGCCTATGCCAATCCGTACATTGCCCTGCTGATCATATAACCAAGATCGCATATGACCAGGATTATAAGCGACCAACTCCCGCTCTCCAGTGTATATATCAAGCTTATACACATCAGGTGCCCCAAGCATCCTAATATCTAAGGTGATCAGGACATGCTTAGGGTCATTGGGTAAAACCGTAAAATTATCCTGAAGCTGAGAATAATTGTCGCGTTGGTTAAAAGTATTATTAATAGTAATTAAATCAGCTTTAGCATTGCTACCGTCACGGTTTATCGCAAATAAACGGGTTTTAGCATATTTAAAATGTCCCGATTGTTCTAAAAACATAATCCCTACTATTAAACGCTCGTTGTTAACCCAGGCGTAATGACGAATCGATGATTTGTCATTATTATTTTTGAGGAGGATATGGCTATCGTTGGTAATAAGATTTTGGGTAACAAGTACAGTTTCACCATCGGTATTTTGCAGGAAGGCACTGTGTTTTCCGTCAGGTGATACAGTGAGTTGCTCAATAAGCGGAAGTGATGCAAAAGCCTTTATCGGTAATTCGCCAGGTTTTTCGGGCGCAATTTCCTTAGCTATTAAGAGTAGCTGGCTATTTGAATGGCAGGCGCTTAAGATTAATACCGTGAACAGCAATACGGTTGTACGGATCATGACAAACTCCTGTTGCTGAGGTAGTTGGAGAGCGTAAATTAATTACTCTGAAATTTAATTATTCGCCCTTGTCCTGCGAAGACATTAAGGGTTCACCGGCATTATCTTTAAAGTCATAGCCTATGACCGATTCAGTGGCATCATAAGTCACGGTACCTTTACATTGCTGGCCATCAAATACGTTTTCTTCTAAAGGCCAAAAGATAAATTCAGCCAGGCCGACGGTAATAACATCCCCTGCCAGATAGAGCAGCATCCGGGCTTTCGATGCTGCGTGATAGCCATCCTGAAATTCAAAGGTATCGATTTTTTGATTATTTTTTTGATCGGTCATTTTGGGATAGCCTAACCTTGCAATGGTTTCCGTACGGGTGTTACCAAGCTTCACTTCCTTATATTCGACAGGATCCGGCGCATGGGCGGCCTGGTAAATAGAGCAGCCGCTCAGTTGCGTTGTTGCGCATCCGATTAATAACATAAATTTAAACAGCGTCATGATGGCGCTATGCTGGGAGCAGCTTGTTTTAAAGGGCATTGCCATAGTCTAAAAAGTGGGTTAAATGCAGGGTAGCTTGGTTAATTGCAGTAAGCGCAGTTTATCGTAAAAATGCTTGTTTCATGTGTTGCGCTCAGTTTAGTTGTTGGCTAAATGTGTTCGTGTTTTTGTAGATAATGTTTTGGTGTATTACAGAGCCGGAGCTTCCAGTTTTAAGTTGTATATTTGCAAATAGTGAAATGGCAAAGACAAGCAGATATTTATTCAGGACGGTAGCCTTGATCAGGGTAATTTAATTATCCTGAATGTAAGCTTAATTGTCCCGTTTGATTCTTAAAATGAGGTAATTTGTTGCTGAATAGCAGTAATAATAACGCTTAAACAGGGTAAAATAGCGTTATTAGGGTAGCGTGAATAAACACCGGCTGAAACTGGCATTGATGTTGTGCGTTTTTTAGTTTTTGGGCGCTTTATTATTTTATTTAATTCAAGGGAGCCGTGATGGCGAATATCCAAAAAACTGATGTGCAAAATTGCCTCAAAAATGTGATCGATCCGAATAACGGTGTTGATTTAGTGAGTGGCAAAGCTGTTAAATCTATCGTTATTGAAGATGATTCTGTAAAGGTCGTGTTGGAGTTAGGTTATCCTGCAAACAGTTATTTGCCGGTTCTGAAGGCTGAAGTGGAACAGGCTTTAAAAGCATTGGCGGGCACCAGCATTATTCGTGTTGAAGCCAGTGTGAATATTATTGCGCATGCGGTACAGCAACAGTTAATGCCGCTACCGAATGTTAAAAATATTATCGCGGTTGCTTCCGGCAAAGGGGGCGTTGGCAAATCAACTACGGCGGTTAATTTAGCCTTAGCGCTTGCGGCTGAAGGCGCTAACGTGGGAATTCTGGATGCGGATATTTATGGCCCGAGCATACCGACTATGTTAGGGTTATCGGGTACGCCGGTTAGCCAGGATAACAAAACCATGATGCCTAAGCTGGCGCATGGATTACAAACTAATTCTATCGGGTTTTTGGTGGATCAGGATCAGGCTATGATTTGGCGGGGGCCAATGGTGACCAGTGCTTTGCAGCAATTATTGAAAGAAACTAATTGGGACAACCTGGATTATTTGGTGATTGATTTACCGCCCGGTACCGGGGATATTCAATTGACTTTAGCACAGCAAATCCCAGTCAGTGGCGCAGTAGTTGTGACTACCCCGCAGGATATTGCCTTGATTGATGCGCAACGGGGATTAGGGATGTTTGAAAAAGTCAATATTCCGGTGCTAGGCATTATCGAAAACATGAGTGTGCATATCTGTAGCAATTGCGGACATGCGGAAGCTATTTTTGGAGAAGGCGGCGGGGAGGCAATGTCAGCTAAAAATAAGGTCGAACTGTTAGGATCATTACCTTTGGATAAGGCTATCCGTAGTAATGCCGATTCTGGCAATCCCACGGTAGTGGCTGATCCGGCGAGCAAGGCAGCTGAAATTTATCGGGCTATTGCGCGTAAAACAGCTGCAAAGCTTGCCTTGAGAACCAAAGACTACAGCCGAAAATTCCCCAATATTGTGATTCAAAATTCGTAAGCTTGCATAAAGGCTATGAACCATCACAATCTGTTATGAATTATAATCTATAGGGATTTATCTATAGCTGCACGTTTAGGTATATTTGTAAGGCGTATTGTAAGGTAATACTGTGTTTTGGGTTGAAGAGGTTTAGATGTTACGTCATTTTCCGGAGCTTAATGCTCAAGCTGTGCATAATAAACGGGATTATTTTATTGCGGCATTTACGTTTTTTTGTGTAGCGGTCTGTTTGGTCAGTGACGCCAATGCAAGCCTTGCTAAGCAAAATGCGCTGGGGGTTTGCGGCTGGGTGTTTTTGCTCGGTTGGTTGCTGGGTGAATGTAAATATGTGCGTATGCAGGTAATGATTGCGGTGGCGTTTGCGACCGTAGGTGAACATTTTGCTTCGGTCTTTATGGGCGGCTATACCTACCGCTTTAGTAATGTGCCTGCGTATGTACCGCCGGGGCATGGGATGGTGTATTTAACGGCAGTGGCGTTGGGGCGCTCGGGTTTATTTTTAAATTATGCCCGGCACATTGCTACCTTGGTGGTCTTGGTGTGTGGCGTCTGGTCGGTCTGGGGAATCAGCGGGCTAGCCGCGCAGGGCGATGCGGTAGGCGCATTGTTGTTTTGTGTGTTTTTGGGTTATTTGTTTAAAGGCCGTTCGCCGATGGTTTATTTGGCAGCATTTTTTATTACCACCTGGCTGGAATTAATCGGTACGGCGCTAGGAACTTGGACTTGGGCGGCTATCGATCCTGTTTTAGGTTTGCCGCAAGGAAATCCTCCCAGTGGAGTGGCGGCGTGGTATTGTTTGGTGGATGCCGTGGCGATGACCGCAGCGGCCCCGTTATTACATGGTTTGGCGCGGGTATTGCGATTTTTAAAAGCGCTCACTATCCGCACAGGCACCCAATTAATTCCAATCGCAATAACGGTGCCCGCTATGATACAACGCAAGAAAACCAAAAAATTTAGGTGAGATCGTGGCAAAAATAACGCAGTTATCACAATTAGATTTAAATGGCACATACACTTACGCCGATTATCTGACCTGGCAATTTGATGAAGCACTGGAGCTTATCAAAGGTAAAATCATGCTGATGTCGCCTGCACCGAATGTGAGTCATCAGCGTATATCTATGCGGTTAAGTTATCTTTTATATTCTTTTTTTAATCATAAAAACTGTCAACTTTTCGCCGCGCCTTTTGATGTGCGCTTACATGATAAAAATAAATCGAAGCAAGTTAATCAAGATATATATACGGTAGTCCAGCCTGATTTGTGCGTTATTTGTGATAACAACAAACTTGATGTACAAGGTTGTTTGGGCGCACCTGACTGGATTATTGAAATTTTATCCAAAGGTAATTCCAAACGGGAAATGCAGATTAAATACGAGCTCTATCAAGAAAGCGGCGTGAAGGAGTATTGGTTGATTTATCCCGTTGAGCAGGCGGTTTATCAATTTGTACTGGACGATTCCACCCAGCAGTACCGGTTGTTTAAAATGTATCCTGGTGATGCTAAGGTGAACGGTTATATTTTTCCAGAGTTGGAAATTGATCTACAGGAAGTATTTGCAGAGTGAAGTCGTTTATTGAATGTTTTTAAAATAACAGTTTTAAACCAAACCAAAAAGAGGAATTAGTATGGATCGTCGTGATTTTATGCGTTTAAGCGCAGTAGGTGCTGCTGGCAGTATGTTTTTATCTAAAGAAGTGCTGGCGGAAGCAGCCGGGCAGTCTCTCGCAGGCGGAGTTTATTATACCCAGGAAGCACCGGGGCATTGGAAGGGTAAAGAGGCCACGCATTTGCCTTCGTTTGAAATCGCCAAAGCTGAGGGCAAATTAATTGTTACGGTGATGACGGCCCATGAAATGAAAGGTTACGAGCATTACATCGTTAAGCATGTATTGTTGGATAGCAATTATCAGTTTTTGGATGAGCATTTGTTCGACCCTACTAAAGATAAAACCGCAGTTTCAACGTTTACTCTGAAAAGTTACACAGGTAAGTTGTATGCGCTGAGTATGTGTAACAAACATGATGTTTGGTTAAGTTCGGCTATGGTTTAACCGTTTATTTGGCACTTTTAGTAACATTCTCTAAAATTTTTAATGCAGAGCACTAAACCCATATCCCTGAAGCCTGACAAGATTTTAGTAATCGCGCTTCGGTATTTGGGTGATGTGCTCTTAACCACACCGTTACTACATTCCATACGACATGCTTATCCAGAAGCACAGCTTGATGTATTGGTGTATGCCAATACTGCTGCGATACTCGCAGGCAATCCTGATATTAATCATGTTATTACCACACCTAACCGCCCCAAGTTTGTTGATTACAAGCAGTTAATGCCTAAGTTATTCAGGCAGTATGATCTAGCCATAGCAACCCAATCGGGTGATAGACCTTTTTTATACACTTTGCTTTCTGCACCTGTTCGGATAGCCGCTGTGCCACCCAAAAATTCCACAGGCTGGTGGAAACGCTGGTTTATGCAGGGGTGGATAGAATTTGATGACGATCAGTCGCATACGGTCTTACAGCATTTAAAACTGCTGGATTTGTTAGGGGTAAAACGTTGTTATGCTTTAGTTGCGCCACAACTTGAGCAAACGCAACAGTTAAACTTAAAGCAACGTTATCCAGCTTTAGCTTTCCCCATTCGATATGTGGTTTTGCACCCCTATCCACGTTGGACTTACAAGCGTTGGACGAGCAAAGGCTGGGTTGCACTGGGAAACTATTTAAGCCAAGCGGGTTTAACGCTGGTGCTATCGGGGGGGGCTGGGCAAGATGAGCTTGATTATGTGGCAGCTATCGCAGATGAACTGCCTAGCGATACCCTTAACCTAGCTGGAAAGGTGTCATTAGCTGAATTGGCGACAGTAATTGCGTCTGCTAGTTTATTTATAGGTCCCGATACTGGCATTACCCATCTAGCGGCAGCTACCGGAATTCCTGTTATTGCCCTGTATGGCCCCACTAATCCAGTTAAATGGGCACCCTGGCCAAAAGGCTACCAGCAGGATAGTAATCCTTTCCAGCGCACAGGCAATCAACGGGTGAATAATATTTATATGTGCCAAGGGCAGGTGGATGCTGGATGTGTGCCTTGTCATTTGGAGGGCTGTGATAGACATGGGGGAAGCCGGAGCCTATGCTTGGATAACCTGCCTACTTTGGGTATTACCGCTCTAATAGACCAAATTTTGAATTCTTAATGACCTTAATTTTTTATTACAAGCAGAACAAAGCTAATTTAACGAAAGACTCTGTCTGTAAGGTATACAGTCAGTGAGACGTGTATCTGCATTGGAACAACCCCAGCTTTTAATTGACCGGCTGTTTAAGGTATTACTGGCAAGTTTACCAATCTCTTTGTTGGTGTGGATGCCGGGTGTTTGGATTAGTTTTTTCGGCATTATCGTTTTATTTTTTATCGACAGCTCTGAGGATGTTTATTGTTCAAAAGGGGTCAAGGCGCTCTATGGTCTTAGGGTTTACCGTGAATTATTTTTAATCTATGGTGGGTATCTTTTTCTAAGCATCCTTTCGATTTTATTTTTAAACAGTCATTTAAAATCAATAGATAACGCGGTTATTTTTTTAGCCTGGCTGGCACTTTCACCTCTGATGGTATTATTTAAACCCAATGCCCAGCTTTTTGGCTATGGTTGTCTGATTGCAGTTAGTATGGCTTTAGTGATTGCGCTCATCCAATACCATTTCTTGAATGAGCCAAGGGCCTTTGGATTATATGGCAAGGGGGCCAATGGCTCTGGCGCGATAAAGTTTGCCGATATTGCTTTGTTATTAGGAACTTTGGCTTTGGTTTTATTATCGGGACGGAAGGAAAAATATCTAGGTGGTATAGGCTTTGGCTTCGGATTGATGGTCTGTCTCTACGCTTCTTCAAGAGGCACGTTGTTGGCTGCGCTGTTTTGTGGTGTGGTGTGGTGGTTTTTTAAAACCCAGCGGTTATCCTGGCGTAGATTAATAATTAAACTCCTGTTGCTGGTGTTGGTTTGTTTTGCTTTAAATAGCCTTATGCAGGATGAGTTATTGTCGCGGGTTTACGAAACTGGTCTTGAAATCACAGGGCTATCGAATAACCAATGGGATACCCCGATGGGTATCAGGGTGCAACTGTGGATTGCTGCACTGGCGATATTTTCCGAATATCCCTTGTTTGGCGTCGGACTTAATAATTTTGAAGATGCGATTGTAGTGCTGAATCAGCAAAATCTTATTTCGGATGTTGCCGTGCGCTATGCGCATGCACATAACGAATATTTATGTGCGCTGGCCACGGGTGGGGGCATCGGTTTTTGTGTGACCCTGTTTTTATTTATTTTGCCCCTAAAGCTATTTAAACGCGATTATTATGTGACTTTATGGGCTAAGGCCGGATTTTGGGGCATGTGTTTAATGAGTTTTTTTGCTTTAACTGACTGTATTTTTGATCGGCGTATGTCGGTAATCGCCTTTATTATGGTTATTTCCATTTGTATGGCGGGTAACCTTGCCCAAAAACAGGCTCAAAACACATGATCAGCGCTATTATCATTACCAAGAATGAAGAACAGCACATAGCCCGCTGTCTGGATTCAGTTGCTTGGGTTGATGAAATTGTGGTTCTGGATTCCGGGAGTAGTGATGCGACGGTCGCTATTTGTCAACAGTATACCGATAAGGTGTATAGCACTGATTGGCCGGGTTTTGGGCTGCAAAAGCAGCGGGCATTAGATAAAGCCACAGGAGATTGGATCTTATCGCTGGATGCGGATGAAGTGGTGACCCCAGAATTGCGCGCAGAAATTGAGCTGGCGGTGCAATCTGAGCAGGTTAACGGCTTTGAAATCCCCCGGTTGTCCAGTTATTGTGGGCGATCAATGCGGCATGGTGGCTGGTGGCCGGACTATGTTTTAAGGTTGTTCCGCCACAGTAAAGGTCAATTTACCGAACATGCAGTGCATGAACGTGTGGTAGTGCAAGGTAAGATTGATCGTTTAAACAGTCCTTTTTTGCATGAGGCGTTTATTAATTTGGATGAGGTTTTAGTTAAAGTAAATCACTATTCCTCATTAGGGGCAGAGCAGTTATATCAGCGTGGCGTGCGCTCGTCGCTTTCGATGGCAATTGCTAAAGGAGTGTGGATGTTTATTCGCACCTATTTAATTAAAGCAGCTTGTCTGGACGGCAGGCAAGGGTTGATGCTGGCGATTTCCAATGCCGAAGGGACTTATTATAAATATGTCAAATTACTGGAATTGCAAACTAAAAGGCAACCCTAAACGCGCATGAAGTTGATCTCGGTTATTGTCACCACCTACAACTGGCCGGAAGCCCTTAAGTTGTGCCTTGACAGCCTGTTGGTACAGAATGATCCCAATTTTGAAATCATTATTGCGGATGATGGTTCAACACCTGAAAATCTGGGAACGACGCAAGCTTTTTGTGTGTCCAGTAGCATAGCCATACAATATGTGCATCATGCCGATCAAGGCTTTAGGGCGGGAACTATCCGTAATAAAGCCGTTGCGGCAAGCCAGGGCGAGTATTTGGTGTTTATTGATGGTGACTGCGTTTTATTGCCCGGCTTTATCGGTAAGCACCGCGAATTGGCTGAGCCTGGCTGTTTTGTTCCGGGTAATCGCGTGTTATTGAGCCAGGATTTTACCCAACAAGTCATCAATCAGCCTATTTCGTTACATCAAAAAAATGCTGTCGATTTTATCGGTTATCGGTTGCGCCGAAAAATTAATCGAATTTCAGCGTTTTTAAAATTGCCGCTAGGCCCTTTACGAAACTTACAACCCACCAAATGGCAAAAAGCCATGACTTGCAATTTGGCACTGTGGAAAGCGGATTTCAGCCGGGTTAATGGTTTTGATGAGCTGTTTGAAGGCTGGGGGTTTGAAGATTCCGACTTGGTGATTCGCTTAATCCATGCGGGAGTTCGACGCAAAGAAGGCCGTTTTGCGGTTCCGGTGCTGCATTTATGGCATTCCCAAAATGACAAAAGTAATCAAGCCATTAATTATCAACGATTATTAGAACGTATAGCGCAGCCCGATTGTATTGTCGCTCAAAAGGGGCTGTCGCAGTATTTTTGATGATTTAAAAAACTATGAATTTTAGAGTAAAACTACCTGAGGATGTGTTCTTCTGTGAAGGCGATATGTCTCAAGTGTCGACGCTAATCGAAGTTGACGACACATTCATCCTTAGCTGCGCCGAAGTTATCCGCGAGGTATCCGAGGTAATAAGGACGGTGCGCCCAGATTTTCTAACTTAGTCAGAGTTGACCGAGCATTTGTAACCCATAGCAATCACACGAAATTCAGTTTTGATCAGCAGGAAATTTGCCCTAAACGTAATTAAAAATTTTTTTAAACATCAAAGCATTGCAAATGCCAGACAGTCAATCCCATTGGAATGAGCATTAGAACTTATTCTAATCCGTTTCTCATGCATAAAATGAAAGTTTTTTCGTTTGGTATGTCTAGGTCTGAGGCCAATTCTTGACAACTTAGTATGCAAAGACGTAAGTTAGCCAGATCTAAATAATAACTTGATATTGTTATTGAGCCATCATCCAAGCCTGAAGAACTTTATGAAAGAAATAGAATTAGATTTCGGTGCAATCACTATTGATAATGCGATTTTAAAGGGTGAGGGTTATAAGTTATTTGAAGGACTACTTGCTCAAATGCGGCAATTTAAAGAAAGCCCAGTACAGGTAATACAAACGGACATAGTTCATAACGAAGCTATAAAGCATATTAGCGAAGAGATAGTTAATGCAAGAGCTAAAATTGATCAGGCATTGAAGGCTGCAAGCAAGCAATTAAAGGTACAACAAAAGAACGTTGAAAACGCCAGAGCTCTGCTCTCTATTGAGGGACATGAACGACAAGTCGCAAATAACCGTCTTCAAAAATATTACGAATTTATTGGTGCTGAAATAATCAATTCTGCTCAATATATTGACCTGAAAGTGTTGATGGAAATTTATTTTGGAACACAAGCACCTTTCGAAGCAGGTAAAGATAAGAAAAATGAATTTCCTGATGCAATTGCTCTTTTAAGTATTGAAGCCTGGGCTGAGAAGCATGACTTAAAAGTTATAGCTGTGAGCCAAGATAGGGGGTGGAAAAGCTATACTGAAAATTCTGAACGTATAACTTTAGTCTCTTCATTAGCGGAAGCACTCGAAAAATTTCAGCCTCATAATAAGGTGGCGAGTATTATTGCTCATATACGAGAAGATTCCTTACTTGATGAAGATAACCATGTTTTAGGAATAATTGAGCAAGCGATTATTGATAGTATTGATGGATACGATATTTTGGTAGAAGCAAGTTCATGTATGTGTTTCAACTGGGATGATACATCAGCCACATACATATCTCATGAACTAGATTTTGATAAAGATGGGCTGGTAAAGGTGAGAATTGTTCGTATTGATAATGAATCAATTGTGTTAAAGGTTGGTTCTACCGTAGAGGTTGAAGTTGAGGCTAGTTTTTATTTTTCTGTACACGACTCAATTGATAAAGACTACGTAGGTGTGGGGGGGTGCGTCAGCACAACTAACGAAACTTATCATACTGATATTTTGTTAACCCTCTCTGGCGATTTTTCTCAAGATTTTGACAAATTAGAAGTAACTAACATTGAAGTCCTCAATACTATCGATAAAGCGGATTTTGGTGTGGTAGAACCTGATTTCAGCAATGAATATGAAGATGATGAGCAATAGCAGAGCGTTTCTAGGGAAAATTAGAGTTTAATTGCTAGCGTCGGTTGCTTCAATGCAATCTTTTATGGCGTTTTTAAAACTTAGGCTACCAAAGCGACACTCCAGCTTCATCTATCAAAATAGGGTATCACTCATCAATTAAATAAAGTTGACACGCTGACAACATTTATTTACATATAGCTTATAAGCACGAAAAAACAACACTTTGTAAATGGTAGCGTCATACCAAAAAATACAAATAAAAAAACATTTATTTACAATGGCTTAATTAAAATACATTACATAGTATATCAAAGGTGACTCCTAAAACGGAATATCGTCATCAAAGTCTTCATATTCTGGTGGCATAGGGGGAATATTAGCGGCAGCATTTTGGGGGGCGTTGCCCATCGATCCGCTGGCTTTTGCACTGGGTTTTGAGGCGAATTGGGGTTGTTCGGCGGCGTTGGGTTGGCTATCGGGGAAGTTTCCGGTTCCTCCGCTACGGCTGCCCAACATTTGCATTTCTTCGGCAATTATCTCAGTGGTATAGCGTTCGTGGCCTTCTTTATCCTGCCATTTGCGGGTTTGCAGCCGTCCTTCCACGTAGACCTGACTGCCTTTTTTTAAATATTCTCCGGCCACTTCCGCGAGCCGATTAAAAAAAATAACCCGATGCCATTCGGTGGCGTCTTTCCGCTCGCCGCTGACTTTGTCTTTCCAGCGCCGGGTGGTTGCCAGGCCGATTGTTGTAACTGCGCCGCCCTGAGGCATATAGCGAACTTCAGGATCAGCCCCCAGGTTACCGATTAACGTTACTTTATTGAGCATGACATTCTCCGTGTTTAGCTGGGGTTTATTGAGGACAGTTTATGTAAGTCGTTTTAATGTGTTGGGCGTAATTATAACGGCTCTGGTTTGTTACTGGGCGTTTTTCGTTTTTTTACTAGCGGACAGTAGCATTGCTGACGCTATTGTTTGTAGAGTGCTAACAGTGTTGTGTAAAATATCATTTTTATTTTAATCTTTCAAAAATCTCATGCGCACCACACAATTTCCGTTAAATACCGTTAAAGAAACCCCTTCTGACGCCGAAATCGCCAGTCATAAACTGATGATCCGTGCCGGATTGATCCGTAAGTTGGCGGCAGGGTTATATTCCTGGTTGCCTTTGGGGTTACGGGTGTTGCGTAAAGTTGAGCAGATTACCCGTACAGAAATGGAAAAAGCGGGGGCATTGGAAGTGTTAATGCCCGCCTTACAGCCAGCAGAATTATGGCAGGAAACCGGACGCTGGGAAAAATACGGCCCTGAATTGGCTAGGCTAAAAGATCGGCATGACCGTGATTTTTGTTTAGGTCCCACGCATGAAGAAATTATCACTGATTTGGCGCGCAATGAACTGAAAAGTTATAAGCAACTGCCGATTACTTATTATCAGGTGCAAACCAAATTCCGGGATGAGATCCGTCCCCGTTTTGGCGTAATGCGTTCACGCGAATTTATTATGAAAGATGCCTATTCTTTTCATATGGATCAAGCGTCTTTAACTGAAACGTACAACGTGATGCACCGCGCTTACACCAATATTTTTAACCACTTGGGTTTGAAATTTCGGGCGGTGATTGCGGATTCAGGATCGATCGGTGGCGCGGTTTCACATGAATTTCATGTATTGGCCGATTCCGGCGAAGATGCGATTGCGTTTTCAACTGGCAGCGATTATGCCGCTAATGTGGAGAAAGCAGAGGCAGTGATGCCCAAAGGTGCCCGTCCTGCTGCCAGTGCCGCGTTAAATTTGATTGATACGCCTAATCAACACAGCATTGAAGAAGTGAGTGCCTTTTTAAATATTCCTGCGCAACAGTGCTTAAAAACCTTGATTGTTAAGGGCGAAGCGGAAAACAGCTTGGTCGCGTTGTTGTTACGGGGCGATCATGAATTAAATGCGATTAAAGCTGAAAAAATCGCGGGTGTGGCAGCGCCGCTCACTTTCGCTACTGAGGCCGAGGTGTTAGGTGCCTGCAACTGTAAACCTGGTTCCATCGGGCCGTTGGGTTTAAGTATTCTTATCATAGCGGACCGTAGCGTGACGTTAATGGCTGATTTTGTTTGTGGCGCTAATAGCGACGGTAAACATTACCAAGGTGTGAACTGGGGCAGGGACTTAGCCCTGCCTGCACAAATAGAGGATTTACGCATGGTGATAGCGGGTGATGCCAGTCCTGATGGCCAAGGCGAAATTACCCTGGCGCGTGGTATCGAAGTCGGCCACATTTTTCAGTTAGGTAATAAATACAGCGAAGCCATGAAAGCTGCGGTAGTTAATGAAGAAGGTAAAAACCATGTCATGCTGATGGGCTGCTATGGCATTGGTATTTCGCGGGTGGTTGCTGCTGCAATTGAGCAAAATCATGACGATAAAGGCATTATTTGGCCTAAAAATCTGGCTCCGTTTCAAGTGGCGATCTGCCCCATGAATATGCACAAATCCGACCGCCTACAAGGGGTTGCTGAGAAACTCTATCAGGATTTTCTTGATGCAGATATTGAGGTGTTGTTTGATGACCGCAAAGTTCGCGCTGGCTTTATGTTTTCGGATATGGAATTGATCGGGATTCCTCATCGTATCGTCATTGGCGATCGTAGTTTGGACACCGGATTTGTTGAATATAAATCCCGTCTTGCTAATGAAACGCAGGAAATTGCTTTGACTGAAATCGTGGCTTACATTCAGGATCAGCTAAAGTAATACAGAACCAAAGCGGTTCAAATTACCGTATAAAATTTGTTACCCACCTAACCCTGCGGGATGAAAGTCTCCCGCCGGGTATTCATTTGTAAATTCTTTAAATTCGTATCGTTATCAAAGATAGTTCATTATTGTGGATAGCCTTGCTGTTGGGGATAACCTTGCTGTTGAGGGTAGCCCTGTTGTTGCGGGTAACTTTGCTGCTGTGGATAGCCCTGTTGTTGCGGATATCCTTGTTGCTGTGGGTTGACGGGTTGTTGGGCAGCACCCGCATTATTATTGGCAACAATCGCTAATTCAACTCGCCGGTTTTGCGAGCGGTTGGCTTCATTGAGATTGGGTACTTTTGGCATTCTTTCACCCATGCCTTGTTGCGAAAGCCTCGAATAATTGACGCCATGTTGCGCTAAGTAATTGGAAACACTGGCTGCACGCCGTTCAGATAATTTTTGATTATACGCATCCGACCCTAAATCATCGGTATGCCCGGTGATAGTAATGGTAGAAGCCGGATATTGGTTTAAGACATTGGCAACCGAATCCAGCGCGGTTAAAACTTGTGGCGTTAAATCGGCAGAGTTATAGCCAAAAGTGATATTACTTGGCATGGTTAAATTCAAGGTGTTTTCTGCGGTACGCTGCACTTCAATACCCGTGCCTTGTAAGGATTGCTGCATTTGTTGTTCCTGGTGATCCATATAAGCACCGACCGCTGCCCCAACCGCTGCACCGGCTAACGCCCCAAACCCCGCATTTTTAAGGTCGTTACCACCAAACAAAGTGCCTGCCCCAGCGCCGACTACCGCGCCGATACCACCGCCTTTAGCGGTATTGTTTATCGTGGATTGGCCGGTATTGGGATCGGTTACGCAAGCACTTAACATCACAGAACTGATAACCGTAAGCAATAAATTTTTTCTCTTCATGTCAAAATCCTGGGCAGATGTAATTAAAATGTTACAAAAAACGATGCTTTAGTTCATACAAAAATAGGGTCGAATAAATCAGGGGCTATCGTACCGCACACTTTTATAACAGCAGCTGAATAGCGGTAATCGTTATAAATTATAAGCGTGGGCTGCCTCAAAGCCATGCACTTTGGCTTTGGTGGTAAATACGGGAGGTGTCCAGCTTTGCTGCTCTTGTCCAGCCAGAAAGCCTGCCAGCCACGATGCTTGACTGCGAATGGGTAAAATAAAAGCGTAAAGTTTATCGTTGGGTAGTTGTGCGACATCGCCCAGTGCATAGATATTGGGGTCATTGGTTTGTAAAAACGCATCAACCTTTATGCCCCTTGCAACCGCTAAATCGGCCTGCTCAGCCAATCCGATCCGCGGTTTGAAGCCACAGGCTACAATTACGCCGTCAAATGCGTTGGTGACATCAGTTGTAACCGTGATTTTTTCACCTTGTTCGCTCAAGCTAAGCACTTTTTGATTCAACAACGTGGTTACCCCGGATGCCTGCAAAACTTTAAATAAGCTAACGGAATCCTCATCGGCTAATTGCCGTTCCATTAAGCGATCCGTCGCATGCAATAAGCTCACCTTATCCCCTGCAACAGCCAAGTCCGAAGCTATCTCGCAACCGATTAAACCCCCGCCGATAATAGCCCAATGGGGTATTTGCTGTTGCTTTAACAGTCCTTGCCGGAATGCGCGGATCGCTTTGAGATCTTTCAGGCTGTTTAAACAAAAAAACAGCTCAGCGTAAGGTTGATAGGCGGGTGGAATGAAAGCATCCGATCCTAAAGCAAGGACTAACTTATCATAAGGCAGTAATTTTTCCTGCTCTGCTTCACGCAGCGCAATGGTTTGATCGGAACGATTGATCTTGATTACTTCGGTGTTACTGAGGACGTTAATCCGATTGGCACGTAATTTATCAAAAGTCTTTAAGATAATGGATTGTTCAATATCGTCTTTGGTAAAGCCGCGCGAAAGCAGGGGACGGGAGTAATAGCCATCGTTTTCCCGGCTGATAAGGGTAATTTCAGCGGCAGAATCCAGCGACCGGTATTTTTCCGCAAAACTAACCCCCGCGACGCCTGTGCCGATAATGACGGTGTTCATAGCTATGCTCCGCGGTGAATTTTTTAAACCATCAATTCAAAATCGCTTTTTTCAGTTCCGCACTCAGGACATTTCCAGTCATCGGGAATATCTTCCCAACGGGTACCGGGTGCTATATTAGAATCAGGATCGCCCGCAGCTTCATCGTAAATATGTCCACAGACATCACATTGGTATTTTTTATAATCAGTCATTGTTGTTCTCCCATTACGTTGAAATCATAACGCTTTGCCTTTACAAGCGTGTGTTCAAACTTTTTTACAGTATTCATTCTAATTTATAAATAGCTATTCTTCCGATTATTTTCTTTTTAAAGTAACCGATTGATATACGCCAGCACGGAAAAATTATCATACAATAAACCCAGCTTAAATAGTGGGATACAGCAGCGGTTTAAACCCTGCCAATATCCGCTTTTCTATTAACTTTTATTATAACCTCGACCTAAATAAGGCAAAAAACATGATCCCAATGGTAAACCTGCAAGCTCAATATATCGAAATAAAAGCAGAGGTTGAGCGTGGTTTGGCGGAAACAATTGCAAACTGTTCTTTCATTTTAGGGCCTAATGTGCAGGCCTTCGAACAGGAAGCAGCAGCCTATTTGGGTGTTAAACATGCGATCGGGGTAGCGTCCGGCACCGATGCGCTGCATTTGGCATTGATTGCCGAAGGCATTGGGGCAGGGGATGAAGTGATTACTAGCGCTTTTACCTTTATTGCCACCGCAGAAGCCATTAAATATGTTGGCGCGATTCCGGTATTCGTGGATATAGACCCTAAGACGTTTAATATTGCTCCGGAAGCCATAGCACAGGCAATTACCCCTAAAACCAAAGCTGTTATGCCGGTACATTTGTTTGGTCAACCGGCAGATATGGCGCGTATTAAGCAACTGTGTGACCAGCGTCAGTTAAAGCTGATTGAGGATGCTTGCCAGTCGTTTGGCGCGCGCATTAATGGCAAACAAACCGGCACAATGAGTGAGGCGGGGGGCTATAGCTTTTTCCCCAGTAAAAACCTCGGTGCGTTTGGTGATGGCGGATTGGTAGTCACCAATTCAGATGCAACCGCTGCAAAAATTAAACAGCTGCGTAATCATGGTTCTGACGTCCGTTATTACCATGATGTGATTGGCTACAACAGCCGCCTGGATGAAATGCAAGCAGTCATTTTACGCGCCAAGCTAAAACGTATCGACCAATACAACCAGGCGCGCCGTCATGTTGCGCATCACTATTCTGAACTGCTCCGCGATTTACCGCTTACCACTCCGTTTGAAGACGGTTTAGGCGAGCATGTCTATCATCAGTACACCTTATTATCAGGCCGTCGTGATGATATTTTAGCTGCCTTACAAGCAAAGCAAATCGGCTGCGCGGTATATTATCCGGTGCCCTTACATCAACAAAATGTTTTTAAGGCCGAGTATGCCCAGGTCAGTTTACCAGTTACTGAAGCGGTTGCGGCTAAGTGTTTTTCCTTACCGATTTGTCCGTTTCTTACGGATGATAGCATTCGGGAAATTGTCAGCGTTATTCGCGGAGTGTTTACTGCGAATTGATGCCCACTATGGTGCTACTCGATTTTAGCCTTAACCAAACCTTGATTGTTGCCGGTTTGTTCGTCTGGACCGGCTTTGTGCGCACCGGGCTTGGTTTTGGCGGCGCTGCTTTAGGTTTACCGTTGCTGTTGTTCGTGAGTAATGACCCGCGTTTGTGGTTGCCGATCATTAGTGTGCATTTACTGTTTTTTTCGGGATTAACACTCAGGGCCCGCCTGCATAATGTGGACTGGCGTTATTTGCGGCACACTTCAATTTACATCATCCCTCCGGCGATTGTCGGGGTATTCGGGTTAGTCAACCTGCCGATCTTATGGCTGAATAGTTTTATTTATTCGATTACGCTGTTTTACGGCTTTATATGGTTGCTTAACCGCAGCATTAAAAGCCAGTATGACTGGGTCGACAATGTCCTGCTAGTTTTGGGTGGCTATATTGCCGGGACATCCTTGACCGGCGCACCGCTGATGGTCGCAGTTTACATGCGCCATGTGAGTAAAGATCAATTGCGCGACACGCTATTTTTGCTGTGGTTTATTTTGGTCAGCATTAAAATGACTACCTTCATCGTGTTAAAGGTTGACCTGCATTTTCAGGCCGCGCTGAGCTTGATTCCGATCGCCGCAATTGGACATATACTGGGCTTAAAAGCCCATGCAGCGATTATGCGCAACGACTTGTTGTTTAAACGCTGGATTGGCGGTGGCTTGGTTATTGTTAGCGCCTTAGGTTTATGGAGCCTAAGAACTTAATGGTCAACAATGGGCAGCATTTTCTGCCCATTGAATAGTTAATTTAGATTTAAATTAGGTTGGCTGGATTTATATAACGACTGCCCCAGCAATGTTATAGCCACAATCCACATAAGTAATCTCGCCGGTAATCCCGGACGCTAAGTCAGAACATAAAAACGCTGCTACGTTACCTACTTCTTCAATACTCACATTGCGTTTTAAGGGTGCTGCATCGGCGGCTTTGTTGAGTAACGCTTTAAAATTATTGATACCGGATGCCGCCAGGGTGCGGATAGGGCCTGCTGAAACGGCATTGACCCGGATACCTTCTGCGCCCAGTGCTACTGCCATATAACGTACGTTTGCTTCCAAACTGGCTTTAGCGACGCCCATGATGTTGTAGTTTGGAATGACGCGTTCTGCCCCTAAGTAAGATAGTGTCAATAATGAGCCATTCCGACCTTGCATCATGGCGCGCCCGGCTTTCGCTAGCGCAGTAAAACTGTAGGAACTAATGTCATGCGCCACTTTAAAATTTTCCCGGGTGGTAGCGCTGACGTAGTCGCCGTCTAAGGCTTCGCGCGGCGCGAAAGCTACTGAATGTACGATTGAATCAAGGCCATCCCAGTGTTTACCTAGTTCTTCAAAGACTGTGTCGATGTGTTCGTCATAACTGACATCGCACTCGAGGACTATCTTGGAGTTGCACTCTGCAGCCATTTCTTCCACACGGCTTTGTAGCTTTTCATTTTGAAAAGTAAAAGCCAGCTCAGCGCCTTCGCGGTGCATGGCTTGGGCAATTCCCCAAGCGATTGAACGGTTGCTGGCTAATCCGACGATTAGCACACGTTTGCCTTGCATAAAACCCATTTGAAACTCCTATTATTTTTATTGAGTGATTTATTGATAGAATAGGTAAAGTATCTATGACCCTTTTAGGGATGTCCAGTATTTTGTCTATGCCAATAAAAAGACTTAGTGTGTTGTTGTTTTGGGTGGCGTTGTTAACTGCCTGTGATTTAACACAGTTAAACAATCCTTATGTGCAGGATAAATCGGCAGGTTCAGTGTTGTATTCTTCTTTTTCCGAGCGTCCTAAACATCTTGATCCCGCGGTTGCTTACAGTTCTAATGAATATGCGTTTATCGGGCAAATCTATGAGCCGCCGTTGCAGTATCGTTATCTAAAACGCCCTTATGAATTAATCCCCTTAACTACTATTAAGATGCCTACAGTGGTGTATCGTAATAAGGCTGGTCAAACCTTGCCTGAAAATGCCCCGATTCAGGACATTGCTTTTACCGATTATATTTTGGATATTAAACCCGGCATTCAATTTCAACCGCATCCGGCTCTGGCAAAAGCGGCAGATGGAACATATCTTTATCATCACTTGACCCCTGCGCAATTAGAGGAGATTACAACTTTAAGTGATTTTAAGGCGACTGGCTCACGGGAATTAACCGCGGAAGATTATGTTTATCAAATTAAACGCTTAGCTAATCCTAAAATTCAATCCCCGATTGCCGGGGTTATGCAGCCTTATATCGTGGGTTTTGAAGCTTTTGCCAAGCAGTTGAATGCAGCCCCCAAAACCGATCTAAATAGCCTCAGCATGAGTGGTGTGAAATCTTTAGGTCGCTACCAGTATCAAATCACCATCAATGGCAAATACCCGCAATTTCGTTTTTGGTTAGCGATGTATTTTTTTGCGCCTATGCCTTGGGAAGCTGATGCGTTTTACGCTCAACCGCATTTAAAGGCGAAAAACATTTCATTGGATTGGTTTCCTATCGGCACGGGGCCTTATCAATTGACTGAAAATAATCCTAACCGACAAATGGTGCTGCTAAAAAACCCTGTGTTTCATGGCGAGTCCTATCCCGATAGCGGCGAGCCGGAAGATCAAGCCCTGGGTTTATTGAAGGACGCCGGTAAACCGTTGCCATTTATTGATAAAGTCGTATATACCTTGGAAAAGGAAACTATTCCATATTGGAATAAATTTTTACAAGGCTATTATGATGCCTCAGGAATCGCTTCGGACAGCTTTGACCAAGCCATACAATTTGCTGGTAATGGTCAGGCGCAGCTGACCCCCGCTATGCAGGCGCAGGGCATGCAGTTACAGACGGAAGTACAGACCAGCAGCTTTTATATGGGCTTCAATATGTTGGATAATGTGGTTGGTGGCAACAGTGAAAAGGCGAGGAAGTTACGCCTGGCACTCTCCATTGCAGTTGATTACGAAGAATATATTGCCATTTTTAGCAATGGACGGGGGGTTGCCGCGCAAGGCATATTGCCGCCGGGAATTTATGGCAATCAAGCGGGGAAGGCGGGAATGAACCCCAATGTATATGATTGGGTAGATGGTGCGTATCGGCGTAAACCCTTAGCGGCTGCTAAACAGCTCATGGCTGAAGCGGGCTATCCTAATGGTATTGATCCTGCAACCCGCGAGGGTTTGATTTTATACTTTGACTCAACCTCAACGAGCACTGAAGATCGGCCGATGCTCAATTGGTATCGCAAACAATTTGAAAAATTGGGGATCAAACTGGTTATACGTAGCACTGATTACAATCGTTTTCAGCAAAAAATGAGCGACGGCAACGCACAGATTTTTGTGTGGGGCTGGAATGCGGATTATCCCGATCCGGAAAATTTCTTCTTTCTGCTTTACGGTCCTAACGGCAAAGTAAAACATGGTGGTGAAAATGCCGTTAATTATAATAATCCTGAATTTGATAAGCTGTTTGAGCAAATGCGCAATATGGATGATGGTGACGAACGGATGCGTTTGATTCAACAATTACAGGATCAAATTCGGCATGATGCACCGTGGATTTTTGGTTTTCACCCCAAAAGCTTTGTCTTGTATCACAGTTGGTATGGCAACAGTAAAGCAAATTTGATGGCAAATAACCGACTGAAATATTTACGTATCAATGCTGAGGAACGGGGCGCCAAACGCGGAGAATGGAATAAACCCGTGTTTTGGCCGCTGTTAATTGGGTTCATTGCCATCGTTTTGTTAATCATACCGGCGGTCATCGCTTACCGGCGCAGATCCTTGGCGACTTTACTGGTCGCGCAACATCGTTCCTAAGGATTACAGCCCATGTTTCAATATTTTATTCGCCGCTGTTTATACGCCTTGCCGATTTTAATGGGGGTTAATATCTTAACCTTTGTGCTGTTTTTTATTGTCAATAGCCCGGAGGATATGGCGCGTATGCAGTTGGGGCAAAAGCACGTAACCCCGGCAGCGATCCAAAATTGGAAACAGCAACACGGCTACGATTTACCTTTGTTATGGAATGAATCTCAAGACAGCGCTAAAAAACTTACCGAAACTATTTTTTATCAAAAATCAGTCGGTTTATTTTTGCTGGATTTTGGCGTGTCAGACAGTGGCCGGGATATGGCGACTGATATTAAGCAGCGGATGTGGCCCAGTTTGGCGTTAGCCTTGCCATCATTGGTTTTGGGTTTAACGGTGAATATTTGTGTCGCATTGATGATGGTGTTGTTTCGCAATACTTATTTAGAACTCGGGAGCATGGTGCTGTGCGTTATGCTCATGTCCATTTCCTCCTTGTTTTATATCATTGGCGGGCAGTTTTATATTGGTAAAGTATTAAAACTCGTGCCGATTTCTGGGTATGCCAGCGGCTTGGATGCCTTTAAATTTATGGTTTTACCAGTGATTATTGGCGTGGTATCCGGTATTGGCTCCGGTGCGCGTTGGTATCGAACCTTGTTTTTGGAGGAAGTTGAAAAAGATTATGTGCGTACCGCAAGGGCTAAGGGTTTGAGCGAGACGCAGGTACTGTTTAAGCATGTGTTAAAAAATGCCATGATTCCGATTTTGACTGGTGTGGTGGTAGTGTTACCGCTCTTGTTTATGGGCAGTTTGATTATGGAATCATTCTTTAGTATTCCAGGCTTGGGTAGTTACACTATTGATGCTATTAACAGTCAGGATTTTGCGATTGTACGGGCGATGGTGTTTTTAGGTTCGTTGTTGTATGTGCTTGGCCTATTATTGACAGATATTTCCTATACCTTGGTTGATCCACGCGTGAGGTTGTCGTAATGGTTGTGTTATGGACTGATGCACTTATTTATTTGCTGATTGTTAGTTTATTGGCGTTAGGTTTTTATTTACGCGGTAAGGAACACATCCAGCGTCCGTTACAAACCATCAGAAACAGTAAAGTCGGCATGGTGTCGTTAGTCGTGTTGCTGTTTTTTGTGGTGATCGGTTTGCTGGATTCGGTGCATTTTGTGCCTGCTAACAGTAAAAATAATGAAATCATTAGTGTTTTAGATTACTGGGCAACACCCTTGCGCAAGCATGGCGAAAAAACCTATTCCGCGCCATTTGCGACGGCTTTGTACAGTAAAGAAATGCAAACTTTACCGGATGGCAGTTCGCAATTCGGTTATCCGCGTTTGGTGTTTGGCGGAAGTCATTTGACTGATCCCGACACACAGTTACTATCTGACGTTTTCAAAAAAGCGGCTTATGGTTTCTTGCAAGGAGCGGGAGGGATCTTACTGTTCATGGTCATGTGGTTCGGTGCATCTCCTGGGCAACGTAAACAAATACTCCAAAATCCAACGTTACAACTGGTTTGGGCGGTAGTGTTTGGCATTGTTAGTTTTAGTGCTACTTTGGTTTATCTCTCCGGCTTTTATCACGTTTTAGGGACTGATAAGGTCGGCGAAGACGTGTTTTATCAGGCCATTAAAAGTATCCGTACCGGTTTGGTGCTGGGGACTTTAACCACTTTGATTATGCTGCCGATGGCAATCATCTTTGGTATTCTTGCGGGGTTTTTTCGGGGCTGGGTGGATGATGTCATTCAATATATTTACACCACCCTTAATTCCATCCCCAGCGTCTTATTGATTGCCGCCTCGATCTTAATGGTGCAAGTGTATATGGCAAAACATGAAGCTGATTACACCAGTATCATCGTCCGCGCGGATATGCGGTTACTGTTTTTATGTATGATTTTAGGTGTGACCAGTTGGACAGGCTTATGCCGTTTGTTACGTGCCGAAACCCTGAAACTCCGCGAAATGGAATATGTACAGGCTGCACGTGCATTAGGCGTAAAACAAAGCATGATCCTGATGCGGCATATCCTCCCTAACGTCATGCACATCGTGTTGATTTCGGTAGTGCTGGATTTCAGCTCCTTAGTGTTGGCAGAAGCGGTGTTGTCATACATTAATATCGGTGTCGATCCTACCACCTATAGCTGGGGCAATATGATCAACGGCGCACGCTTGGAAATGGCGCGCGACCCAATTGTGTGGTGGTCGCTGTCGGCGGCGTTTGTGTTTATGTTTACCTTGGTGCTGGCGGCGAATTTGTTTGCGGATGTGGTGCAGGATGCGTTTGATCCTAGAAGGGTGGAATAACGGGTTATATGAACATATTTGGGTTGACGGTAAAAGAGACTTGGGAATACGCGTTGGGGATAAGCACCTTGCTAATTATTTTCGCGCCATTATTTGCTTTGATTCCTTCGTTAACGGGCAGCAAAATAAGCTGGAACAGGCTTTTGAAAAAAATTCAAGATGTTCATTCCGTCAATGGTAGCGATCCAGTTCTTGTCGCCTTGCCTGTACCTACTTTAAAAAAATATCCTTTTCTTTTATCAACTTATAAGCCTGCTTTATTGGTCTACCATCCAGAAAGTATAAAGCTTCAGATAGGGGAAGAAAGTTATATTTTTGAGCGAGATAGTTTATCCCTTCACGAGGATTTACTGGGAAGTGTCATAATAACGTACGGATCAATGCAATTTTTGGTTAAAACGGTTCCCCCTCTTAAAACTCAATTCAATACAAGAACCTCAAGGGAACAATTACAAGGGATTAAACAACTTTCGGCAGCAGAACAGATTTTGTGTGTCTCTGGTTCCCTGTTGATAATCGCTTTGTTTTGCCGTGCATTAGATGAACTGCAAATTTTGTCTTACACCTATCCGTTTGTCCAAACCAATGATGACTTGTCCCAGCTCAACTTTTTGTTGATTAGCGTAGGGTTAATTGTGGGCTTATTGGCTTTTTTAGTACTTAAACATAAGGGTACTTCAATGCTATTGAATGTTTATGTTTCTATTTTATTTGGACTAAGTTTTTATCTTTTCGGCGGGATTGGTATGTTTCCGCTGCTAATTAAGGCAAACTGAAATACTGGCCTAAAACCATGCAATTACCTGAGAAAATAAACCAACATTTGCTTAAACTATCACCCAGCCTACAAAGTGAAGTTTTTGATTTCGTGTTATTTTTGGAGCAAAAACAAGCGCAGGCGTTACAAAAGCCAATCATGAATGACGATGCCGCGCTGGCGATTCATCAACAATTGATGGATGACTATGCTGAGACCTTTGAAAAATTAGCCCAGTAATGGATGACTTGTTTTTTATCTCTAAAGCATTGGTATTGAAAATTCATCAACAACAAATTGAACGATTCGGTGGTGCCGCGCATTTAAGGGATGAGGGCTTGCTGGAATCTGCACTGGGTGCTGCCGAACAGACTTGGCATTACACGGAAGATATTTTTCAAGTCGCCGCCCAGTATTGCGTTTCCATTGCTATTAACCATCCTTTTTTAGATGGTAACAAGCGCACGGCAACGGCTTGTATGCTGGTTTTCTTAAGTGCAAATCAATATAAACCCTGCATGACCAATGCCCAGCTCTATGAGTGGGTAATCATGGTAACAACTCGCCAATTTACGCGCCAGGCATTAGCTGATTTATTGCAACAATCTTGTGTGCCAAACTGATACCTTATGAATAACTCCCTATTGTCAATCCAAGGCCTCAGCGTCACCTTCAACCACCAGCAAACCGTAGTTGACGATATCAGCTTCGAAATATACCCCGGTGAAACCTTTGCTTTAGTTGGTGAATCTGGCTCTGGTAAATCCATCACCGCCTTATCAGTTTTAAGATTATTGCCCAATAACGCGCAACTGACCGCCACTGCCATTAACCTGCAAGGTGATAATCTGTTAGCGCGTTCCGAAATGGAGCTGTGCAGCATTCGTGGCAAGCGCATTGGATTGATTTTTCAGGACCCGATGTCGTCGTTAAACCCGGTGATGACCATTGCGCAGCAAATTGCTGAGGTGCTACAAATTCATTTTGATTACAGTGCTGAAAAAAACCAGCAACGGGTTTTGGAATTATTGCAGCAGGTAGAGTTGCCGGAACCTGAGCGGCGAATGATGGAGTATCCGCACCAACTCTCCGGTGGGCAACGCCAACGGGTGATGATTGCGATTGCGTTGGCGGGTGAGCCGGAACTATTAATCGCGGATGAACCGACAACTTCATTGGATGTCACTATTCAGGCGCAGATTTTACAGTTACTTAAAAATATTCAAAAGCAAACCAATATGGCGTTGTGGTTAATTAGTCATGATTTGGCGCTGGTGTCGAATATTGCTGACCGCATTGCGGTGATGCAGCGCGGTAAACTGGTTGAAAGCGGTAGTAATCCCGGTTTATTTCAAAATCCACAACATGCTTATACCCGTCAGTTGTTAGCCGCGTTGCCACGTTTAGAAAGTTGCAATAATCGCCTTGCAGAAGAACATACGCCATTATTAGCAGTCAATGATTTCAAAGTGTATTACCCGATTCGCAAAGGGATATTTAAACGCATCGTCGATTATGTGAAAGCCGTGGATGGGGTTAGTTTTAGTTTACAACAAGGTAAAACGTTGGCGTTGGTCGGTGAATCCGGCTGCGGTAAAACCACGTTAGGTAAGGGTTTATTGAATTTAATTGAGGGTAGTAGCGGCAAGGTGACTTTAGATGGCTTGGCTTTGGATCAGCTTAAAGGGGGTGCGTTACGCAAACAGCGTGCAAGCATGCAAATTGTTTTTCAAGACCCTTTTTCCTCCATGAATCCGCGCATGTTGGTAGGTGATATCATTGCTGAAGGCTTGCAAGCTTTACACCCTGAGATTAATGCGGCACAGCGTCAGCAGCGGGTAAGGCAACTTTTAACCGCAGTTGGGCTGCCTGAGACAGCGATAAGCCGGTACCCACATGAATTTTCCGGCGGGCAGCGGCAAAGGATCTGTATTGCCAGGGCTTTAGCGGTGGAGCCTAAATTGATCGTGTGTGACGAGCCAACCAGTGCCTTAGATGTGTCAGTGCAGGCGCAAATTATTCAGCTACTAAAGAAAATTCAGCAGGAAACCAAGGTGAGTTATTTATTTATCACCCATGATTTTGGTGTAGTTGCTGAACTGGCAGATGATGTCGCCGTTATGTTCAAAGGCAAAATAGTTGAGCATGGTTCTGTAGCCCAGATCCTTAATCAGCCGACGCATGGCTATACGCAAAAGTTATTAAGTGCTGTGCCAAAGTTAAAGCAATAGGCATTTGCATTTGCTGGCGCCAGACGTTATTGCCTCCACTTTAAATAGTCTGGGTAAACTAAATCGGATTTTCGTTGCCTACAGCGGCGGGGTGGATTCCCATGTGCTGCTGCATTTATGTGCGAAAATTCCTGAATTACATTCAAGCTTGATTGCGGTATACGTGCATCATGGTTTGCAGGAAGTGGCAGACGATTGGGCAACGCATTGCGAAAGGGTGGCAGTACAGTTAGGGGTTGGTTTTGTTTGTTGTCGGGTAAATGCAAATGCAGCGATTGGCGTTAGCCCTGAAGAAGCCGCCCGCGATGCCCGCTATCAAGCGCTTGCAGGCTTACTTTCGGCCGATGATGTCGTGTTGTTAGCGCAACATCGGGATGATCAGCTTGAAACGGTGTTGTTGCAATTGTTTCGCGGTGCGGGTTTGCAGGGCTTGGCGGGGATGCCGGAAGTTGCGCGTTTAGGTCTGGGGCGGTCACTTAGGCCGCTGTTAAATGTTGCCAAACAAGACATTCTTGCGTATGCACGGCATTACCAACTGGCTTGGGTTGAAGACCCTACCAATCAAAGCAATGAATTTGATCGCAATTACTTACGCAATGAAGTTTTGCCCTTATTAACGGCGCGTTGGAAGGGCGTTGCGGCTACTGTCGCGCGGTCTGCCAAGCATTGTGCGAATGCGCAAATAGTATTGCAGGCTCAAACTGACTTGGTTTTGACAGCCGTGTTGAATGTAAAAACACAGGCAATTGATTTAACCAAACTGGGGCAGTATTCGGCCTATCAGCAACGTCTGGTTATCCGCCATTGGATATACACGTATGGTTTGAAAATGCCTTCGGAAGCCATTTTATCAGCGGTGTTTGAACAAGTGATAGCGGCAAGGGAAACGCGTGATCCTGAGCTAGTTTATCAACAAGTGAGTATCCGGCGTTATCGTAAACAGCTCTATTGTTTACCTTTAGCCGCTGTAAAGTCGTACGCTGAACAAGCATCCATTATCTGGCCAAAAGGTCAACAGAGTTTAATAATAGCGGGGTTAGGTCACTTAAGCTTAGTTGTGGCTGAAAATGGGATCAATCGTGACTTTTGGCAAGCGGCCGAAGTAACGGTTCGCTTTCGCCAAGGCGGCGAAAAGATTGCGTTAGTAGGGCGGAACGGACGGCAGTCACTGAAGAATTTATATCAAGAAGCCGCCATTCCACCCTGGCAACGTGACCAGCTACCGTTGGTTTATTTGAATGGTCAATTGGCGGCGGTGGCAGACCGCTGGATTAGTCGGGATGTTTGGACGGACGCCCCCGATAAGTCGATGAGGTTGGTTTGGGGGCATTTTGGCGCTGGTTGTTAACGTTGCCCTCAGAGGCTTAAAACCTAGCAGCCGTTAAACTTACCCTTCAGTATAATCCTAGCTGTACCTGCGCTACTTCCGACATCATTTCGCGCGACCAGGGCGGATCGAGTACGATTTCAACATAAACTTTGCTCACTCCCGGTAAGCCTCGAATATTTTTTTCAACATCCCCCTGGATCATTGGCCCCATGCCACAGCCTGGCGCGGTGAGGGTCATTTGCACCTGTACTTCGTTTTGTCCTTCTCCAACCGGCGTGACTTCACAATTGTAGACTAATCCTAAATCGACGATATTGACTGGAATTTCAGGGTCATAGACAGTTTTCATGACTTCCCAACAGTTTTTTTCAACCGCTTTAGCATCCGTTTCCGAAACCAGCGTTTGCAACTGGTGAACTTCTTTGCCCAAGGCGTCAGCATCCAAGCCTGAAATTTGCACCATATGGCCGTAGTCAGTTACCACCGTATAATTACTGCCCAATGCTTGATGCATGGTGACTTCATCACCTTGTTTAAGGGTGCCGTGATTGCCGTCCGGGATAGTCACAATGTTGACGTCGCGGGTTAAGGTAATGCGTTCTCTGTCTGCTGCCATAAAAGTACGTTATAAGTGAAAAGTGCGGGCATCAATCGTGTGACCAGTGATGCCTATACTGGCTGAACCAAACAAATATTGATAAACCGGTGCCAGGGATTGCAAGTCTGGGAGTTTGGTTTTATCTTCGCCGGGATAGGCTTTTTTCCGCTGCGGCGAATCAATTGGACCTGGAATAAGCGTGTTGACACGAATTTTTTCACCCGCTTCCAGTTCGGCAGCAAGGATGCTGGCAAAGCCATGCAGGGCAATTTTGGCAACGCCGTAGACGCCAGCGTAGGCGGGTGCTTTATTAACGCTGGAGTCCGAGGTAAACACAATGCTGGCATGCGGACTTTTTTCTAAAGTTGGGAGTAGCACTTTAGTCAATAAAAATGGTGCATTGAGATTGACGTTTAAGCCATGCGCCCATTCAAGCGGGGATAGGCAACTTATCGGCGTGAAGGCCTTAAACTCGCTGGCTGAATGCAATAACCCATGTAATGCGCCGTATTTTTCAGCAATCCGTTGTGCCAGTTCCAGATAATCTTGCTCGTTAGCCCCGTTCAGGTCAAAAGGATAAATAATCGGTTCCGGGGCATGCGCGGCGAGAATAGCATCGTAAATCTTTTCTAACTTTGGGATAATTTTATCCAGCAAAATAATCTGCGCACCTTGTTTCGCCAAGGCAAGTGCGGCTGTACTGCCTAAACCGCCGCCAGCGCCGGTAATTAAAATAACCTGTTTGTTTAATGGCATACCGCAGCCTTAATCCAATCGTTAATGTGCAGAGGGGACGCAACCAGGTGGTCGGCACCCCAGTGTTCGGGTTTATCGTCCGGCTTTAAAAAACCATAAGTGGCGGCCAATGTTTTCATATTGGCAGCGCGTCCTGCGGCAATATCATGGCTGGCATCGCCTATATAAATGCATTCTATTGGATTGACATCTGCCTGTTTGCATGCGGTTAACATCGGTTCAGGATGCGGTTTGCTGTATGGCGTGCTATCCCCGCTAATGATGCAGGCGGCGCGATGCGTCAAATCAAGTGCAGCCATTAAGGGGTCGGTAAAGCGCTGGCGTTTATTGGTGATAACGCCCCATTTGAGTCCTAAAGCCTCAATAGTGCCCAATGTAGCAGATATGCCCGTGAATAAAGTGCTGTGCGTGGCAATATTGCTTTGATAGTAATCTAAAAATGTTTTTAAAATATCTGCTTGGATGTTTTCTGTAACAGATGCTGCAACACTGTGTTTAATCATCGCGGCTGCCCCATAAGAAATGTAGGGTTTAACTGGTTTACTTTCCACTTGTGGGAGTTGATGCTGCATAAGTGCGGTGTTGAGTGCGGCGATCAAATCCCCTGAGGTATCAACTAATGTGCCGTCCAAATCAAACAGGACACAGGATAATTTGAAGGGCGCAGACATTATTCCGGGCGCTTGAACGCAGCAATGTAATTAACATCAATATCTTTACCTAAACTAAAGCGTTTGCTAAACGGATTGTATTCAATCCCGATCATCCCTTGTAATTCTAATCCTGCTGCGCGTGCCGACTGGCTGAGTTCGGAAGGCTTAATAAAGGTTTTAAAGTCATGCGTACCTTTCGGCAGCATTCTGAGTAAATATTCCGCGGCGACAATTGCCAGCAAATAGGCTTTCGGTTGCCGGTTTAAGGTAGAGAAAAATACCATGCCACCCGGTTTTACCAATTTTGCGCAAGCCCTGATGATGGATGCCGGATCAGGAACGTGTTCCAGCATTTCCATACAGGTTACCAGATCAAACTGTTCGGATTGTTGTTCTGCCATCTCTTCAGCACTGATTTTTTGGTAGTTGACTGAGATGCCGGATTCAAGCCCGTGCAGATCAGCAATATCAATCAGCTCCTCGCTTAAATCGATACCGGTGACATTAGCACCTAATTTTGCCAGGCCTTCACTTAAAATACCGCCACCGCATCCTACATCAATGCAGCGTTTATGGGTAAGGCTGGTAAATTGCTGAATAAAATTAATGCGTAAGGGGTTGATGTCATGCAGGGTTTTAAATTCACCCTGTAAATCCCACCAGCGCTCTGCTTGCGCGCCAAATTTATTAATTTCATGCAGGTGAACGTTTGCTGTTGCTGTCATAGGCTTTGTACCAAAAGATTAGGTATAGTTTACTATAATACTGGGTTATTAGTCATGTACGGAGCTGTTTTATGTGCATTATCCCAGATTCAACAGTTTTTGGGGGAGTGAACTGGTTATGTTGCTTTAGAGGCGGGAATTACATATGATCTATCCCAGAAAAAATGGACACATCAAGAAGCGAGTTGTTGATAAAAGCCTGCCTCAAAACCTACGGGACTCAGGTAGCTGTTGGTAGAGTGCA
>JBEBJQ010000027.1:0-43291 GCA_040079795.1 Methylococcales bacterium
AGGTGGGGTTGGTAAAACAACCACTGTTTATCATATTGCATGGATGTTAAAAGAACTTGGATTTAAAGTTTTAGCTGTAGATTTAGACCCTCAATGTAATCTTTCGTCTATTTTTTTAACAACCGAAAGAATGGAAGAAATAGTTTTAGAAGAACAAAAAGTTACGGTTCTTGATGCGATCATCCCGGTAAGTGAAGGTGAACCTTATAAGCCCGTACATATTGAGCCAATAGCTGAAAATTTATCCCTGTTAGTCGGGAATTTATCACTTTCCGCATTTGAAGATACATTAAGTGATGCTTGGACAAAATGCCTTGGAGGTCAAGTCATTGGATTTAAGATTACTTCATTATTCAAAACTTTAATAGAAGATGCTGCTCAAAGATGTCATGCGGACTACATATTAATTGATGTGGGGCCTAACCTAGGTGCTATTAATCGAGCAGTACTTATTTCAAGTGAGTTTGTGGTATTGCCCGTAGCGGCTGATTTATTTTCTTTACAGGGCATTAAGAATTTAGGGAAAACGTTGAATGACTGGAAAAGTCAATGGAATAAACGTATATCAGAATACCCGAAGGATAAAGATATAAACCTTATTCCACAAGGCATAATGAAGCCTATTGGCTATTTAATCATGCAATATACTGACCGTGAGAGCAGGCCAGTTAAATCTTATATCAAATGGGCGGATAGAATCCCGCAGGTTTATTTGCAAAATGTATTAAAAACAGATGGCAGCGGCACTCCTATTTCAGTAGCAACAGATAGTAATTGTTTAGCCATGCTGAAGCATTATCATAGCCTTGCTCCCATGTCTATGGAAGCTAAAAAACCTATTTTTTTGCTAAAGCCCGCTGATGGTGCAATAGGCGCTCATTTTCATGCGGTACGAAAATGTTATGAACACTTTGAAACATTAACCAAAAAAATATTAACTAAAGTAAATGCTTGATTTAACTATAAATTGCCGTTTCTATATCCATAGATACTCTCGTTAAAAATCACTCCGCGTTGGATAAATGGGTCATGTTAGAAGTGATAAGTCATATTCAATATTTAAAGGTAACAAAAAGTGTTTAACTTAGCCAGAACTCAAATTAACCAGCCTTTTTACTCGTCAAGTGGTGGAAGTTAACGCCTTGGTCGATACCGGGGCGACGTTTATGTGTTTGACCGAAGAAATCGCCTTACAGCTGGGATTTGATATTACTGAAGTGAGCCGGCAAACAGTTACGCTTGCAGATGGACATCAACTTAAGGTGCCTAAAATTGCGCCAATAGAAATTGCGTTCGCGAATCGCGCGTATGTAACGGAGGCTGTGGTGTTAGGTAATGAGCCGCTAATTGGCGTCATCCCTTTGGAGGCAATGGATTTGGTTGTTGACCCTCAGCATCCCAATTATCCGGTAGCTTTAGCGAAGTAACTTGTCTGGTGGTTTGCTATAGCACGAAACCACCAAACGAAGCGAATAGGCTTAATTAATACTCTGACTGCTTAAATAATCCTCATAATTACCGCTAAAATCTACAATCCCATTGGGTGTTAATTCAATAATACGCGTTGCCAAAGAAGACACAAACTCGCGGTCATGGCTGACAAAAATCAAGGTGCCGGGGTAGTTTTCCAAGGCCGTGTTTAAGGATTCAATCGACTCCATGTCCAAATGGTTGGTGGGTTCATCTAGCACCATGATATTCGGCTTTTGCAAAATCAATTTGCCAAATAACATTCGTCCTTGTTCACCACCCGAAAGCACTTTGACCGGTTTGTTAATGTCATCCGCCGTAAACAATAAACGCCCCAAAGTACCACGGATGGTTTGGTCGTCATCGCTCGGTTTGCGCCATTGCCCCATCCACTCGATCAGCGAAATACCTTCGGCAAAATCACTGGTATGATCTTGCGCCATATAACCCACTTCTGAGTTTTCTGACCATTTCACTTTGCCATCGTCTTGCTCAATGTCACGCACGATGGTGCGTAACAAGGTGGTTTTACCAATCCCGTTGGGGCCAATGATGGCTACGCGTTCACCCACGGGAATCATAAGGTTGAGGTTTTTGAACAATACTTTTTCGCCGTAGGCTTTGCCCAAGCCTTCGATTTCTAGGGCTAAGCGGTGCAGCTTTTTCTCTTGGTCGAAACGGATAAACGGGTTAACGCGGCTGGAAGGTTTGACTTCATCCAGTTTGATTTTATCCAGTTGTTTGGCGCGGGAAGTGGCTTGTTTGGCTTTAGAGGCGTTAGCGGAAAAGCGGCTGACGAAGGTTTGCAGTTCAGCAATTTGGGCTTTCTTCTTGGCATTGCCTGCCAGCAAGCGTTCACGCACTTCGGTGACCGCAATCATGTATTCATCGTAATTGCCGGGGTAAACGCGCAGTTCGCCGTAATCCATGTCCGCCATGTGTGTGCATACGCTGTTTAAAAAATGCCGGTCATGCGAGATGATAATCATGGTGCAATCGCGCTCATTCAGGATATTTTCCAGCCAGCGGATTGTGTTGATGTCGAGGTTGTTGGTCGGTTCGTCCAAGAGCATGATGTCAGGATTGGCGAACAAAGCTTGTGCGAGCAATACCCGCAACTTCCATCCTGGTGCAACCGCGCTCATCAGGCCGTTGTGTTGTGCTAAAGGGATTTCTAAGCCTAGCAGCAATTCACCCGCCCGTGCTTCGGCAGTGTAACCGTTATATTCGGCAAACACCGATTCCAGTTCGGCGGCGTGCATGTAATCATCTTCTGTCGCTTCAAGGTTGGCGTAAATCGCATCCCGCTCTGACATGGCCGCCCACATTTCGGTATGTCCCATCATAACCACGTCAAGCACCCGCTTGTCTTCATAAGCGAACTGGTCTTGGCGCAATACGCCCAAGCGGTCATTTGCGTCAGTGCTGACGTTGCCCGAGGAAGGCTCTAAATCACCACTTAAGATTTTCATAAAGGTAGACTTGCCACAACCATTCGCGCCAATCAGGCCATAACGGTTGCTGTTGCCAAATTTCATAGAGATATTTTCAAACAGGGGTTTTGCCCCAAATTGCATGGTGATGTTAGCTGTAGAGATCAAGGGGTTTGTTCCAAAGAATTAAAAGGTAAAAAAGGGTATTAAACAGAAAGGGTTTGCAGTGGATTTAGCACTAACAGTGCAGGAATAACAGCGAAAATAATGACGTATTCTACCAGATTTATAATAACAACGAAGGCGTAATGGCGATGAAACGGTCGGCTGCATTGATTAAGGATTGCGCAGTCAGGGCTGCGACGCCATAGACTTCGGTCTGTGTAGCGGTGGTTTGTTTGATTTTGTTCAACAGCAAATCAAAATCACCATCACCCGAGAGCAAAATAATGACATCTGCACACGCGGCCAACTCAATTACATCCAAGGTAATGCCGACATCCCAATCACCTTTAGCGGAACCATCACTGCGTTGGATATAGGGTTTCAGTTTGATCTCAAAACCTATCGTGTTGAGGGCTTTCTGAAACCCTTGTTGCTTGCTGTCGCCTTTGTCGATGGCGTAAGCTACGGCTTTAATGACCTCCCGTCCGGCGGTGGCTTGTTGCCAAAAGGCTTGGTAATTAAAGTGCCGTTGATAGGCTTGTTTGGTGGTGTAGTAAATGTTTTGTACATCAACAAAAATCGCGACAGTCTGCATTAATGATGGTTATAAAAATGAACAACAATAATCGGTGCCGGATTGAATTTTAAGCTGGAAACTGGCATTGGCAGGGACGTTAAACGCTTGTCCGCCAGTGATAGGTTGCCATTGGTGATTGCCAGGCAGTAATACCTCTAATTCACCAGCCAAAATTTCCATCAACTCTGCCGCCCCGGTATTAAAAGTGTATTCTCCGGGCAACATAAAGCCCAAGGTTTTGGTGGAACCATCAGCGAATTTCAGGGTGCGGCTGGTTACTTTACCGTCAAAATAAACATTGGCTTTTTTAAAAACGGTAACATTATTGAATTCTGACATGGGAGTCCTTTATTGATAGTGTAGTCTGAAGCATAAATTGGGAGCGCAATCATACCAGATTGGAGTTGTCCTAGGCAGTTTTTTAGTTAAGCTTTTCAACCACTAATAGTCTGGGTGCTGTGGTTGTGGGCTGGTTGCTAAAGTGCATGGTACAGCGGTAGCAGGTTTGTGCAAGGCGTTCGCTCCAGTTTTGCACTGCTAAAGTTTCGGTATCTCCACCGGCATGCCCAGGATAGGCAAGGATGGTCAAGAGACCTTTGGGCGCTAATAAGGACAGTGCAGTATTAAGGGCTGCTAAGGTTGAATCGCTTTGGGTAATGACTTGTTTGTCGGCACCCGGCAAATAGCCTAAATTAAACATGATGGCGGCAATTTTGCCACGCAGGTGCTGCGGAATGTGCTTACCCATATCCGCATGACTGTTTAAAGTTAATTGTACGTTATTGAGCAAACCTGCTTGCTGTAATCTGGCGCGGGTGGTATTGATTGCCGCAGGCTGAATATCAAATCCATACACCATGCCCGAGGGTGCGGTGTGTTGCGCTAAAAACAGGGTGTCATGCCCATTGCCCACGGTGGCATCAATGCTGATGGCGCCATCGTGCAGGTGGGGCTTAAGCAGTTGATGGGCCTGCTTAAGCAGGGATAAGGGCTGGCTTAGAGACATGCTTAAGATCCGAGGACATTGAATAATTTAAATTCGGGCGAAGGTCGTTAAATGTTCCGGTTATTGGGGTTAAATCCGACGCTTACCTTTTCGCAGTACTTTTTAACCTTGTGGATACTATCGTTATGTTTCTAGGGCATAATATTGAAAAGCCAGGATAAAATTAAACAGCTGGCATTATTAAAATTAAGCATGGACATCCCTGATTTATTAGTATGCGCGATAACACCTTAAATACGCTGGCTTATGAAGCCTGCCCGCAGTGCGATTTATTACTTAAATCCGAAGTGGTTGCGGTGGGCATTAAAGCGCATTGTCCGCGTTGCGGATGCCAATTATATCGCCCACGGCACTACAGTGTCGAACGCACCTTTGCTTTATCTTTAACGGGGTTGATCTTATTTATCCCGGTTAATCTACTGCCGCTGGTGGGTATCCTGGTGCTGGGCAACGCGCAGGAAGCTTCTTTGTGGTCAGGGGTAAGCACTTTGTATGTTGAAGGCTTGTGGGGGGTGGCCATTTTGGTGTTTTTGGCGAGTATGGCTTTTCCTTTTTTAAAAATCAGCTTGTCGTTATTAATCAGTGGGCATTTATATTTTCATAGGCCGCACCGGTATTTAAACGTTTGGATGCGTACGTTACAACATCTGGATGAGTGGGCAATGCTGGAAGTTTATACCCTGGGCATTATAGTGGCTTGTGTTAAGCTGGCTTCTCGAACTGAGCTAAAATTTGGCTTAGGCTTGGCGGCCTTTATTGCCTTATTGCTGGTGATCGTTATGTTAACGAGCAGTCTGGATGAATATTTATTCTGGCGACGGATCGAAGCCTTAAACAAGTCAAACAGTAAACATAATCACCTTAACCGTTGATGCCATGAGCTTTTCCAATAAAAAATCGGCTTTAAAACAAGGTTTAATACGCTGTCATCAGTGCGGATGCATTGTACAATTGTCTGCTATTGCCTTGGAAGGCAAGCATCTGGCGCCATGTCCCCGGTGCGACGGGCAGTTGCATACACGGCTACCCAACAGTTTTCAACGTACTGCCGCGTTATTGTGCAGTGCTTTTGTTCTGTATATCCCCGCCAATGTTTTTCCGATTATGATTGTCACCAAGTTTGGGGTTCCTGAGCAGCACACCATCATCAGCGGCATTATTTCCCTTATCAATAGTGGCATGATCCCGATTGCTATCCTGGTGTTTATTGCCAGTATTTTAGTGCCCTTAATTAAGATGCTGGGGCTGCTTATTTTGTTGTGGGCAGTACGGTATCGTTGGCAGCGGAATATGCGTTTACTGGCGCTGGTTTATCGGATGATTGCATTTGTGGGACGCTGGTCTATGCTGGATATTTTCATGATTTCAATTTTAGTCTCCATCGTCAGTTCAGAAGCCCTGGAGCAAGTGCTGGCAGGATCAGCTGCCACGGCATTTGCAGGCGTGGTGGTATTGACCATGTTAGCCACTAATAGTTTTGATCCCCGCTTACTGTGGGATCGTCTGGGAGCGCAATAATTATGGAACAACCCGATTACAACGCTGCCCCGCTTTCCTTAAACAAACGCCGTGAATTGCCGTTGGTGTGGATACTGCCGATTATTGCTTTTCTGGTCAGCGTTTGGTTGGTCGCTAAATCCATTCACGAAAAAGGCCCGGTCATTACCATTCGCTTTCCTACTGCAGAAGGTTTGGAGGTGGATAAAACCAAAATCCGTTTTTTAAATGTTGAAATCGGTAAGGTTACTGCCATTACTATTGATCAAGATTTAAAAACTATATTGGTAACCGCACAAATCAATCACAGTGCCGAAGATTATTTGCATGAACATACGCAATTTTGGGTAGTGCGCCCACAAATTGGTCTCGGGGGGGTCTCTGGTTTGGGGACTCTGTTATCTGGGGCGTATATCGAAATTCAACCGGGAGATGGTGATGACCAATCGAACTTTACCGGCCTTTCTAACCCGCCGGTACTTAAACATAATCAGGATGGCCGGTATTTTGTGCTGGAAACCGACGACCTGGGATCATTAAGGCCGGGTACCCCTATCCATTTTCATGGCATTAATGTTGGAGAAGTGCTTAATTACAAATTGGTTGCAGAAGGCGGCCTTATTCAGTTGTCGGCTTTTATTAACGCGCCTTACCACCGCTTTGTACGCAAAAACACCCACTTTTGGAAAGATGGCGGTATTGACGTTTCGGCAGGCGCTGAAGGCTTTAAGGTACGAACGGCACCGTTGGTGTCCTTGTTAAGTGGCGGTATAGCCTTTGAAGCATCGCAGGAAGATAATGCAGACAGCATTATGCCGGATAATACGGCGTTTGAGCTGTTTAACAGTTATGAACAAACCACGCAAATAACCTATCAAAATTCCCTTAAATATGTAATGTATTTTAGTGGTTCCGTTCGGGGGTTGGCTGAAGGCGCGCCAGTGCAGTTACGGGGTATTACCATTGGTAAGGTAAAGAAAATTAATGTTGAGGTCGATGAACATTCCACCGCTATTCGTATCCCTGTGTTAATCGAACTGGAGCTGGATCGGATCAAAGGTATTCATGGAGATTTTCATGGTGACTTTAAAATCAGCGATCACGAATTGGTTACCGCGTTAGTCAAAAAAGGCTTACGTGCCCAGTTGCAAACCGGTAGCTTATTAACCGGGCAATTGTTGGTTGACCTAGATTTTTATCCCGAAAGTAAGCCGCGGGAAATTTTAACTATTGGCAAATACCCGGAATTTCCGACCACCGCCAGCTCTTTAGATCAGTTTTCCACCTCTGCCAAAGTGATTATGGATAAGCTCTCGAAACTACCGTTGAATGAATTGACCGCAGAACTGAATAAAACGTTGCAAAGCCTGCAAACTACTTCTGCTGCCGCGACTACTATGCTGCACAGTGCAAAATCTACCTTGACTACTGCCGATCATACTATTAATAAAGCCGGTAGAACCTTGACCTCGGCTGATCAAACCTTAAGTGCCGCACAGCAAACTTTAAGCACCTTAAAACCCGGTTCAGATATGCAGTATCAGTTGCATCAAATGTTATTGGAGCTTACGCAAGCCGCCAGTTCTGTCAGGCAAATGGCGGATATTTTGGAGCAACATCCAGACTCGGTTATCCGTGGTAAACAACAGCCTTAAGGAGAGGTCATGCAAAAACGATTGATAGTAGCACTGGCATTCACTTTACTGTCCTGTAGCAGCACCCCGCCAACGCAATTTTATACTTTGGATGCGCTGTTAACAGCTCCCGCAGCCAGTGTTGATACTACTAAAAATTCTCATGTGATTGGGATTGGCCCTATTGCTTTGCCAGCCTTGCTTAATCGCAGGGCTATCGTCACCCGTAGCGCGCAGCAAGGGATTCAAGTGGCGGATACTCAGCAGTGGGCAGAGCCCCTGTTGGATAATATTACCCGTGTAGTCGCGCGTAATATTGGTATTTTAAAGCCTAAGCATATTTTACATGCTTATCCTTGGGCGGCATTTGGTCAGGTTGATACCCGCATTGTCATTGAAGTGACTCAGTTTGAAGCGCATCCTGGCAAAGCCGTTTATTTTGAAGCGGTTTGGTCCATAAGGGATGACCGCTTGGAAAAAAACCTCGCGCAGGGACACTCTAAAATTCAACAACCCTTAACCAGTCAAGATACTACTGAAATGGTAGCGAAAATGAATGCTATCTTAGCGGACTTTAGTACAGAATTGGCAGGGGTGTTGCCGTAATTTTAATGCTTGCTGTTGGGGGGAATTATTGATTTATTCAATATTGCCCGTTAAGCTGATTAGATAAAAATGACTTAAAGCCGTTGTTATGAAGCTCCCCTATTTTATGCTGACAAAGGAAAACCGATGCGTTGTTTTAAGATTGTGTCAATATTAGGCTTACTATTTTTACCGGTTTTAGGTCAGGCAGGTGAAGTAAGTGCAATTGATAATGCCCCGCAACATCTTGATTTAACCTTGCACTGGGCGGGTTATCTGGCGTTGCTATTATTTGTGGTTGCTTACTTTTTCGCCATGATTGAAGAAGCAACCGATTTACGAAAATCCAAACCCATGGTGTTTGCAGCCAGTTTGATTTGGGTGTTAATTGCGGCTGTTTATGCCCATCATGGTATGAGCGAACAGGTGGGAACCGCGTTTCGTGCCACACTGGTTGGTTATATAGAATTGTTTTTATTCATTATGGTGTCCATGACTTATTTAAATGCCATGGAAGACCGGGGCGTATTCGATAGCCTGCGTATCTGGTTATTGAGCAAAAACTTTACTTACCGGCAATTATTTTGGATCACCGGTTTTCAGGCGTTCTTCATTTCTGCCGTATGTAATAATTTGACCACCGCGTTGTTGATGGGTTCGGTTATTTTAGCGATGGGTAAAGACAATCGCCGCTTTGTGACTATAGCGTGTATTAACGTGGTCGTGGCGGCGAACGCCGGCGGATCGTTCAGCCCTTTTGGGGATATTACGACATTGCTGGTTTGGCAAAAAGGGGTGGTGCCGTTTGCAGACTTCTTCGCACTGTTTATTCCGGCGGTTATAAACTTTGCCTTACCTGCCGCCGTTATGCATTTCTTTATACCTAATGCACGGCCCGCTGCGGTATTGGAAGCGCAAGCCATGAAGCGGGGTGGTTTTGTGATCATTATTTTATTTGCATTAACCATCATTACGGCAACTTGCTTTGAAAATTTTCTGAACTTACCGCCTGCTGCGGGCATGATGCTGGGGTTAACTTATTTAAGTTTTTTCAGTTATTACATGCAAAAAACCGTGGATCCGGAGCAAGCGTTAGCGGTTAAAAATGCAGTCAATATGAAAATTGACCATTTTGCACCGATGAAATATATGAATAACCCGGAAGCTTTGGCAAAATTAAATAAAAGACCCATTGATCAATCTTTTGATGTATTTCAGAAAGTCGCTAACCTGGAATGGGATACCTTGCTGTTTTTTTACGGTGTTATGGTGTGTGTGGGTGGTTTGAGCTTTATCGGTTATTTAGGCCTTACTTCGCAGTTTTTATATGGCGCTATTGATCCCACTTACGCCAATATCTTAGTAGGTATTGCTTCAGCATTTGTTGATAACGGCACGATTATGTTAGCGGTACTGACTATGGCGCCGGATATATCCCAAGGTCAATGGTTGTTGGTAACCTTAACCGCGGGCGTTGGCGGTAGCCTTTTGGCAGTGGGGTCTGCGGCAGGGGTTGGTTTAATGGGGCAGGCAAAAGGCATTTATACCTTTACCAGTCATTTAAAATGGATGCCGGTGATTGCTTTAGGATATGCAGGGAGTATCGTTGCACATTTCTTGCTTAATGGTCGGTTTTTTTAAGCTATTAGGCGTTTTTAAAGCGTTTAAGGGGAGGTTTGACCTCCTCCCCTATTGGACAAGTGAAAAGGGGCTTTTAGAGCCCTTAAAAAGTAATCCGCTGGATTTTCCACACTAAATCAATCTCCGATTGACCGAATATATCCATCCAATAACCCAATATTAAAGGGACTTTATGGGTTTACTAATAGGTTCGCTCCCCATCCCCTTTAAAATTTCCCCTTCCGTTTTCCTGTTCATCACAATAATCGAGATACGTCGGTTCATGGGATCTAATGGATCCTTAGTGTTATAGGGCACACTGGAGGCCAGCCCAATAACCCGTAACATTTTTTCCTCTGCAAGTCCGCCTTTTACCAGTTCTTGACGGGCGGCATTGGCCCGGTCACTGGATAGTTCCCAGTTGGTGTATCCCGTTTGATTATCAGGAAACGGTAGCGCATCGGTATGGCCATTGATGCTGATTTTATTGGGTAAACCATTAATAACCGGTGCCAGTTCTTTTAGAATCAAGCGGATATGCGGCGCTGTTTGCGCACTGGCTATTTTATACATAGGCCGGTTTTGGCTGTCGATAATAAGCACCCTTAAGCCATCAGGGGTCGTTTCCAGTTTGACTTGCTCCTTAAATTCGTTTAATTCCGGCTTCGCATCAATCATGGTTTGAATTTTTTCTTTAAGATCTTCAAGGTGGGCTAAATCCATTTTTTCCTGGGCTTTTTCAAGCTCAACTTGGGTAATATCAGCAGGATCAGCCTCATCAACTTTTGGCATTTGCCCATGATTAACCTGTCCTGATTCTTGTGAATCTAAATCTGATCCTCCCCCCTGAATAACACTGGTTCGGTTACCAACCGAGTCGCCGCCCATTAAAGAAAGTTTAGTAGGGTTGTCAAAATAGTCAGAAATCCCTTTTTTGGTGTCTTCTGAAGTGGAACCTAACAGCCACATTAACAGAAAAAAAGCCATCATCGCGGTGACAAAGTCCGCGTAGGCCAGTTTCCAGGCACCGCCATGATGACCGTGACCTTTATTTTTTTTGACTTTTTTGATGATAATCGGTTGCGTTGCCATACTGAAAATTAACCTTTTGTTGCTTTTAATTGCGCTTCTAATTCTGAGAAGCTGGGGCGCATGCTGGCACTGATCATGGCGCGCATATATTCAGCAGTCATTGGTGGTGAGATGCCTTTGGCACAGCACATAATGCCTTTTTGGGCACATTTAAACGCATTGCCTTCCGCTTCAAGCCGTTCTTCCATGGTGGAGGCAACTGGCGCGATGAAACCATAGGAAATTAAAATACCCAGAAAGGTTCCGACCAAGGCCGCCGCAATTAATTTACCCAGCTCTGCGGGGGGTAGGTGGAGAGAACCCATGGTATGTACCACACCCATTACCGCCGCGACGATACCAAATGCAGGCATTGCATCTCCGATGCGTTGCACCGCTTTAATAGGGGCGTGTCCATCTTCATGGTGGACTTCAAGATTCTGATCCATTAGTTCTTCAAGTTGATATTCTTCAATACCGACCACCAGCAGCCGAAGGTTATCACAGATAAAATCCATCAAATGATGGTCAGCGAGTATTTTAGGGGTGAAGATAGGATTGCTTTTTGGATCTTCGATAATTCCTTCCAGGGAGAGCAAGCCCTCTTTGCGGATGGTTTGGCTGAGTGCAAAAAATACCAACACTAATTCACTGTAGTAGGCCTTATTTTGTTTGGATGGTTTGAGCGTACCAGTGGCGGCAGAGAGAGAACTTTTAATATTAGTGATTGAGTTACCACTAATGAATGCGCCTAAAGCGGCGCCAAAAATAATAAGAATTTCGAAGGGTTGCAAGAGTACCGCGACATGCCCCCCTGAAGCGACAAATCCCCCGACAACTGCACCTACAACGATAATGTAACCGATAATGACAAACATAAATTCTCTACTTTAAAGATTTTTTAGACCAGAATACCCAAATTAATTTTTATGATAAAAGCCACCTTATAAATATAGACCAAAAAAAACTAATTATTATAAATAGTCGTATTTATTCATACTCCAGAATCAGTTGCTTTTTATTTATGTGATCATCGTGAGGGTTTAACATGCGCTGAAAAACATGGAAACGGAGCGTGAGCGAAGTGATGTTTTTTAGTCCCCGGTAGGCGAAGGGAAATGCGCCAATCCGACGTGCGCGATAGCGCGCGAGGGAGGCAAGCATTTTATCCCGAAGAGCCGTAGAGTCATTGTGGTAGCCTTGACGTAGTAGGTAGCGAAGCGTAGTACGTAGTCGAGGCGGACGCAGGACGAAGCGGGGCTAGATCGATTCGCCGCGTGGCGAATCGATTTTTGTGACAGGGAGGTCCAAAAATCTTCCATGAGGCGCGCTGTGGCGCGCAGAGCATATTGTCGAATTTTTAGGGTAGGGCTTTTAAAAAAACCTTGAGTTGTAGCACCGATTTTTTGGTATAAGTAACGGTAATTCAAATTGCCTCAAGCAAGTTTCTAAATGGGATATAAAGACTTTGACACAGCCTGCCGTAATTTTATTGTCCACTTTTAATGGTCAGCAATACCTAGATGAATTGATCGGCAGCCTTTATCGGCAAACCTATGAAAATTTTTCAGTTTTAGTTCGGGATGATGGTTCAACCGATCAAACTATAGGAGTTTTAAAAAAATACGCCGAAAAATATTCCAATATGACCCTTCTTGAAGGGAATAATCTGGGGGTCATCAACAGTTTTTATCACTTGCTAAAGCAATGCCCCAGTAACCCTAAACAATTTTATGCGTTTTGTGATCAGGATGATGTTTGGCAGCCGATGAAACTTGAGAATGCTTTACGTCAATTGAATGCAATGCCCGATCCCGCATTGGCTTTATATTGCAGTCGCTTGGAATATACCGATAGTGAGCTGAATCGATTGGGTTTTTCATCTATACCTAAGTTTTTTGGCTTTGAAAATGCCTTAATTGAAAATTCAGCGATTGGTTGCACGATGGTTTTTGGTGAGGCTATCAGGCAAAAAGTGTTAGCCGCAAACCCTGAACAGATGATGATGCACGATTGGTGGGCTTATTTAGTAGCGGCGGCGTTTGGTGAAGTATTTTATGACGCTGAGCCGGGCATTTTATATCGGCAACATGCTAGCAATGTAGTTGGTTGGGATAAACGCCTACCCCAATTGCTGATGAAATCGTCCCGATTTTTGCGTAATATTTTAAGTGATAAACAAGGTTTACAGTCGTTAAGGCAAGCTGAGTATTTCCTGAAAACCTATCCTGAATTGCCAACCATAAAGCGGCAGTTGATCATAGAATTATTGCAGTTAAGAACTTCAGGCAATTTTTTAGGCCGATATCGCTTTTTGCAGCAGACTAAAATTCAGCGTAACAACTTGATTGAAAATTTGATTTTGAAATTGACGGTTTTGCTTAATTTGCATTAAGAAAAACGGGGAGTAATTGCTTAAGCGCTTGTTGATTCGAGAGTGATTGCCTATAAAAGCGCTGTGCTGCATTGGCATAACGTAAGATTTGCTCCGGGTGGGATACTAAATCATTAATCGCTTTTACCAGTGCTTCAGCAGATCCTTGAGGAACTAGAACAAAGGGGGGGGCTATCTGATTAAGGGTATTGGCCCGCATCCAATTGGTTTCCGCCGTTATGATTGCCCGTCCGCACCCGGCGTAATGATAAATTTTTAAAGGGCAAACGCGTTGGGTTTTTGCAGTGCTGCCAAAAATACCTAAACAAATATCCGCCTCTTGGATGGCTGCAAACAATTGGCTTTGGTTTTGCCATTCTTTAATCCAGATTAGATTGAGGGGGTGGGTGTTAATAAAGTCAGTAACCAAAGGCGCCATTTGACCATTGCCAATGATTTTAAAAACAAGATTGGTTTGGCCTGATAACAACTTAACCGCACTTAAAATAACTTCAATGCCATGTAAAGGAATGAAGGTTCCAATAAATAAGATTTGGAAAGTTTTTAGGGGGGATGGGGTGGAATACGCAGGAGCAGGTAGATAATGTTCATTGGTTGATAAGGGCACAGCAACGAATAGTTTGAGAGGTAAGCTAAATAATTGGCTTAGATACAGTGCGCTTTGCTCGGTATCGACGATAACCGCCGCACAATTTCGATACGCGCGTTGCTCCAGATAAAATAATAGTTTTGCGAAAAGGTGCTGGCGCGGAAAATACTTGCGATCAATGCAAATCGTATCGTAAAGGGAAATGAACGCATCTAAAACTAAACGCTTAGGACGGTAGCATTTGGGTAAAAACGACAGTAATACACTGATAAAAACCGCCGGGTAGGGAATATAAACCAGTTCTTTAAAAGGGTGTTTCAAATACTTTATAACGATTATTAAGTGCGCTGCTATAAAGCGCCAGCTCGTCAATAGCAAATAGAGAATTTTTTGGTTAGAGATATTGTTCTGCCAAATGGTGCAGTGCAATATTGAAACTGAAAAATCTTCAAGTTTAGTTAAATCTTCCAGGCGATATTTAATATTGGGATAACCCTCTGATTCCGGGTAAACACCTAGAATTAGCAGGTTTTTTTTAGGTTTATCGGTCATGGCTCTCCCTAATCCACGCATGATGTTGTAATTCACCCATTTTGCCGGTTAGCGCATGCAAAACGCCTAAGCCCATCGCGGCTATTTTTTGAATTTTTGAGGACTCAAAGAGCACAATAGTTAAAAATTCTACACTTAAGCGGGCGATCTGCTTGCTACCCCATAAGGGTTCCTGGGAAAAATAACTAAAAACCGTCGTTAAACAGTTGCGCGTAATATAATATTTCCTTAAGGGGCTGTGTTCCGGTATTTTAAACAATGCCGGGCGATGGAAGGTAGTCGATGTGCCGATGCTGTGGCGCATCAGTACTTGAGTACTCATCCAAAGGGGGTAGCCATGTCGGCGAACGCGCAGCGAATATTCATGATCGACTGAATCAATGAAATAATCTTCCCGAAAATCGCCAATCAGTTCCGGTAGCTTTGACCAGATTAAAGTGCCAGAGGTAATTAAAGTTTTACGTTCAACATACTTTTGCTGCTCCTGTGGGATAATGGCGGGTCTATTTAAGGCTGCATGGAAATAATTGCAGCCAATAATTACCGGTTTTAGGGTGAGTTGATCGTAAATAGTGATTAATTCGGGCAAAAGTTCCGGATAAATCAGGGTGTCTTGATCGAAAGTAATGATCCATAAAAATTTGTAAGTATTGGCAAGCTCAATGCCTTGGTTTAAGGCTTTTGCAATGCCTTTGTTAGCAGGGTTTAGGATACGTTTAAGCGTTGTGGAGGTTGTTTTTTGACAATATTGTTGCAATTGCATTTGAAAATCTTGTTCCGAGCCATTATCGACTATAACCACAAAATTAAACTGCTTGCAAATAAGTTGTAAACGTTCAAAGAAGTCTGAGTCCGGATTATAGGTGACAATAATGGCACAACTATTGGCAGTCGAGGGCGGTATGGTAGATATAGACACTGAGAATGGTTAAAACACTAAAAGGTAAATGAAGAATCGATGTAAGGCTGAACTTAATAATACTTTTAACTATAACATGGAGCAGTCAGTTTTGATGGCGAATACAAGTTACAGATTGTTTTAACTGATATAGTTGCTAGTAAGTTGGCATGTTTTTTATTTTGTAATCGCAAAGATAGGAACGCTGTTTGAATCCACATAAAAAATTTTCCACCAGCCCGCTTGAAATGCTGCGCAGTATCATTAAAAACCGGCAGCTGATCTATCAAATGGCGAAACGCGATGTTATTGGACGATATAGAGGTTCAGTATTGGGGTTAGCGTGGTCATTTTTTAACCCTCTGATAATGTTGGCGGTATACACTTTCGTGTTTAGTGTGGTATTTAATGCACGTTGGAACACCACTTCGAATAGCCAAACCGAATTTGCCTTAGCCTTATTCATAGGCATGATCACTCATGGCTTGCTGGCTGAGTGCATAGGGCGGGCGCCGAGTATTATTTTAAGCCACGTCAGCTATGTTAAAAAAGTCGTGTTTCCCTTGGAAATACTCCCTTGGGTGGCGATGGGCGGGACTTTATTTCACACTTTAATTAGTTTAGGCGTTTGGGCAATATTCTTTTTGGTAGTTAACCACTCGTTACATTGGACGGTGGCATTTATCCCTTTAGTCTTGCTGCCGTTGGTGTTCTTTACCATGGGGTTAGCTTGGGTTTTAGCGGCTTTAGGGGTTTATTTAAGGGATATAGGCCAGATGACGGGGGTTTTTACCATGATCCTGATGTTTTTATCCCCGGTATTTTATTCGGCAGACCGTTTGCCTGAAAAATTTAAACTAGCCATGTATTTAAATCCCCTGACCTTCATAATTGAACAAGCCAGAGATGTTTTAATGTGGGGTAAATTACCTCATTGGAATGGACTTGCAGTAGCTATTATTATTAGCGCGATTGTCGCCTGGTTAGGTTTTGTGGTGTTTCAAAGAACCCGCCAGGGATTTGCCGATGTCCTCTGATATGCCATCACAAACAACGCAGTCATCAAAAGATGATATTGCTATTCGTGTACAGGGATTGAGCAAATGTTATCAGATTTACGATAAGCCTCATCAACGTTTGCTGCAAGGTTTTTTGGGTAGTAAAAAGCAATATTACAAAGAGTTTTGGGCGCTAAAAGATGTTTCGTTTGAAATTAAAAAAGGTGAAACGGTAGGGATTATTGGACGTAATGGGTCTGGAAAATCTACATTATTGCAGATTATTTGTGGAACCTTGACTCCGACAGGTGGTGCTGTTGAAACCTATGGACGGATTGCCGCACTGCTAGAATTAGGTTCTGGCTTTAACCCGGAGTTTACCGGACGCGAAAATGTGTATATGAATGCTGCGGTGTTGGGTCTTACACAAGATGAAATTGATGCCCGTTATGATGCCATCGTTGCGTTTGCTGATATCGGTGATTTTATTGGACAGCCAGTAAAAACTTATTCTAGCGGGATGATCGTTAGATTAGCTTTTGCCGTCCAATCGCAAGTTGATCCAGAAATTTTAATTGTTGATGAAGCACTAGCCGTAGGTGATGCAAAATTTCAAGCAAAATGTTTTGAACGATTAAAACAGCTTAAAAATAATGGGACTAGTATTTTATTAGTGACTCATTCCAGCGAGCAAATCGTCACGCACTGTTCACATGCTATTTTGTTAAATGAAGGAAAACAATTGTATTCGGGAAATCCTCGTAACGTTGTTAATCGGTATATGGATTTATTGTTTGGAAAGGAGCCCCGAAAAAACGACCTTATCCAAGCTGCGCAGAATCCTGATTGTCCGCCATTAACCAAAGATATTGAGCATATAATCAGTATTTCTGAGGATTTTTTTGCCAGCCGCCCTGGGTATAATTCACACGAATATAGATGGGGGAATGGACGGGCTGCAATACTCGATTTTTATCTAATGGCTGATCAGCTTCTATACCCTTCTAATATATTTATTGGGCAAACAATCAGACTTGGATTTTCTGTTAAATTCTTAACTGATTTGGTTAGACCCATTTTGGGTATTACCGTAAAAACAAAAGAAGGCGTTACAGTCTATGGTGTTAACTCCGAGACTTTACATGTGGAGAACCTTAATTTAATCGGTAAAAAAGGCAGCGCTATCATTGTTGAAGCTACATTTTTATGCCGACTTGCTTCAGGGGATTATTTTATTTCATTGGGGGTAGCATCAAAGTACGGTGAAGAGGTTGTTCCCAATGACCGCCGTTATGATGCTATACATTTTCATGTCAATCCGAACAATTCTTTTTTTGGGTTAATTGATCTCGATTGCTCACTTAAGGTCGATTTAGCATGATTATGAAAGAGTTACTGAGTTCATCGGGTTATGTCTTTAATACTGATTTTCAAATTTGGCATAGGTTAGGATTTGAAGCAATTGCTTACAATGATGGTGATCATATTGAGGCTAGTATCAGCAAGATTGTAAAGAATGCTGCTGATGTTAGTGTCTTTTCAAAGGATTTAAAACAGCACTGTAAAAATTGGTCATCCACTTATCATCTCAGTTCCACTCGCGTAAATATCCTGAGACCTTTTAAAGATATATTTTATGGGGCAGATGTTTTAGAGATTGGCGCTGGTTGTGGTGCAATTACTCGATATTTAGGTGAAAGTAATGCGAATGTAATCGCGCTTGAAGGATCATATCGTCGAGCCACGATTGCGCGCTCTCGTACGCGTGATTTAAAAAATGTGGAAGTAGTTGCTGAGCGTTTTGATCAATTTGAATGTGATAAGAAATTTGATGTCATCACCTTAATTGGCGTACTAGAATACGCTAATTTATTTACTTCAGGGGATAATCCTGCCCTGTCAATGTTACAAAGGGCGCAGTCACTCTTAAAGCCAGAAGGTAAGTTAATCATTGCTATCGAAAATCAGTTAGGATTAAAATATTTCGCAGGTGTACCCGAGGATCATTTAGACGTAGCGATGTACGGTATTGAGGGTCGCTACCGGGAGAACCAGCCGCAAACTTTTGGACGTAAGGTATTAACAGATTTGTTAAACCAAGCAGGGTTTAGCGAAACTGAATTTTTAGCCCCTTTTCCTGACTACAAATTACCTATTTCAATTGTAACTGAAAGTGGTTTTTCTTTTGAATTCTTCGATGCGGCTGCCTTTGCTTGGCAAAGTGTACGAAGCGATCCACAGTTGCCGAAATATTTAGGATTTTCACCAGAACTTGTTTGGCCTCAAATCATAAAAAATGGGATAGGTCTTGATTTGGCTAATTCTTTTCTTATTGTAGCCACAAAACTTCCTGCCCAAGAAAAGTGTCCTACGATTTTGGCCTATCATTTTAGTACGAGCCGAGAAAGCTGTTATTGTAAGGAAACTGTTTTTTATAAAACAGATTGTAATGAGGTTGAACTTCAGTATCGAATGCTTGATTCTGGTGCGCAAAATGCCCATAACAACGGTGACATAAAATTCAGTATTCCCCCAAAAGCTAAGTATAGTTTTGGCAAATTATTGTCCCTTGAGCTAATTGAAATCGTAACTCAAAAAGATTGGAGCATCGAAAATGTAGGTCATTTTCTAATGCGATATTTGGATTTGATTCGCTCCTTGGCTTCAACTAATTCAAACAATTTTGATATAAATAGTGTGCATTCCCCGATTTCAGGGCAATATTTTGATATGGTTCCTCAAAATATTGTTATCGGAACTGATCAATCAGTTCATTTTATTGATAAAGAATGGGAGCTAAGCGATGATATGCCGGTTGGATGGTTAATTTTTAGAACATTACTTTTGCTTGTTCAATCGGTGTCACGGTTTGGTGAATCTAGTCATCAATATCAAACTCGGATGGCTTTTTTTATATCTGCTTTTAAAGCGGCCGGTTTGGAGGCAGATGAAAATGATATTAATATTTTCGCGGATAAAGAAGCCATCATTCAGGCAAAAGTCAGTGGTCGCCCATTAAGCGAATGTTTAAATTGGTATTCTGATTCGCAACTACCTTATTACAACCTCAGTCAAATAGCTTGTGAACAAGAAGGCCAGCTTTTACTTTGCACAAATGACATTAAATTGTTAGCCGCCCAACGCGACGAAGCATTTACCTTAAATGAAAAATTGCTTGCTGAAACTAAATTATTGTTATCCCAACGCGACGAAGCATTTGCTTTAAATGAGAAACTGTTTGCTGAAACTAAATTATTGTTATCCCAACGTGATGAGGCATTTGCCGTAAATGAAAAATTATTTGCCGAAACTAAGATATTAGTAACCCAGCGTGATCAGTTACATGCAATAAAAGAGCAATTATTGATAGAAAAAAAGACATTAAATCATCAATTAAATTCTGGCATTTTTAGGGTTATTCGCAAAATTAAATTGAGAACCCGGTAATGAATAACAAAGTTAGTGTAATCATGAGAACCGGGGTATCGAGAATTGGCTGTTTAGAACAAGCAGTTAATAGCGTCTTAGATCAACATCATAAACATATTGAAATAGTGTTAGTCGAGAATGGTTCAAATGGTTTAGGAGATTGGGTAGCAACAAAAAACTGGAGAAGTTGCGAACTGAAATACTATCAACAGGATGAGGCTAATAGATGCACAGCAGGAAACTTGGGTCTTACCAAAGCAACGGGTGATTTTATTTGCTTCCTTGATGATGATGACATTTTTTATCCCAATCACTTGAGTATTTTAGTTGGGGCGCTTGAAAACAATGTTAACGCAGGTGCCGCATATTCGGTGTCCCATGAAGTTAAATCTCAGATTCATAGCTACACCCCTTTTTTATATACGGATAAAGCCCCTCGAATTTTTTATAGGCGTGAGTTTAGTAGAGGTGCCTTGTTTGCAAATAATTATCTCCCAATTCAATCGGTATTGTTTCGTAAACAATTATTTGAGACTCATGGCGGGTTTGATAGCGAGTTACAAAGATTAGAAGATTGGAATTTATGGGCTCGATATGCAAGCCAATCGGAGTTTGTTTTTATAGATACCGTTACCAGCATGTATCGAAAACCCGCTGAGAAAAAAGAGGTGGGTATTAGAAACAAAGAGCATGACGACTATTATTTTTTAGCTCGGGCTAAGCAGTCAGAAATACCGACGTTCTTTGATCAAAGTTTATTTGATGAGATCGTTACGGATATATTTCGAAACACCTTTTTATCGCGCTTTTCAATACGCTTAGTATATGGCGGAAAACTGAGTGGACATCCGGTGTTTAATAAAATATGTGAGCAGTGGAAGTTGAGCTTTTTAAATAACAGATGTGAAATGTCAGTGTTAGATTCGATCAGGCTGACGAATGAAATTGTTACAAACCATAGAGTTATATGGAATATTCACCGTGTTGAGAAATTCATTTTGAAAAAAACAAACAAAATACTACAAAGGTTGGCTTGATAGATGATAGATATATTCACCAGCGTCAATCTGAATTACCTTGCAAAGGCAAGAGTGTTGGCAAATTCCGTTAAGAAGTTTCACCCTGAAATTAGAATGCATCTGATGCTGTCGGATGTTTTACCAGCATGGTTTGATTTGGGCAATGAGCCTTTTGATAGTGTTATAACGCCATTCGACCTGAATCTTAGTAATGCATGGATATTTAAACACTCCGTAGTTGAGTTATGTACGGCCGTGAAACCATTTTGTTTTCAATATGTATTGAAAAAATACTCCAGTAAGGCGGTTTTTTACTTTGATCCAGATACCGTTTTGTTTTCTAAAATTGATAGCCTTATAGACATGTTGGAGGAGAGCAGTAGTTTATTAACGCCCCATGTGTGTAAACCAGAAGCGCAATTGGAAGCAATAATTGATAACGAAATATCAAGCTTAAAGCATGGTGTCTATAACCTTGGCTTTCTCGGAGTTAAAAATGATATTGAAGGCAATGCTTTAGTTGATTGGTGGGCAGCTCGTTTGACGAATTTTTGCCAAGATAATATTCCAATGGGACTATTCACGGATCAAAGATGGATGGATTTTGCTCCAGTATTTTTTCCAAAATTAAGAATCGTTAGGGAAGCAATTTACAATGTGGCGACTTGGAATTACACCACCCGCAAAGTCACAGGCTCTATTTCTGAAGGGATATCTGTAGATGGCGAGCCCTTATGTTTTCATCATTTTTCTGGTGTAGACAACGGCGCAAGTGTTATGATGCTGAGGAAAAACTCCCCGAACAATCCTGTAGTTTGGGAATTAGATCAATGGTATAAGGATCAATGCAAAATAAAAGGACAGGACGATGTTGTCAAAATTCCCTGGTTTTATGGTTATTACGATAATGGTGAAAAAGTAGAACAAAAAATCCGCATTCTCTATAGAAACTCTCCTGATTTGCAAGATGAATTTGATGATCCACTCGCCTGCAAGGCTCCTGGAAAAAAATACGGCACGAGTTTTTACGACTGGCTATTAACCAATCAAGCTGAGTCTCCTTTAACGCTTAAACCATTTCCAGATTTTCTCGACGAAACAAAAAGGGCATTGATTGCATACCTCCATAGCTCACCACGAATTCCAACTGTAGTTAGAAAAAGCATTATCTTTCTGATACCAAAGCTTTTTTCTTTATTATGTTTTTTGAGTAGCAAAAGACGCAAGGCCTAGAGTTCTATCACTAACTTGAACTGTTTGACAAACAAATCATGCTGCCCCTTTGTTATCACCAACGACTTAATTTTTAATTATGTATTTTCACCAGACGGCCTCTCTACTTACTTTTCTGAGCCTATCATTGTTCGGCTGCAGTGATTATCCTGGATATAAGTATAATGACGGTGCTAAGCCATCGCCTCAACCGATCTGGGGTGAAATAGATGAGCGTGACTTGGTTTTGGGTGGCGACTGCCATCTAGAGAGTATCAATGATAAGCCGAGTGAAAGTCAGTCAAGCCATTTAATAATCCAGAATGGAGCAGCATTGAAGGTTGTAGGTTGGGCAGCAATTTCTGGAAGCAAGGGAATTTCCGCAACCGATATAGCAGTAGCACTAAACCCAATTTCAGGAAATGGAACTCGTTCTTTTGTTGACACCATAAAAGTAAAAAGGCCAGACGTAGCTGATTATTTTAAGAATGCAGGAATCGTAGACTCTGGGTTCAAAGCAGCAATTGATTTAACTGATATGCTACCCGGGGACTACCAATTGGAAATAATCCAACATCGTGACAAAACGAATTACAAGTGTCAGTATGCCGCCAACCTTGTTCTCAAAAAATAATCCAATACAGAGGTCGCATGCGAAAAATTGGCACGACTGTTATAAAATTAGATTTTAGGGTTTGCCATAGTGAAACAACAGAACGTTGCCGTATTTTTGATACCATTAATATTGAGTTTGTGTATTTTAGTAATTTGTTATCCAGGTTTTATGTCTTACGATGGTATACGTATGCTTGAAGAAGCCAGGACACATGTTATAGGGGGAATATTTCCAGCTGCTCCCGTGTATTTATTACGATTTTTCGATGTTACTGGTCATGGCGTTACCCTAATGATTTTGACCCAGAATTATTGCTTACTTCTGGGTTTAATGATAATCCTCAAGCAAATTGGTACAAATACACTAACTTCCGTGGTCAGTTTAATTATTCTTATTGCAACCCCCACTGTTATCGGTTGTATGTTAGTTCTTTGGAAGGATGTCACTTTAACTTCATTAATGATACTTCCTCAAGCATTAATATTTTGGGCAACCCAATCAAAATCAAAAAATTCAGCTACTTATGTTACGGCCAAATGGGCGGCAATACTTTTGTTAGTTATTGGAACATTAGTACGCTTTAATGCAATTACTGCGACCTTTGTTATTGCAATTTATTGGCTCACTGTTTTCTATAGCGGCTTGAATTTTCTTAGAAGAGCTTATGCAACGCTTGCAATAGTTGTCATTATGGGAACCTGTAATTTCATAATTAATAACTATAGATTCCCCGATCTCCATAAGCTAGCACCTAATCCACTAGCTTATGGAGTTATGGCCTATGATCTAATTGGCATATCTGGCTGGTCGCGAGTTCCTTTACTCCCAATTGATGCGAAAGACGCTGAATCCACACCTAAAATTGCAGTATCTGAAATTGATAAAATCTATAGCTCATTAGGTTCATTAAAAATGTATGACAACAATATTGCCCTTGGAAATAGTGTCAAGATATATCCTGACAAATACACTAAGGAAGATATTTTAAACGCATGGTTTAGCGCTGTATATAATTACCCAATTGCCTATCTAAATTTCAGACATGATTTATTTTCAGAAATCATTGGCGCAAAATCCCATGAAACATTTGAGCCGACTCATTTTAATCGCATTGATGGGAATAAATTTGGAATTAATTTTCATGATAACCACATAACAGATACTGTACTTAACTACATTCGCTTAACCTCAAATTTATTCTGGGGAAAGCCATGCTTTATATTTTCAAAACAAAATCCATAAGCATAGAATATAAAAAATTATCTTATTACTCGTTTATTATAGCTATTTTTTATATCGCGCCATTTTTTATCTTATCTAGCTCAAGCGAAGTTCGATATACATTCCCTGCAATAATTTTTAGCAGTATTCCCGTATTTGTATTATTAAGCAGCCTACAAAAACTCTATTTTAACTATAACAGTACCACTTCTACTGAGACTTGATACCAATTATATTTCAGTGAAAATATCTATAAATTTTAGGGCTACCATTATAAGTCGGGAGTGTTTTAGGTTAAGCCATTCGTGGTGAGCCTGTCGAACCATGAACGGCTTAACCGCGCACCCTTCGACAAGCCCAGGACATACGGTTAAGCCTAGCTCCGTGTCCCGTCTTATTGGTAGCCAATTTTAGCAATAGCAATCAGCTTAGATTTCCTGTGAAATATCTAATTTGGTTCGGCCTAGCTTGAGTATATGACTAAAAAAACAATTTTTGTAACCCAACCTTATCTCCCACCTTTGGAAGAGTTTACCCCTTATTTAGAAAAAATTTGGGAAAATAAAATACTGACAAATGGTGGGCCATTTCATCAACAACTAGAGGAAGCGTTATGCGATTATCTGGGTATTGATCATATCGCGTTATTTACAAACGGAACAATTGCACTTGTCACCGCTTTACAAGCTTTACGAATTACGGGCGAAGTCATTACCACACCTTATTCCTTCGTAGCAACATCACATTCCTTGCTCTGGAATGGCATTAAACCTGTATTTGTCGACATTGACCCCAATACACTCAATCTCGATCCCAATAAAATTGAAGCTGCTATCACGCCGCAAACCACTGCAATTATGCCTGTTCATTGCTACGGGCACCCTTGTGATGTTGAAGCCATTCAGAAGATTGCAGATAACTATAACTTAAGAGTTATTTATGATGCAGCTCATGCTTTTGGTGTTGAAGATGCCGATGGAAGTATTTTACGCCACGGAGACTTATCGGTATTGAGCTTTCATGCCACTAAAGTATTTAACACGTTTGAAGGTGGCGCGATTGTCTGCCCGGACGCAAAAACCAAGACGCGTATAGATCAATTAAAGAACTTTGGCCATGTTGGAGAGACCAATGTCGTAGCCCCTGGAATCAATGGTAAAATGAGCGAAATTAATGCTGCATTCGGTTTATTACAGCTTAAATATATTGATCAGGTTCTGGCTCGTCGCCAAGCAATTGATGCAGATTATCGGGCACATCTTAAATGCGTAAAAGGAATTCGATGTTTGAAGGATGCTGGCGAAAGGACCGCCAACTTTGCTTATTTCCCTATTCTGGTTGAGCCCGATTACCCTATGAGTCGTGATGATCTTTATCATAAATGTAAAGAATATGGCATTCACCCTCGACGTTATTTTTTTCCTTTAATTTCTGAGTTCCCTATGTATCGTGGTTTGACATCTGCACATCGAGACAATCTCCCTGTAGCCACAGCCGCCGCACTGAAAGTACTATGCTTACCCATTTACCCTGCATTAGAGAACTCACAAATTGAAGAAATTACGCAATTAATCGCAGCAAACTGAATACCTGTTATGAGCGATAAATATTGGCAGGTGATCGCATGAAAGTGGCTATCATGCAGCCTTATTTTTTTCCTTATATTGGCTACTTTCAACTTATTCAATCCGTAGATTTGCTTATTGTCTATGACAATATTAAATATACCAAAAAAGGTTGGATAAATAGAAACCGAATTTTGCACAACAGCAGAGAGACTCTCTTTTCGTTACCATTAAAGAAAGACTCGGATTTTCTGGATGTTTGTGCCCGGGAATTAGCAGCTGATTTCAAACGGGATAAGTTGCTCAACCAAATTACTGAGTCTTATCGGCGAGCCCCTTACTACACTCAAACTTTCCCGTTACTTGAACAAATCGTAAACTACTCTGATAGCAACTTGTTTAACTATCTTTATCACTCAATCACAAAAACGTGCAACCATTTAGATATCAAAACCGAAATCAGAGTGTCTTCAACTGTCCATATAGATCATACACTGAAGAATCAAGAGAAAGTGCTTGCCTTATGTGCTGCAGCAAATGCTGACACTTATATTAATGCTATTGGCGGTTTGGATTTGTATTCAAAAGATATTTTTCAGGCTAATAACATAAAACTGGCATTTATTCGCGCCAAGCCATTTGAATATCATCAGTTTAACAATGAATTCATACCTTGGCTCTCCATTATTGATATCCTGATGTTCAATCCCCTTGAAAAAATCCGCGATGTATTACTCTCAAATTACGAGCTGCTTTAGCTTTTCTTAAATACGGAATATTCTGCAATCATGTTTAAATGGCAAAAATTAGGTAAGGTATTTATCCCGCAGGAAGTGCAAAATCGTAGTTGGTTAAAGGAATTTGCTCAAGCGCCAGCCACCTTGGTATTTGATAATTTTGTACGTGTCTATTTTTCATGTCGACCACCAGCAGATAAGCAAGGCCAATATGTCAGTTACTCTGCTTATGTCGATTTGGAAAGATCGGATCTATTTAAAATATGTCAAGTGAGTGAGGAACCTATTCTTTCCTTAGGAAACATTGGCGAATTTGATGAATTTGGAACTTATCCGGTCTCTGTGATCCGTGATGGTAATTTAATTCGTGCCTATTACGCAGGTTGGACTCGCTGTGAATCCGTACCGTTTAATGTTGCGATTGGTTGCGCCATTAGTAATGATCAGGGAAAAACTTTTACTAAATTAGGTAAGGGCCCCATAGTCAGCTATTCCCCTGACGAACCATTTGTATTGAGCGGCCCGAAGATTCGCCAGTTCAATGGTCTTTGGTATCTCTGGTATATCGCTGGACGTAAGTGGAAAATTATAGAAGGGAGAGCTGAGCCCGTTTACAAAATCCGGATGGCTACCTCTTATGACGGTATTAACTGGAGCAAGCTAAATAAGGACTTAATCGAAAGCAGAATCGAAGAGGACGAAGCGCAGGCAAGCCCCGACGTATTCTTCTCAAATGGAAAATACCATATGTTTTTTTGCTATCGATATAGCAGCCACTATCGAAGTCGACAGAACGGTTATCGTATCGGATATGCCTCTAGCACAAATTTGGTGGATTGGGTGCGTGACGATAGTAAAGCGGGTATTGATGTGTCAGAGCAGGGATGGGATGCCGAAATGATCAGCTATCCGCATATTTTCGAATTGGACGGCAAGACCTATATGGCCTATTTAGGCGACCAAGTCGGAAGATATGGGTTTGGTTTGGCCGCTTTAGAAGGCACTTTCGACTAAGGAGCAACTTATGAAATGGAAAAAGCTTGGAAAAATATTTGACCCAACCCAACATCGGTTACCAAACGAATGCGCACAATTTGCTCAATCACCACAAACACTGATTTTTGATGATTTCGTTCGAATTTATTTTTCTACACGTGCCGTTGATAAAGCTAATGGCAAATATTTAAGTCATATTGCTTACGTCGATATGTCCAAAGATTTTCATAACATCATACGCGTTTCAGAACATACAGTTATTCCGCTCGGAGACTTAGGCTGTTTCGATGAACATGGGATTTTTCCAATCAATTTGGTGCGTCACGATGAAGTTATCTATGCATACACTTGTGGCTGGAATAGACGGGTTTCCGTTTCAGTAGACACCGCAATTGGCCTTGCGGTGAGTCACGACAATGGCCAAACCTTTCAGCGCCTAGGTAACGGCCCCGTGTTAGCCGCTTCTTTGCATGAACCTTGCTTGGTTGGCGATGGTTTTGTCAAAATTATCGGAGACATCTGGCATATGTGGTATATCTTCGGTACTGGCTGGAAAACATATACGCCGGATACGCCCCCGGACCGTACGTACAAAATAGGTCATGCCGTTTCGAATAATGGCATTGAATGGACGCAGGAGGAGGAAGCCCGCCAAATCATTAGTGATCGCCTTGGTAAAGATGAAAGTCAAGCGTTGCCTTCTGTAATTGAAATGGACGATCGTTATCTTATGACTTTTTGTTATCGCCAATCTTCTGATTTTAGGAAAAATAAAGATAGAGGTTATCGCATCGGTCACGCATGGTCAGACGATCTAAACAACTGGACACGTGATGACGAAAATCCTCATTTGGCGCTTATTCCTGATGAATGGGATACTGAAATGCAGTGCTATCCACATGTATTCAAATGTGATGATAAGGTCTATCTACTCTATAACGGAAATGAATTTGGTCGATACGGCTTTGGCTTAGCGGTGCTAGAAACATGAACCAAGAGGTTGAGTTTTTTATCAACAACGCTTTCGTTGAGGAAATTGCCAAACATTTAACGCAATGCGATACCGATTTCATCCCGCCATTAAGCGAGCGAGTCGAGATCAAACATTATGCGCAGAAGATAGTTAACTACTCAGTACGCTTTGAAGCGTGGCAAAATAATCAATGTATTGGTCTGATAGCCGTTTATTGCAACGATCTTGTAAACGGTATCTCTTACATTACCAGTGTAAGTATCATACCAAATTGGCATGGTAAGGGGATTGCATCGCAATTACTCGAGAAAGCGATTAAATATATCCAAGCACATGACTTCGAGCGCATTGAGCTTGAAGTACACTGCCATAATGCCAATGCGATCAACCTATATAAAAAGTTCGGATTCGTGCATAGCGATAGCGCTGAATCAGTAATCCATATGCAATTGAAAATCGCAAAGGAATAATAATGAGTAACTCACGAGATTACAATAATGAAATAAAAGACACGGCAGAACACCAATATGCTTATAGTTTCGATTTCGATGTAATGCATCCCTATATGATCCGTTCATTTCAGCCTTTTTTCAGGCAAGGCAGTTTACTTGAGCTAGGGAGCTTCAAAGGTGATTTTACTAAACGTTTTTTATCCCATTTCAATGATGTGACGTGTGTAGAAGCTTCCAGTACCGCCATTGAAGAGGCAAAAGCAAGACTGTGTGATTCAGTAAATTTTATTAATTCGCTGTTTGAAACAGCAACCCTTCCTAAACGCTACGATAATATCATTTTGACTCACGTTTTGGAGCATATTGATGATCCAATTCTAGTCCTTAAACGCATTAACGATGAGTGGCTTAGCGAAAATGGCCGATTCTTTTTAGTCTGCCCTAACGCCAACGCGCCTTCTAGACAAATTGCCGTGAAGATGGGCTTGATTAGCCATAACTCCGCTGTGACTCCAGCAGAAGCGGAACACGGCCACCGTTGCACCTACGCTTTGGACACCTTAGAAAGAGATGTCGTCACAGCTGGTTTAAAAGTTGTACATCGCTCAGGGATATTCTTTAAGGCATTGGCTAATTTTCAGTGGGATAAGCTGCTAAACACTGACATTATTTCTAAAGATTATTTGGATGGCTGCTATATGTTAGGTCAGCAATATCCCGACCTATGTTCTAGTATTTTTTTATTGTGTGAGCAGGGTGAGAAAAAATGAAAATTTCATTCGTTGTTGCTGTCTATCATAATGAAGGTGCAATCTCTAAAACACATGAAAAGATTCAATCGGTTTTCTCCAATGACTTAGCTCATCATGAATACGAGATTGTATTTGTAGATGATGGCTCTAAAGATGGTTCTTTGCAGGAGATCCTAAAACTTAAGGAAAGCGATTCGAGAATCAAAGCCATTACCTTCACCCGGAATTTCGGTCAAATGGCTGCTATGTTGGCAGGCTTCAAAGAAGCGACAGGTGACGTAATCATTAATATCTCTGCGGATTTACAAGATCCCGTTGAATTGATTCCCCAGATGGTTGAACATTGGCAAAGTGGCTCTGAGATTGTCATTTGCCACAGGACAGATCGTTCCGATACGTTTGGAGCGAAATTATATTCCCGTTTAGCGTATGGCGTTTTGCGTATGGCCTTACCCCAAATTCCACCTGGAGGGTTCGATTTCGTGCTGATGGATAGAAAAGTTATGGATGCTTTTAATGCAATAGATGTAAGGCATAGATTCTTTCAAGGAGATTTGCTATGGACTGGCTACCGAACGAGTTTTATTCCATATGTACGCTTGAAAAGGACGATCGGTAAATCACAATACAATTTTGGGAAGAAACTAAAAAACTTCTTAGATGCCCTCTTAGATGCATCTTACCTACCTATCCGTTTCATTTCACTGGTTGGCCTAATAACCTCCGCTCTCGGTGTTTTATATAGCGTAAGTATCGTTTACAGTTGGCTTCAGGGAGAAACACCCTTCTCTGGCTGGGCGCCCATTATGATTGCTATACTACTTGTAGGTGGGTTAATTATGGTAATGTTAGGCGTTATTGGAGAGTATGTTTGGAGAATAAATGAAGAAGTAAGAAAACGCCCAAACTATCTAATCCGTGATAAATTCTTATAAGCTAACATCCTGATCTAAAACGACTATGCATAAATTAAGTGTTGAATTTTCTAAATTCACGGTCGTCGGTGTCCTAAATTTTGTATTCACCTTTGTATTATTTTATATCTCTGTTAAGGTGCTCAGTATCAATTATCTGATTGCACTTATGGCAGTATCATTGCTGGGTATGCTTTTTACTTATTCTTTAAATTATTTGTGGGTATTTAAGCCTGAACAAAAAATAAGCTTCAAAGGGCGTTTATTAAGATATATTCTTTCTGGCATGCTATCCATTTCGTTAAATCTATGGCTACTCGAATATCTAGTCGTTCGAACCAAATTTGACCCATTTTACGTTCAAACTGCATTGATTCCCCTGATTGTTATCTTCAATTTTTGTACATCAAAATTTTGGTCTTTACGACAAAATATGTAGTTTTTTAAAGTCATCAAATAGGGGATCAGTAAATCCCCCGGCTTTAGCCGGCCCCCCCCCTCTTCCTTGGCGGGTTGGTGGATACATACTACCTGCTATAATGTCTGGTGCAAATATCCGTCCCGGCATAGATACTGGATTGGCGGTAATGACGGCACATAAAATCGGCCATATGGCCGATCAATCCGGCTTTTAGCCGTAACCCGAAACCACCGGTCTTTAGCCGGTGGAGTATTCATCACTGCTGTAGAGAGGTGAGATGTTATAAAGCAATTGTAAAGTACAATCTGGCTGTTTATCAAAAACTTAGGCAACACATGAGCAATAAAGGCATCAAATCTGATTTACAGGAAGCGCTGAAATTATGTAAAGGCGCTTTTGTAGCGGCTGCGGGTTTTAGCATGGTCATTAATTTACTGATGTTAACGCCGACTATCTATATGTTGCAGCTGTACGACCGGGTGCTGAGTAGCCGTAGCCAGTCAACTTTGTTAATGCTAACGTTGATTGTTACCGCCATTTACCTCACGCAAGGCGCTTTGGAATGGGTGCGTTCGCAATTGCTGGTTAGAGTCAGCGCCAGGTTGGAAACCCTACTGAACAAACGGCTCTATAAAGTCGCTTATAAACAATCCTTGTATAGCGGCGGACAACGCGCCTCATCTCAGCCGCTGGATGATTTAACGTCTTTACGGCAGTTTTTAACCGGTAACGGGCTGTTCGCGTTTTTTGATGCGCCGTGGATGATTTTTTATGTTGCGGTCATGTTTATGTTTCATCCGTTATATGGCTGGACGGCGGTTGTTTCGATTATCATCTTGTTAATTTTGGCGGTAATTAATGAAAAAGCAACTGGTCAAATTCTTGCCGATGCAAATGGTCTGGCGGTTACTGGTCGTGCGTTACTGAATAAAAATCTAAAAAATGCCGAGGTTATAGAGTCAATGGGGATGCTGGATAATCTTCAGCAACGTTGGTTGGAAGGCAGTTATAAGATTCTGAGCTTACAAGCCATCGCCAGTTCACGGGCAGGTTTAATTACCGCGCTGTCAAAAACCTTACGCATCTTTTTGCAATCACTGATTTTAGGCTTAGGCGCTTATCTTTCCATTAAACAGGAAATTACCCCGGGCTTGATGATTGCCGGATCCATTCTGCTGGGTAGGGCTTTAGCGCCAATCGATATGATGATCGGCAGTTGGAAAGGTTTTATTCTGGCGCGGGCGCAATATGCGCGCTTGAATACGTTGCTGCAACAAGTGCCTGAAGACAAGGACAAAATGTCCCTGCCAGAGCCTAAAGGCAATATTCAGGCTGAACAGGTTGTCGTGGCACCACCCGGCGCTAAAGTACCGGTTATTAAAGGCATTTCATTTGCGATAGCGCAAGGTGAGTCAGTCGGTATTTTGGGGCCAAGTGGCGCGGGCAAATCAACGCTGGTCAGGGCCTTGCTGGGTATTTGGCCGACCTCTCATGGTAAATTCCGTTTGGATGGCGCCGATGTCTTTGAGTGGGATCGCATGGAACTTGGGCCTTTTATTGGCTATCTCCCGCAAGATATTGAGTTATTTGATGGCACCATCAGTGAAAACATTGCGCGTTTTGGCGAAATTGATTCAGTAAAAATCGTTGAAGCAGCGCAAATGGCGGATGTACACGAGTTGATTTTACGTTTGCCGGAAGGGTATGACACCTTAATCGGTGCTTCCGGGGGCAACCTTTCCGGTGGTCAACGGCAACGGGTTGGCTTAGCCAGAGCTTTATACGGTAATCCTAAAGTTGTGGTATTGGATGAACCTAATTCTAATTTGGATGATCAAGGTGAAATGGCCTTGTCCAATGCAATCCGGCGCTTAAAAGAAAAAGCCGTGACGGTTATCATTGTTACGCACCGTAATAACATTCTAGGACAATTGGATAAATTGCTGATAATGCAAGATGGCTTACTGGCGCTCTTCGGAGCGCGCAATGAGGTGATTGCCCATTTGCAGAAGGCAAATGCAGCGACACAACCTGCGCCTGTTAATTCCTAAATCCCTTGGCTCTTCCAAATATATGACCCTTTCCTCCAAACAATATAACGCCACGTTAAGCGCAGAAACCGATGACAGGCCGATACGCATTATCGGCTATATTATTTTATTGCTGACTTTTGGTGTATTTGGAACCTGGAGCTTTATCGCGCCCATTGATAGCTCAGCCCTGGCAACCGGAACAGTGACCGTAAAAAGCCATCGTAAAACTGTACAAAATTTAGATGGCGGTATTATTAGCAAATTGCTGGTCAAAGATGGTGATGCGGTTAAGGCAGGGGATAGCTTATTAATTTTGGATGACACCCAAATAAAAGCCCAATTGGAAATGTTAGGTGGACAGTTTATTACCCAAAAATCTTTAAGTGACCGGCTGCAAGCCGAACGTGAGCAATTACCTAAAATCAAGTTTTCACCGGATTTGTTAAGCATGCGGGATGCGCGGGTACAAGAGGCGATACAGGGTCAGACGCACATTTTTACCTCGCGAAAAAACAGTTATAACGGAGAAATTAAAGTATTGCAGCAGCGCATCCAACAACTTAACTCAAAAATTGTAGGGCTTAATGCGCAAAAAGACAGCAAACAACATCTGGTTGTGTCTTATGCGGATGAAATAGCCGATTTAAAGGAGCTATTGGCGGAAGGGTTTGCCGATAAACAGCGTTTACGCGACTTGGAACGTAACCATACGTTGGTTACAGGGGAAATCGCCACTTTAACCTCAGAAATTGCCAGCACGCAAATGCAGCGGGGCGAAACGGAATTACAGATCTTACAGACCGATAAAAAATTTCAGGAAGATGTTGCCAATCAACAAGAAGACGTTAATGCGCAACTGTTCGAGATTACTGAAAAATTGCATGCCGTAGAGGATAAAGCGTCGCAAACTTTAATTAAGGCACCGGTCAGCGGCATCGTGTTTAATTTATCCATCTATACCGAAGGGGGGGTTATATCGCCTGGAAAGCCAATTTTAGATATTGTGCCGGAAGATGAAGACCTCATCATTAGCGCGCAGGTATCCCCTTTAGATATTGACCGGGTTAAAATTGGTTCTATTGCGGAAGTCCGGTTTAGCGCATTTAAAAGTAAAACCACGCCGACGATGGAAGGGGTTATCAGCAAACTATCGGCGGATAGTTTTGTGAATGAAACGACCGGATTGCAGTATTATTTGGCAACCGTTGATTTAACCGCAGATAGCCAAAAAAAATTGGGGAATTTAAAGCTGATTCCAGGGATGCCAGCGGAAGTATTGATCAATACCGGCGAAAGAACCCTGTTTGAATATTTAATGCAGCCGGTTACCGATGCGTTTGCCCGGTCTTTTATTGAGGAGTGATTTTAAGGATTTGGTTGTCAATAAGTTCCTTTTTGACGTAGGATGTACCGAGGAAAGGAGGCGCATCTTTTGTGACAAACCGTGACTTTGATGCGCTTCACTAGCGTTCAGCACATCCTACAAATTTTCATATCAGGAAGTTATTTTTAACGGAATCCTAAATATTTCCTGTAATAAAATCATGCTACAAAAACTTACCTTAGTCAGTTTAGCTGCCGTTTTCCTGTAAAAATAGTTATGACCCTCAAATCTGTTTATTTAGTACTGATATTCATACTCGGCATACCAGTACCAGTACCAGTAGCCAAGGCGGACGATTTACTGACCCTTTATCAGCAGGCCTTACAGTTTGACCCGAATCTAAAATCGGCACAATTGCAGGTTGAAATGAGTGAGGCGCAGCGCAGCCAGGCAGGCGGTATGTTGTTGCCGCAAATTAACGCTAACGTCAATATTTCTGGTAACAATCAAAACATCGCCAGTCATAATCCAAGCCAGCCGGGTAACCCGCTTACTTCCAATGCCAGTCTCTATAACGGCCAACGCTATAATGTTGCGTTAACCCAATCTATTATTGATTTGCCCAAGGTATGGAATTGGAAACGTTATCAAAATATCGTTGCGCAATATCAATCTACTAACGAAGAAGCGGCACAAACCCTAATACATAATGTTATCGCGCGCTATTTTGAGGCATTAGAAGCACGGGATAGCTTGTCGCTCATTGAATCGGAAATAGCCTCTACCCAAAAACAAGTCACCCAAATGCAGCGCCAGTTTGAGAAGCAATTGGTGCAAATCACCGACGTTTATGAACTGGAAGCAAAGCTGGATTTATTATTGGCTGATCAAATCGCTGCTAAAACGCAACTGGATATTGCCCTGCAAGGTTTAACCGAGCTGACAGGACAACCTGCTAAAAATTTGGCGGAGTTACGCAGCGATATTAGTTTTAAAGAACTAAAAGGTTCAATAGAGGAGTGGGTGACCCAAGCTGAAGCGCTGAGTCCAGGCTTGAGTGCGCAGAACAAAGCCATTGAAGCTGCGGATGATAATCTCTGGGCGCAACAGTCAAAGCATTTGCCGACGGTTGATATGCAACTGAATTATTACCACACCAACACCGGACAACCCGGTTACCAGAATCAAACCAGTGAAGTGGATACGGAAATTGCGGCGGTTAATATTACCATACCGATATTTTCCGGCGGAACAACCTCCGGTGCAGCCTTAGAAGCGTCCAAAAACCTTGAAATTAACAAACAAAAACGCATTGCGCTGTTAAGGGCGCTAATCAAAGACACCCGCGACTCTTTTTTAAGCACCAACGCCAGTGTAAAACGCATTAGCGCGACTGAAAAAGCCTTACAAACCTCTACCAAAGCCCGCCAAGCTATGGAAAAAGGCTTTCAGTATGGTATGCAAACTATTAGCGACGTGCTGGTTTCGGAGGATCGTGAGTTTAAAGCCAAGCGGGATATTTTGCAGGCTAAATACGCCTATATCAAAAATCGTGCGCGTTTTGAAAGGGCGACCGGCTTGATTACGGAACAATTTTTACAGACTGTAAATCAGTGGTTGACTGTGGTCAAGTCGTGACTGATTGGGCTAAGTAAAGCGTTTTGGGTTTGATGACGTTATGACAATAAAGTAGAATATTAAACATTTTTTGCCTGGAGATAAATAGTGGCGGTTTTTGAATACAGAAGCGGTGGGGGTGGCGTTCATATAGTTGCTGGGGCTGGAGGCGTGGAGATGGTTATGCTTGTCCGTAGCCAGAAAGAATACTTCATGGATTTCATTGCTCGTGAAGCGAAGGCGCAAAAATTAAAATTGGTAATAAACGGAAGTTTTGTATCTCTCGGAAAATTAATGAAACTCTGGACGTATGGGGCAAATACTCAACCGCTTGATCCCTCGAATTCTGCTCCCATAGGGCAGGTTATTCAAGGAGGAAATCTGATAGCAGGTGACAGCTCCACTGGTAAATTTTACATGTCACAGAATAATTGCGGTGCTGAACAGTTTTCTGCAGGACTCGGTAACCCAAACAGCAATGCGTGCGCTGCTATGGGCGGAGTTGCACCAATTTTGATTAATGGCTTCCCCTATGGCAGTAAAAACCTCTACAAAAAAGGAGTGCCTGCGGGTGCTCAAATAACTGGGGATGTTAGTAAAGAATACGCGCCCTTTTTGGTTCAAAAAAGTAACGCAATGTTTGATGCCATGCAGTCTGGCGGTTCGGTTAAAGGCAAAACGGCTGTAGGTTATTCGAGTAGTAAAAAATCTACAATTATTATTGTGCAAGAAAATCAATCGCCTGGGCTAGATGCTAATGATTTTCGGGATGTTTTCGCTAGTCTTTCTGTTGATAATGCGGTTTTTCTTGACGGAAGCGATTCTGCAACACTCTACTATGATGGGAAGTTTTTGGTTCAACCCGGTGAAAATAAAAACGAATATTTGACCGTAGCCGTGGGATTTAGATGAGTTTTCAGCGCCGTTGGCTTAGCATGGGGCTGCCGTTAACATTGCTGGTTTTCCTGTGGGTCACTATGCGGACTGTCAGTGCCTATTCGACAGAAGCGATGACAGGGTTTGGTTTTCCGCTTAGTTGGTATGCGACTAATGAGGCAACTTCCACTGCGTATACCGTTGCTATTTTTCCGCTCGTGTTTGATTTAGTGGTTTATATATTTTCTACAATACTGCTGCAATGGTTGTATGCAGATCGACTTTTGATAAGGCTAAACTTTTCGTCGACCGCTTCGAAGGGAATGAGCGCATTGCTTTGGTTTGCCGCCTGCCTCAGTCTATTGATCACTACGCTAATATTGGTTCCAAACATACGCATCGAGTTGATGGCGGTAAACACCTATTTCGGGAATAACGCAACGCGCAGTTGCTCACTTGCACTCGGCTTACAGCCATTATAGCCAGATTAGATTAGCCTCTCTCAGCAATTGTATGCTCAATGTGGCTATACCCTATTCTCAACCCGTTTCAGTATCCCCCTTATCCGCATCCTGAGCAATATCCGCAATCTCCTTAAGCCTGCAAATGGCTTTATAGTTAAGGGTGTCCACGGGATAACTACCATCTGCCTGCATTACGCCTGCCTCCAAGCCGGTTAATAAGCTTAAGGTTTCATCCACTGAGGCGACACAATATACAGAAAATAACCCTTGTGCGACGGCATCAATCACGTCTTGTTTTAACATGAGATTGCGTTTATTGGCGGCTGGAATAATCACCGCGTGTTCACCATTGAGTCCCCGCGCCTGACAGAGCCTAAAAAAGCCCTCGATTTTTTCATTGACACCACCGATGGCTTGGACTTCGCCATATTGGTTAATTGAGCCAGTTACAGCGATGGCTTGTTTAACCGGTACCCGGGTGAGTGCTGATATGAGGCAGCACAGTTCTGCAAGGGAGGCACTATCGCCATCGACAAAGCCATAGGATTGTTCAATGGCAATGCTGGCAGAAATCCCTAATGCAAATTGTTGCGCATAACAATGGCCTAAATAGCCGGTTAGAATTAATACCCCTTTGGAATGGATGGATTGGCCTAATTCTGCTTCCCGTTCAATATCGACGATCCCGCGCGAACCGGGATAGACAGTCGTGGTGATTCTTGCCGGTGCGCCAAAGCTGCTGTTGCCAATTTCCAGCACGGTTAAGCCGTTGACCTTACCGACAGCCTTGCCTTCGGTGTCGATTAAAATAATGCCATCAAGCATGTCTTCAAGAATATTTTCGGAAATGCGGCCATTACGCTCATCCCTAGCCGCCAAGGCGCGTTCAATTGCAGCTTTATCGATAGGGGCAATTTGGGCTTGTTTGCAGAGTAAGTGGCTCTCGCCAATAATTTCCAACGAATCATTGATGCGGGCAGATAAATGATGCTGGCTTTCGGACAGGCGGCAGCTGTGTTCGATTAAACGTTCTACTGCGCAACGGGTTAATTGTTCTATGCCCAAATCATGCGCCCGGTTCATCATCAAGTTTGAAAATTGTTGCATGCTGTCTTGGTTAAGCCGGATATCATCGTCAAAATCAGCCAGGACATGAAACATTTCATTAAATTCAGTATCCAAATCCTGTAATAGATAATAAATTTCCTCTGCGCCCAAGAGGATGACTTTAACATTTAACGGGATGACTTCCGGTTTGAGGGTAATGGTGTTGATGCCCAATTCTGAATAAGGCGACTCTATTTCAAGTCGCCCGGATTTCAGTGCACGTTTTAAACCTTCCCATACTAAGGGGTAATTCAGGAGTTTTTCTGCATCAATAATAAGGTAGCCGCCATTGGCTTTATGTAAAGAGCCTGCGCAAATGCGGCGGTAATTAGTGATTAAGGTGCCTTGCTCGCTGCTGTACTCAATGCGCCCAAAGAGATTTTGATAGGTTGGGTGGGATTCATACACCACTGGCGCGCCAATGTCGTCTTTATGGTCCACCAGGATGTTGGGCATATATTGTTCATTTAATAACAATCGTTTGGCGGTATTATCGCGCGCCTCTATAGATCGAGTGGGTTGCAGAAAATCAATGATGGTGTTGCTGAGACTGGGTTGAATAGCGGATAAATAGCTAATAACATCCTCAACTTCAGCATATTGCGCATTTAACTCGTCGAATAACGGTAAAAGTGCCACGCTAATGGTTTCGTTATCCAGTTCACGCATTTTTTCAACCAGATTTCTGCGCCATTGCGGTAAATCCAGTAGCACATCACTTAAATATTCTTCCAGTTCTTGAACATGTTTATGAAATATTTCACGTTCTGTTTGAGGCAGCAAAATGAATTGATCTTCTTCCAACGCCTTATCATCGCGGATGGGCGCAAAGCTAATCGATTCATTATCCCGGAATAAGGCTATGGCGTAGCTGGAGGCTTTGGCGTCTACCAGCTCAATGGCGTTACTATAGAGCTGGTTAAAATCCCGTTCGATAACGCCTTTTTTTTGTTGATAGGTTGGATTTTCAAACGCCGCAGGAAAGGTTGCCAGCAGGCTATCAATCAATTTTTCCATTGCTTTGCTAAATGCCTGTCCATGACCTGCGGGTAAGGCAATGGCTAATGGCTCGCGCGCGTTATCAAAGTTTTCCACATAAGCATAACTTGCCGGCGTTTCCTGGGTTTTAGCATGCTCATCCAGATGTTGGCGAATCATGGATAAACGACCTGTGCCGGAATCACCCTTGACGTAGATATTGTAGCCGGGGGTGGGCATGGCGACACCGAATGCCAATGCGGATTGCGCGCGTTTTTGTCCCAGAACAGTCTGTTCCTGACGCGAGAGTGGCGGTGGCCAAGGATAATCAGCCAGATTAACGGTTAATTTGAGGGCTTCAGGCGGGAGTTTTAGCGAATTAGGCATGCGGAACGGTTGCGTTAGAAAAAGTAAAAAACGCAAATTTTAGCACTAATGCAAAATGCTTAAGTTTTATTCGTGGTTATTGAAAGAAAAAGTCGCCATTATGCTGAGTCTGCCTGTGGATTTAAGCTTTATCTTTAGTTAATAGTTGTGCGCTTTGCTGCTTGGCTTCAATCAAGGTTCCAATAATCTGCCTGCGGTTTTTATGTAGATAAAACCCTGCCACCACTCCGGTTCCGAACAGGATTAGCGGGTTTTTCACCAGCCGTAACAATAAATGGGTGCTTAAATAGGTACTGGTGGAAACAATGGTTAATTTAATCAGTTCATTGGCATTCTCTTTGGTACGGATAGGATCAATTTTAGCCATGGGTGCATCCATAAATTGTTAATAACGCAAGTGCAGGGTAGTTCTGCATAAGAGTACTGATTATAAAGTTGAAAGACCCAGCCCGTCATTACAATTTAAAGTAGCTTTGGTCCCGCGTTGATTGATGACGACACCCCATTCCCGTTTTTGTTGGACACATTTGTTTAAGATTGGCGGCTGGCGTAATGTTGTGGGGCGGTATTATGGGCTATCTATGCTGGCAATATGGCCGGAACGGTGCCTTGACACAAATGGGTTGGTTTTTTACCAAAGCGGCGCTGCTGACTTTCGGTGGCGCCTATGCGGTATTGCCGTACGTTTATCAGAGCGCAGTAGAACATTGCCAATGGCTGAGTGCCACCCAAATGATTGATGGCCTGGCGTTGGGCGAAACGACACCGGAGCCCTTAATTTGGTGGAATCCACACATGGCAGTTTAAAATTTACCGCGCCGTTGTCGGCTATTACTGCCGCCGTGGTGGAGGTGATTTTGAATTTGGCGGTACTTTTTGCCTGGCTTTTTAAAGCCATAGGACTTTAAGTGGTTGTCAGGCCAGTTTAACTGTGAGTGCCGATAATTCAAGCAATAAACAAGAAGCTCCTCCTATACTGGCTCTTCTTCAGGAACTGTGTTTTTTGCCGCTAATGCGCTTACTTCGGGATAGTTTATTTTTCCTGATGCCAATACTGGCAAATTTGGAACAGTGATTATTTTTCTGGGTAAACTGATTGCCGCTACGCCTTTGGAGCGCTCTGCCAATTGTTTTAAAGTCGCTTGTTTTTGGGTAGTGAGTAAAATCACGATTTCGCCTTTTTTAGCATCCGGTAAGCTCGTGGCGGCATGTTGTGCGTCCGGCCAGGCTTGCGCAGCTATTTGTTCAACGGCGGCTAACGACACCATTTCACCACTCACTTTGGCAAAGCGTTTACTGCGCCCCAGGATGGTAATAAAACCATCCCCATCCACCTCTACAATATCTCCCGTATCATACCAACCTTCGCCAAAAATGGACGCGGGCGGTACCAGTTTGCCGGGATTATCGGCTAATAAATAGCCTTGCATAATGTTGGGGCCTGCAAGGTGCAGGCGACCTGCGCCTTCAATCCCTTCGACGGGTTCCAAATGATAGTGCATGGCGGGCATTAAACGGCCTACCGAACCCGCTTTATAATCCATTGGGGTATTCACTGCGGCGGCGGGCGATGTTTCGGTTACGCCATAGCCTTCTAAAATGCGGATGCCAAATTTTTCTGACCATAGCTGGCGGGTGCTTTCCTGTAATTTTTCAGCACCTGCAACCGCGTAACGCACACTATAAAAATCAAACGCATGCGCTTTTTTAGCGTAGGCCGCAAAAAAAGTATTGGTGCCAAACAGGATGGTGGCATTGATTTCGTAAGCAATCTCAGGAATCACCGCGTAATGCAGCGGCGTGGGGTAGAAGAATGTGGTCATCCCGTTTAAGACCGGCAGCAACGATCCTACGCTAAAGCCGAAGGAATGGAACATCGGCAGAAAATTGAGCACTACATCCTGGGCATTAAAATGAATACGCGCGGAGACCTGTTTATGGTTAGCCAGAATATTGGCGTGTGAAAGCACCACGCCTTTGGGCGTACCCTCAGACCCGGAGGTGAATAGAACCACAGCTGGGGCATCGGGACTGTATTGGTCATGTTTATACCAGTAGCCAGCGGTTCTGCTTTGTACGAATGCTTGCAGCTTTAGGAATGCCGAAATACCTTGCGCCAGGTCTTCAAGATACAGCAGTTTGACCTGTTGACCCAGTGAGTCCGCTTCCCCTTGTAATTTCCCTGCTTCCATAAAACGCCGGGAGGTTAATACCGTGCTTACTTTTGCGGTGTGGCAGGCAGAAATCATGCCCATGGAGCCAGTAGAATAATTCAACATAGCAGGTACGCGGCCAATCAACTGTAAACTTAAGACCACACATAAAGTATTCGTTGAATTAGGCAAAAAAACGCCAATATTTTCACCGGGGACGCTGATTTTTTCCAACACCTTGCCCAGTAACACCGTGCGGGTAATTAAGGCATTATAGGATAAGGGTTTACGTGCCAAATCTTCGGCAACAGTGTGCTTACCGCCGTGAATGTTACGCGCTTCCAAAAGCGCTGAGAACAGGATTTGGCGGTAGTGACTGGTTGCAAACATCATTTCGGTCATAATGTCTGCCAATACATGCCCACTGTATTTGCGTCTGGATTTGCCGCGCAGATTAGCCGCAGCGTGAATGGTGGTTGGCTCTAAGATTTCAATGGTAATTTTGGGAAACCACCGCAAACGCACAATATTGCGTAATTTGGAAAAATAGCTATATTGCGCGCCATTGATCCGCACCGGTAATACCATCGCATCTGATTTATCCGCCACCATACCGGTGCCATCGTAAATTTTCATGAGTGAGCCAGTTACGGTAATCCGGCCTTCAGGAAAAATCACCACTTTAGTGTCTTGTTGCAGATGCCGGATCAGGTCTTTTAAGGATAAGGGATGCGTTGGGTCAATGCTGAATACTTTGGATAATCCTAACAGGGGCTTTAGCCACCAGCGTTGGGCAATATGGGTATTAATGGCAAAGGTAATGTCATCTGGCAGGAATACCCCAAGCAGCAAGGGATCTAAGAATGACGTGTGATTAGCGACAATCAACACGCGTTTTCCGGCTTGATGGTAGTTCGCCATGCCTTTAATTTCCACTTTATAAATAAAGGTCAGTAGCGTGTGTAAAAATTGTTTAAATAGTTTATACATAATCCCTCCTGCGCTACAGTTTAGCAAAGATTAACCCATTTCAATAAACGAATTGACTGCCGAGTTGTGACCTTGGGATACATTGATCATTAAAAACCTGGGGGCTTGCCGAATCAGATTTGACAGGTTTAATTCATGAATTTACTCTAATGCGGCGTTAAGTTTTTGGTTTTTTTTAAGCTGGTGTCCGATAGCTTGGTAGTTGAATCTTAGATCAAAGGAGAAAACAGCATGCAAAAAATTACCCCTTTTTTATGGTTTGATAATCAAGCGGAAGCAGCTGCAAACTTTTATGTCGGTATTTTTAAGAATTCGAAGATATTGACGGTCAATCGTTATGGTGAAGCAGGGCCTGGTCCAAAAGGGACGGTTATGACCATAGCATTCCAGCTTGATGGTCAAGAATTCGTTGCGTTGAACGGTGACCCTTTATTTACATTCACGCAAGCTATATCATTTGTTGTGAATTGCGAGTTATAAATAAATCTGGTGTATGCCGAAGTTGAATTAGGTGGCGTATCCTGCTGAAATTTAGATTTAGCAGATCGAAAATAACAGCTCATTT
>JBEBJQ010000123.1:0-7711 GCA_040079795.1 Methylococcales bacterium
AATAATCGACAGCTTTGATTTCGAGCGTTGCGCCCTAAGCTTTTCTTTACGCAATTGCTCAATAAAATAAGAATCGTAATATATGTCACCTGCGTTAACGCGATAGTGACTTGAATCAGTAATCAATTGAAGTACTGGTTCCGATTCAACAGATAAAAACTCATTTTGCTTCATTGTCGTTCCCAAAATAGCTACGCCCATGTTTATTCTCCTCCTTTTTTTTTACATTTCTATTAGTACGAATACCTATAGTCAACATTAAAAAATCCCAAACACCGTTATGAATAGTTTACAGCTGCGATTGCGCCTAATTTGTACTCTGTTTTTGCGGTATTTTTAAACTCATTCGACAAAAAACAATTATCGTATTGCCCAAACAACCCAATCTGTTCCGATAAAAAAATTTATTGCTAACTGCAATAGCTACTTAAAACTTATTAGTGGCTAAAAATAATTGCCCACCGCTATAATCAAAAAACCCCTAAATCCAATAGAACGATTGCGAAACAAATATCTTGATAAATATAGTAGCTAATTAAAAAAATAAAAGCTGTGAACTAATTCACTTTTGTGAATATTTCGGCAGATATGGTGACAATGTTGAGTCAATCAATCTGTAGTTGGCTTACAAATTGAAAATTTTTTGAATCATGTTGCATTATCTATCCTGAATCAAAACTGAATCAGGTATTTACAGAATACATTTTCTCAACTCATTCCAGCATTATTTTCAGACTTTATCTCTAGCTAGCTGACCTTCGTAACTTACATTTAAACTTAGTGGCCGTATTAAAAACAAAACCGTCCGCGGTCTCACCCTTCTATTAAATATAGACGATTAAACAGCAAGTTTTTCTACTACAGCTTCCAGAGCATAGCTACTTTCGCTATTAACGGTTATTACGAAAGGTTGTTCTTTATCCGATAGCGGCTGCGCCGATTGTTGCTGTTGCTGCAAAACTTCAATCGTTGCCTCTGAAGCATCATTTTTCCGTTGCAGCACTCGTTGGCATAATGTTGTATTCGCTGCTTGGACATCCATTATAAAAAAACGCACCGCTTCTTTCTCTGCGAGCAATTGAAATAATTTTCGCTGATCTACTTTAAGAAAAGTTGCATCAATAATGACAGAGAAACCGGCATCCAGGGTAGATTTAGCCAGTTCAGCAAGACGTTGGTAGGTTTTCAGTCCAACCTCCTGGGTATACAGCCCCTTGTTAATAGCGCTGTTGCTTTGCTCCTCAGCTAGCAATCCGAATAACCGTTTACGCTCAATATCCGAACGTATTTGTAACGCGCCGATTTTTTCAGCCAGTTGGCAAGCAAATGCAGATTTTCCTGATCCAGAAAACCCATGAGTAATAATCAGTACCGGTTGACTGACTTTAATATAACGCTCGGCCAGATTTACATACTTACTGTAAGCAAAACGTGCATTTTTACAAACAGCAATATCATCAGCCAACTGCGCCAAGCGTAATAACGAAACCTTAGCCCTTACCAGCGCACGGTATACCAAATAATATTTAAATACTGCCAACCCTGAATAATCACCGCTGCGTTGCAAATATTGGTTAAGAAAACGATAGGCATAGTGTTCATAACCAAAATACAAGAGATCCATAAACAAAAAAGCCACTTCACTGATAACATCAATCCAACGCAACATCGGATTAAATTCAATGCAATCAAACAGCACCACTTGGCCACTTATGAGAGTCATATTGCCCAGATGCAAATCGCCATGGCATTCACGCACGTAGCCCTGTTGCTTACGCTGCTGCATCAGTCCAGACTGCTTATGCCATTCATCATTACCCCAGGTTTGAATAGCTTGAAGTTGCTGTTTATCATAGTCATCGGCTAGCAGCGGTCTGATCTGCTCAAAATTATTAACAAACCAGTGCTTGATTTCTGCGCATCCCCCATAAGAAGATGTTTTATCTGCTCTTTCAATCGTTTCATGAAAATCAGCAACAATACCCACTATCTGATCCATTTCATCAATCCTTAACTGCCCAGCGCTAGCGCGTTCATTCAGGGTAAATCCTTCAGGAAACTCATGCATTTTAACGGCGTATTCGATAATTTCACCTGCACCACCTATTATGGGATGATCTGGCTGCCCGGTTATCGGAACCACCTCAAGGTACAAATTAGCCGCTAAACGCCGGTTTAGCCTTAATTCTTCCTGACAATAAAAGTGTCGTTTTTGTAGGGTAGAAAAATCCAGGAAGCCAAAATTAACAGGCTTTTTGATTTTATAAGCATATTTTCCAGTAAGCAGCACCCAGGAAATATGGGTTTCTATCAGGCTGACTTCGATAACTTCATGCGCATAAACACTAGGATCACACAAGGCATTAATCAATCTAACGCCAGAACATGGAGCTCCGTTAGCATTCGTTGAGTTATTAGGCATAAGTCAATCCACCAATTTTAAAGATGCCTTATTATCAATGGCATCCTGCTTAAAATGCAGGAGTTTTAATCGTAAAATGTTAAATGCAGCAAATCTGATGCCTGCACAGATCAGTGTTAGTAAGCCAAACAGCAAAAACGATAGGGATGCCCACTCACAAAATTTATGCTGTAATTTTACTGAAGCTTTAGCAAACGCCATAAAATACCCATATATTCATGAATAGCCATTGAACTCAACATAAAAGCTTTGACTGAAGGTAAAAAGCTAAAGATATTGTTAGGCGCATTATCTGCTAAATAACCCACCGGGGCAGGAATCAATTCAAATCCGCTATGGGTAAATTCTGCAACAGCCCGCTGCATATGTAATGCATGGGTGATAAGTATAACTTTAGTAATGTGTTGCTTACTTAAAAGTGCATAGCTAAAACGGGCGTTTTCGGCGGTATTGCGGCTCTGCGATTCTTGCCAGCGAGCTTGCAATCCGTAATCATCATAAAGAACTTCAGCCATAAGGCTAGCTTCATCGGGTTGATCCTGCTCTAATACCCGCCCACCAGACACTAAAATCGGCAAATGAGTTTTACGGGCTAGCATTGCCGCATATCGTAACCGTTCCAGCGTTTGATTTGCTACACTGGGCTTACCGGCATATTCGGGTGCGGCAAACTGCATCCCCCCCCCTAATACAACAATTGCTTGGGCTTTAGCCGCGTTAAGCTGTGACGCTTGAAAAGGCGGATAAGTTTCCAGAGATTTAACAAGCAATGTTGAAATAACTGGAATACTCAATAAATACCAGAGTAAAAGCGCTACAAAAATGAAGTTAAGACCACTTTTACGCCCACGCAAAACTAATGAAGCGCCCAATGCTATCAATAGCATTAAACTACTCTGCGGCAATAACAGCGTTTTAATTATATAAACTATCCAAATGTCCATGTTCAATTGAGTTGGACGCAGCAATTTGGCAACATTATGGATGCGATTATTTTAAATCCGGCTTTATAAGCGCTGCTTGGCGTCGATTATTGTCTTTTTCCTGGCGCCACCACAATATAAACACAATCGCCGTTCCCAAAAATGCCACCATGCCATCTGGCCCCCAAATAATAATGCCGCCTAATTGTTGATCCAGCATTAATTGAATCCCCCAATCGCCATGTAATACATCATAGGCTTTATAAATTTGTTGGTGGCTCAATGTAATCATTGCCCCGATAATCGTATTCGGAATAGTTACCGCCCACAAAATAAGCAAACGCATACCATAGGAAATGCGGGCTGATTTTTGCCGAGGGTCGCAAATCAACCACCAGAAGAAAAAACCACTGATAATCATGGTGATATGCATACTATCGTGCAACGGACGATCAAATACGGCTTGATCATGTAAAGTCGGCAGTTGCCAGATTAATAAAGTGCCAATAAACAAGATTGAAGCGATAGCCGGATGGCCTAAAAATAAATATAGGCCTTTAAGGATACGGTTACGCACCATCGGCGCCAAAACACCATGCCGAATAGGCCCAGGCAATCCCTGAATTAAAGGGGCTAACGGCATACTGACAATAATCAACAAAGGTGCGATTGAACGGATTAACATGTGTTCAATCTGATGCATGAATAAAAAATGATCCGATAAAGGCTCCAACGGGGATTGCAAGGCAATGACAAAACTGATGATTCCCGCTAAAAAAAGCCCGGTTTGAATTCCCGGAACAGGACGATGGCTATCCCGCCTTATTGCGCGGCCACGAAAATAGATGATCACGGTAAATAACAGCGGTAACGCAATTTCCGGGGTATACACCCAATTAACCCAGATGGATTCATTGGGATCAATAACGCCATGAGCCTCGGAAATACAGGGGACGATCACTAATAAGCATAGAAAGCGAAATATTTTCACAAAGGTAACGCTTAATTCTTAGCTTAATATTAAAAAAATAATGCACAATCTAAAACCCAGCTATCCTGAAAAATCTAAGGATAAAAATAGTTTTATGAGTGAAATAGCCGACAACAGCAGTGTTTAGATCCGCCTGACAACTGTCATTTAAATTCAACGCATAATGTTATACGAGTCGCTATTATGAGTAAAAAGTACCCAGCCCACCAAGCCCGAACCGTCTCCAAAAAAATCATTCCGACCCTACAAAAGGGCCGGAATATCACTCTAATCGACTATTTGCGCTTAGTTACGGAAAAAACGCCACTAGCAACTACTCTACTATGAACGTGAACCACGTTTTCGGTCGTTTTCGGTCAATAGTTTTTTGCGTAACCGAATGGAAACGGGCGTGACTTCCACCAATTCATCTTCGTCGATAAATTCCAACGCTTGCTCTAAGGTCATTTTTTGAATGGCGCTTAACGTTAAAGCATCATCTGAGCCTGACGCGCGCATATTGGTCAGTTGCTTTGCTTTAGTGGGATTAACCACCAAATCATTACCGCGTGAATGAATGCCGACCAACATACCTTCGTAAACTTCATCGCCATGCACTAAAAACAATTCGCCGCGCTCCTGCAAACCAAACAAGCCAAACGCGACGGCTTTACCAGTTGCCATTGAGATGAGCACACCCCGTTGACGAGCCCCTACACCACCTTGCTTCATGGGAGCATAATTTTCAAATACATGGTACAACAAGCCAGAACCCGAGGTCGAGGTCATGAATTCAGTTTGGAAACCAATTAAACCACGTGAAGGCATAAGATACTCCAAACGCACCCGGCCTTTACCATCCGGAACCATATTAAGTAAATCACCTTTACGCTCGCCCAGTTTCTCCATAATGGTTCCCTGGTGAGCTTCTTCTACTTCAATGGTCACCATTTCAAACGGTTCGCATTTCACGCCATCAATTTCCTTAACAATAACTTCCGGCCGGGAAACACCAAGCTCAAAGCCTTCACGGCGCATATTTTCTATCAGAACCGATAAATGTAATTCACCTCGGCCTGATACTTTAAACTTATCCGGGTCAGCAGTATCTTCAACATTTAAGGCAACATTATGCTGTAGTTCTTTTTCAAGCCGCTCACGAATTTGCCTGGAGGTTACGAACTTGCCTTCGCGACCTGCAAACGGTGAATTATTCACCTGAAAAGTCATGCTCACAGTAGGCTCATCTACCGATAACGGCGTCATAGCTTCAACCGTGTCAGGATGACAAAGCGTGTCAGAAATTTGCAGTTTATCAATACCAACGAAAGCGATAATATCACCTGCTTGCGCTTCTTGCACTTCTACCCGTTCCAAGCCATGAAAACCAAACACTTTCAACATGCGTAAACCAGTACGCACAGTACCATCTGGCTTAACAATGACTAACGGCATATTAGGCTTAACCATACCGCGCTGAATTCTGCCGATACCGATAATACCGGTGTAGGTATTAAAATCCAAACTGGTTACCTGCATCTGAAAAGCCCCCTCCAAATCTACTTTTGGAGGGCTTACTTTATCGACGATAGTTTGAAACAACGCCGTCATATCACCACTCGTGGCGGTACTTTCCAAACTGGCATAACCATTAATCGCCGAGGTATATACAATAGGAAAATCCAATTGCTCATCAGTAGCATCCAGGCGATCAAATAAATCAAACGTTTGATCGACAACCCAATCAGGACGCGCACCTGGGCGGTCTATTTTATTGATAACCACGATCGGTTTTAAACCCAGCGCAAAAGCTTTTTGGGTTACAAAACGGGTTTGCGGCATAGGCCCATCAACGGCATCCACCAATAACAGTACTGAATCGACCATCGAGAGTACCCGTTCAACTTCGCCACCAAAATCAGCATGCCCAGGGGTGTCAACGATATTAATGTGATAACCATTCCAATCAAGCGCAGTATTTTTAGCCAAAATGGTAATGCCACGTTCTTTTTCGATCGCATTGGAATCCATGATGCGCTCAGTGACTTTTTCATGCTGGGCAAACGTGCCAGACTGTTGTAACAACTTATCAACCAGGGTAGTTTTACCATGGTCAACGTGGGCGATAATCGCAATGTTTCTTAATTTTTGTATCACTTTAATCTACTATATTGAGTTTAAGTTAGTTTATGACGATGGTGTAATGCAATTCTCAAAAAGGCCTTTAAAATATTGATTTTTCCAAACACGCATCAAAGCACCATTCGGACATTATACCATGTTGCCTTAAATGTGAGCTTACTCAAAAATCCTGTCCTTAAGAAATTTCTATTTAAACATTTGTGTGTAGATCAAAGACCCTTAACGTATCCTGTTAAATTTATCCATTAACGATCATCCAACATACCGACTTGCCTAGGCAACCATAGCTGTAAAAACTCCAAAAACAACCGCACTTTCGCTGATAAATATTTTCGGTGTGGGTATACAGCGTGAACATCTAAAGGCAAACGGGTGTAATTTTTTAGGACGACCTGTAATCGACCTTTCTGTATATCGCGACCCACAATATATTCCGGCAACAAGACTAATCCTAAATCATTAATAGCCGCAATCCTGATCACATCCGCCACATTTGACTGCACGCGCCCGCTAATTCTTACTAACTGACTCCCTTCAGCGCTGTTAAACTGCCACTGCTCGCGGGGATCAATGGACCAATTAACCAAACAACTATGTGCCTTTAAGTCTTCCGGTATTAACGGCATGCCATGTTCTTTAAAATAATTAGGTGAGCCACACAATACTAGAGGTGAACAGGCAATTTTACGGGCAACAAAACTGGTATCTTCTAAATTGCCTAGATAAATGGCAATATCTATCCCGTCATCAATAACGTCAGCGACATTGCTTTGCAAAATCAAGTCCGCTTTAACTTCCGGATGTAATTTCAAAAATTCCGCAACCGCTCCGGCAATATGGGTAGTGCCAATTCCAGGGGGCGCACTGATTTTTAATATCCCCCTTGCGCCCGTTTGTAGATGAGTAACTTCTGATTCCATTTCATCAACGTCTAATAATACCTGTTGACATCGCTCTAGGTAAGAAGCGCCCACTTCCGTTAAACTTAAAGACCGCGTGGTTCTATTGAACAACCGAGTACCTAAGCTTTGTTCCAGCTGCATAATGTGTTTAGTCGCCATCGCCCGGGAGATCGCCAAATCTTTCGCACCACCGGCAAAACTGCCTGCCCTGGCAACCCGCACAAAGACATTCATACTGGTTAGTTTATCCATATCGTCGTTTTACCATTATTTGGCTACATTAAATTCTAATTAGTTAGATGCTTCAGCTAATGTAAAAATTCGTCACATCGGCATGGGTTCGCTGAAGCAG
>JBEBJQ010000124.1:0-7661 GCA_040079795.1 Methylococcales bacterium
GATAACCGGTTACCGCCACGTTGTCAGTGGAGGCTGTCCACGCCAGGTTGATCTGGCTGGTACCAGCCGCCGTGGCCGCCAATCCTGTAGGAAGCGAAGGCGGTGTTGGATCAGAAGCCACTATATTAACCGCTCTACCAGCTCCTGGTATCTCAAGATTAAGACTATCATCAACTGCTCGGCTCTTAATATTGACAGAACCAGTTGTTGCTGGAGTCGTCCAAGCATAAGTCCAGTTAGCTCGACCAGTCGCTGTATGCCAAGTTACTCCACCATCAACAGACACTTCGATGCCCCCAACTAAGCCACCAACGGCATCGGTTGCAGTACCGACTATAGTCACTAAACTTCCAGCTGGAACTGAAGCACCCGCTGAAGGCGTCGTAATAGCCGATATAGGTCGCGTGACATCAGTTGAAGCTACCGCTGGTGTTAATCCAGGCTGCAAGCCGCCCGGTTGAATACCCATATCGGCAAACAGATTAACAGTAGCCTGCTGCATTGATGTATCGGTGGGTACAACAGTACGGTCATGATGACCATCCAACCCCCAAGCCCATTGAACTGTACCGGCACCAAACACCCTCGCGCCACTGGCTGCCTTATATAACGTTAGCGCATGATTTGCAGTTCCTGAGCCAAATGTAGAACCATAGTCCGTGAGAACCGGTGCATTTGGGACAATAGTAGTAGACAATCTTACTAAACCGGCAGGTCTGAAACCATTGTCAAGATCTTCATTCCATTCATACCCCAAAGTACCTGAAGGCAGTGTTGCAGAAGCACCAGAAGCAAGATTAGCGATGAGCGTATTCCGCCAGAAACGCATTTTGCCATCTGCTTCAGGCACTAAGATGCTAGTTGTTGCACCATCATTTACTGTAAAAATATTACCTTTCAAAGCGTTTTCAGGACGTCCGCCATCAGCAGGCGGCGTTCCCCTTGGATCACGCCAAGTACCCGTCCAAATATTGGTGGGGTCTGGATTATTAGGAAAATTATGCGTTTCCTTATAACATACCAAGGTACGGTAACTATCAGCACCCAAAGTACCATTGGCGCCGGTAATATTATTTTCCCATCGGGTTTTCCAATACACCTCATTGCCACTGAAGAAAGCAAGGCTGACTGGGTTAACAAGTGCATCCCGTGCTGCTTCAACATTGCTACGTTGCTGGTCTGACCAATATTCGTCATGGGCATTCGACAAGAACAACTTGTGGTTTTTAATCAAACTCCCGAACCTGTCACTGTCAACACCAGTAAAATAGCTCACGTCATACCCATTAGCCTCTAGCCACCGCACCATTGGATACTCTGCATTAAACACCCAATCCTGACCATTATCGACACTACGCGTATTGAAAGGCCGGTTGTAACTAACCTTGTACGCCCTACCGCTACCGCTTCCCGTACCAGGCCCTGTACCGCCATAAAAACTATTATTAACAGCGATATTCCCCCCACTGGTGTTATAAGCCTGCCAAGTAGTATCAGCAGTCTGGAACAAGATTTCCGAAGTACTCACATCATCTCGAACAATAAATACGATGTGGCTAGCACCGGTATTACCGCCATCCTCACGGATAACTTTAGCGAAATAAATACCCGAAGTGGCATTAACAGGTACAAGCCAAGAAGCCGATTCAGTCCAGTTACCACAATCAACCAGCCCCGTTGGTGCATGGCTAAGGCAGGGTTGTTGATTTTGTGGTAAGACTGCAGAGGGCTCTACAGTTGCCACTTTACGGGCTCCATTTCCATCGTAGTAACCCATGCGATAAATATCGAGCCGGTAATTTGTGGATGGCGTATTAATTTTAAACCGAACTGTTTGACCTTTATTAACACTAATGTCTGTAGCGAAACCTTGAATACTTGGATCGCCTGCACCGTTAATGTCCCATTCAATAGCAGGATTTCCAGTTTTACTATTTTCACATATAATTGGATTCGCACCATTCAAACAAGGATCGATACCAGTTTTAAAAGCCCAAACCTTATCTACCAAAAGTGGATTTCCGGCAACGTCCTTAACCCCACTCGTGCCGCCCACTACCTTGGCAGTATAATCCGTAGATGCTGCTAAAGAACTGTTAGGCGTTAGGGTTGCTGTATTTGTTGCTGCATCATAAGCAACTGACGCTAATACCAAGACGTTATTAAGACTACTCCGCAGCTCAAAATTCGCAGGGCTGATAGTTGCAGCAGACATAGCTTCACTGAAAATCACTTTCACAGAACCCGCAGGATTAACTCCGGTTACCCCAGCCGCAGGCGTAGTAGAAATAACTGTTGGAGCAAAGGCATCAACAACATTCGTGCTAAACATAACATCAACCCAATAATTAGCCGACGAAAAACTACTCGTTGGGAAAGTACTGCCGGCTGAATAAGTATAAAGTCCGTTTAAACCACTAACACCATCTTTAAGTAAATGAATCGGGGGATTATCAATACCTGCCGCTGCAAATGAGGGGCCGTTAGCAGCATAATTGCCATTAGGCGCGTGGTAAGACGCTACATAAACAGTATTTGAAGAAATAGCAACTGGCGTTGAAAAATTCACCTGCTGCCAACCTGATGCAGTCGATGTTACACTTCCCGTAGCCAACTGCTGCCCTGAGAGACTCCATAAACTTGCTGGAAAAGTCCTACCTGCTCCCGCGCCAGCATTAACCTGATAAAAACGTACGCCAGTAACCCAACCGTTAATATCTGACTTAAACTTTACACCGAGTTCGACAGAGACTGGATCATTTACCGAAGGGGTTCCAGGTACGGTTCCGCTTGACCAGGCACTACAAGCTGTAGAATAGCAAGGCAATGAAAGTGTTGTAAAAGTCCAGCTCACATTAGAGCTTAAGGCATTTCCAGCTAGATCCTTAACTCGCGGATCCGTTGTGCCACCTTTTACGGTAACGGTATAGGTTGCCGATGAGCCCAGCAAACTGCTAGGTGTCAAAGTCGTTGTCAGGTTGCCGGGATTATAGCTAACCGTACTGGGAACCAAAACGTTACTGGAATTACGTAATTCAAAAGTCGAACCATTAATTGTACTGGCATCAACCGGTTCACTAAAAGTGGCCGTTATAACCGTTGAAAGACTGACCCCGGCCGCACCTGCCGCAGGCGTCTTTGCTGTTATAAAGGGCGCAGTGGTATCTACAGCATAAGTGGCTGAGTAACTGCCTGCAACACCTGAAAAAACAACATAGGCAACGCCTTTTATAACTGAACTCATATAGGGAACCGTTACATTATTGCGTTTTAAGGTAGTCAATACACCACCTGCAGATTGCATAGGCAACAACACTTGCAATCCGTCACTCGGAACATTTACGCCGCCATTACCGGGTGTCACAGTAAAATTTAATGTATTACCACTCCACGTTACACCACCAAAAGATGAACTATTACGGTGATCAAGCCAATCCATCATTTGACGGCTGGTAATGATGGGAACATTACGCGTCTGTGCCGATGCCACAGTAGCTTCAGATTCCAGTTGCGTAGCCAAGTCGGTATGGGCATTGATCGTAAACGCACCATAATACCCTTCCGCGCCAAGCGCTTTGTCCAGCAGGGTATCAATCGTGTAGGGATAACTTTGACCCGACTCATCGGTCATTTGGCTGGAAGCGTTGTAAACATCAATAAGTGAACCATCAAGATCGGCAAACCGCATAGGCATACCTGAACCACTAAAAAAACCTGGACGATCCAAAACCCAACTTGGGGGCCAGAAATAATAACTGGTGTCAAAACGAATACCATGATTAAGCTGTACTTTCGCGCCGGTAACCCAATCACTCCAAGCTATACAATGATGACGCTGCGTAACCGGCGCAGGGACTCCGCTAAAATTTGTTGTAAAAGCAGCAATTTGGCTAACATAAAAATTTTCCAACGTAGCAGGCGTATAATTTGCGCAGTTGGTATTTACATGCAGCCCAACTTCAAAGCCTTGGGCGTTATAGCTAGTAGCACTTGTATTGGTTAACGGGGTATTGTAAAACATGTAGGAAGTGCCACGGACACACTGCCAATCCCTGACCGAACACCCCGCTGGACTATGTGCTATGAAATAGTCAAAACGCCCCTGAGTACCATTATTTGCATGATCATCCCCAGTCATAATGACAGCCGCTTTAAAACCAAGCGGAAGATACCAAAAACGCGGTAGCGGTTTTTTATCCTCATTCATCTCAAGGATTAAGTTAGCAAGCAAACGCTGTTGCTCATCCCCCTGAGGGATTGAAATCTTACTGAAATCTATCCAATCTGGTTGCGAATCGTTGGGGCCATCACCATAAAATTTATCGTCAGAACGTATAAGTGGCACCATATTGGGAATTGTAATGTCGCGATCCTGAGTAGCCCAAGCTGGATTACCTTGACGTGTATAAATAATTGATTTGGCCAGGTCATAGGTAAACGCAGCTGCTTGACCACCCAGTGTTCCAATATTACTGCGTAAGGTGACAGCCGGATTAACTGTAGAAGTAGTTGCGTCATTATATAATGTAGCTACCGTAGCGAGATTGGCACCTCCACCGCTCAGCGTGTAACGATCAGCCGTGCCATGGAACTGCATCGTTTCTCCTACGATGCCTTTACCGGGGGATCCGACCGTATTAACTAACATATAACCATTATCAAGCATGGAGCCAGCATCCGTTAAGCCTAGTAGAGATGCCAACTGCTTATCTGGCCGCATCGCAATCAGATTACCGCCACCAGTGACCCAAGTATTCAACATAGTTACCTGAGAGGGTGTTAAGGGTATTTGCGACAAAATAACCACATCATAAGAGCTTAGTGTCGCAGAGGTGACAGTTGAGATATCAGCTACCGCAAATTCATTAAAACCCTCTGTCCGCAATATCTCCGCATAGTAATCCCCAAAACCCGGCGTACCGGATTTAATGACCAGAATCGACCCACCGGGACCTTGATTAGGATCCGGCAAGGCTGCATTAGCAGCTGGAATTACCCAATCTAATAGCTGGTAAAGTCCAGCCATTAGGGTATCACGACTTAATGTTACAAGATCTGCGCTTGAATTCAGAATAAAATGGGATGGTGTAACTATACCTGCATTCAACCCAGCCAAATTAAGAGGTTCAGAACGGCTAACTTGCGGCTCTATAACAGTTGGCACAGGGATAACCAACGTATCCATTTTGGTATCGGTTTCTACATTAAACTCTGAAACCTCATTGTTTTCACCCGCAGCATGTAAGTTACCCTCTGGATCAAATGCTAAAGCGTTAACGACGACAGATGATCCCGTTTGTTGATTTTTTAACAGCCCGGTTTTAGCATCCCACACCAGCACCCTGCCGTCTTCCCCAGAGCTCACAAGCTTTTTCCCATTCGGGCTAAAAGCGACGGTTTTTACACTATTCTGATGCCCGGCAAGAACCTTTATCTGCTTCCCTGTTATCACATCCCACAAAATAACCGTATTATCTACACTTGCAGTCGCTAAACGTGCGCCATCCGGACTGAAAGCAACCGCATTGACCGCACCCGAGTGCCCCAGTAATTTTCCACGCTGTTTACCGGTTACGGCATCCCATAGCAACGTACGCCCTTCAGAACCAGCACTGGCTAAAGTTTTACCATCTGGTGAAAACGCAAGTCCATTTACAAAATCTACGTGCCCTGAAAAAATAGCACTTAATTTACCAGCCCCTGCATCATAGAGGAATATTCTAGTATCCTCGCCGGCAGTTGCAATAATACGGCCATCAGGGCTCACCGCTACAGTTCGTATCGGATGCTCAGGACCATAAAATGTTTTGAGATTTTTACCAACACCATCCCAAATTTTTATTTCCGTATCGACGCCAACACTCACCGATTCTTTAGATTTTCCCCTAAAAGCAAGACCCGTAATAGCTCTACCATGATGACCAGATACTTTCCATTTTTGGGTGCCATTTTTATTAAAAACCCGAATCGTACCATCTTCTCCCGAAGTCCCCATCTCCAAGCCATCCTGACTCAAAGCTAAGCCTCTGATGCCTTTCCAGTTTTGTGAACTCCGGGCCGTTTTAACCTTCCCAAGCTTATCATTGACAGCAACTTGGCTGCTTACTCTGGATATTGGCATATTTTGAGCTAATCCAGGCATACTAGACGCTTTAGCCTGCAAAGCAGCATTGCCGGAAAGGGGCGCCAATGAACCCGGTAAAGCATCACCGGACAAAGAAACTTGCCGTCCCTGCCCCGTCATTAAATTCCATATGACGACCTGCCCAGAATTGTCCACACTAGACAAAGTCCCGCCATCCTGACTAAAAACCAGATCACTAATAATAGCACCTTTATTCCTTGATAAGCTCACCTGCTCCAGCCCTGTTTTTAAACTCCAAAGTTTAATCTGAGCCTGACCGCCAATCGCTAATAAGGAAGCATCCTGACTAAATGCAATTGTATTAACCTTGCCGTTGTTTTGATTCGCTGCTAACACCCGAATTGTCGAACCGGATAGCAAATCCAAAAGCCTGACACTAGCATCTTCACCCACTGCAACCAGAATTTCACCATTTGGACTAAAAACAAGATTGGCGAAAGCAACATTACCCTGCTTTTCTATGCTCGACCGCTCAAGACCTGTTTTGAGATTCCAAAACATAACTTTGGCATCTTTATCGCTGATGGCCAAAGTCGTGCTATCGGGACTAAATGCAATCGAACTGACGCTACCCTGATAATTGACCAAAACCCGATTTACAGTACCAGACTGAGAGTCCCAAAGACTGAGGTGCTGATTCCGATCCACAGCAGCTATGAATTTTCCGTCCGGACTAAAAACAACATTAGAGAAGTCGCTACTTTGGGGAAGAATTAAGCGGTTGTTACCAGATACTAAATCCCATAATTTAATCGAATTATTGCTTATACTAGCCAGTTCATTACCATTCGAGCTAAAAACAAGATCAGTAACCGGACTTGTAACCTCGCTCGGAAGCGTCAAACGCATTTGTCCGGATGCAACATCCCAAACGCTGATTAACCCATTTTGATCAGCATTAGCCAACACATCGCCATTTGGACTAAATACAAATAAATCGTGGCTTTCAGAAGAAGCCCTTAAGACTTGGTTAGCATTTGCAACTCCAATATTTAACGCCCAGCCCGCAGTTTGCTCGATAAACAGCAACGTTAAAATGGTAAATACAAAAACAGTTAAATTATGATACTTTTTGTTTTGCTTCTTCATGTTTTTACTCCTACTTGCTCCTACAATTCTTTAGGAGTTAATCAAAATGAACACGCCACGGCGGATTAGGCTGTAGTCTAGCTAATGCAGGTATAAACAAATCCCTGTAAGAATTAACTCTATTTAAATCAACGTTAACTCAATGCACAAAATTCAAACGACTTCAATGAAACAAGGGGTTAAAATTTAAAAAATAAGTACTTTTATACTTATAATTTAAACAGCACCTTTGTCCCTTAAAACAACCTTGATTGTTTTAAATAAAATCTTAAAATCAAGCAGCAGCGTCCAGCGCCGGATATAGCGGATATCAAGCCGCACCGTGTCGTCCCATCCAGTCTTACTCCGGCCTTCTACCTGCCACAACCCGGTAAGCCCAGGCTTCATGTCCAATATCCGCCGAAGGTGCCAGGATTGGTATTTTTCG
>JBEBJQ010000028.1:0-42630 GCA_040079795.1 Methylococcales bacterium
GATTTATGCAAAATTATAGATTTACCTAAAATCACTGATCCGCGAGGTAACCTGACTTTTGTTGAATCAGGTAATCATATTCCATTTGATATTCAGCGTGTTTATTATCTTTATGATGTTCCGGGTGGTTCCGAACGTGGCGGTCATGCCCACAAAGAGCTTCATCAGTTAATTATTGCTATGTCTGGAAGTTTTGATGTGTTATTGGACGATGGTAAAGAGAAAAAACGCGTTCATTTAAGCCGCTCATATTATGGTTTGTATGTTTGTCCCATGATTTGGCGGGAGTTGGATAATTTCTCTTCTGGCTCAGTTTGTATGGTATTGGCATCCAATAAATATGATGAGGCAGATTATTACCGCGATTATGTTGAATTTATGAGGGCGCGATGGAGCAGATAAACATGGGGAGCAATTAAGTGCAAAATATTCTGTTTGATACTAATATAATTTTTGATTGCTACGACAATGGGCGATTGGCTTGTTTTCCGGCATCCAAAAGCGTATTTGAGTTAGTAACGAAATCAGGTTTTTATCAGGCTTATCTATCTAGCGCTAGTTTAGAAAACTTAGAAGTTTTAAAAAAGCGCGCGCTAGAGCAAAGTTATCCAGAAATGTCTAATACAGAGCTCAAAGAGCTGACGGCGGACTTCATTAAAGGGCTATTGAAGCAGTTAAAACTCGCTAAAACGCCTTCTTACTTAGAAATCGATTATGCAGATATTAATGCGTCACTCATTATCGCCTCCGCTAAAGCCATTGATGCCAAAGTAATCACCCGCAATAGCGAAATAATTACTAAATATCCAGATGTTGCATTGACCGCTGATGCTTTTATAAAGCAATGCCAGGAAAGGGCACAAAACATTCCTTTTTTAGATCTCAAAGCGGCTCAGCAAGAGTTGGGTTTAGAATTGGAAAAAGGCTTTGATCGTGTCTTGAATTCCGGTTGGTACATACTGGGTCCTGAAGTCGAGGCTTTTGAAACAGAATATGCGGCTTACTGTGAGGCAAAGCACTGTGTCGGTGTCGCTAACGGTCTGGATGCTTTGCATCTGGCATTATTGGCATTGGATGTCGGCCCGGGCGATGAAGTGATTGTACCTTCCAATACTTATATTGCAACCTGGTTGGCGGTCAGTCAGTGCGGCGCAATCCCTGTCCCGGTTGAACCAAATCCGCTTACTTATAATATTGATCACATCGGCATTGAAGCGGCTATTACTGCCCGAACCAAAGTTATTTTACCGGTACATCTTTATGGCCAGCCTGCGGATATGGAACCCATATTGGCAATTGCCCGAAAACACCAGTTACGGGTGTTAGAAGATGGCGCCCAAGCGCACGGTGCGCGATATAAAGGCAAAAGATTGGGGGCGCATGGTGACGTCGTTGCCTGGAGTTTTTACCCTGGTAAAAATTTGGGTGCATTGGGAGATGGTGGTGCTATTACCACAAATGATTCGGACTTGGCTGAGCGTATAAGTGTGCTGCGAAATTACGGCTCCCGGGTGAAGTATGTCAATGAGATCCGTGGCTTTAACAGCAGACTTGATCCCCTTCAGGCGGCGGCTTTGCGGGCCAAGCTTAAGGTGCTGGATAGCTGGAATGTCCGCCGGACAGAAATTGCAGCATGCTACACCGAGAAATTAGCAAATACCGACTTGATTCTACCAGTTGTTCCAGAATGGGCTGAGCCGGTTTGGCATCTCTATGTTGTGCAGCATAATCAGCGCGAAGCTTTGCAGAAACGCTTAAATCAGGTGGGCATTCATACGTTAATTCATTACCCCATTCCGCCACATCTGCAAGCGGCTTACGCTGAACTCGGTTTTGGTAAAGGTGATTTTCCTATCGCAGAAGCAATTCACCAAGCTGTGCTAAGTTTGCCAATGGGGCCACATCTTGATAAGGCTCAGGTGGCTACTACTATAAAAGCATTACAGGCCGCTTTAAATAGGTAATGCCTTATTATAAAAAGACGTCTATATAAAAATGAACACAGAAATTCAGCCTTTAGTTAGCATTATCGTCCCTTGTTATAATCATGAAAAATATGTAACAAAAACGATAGAAAGCATTGTAAATCAGACGTATAAAAATATTGAAATTATCGTATTAGATGATGGTTCTTCTGATAATTGCCCCATTCTTTTAGAAGCTTTAAGTAAGCAATATGGATTTTATTATGAACACCAGAAAAATAAAGGCTTGCCTGCTACTTTAAATAAGGCCATTAGGCTTGCTAAAGGAGAGTTTATTTCCATAATAGCATCAGATGATATTATGGCATTAGATAAAATTAATCTAATGGTTAATGAATTTAAAAATCTCGATAATGATTATGCGGTAACTTGCGGTGATGTGAAGTTTATTGATTCTGATGGCAATGAAATTAGTATTAACCTGTATAACTTTACTTTAGATACTTTAGTGAGTTGTCAGACATTTAGTATGCATGATCTGGATGTTTTAAAAAAATTTGGGGAATATGCGAAACTGATAAAAGATAACCATATCTCTGCAGTCAGTGCATTGATAAAAAAACAGGCGCTTATCGATGTCGGCCTTTATGAAGAATATATTTTTATAGAAGACTGGAATATGTGGTTGAAATTATCAAAGCAATATAAATTTAAATATATCGATAAAGTTGTGGCATTTTATCGGGTACATGATTCAAATTCCATAACATATCTAAATGCACGCTTATCTATGGACAAAATAAAAATTTTGGAGCGGGAGAAGCACTATTGCGCTGAAAAGCGTTTGCTTAAAACTTGGCGACATAGTTACTATGAGGCAATTCGATTTTTACTTAAAAGCAAGCAATATGATCTTTTTTTTAAAAAAATCATACAAAATAACTTATTTTTATATGTGTGGTACATGCTCAAAAAAATAATCAATAAGTTTAAGTTGTTATTTGGCATAAGAACTAATGTTTCGTTGCCGAATTAATAACAACCGTTTGATTGTTATTAATTCTTGAAGGTTAAAACAATTCAGTCGGCTTTACTGGGTGATAACAAAATGTTCAATGGTTGAAAGCTCACTACGACAATTGTTACTGTAGGCGTAAATTGCTACAAAATAAGCACTGCCTTTAGGTAAGGTGGCTGAAAAACTTCCGAGTGACTGGTCCAGTTCCAGGCTGGCAATCGGAAACATCGAAGGATATGGTGCGTAATACAAGCGATAGCTGGTTGCCTTGTCTGAGGTCGTCCAGGTAGCGGTAGCGGTTATGTCGTTGGTGGTCAAGTTTAAAGTTGGTGTTGGAGGAATTTGGTCTGGAGTACAAATGGTCTTTGTAATAAATTCTTTAAACTTATCCACGCGGGTGTAAACCCCGTAATAACCAGGTGCACCGCAATCGGATTCACCGAAGCTGGTAATACCTGCTTGCCGCCAAACACTCCGTTCCGGATCAAATACAATTAATGGTCCGCCGCTGTCACCCTCGCAGGTATCTCGTCCGCCCGTTGCTATGCCTGCGCATAGCATGTACTCGTCTATTCCTTTTAAGCTTGCTTTGCATTGTTCATTGCTGATAATAGGTAGTGAAACTTGCTGCAAGCCGTAAAGAAACCGGTTTGAGGTTGCCGAGGTATTCCCCCAGCCGATCGCGATGGCATTATTTTGACCTGCTTCATCCAGGGTGCTGAAATCAGGCAGGGTTTCAATAGGCACTACTGATGAAGGGTTCTTTAACTTTATTAAGGCAATATCGTTTGTTAGATATTTGTGATCAAATTCGTCAGGAATAACAATTCTTTCGGCAGCAATGCGTTCACCGTCAGTAGAGTTTAAATTTGCACGGTTAATCAGCACTTCAAACTCTGAAATGTCTGTGCGCACATAATTATTTGAGTTTGAAGGTGATTCATCGAACATGCAATGTGCCGCGGTTAATACCCAGTCAGGGGCAACTAAACTTCCGCCGCAAAACACATTGCTCTTGGAACCGCTTAAGACCAAGCCTGCCATCCACGGCCATGCGTTTAGACCAGCTGCTTCGCCTCCGAGAATTTTGGGTTGAACGGCAGTGCTTGCCGCATCAATTTGCTGAGATGCTAAGAGTAACAACAGCCAGGTTATTTTAGTAATTTGTTTCATTATCTACAATACTCGGTATGTGTAATGTGGTTATGCAGGATCTTTACGCAAGAGTCCCGCTACGGGTAAGATCTCTGAGGTTACTGCTGGTCAAGACTATTTAATAACAAAGTGTTCAATATTCGAATATTCACTGTGGCAATGGCTGTTGTAGGCGGTAATGCCTACATAATAAGCACTTCCAGATGGTAAATTCACTGAAAATTGATCGCGCTGTGCGGGTTTTAGGCTATAAACCAGATTTCCTGCGGGATAAGGCGCGTAAGCTAGCTCATAGTCAGTCGCTGCGGCAAAGGTATTCCAGGTCGCAGTGACCACGTTTTTATTGGTGGCTAATGATAAAAATGGTGCTGGCAGTTGTTCCGCAGTACAAATGGTTTCAGCTATAAATGTGTTAAACATTTTTAAGCGAGTGTAAACGCCATAGAAACCTGCGGCCGCGCAGTTTGACGCGCCAAAACTGGTAATACCGGCCTGTCGCCAAGACTGACTTTCACGATCAAATACAATCAGTGGCCCGCCACTATCCCCTTCGCAAGTGTCTTTGCCGCCTTCCGCAAAACCGGCACATAACATGGTGTCCCTGACACTCGTCTGGCGTTTTTTACAGTCATCATTGCTGATGATCGGCAGCTCAACCTGCTGTAAATAATCAGGAAATGTTTTGTTAAAGGCTGAAAGGTTGCCCCAGCCCAATGCAATGGCATTTTGTCCGGCATTATCTTGATCGCTTTGTTCTGTGAGAATGTTGATCGGTTTGGTTTGAGAAGCTTCCACTAATTGAAGCAATGCAATATCGTTTTGCAGGGTTTTAGGGTTGAATAACGGGTGTATTAAAATGTGTTTAACAGCAATTCGTTCGCCTTGGGTTGAGCTTAACTGTGCCCGGTTAATGAGTACATCTAAGCTGTTTACTTTGTTATTAACGCAGTGAGCTGCGGTTAACACCCAGTTTTTTGCGATCAAGCTTCCGCCACAAAATACCGTAATATCTGACCGATAAACCAGGGCTGCGACCCAAGGCCATTCGTTGTTAATAGCTGTTTCGCCACCAATAATTTTGGCATGATTGTTTAGGGCGGTTGCGTGTCCAGAATAAATCGCCAGTGTGCTTAAAATGAGTAGGGTTCTAAAAACAAGCCTGAAATCAAAAAAAATACTGTTGTTAAATTCGATTGCGTTCACGGTGGAATTGACAAGTTAAGCAAGTTTTAACTTTTCATAAATAAAACACGGCTGGTTATTCATAAGATTCATCATCATCATTTTCTTCAGCATCAATCGGTTCGCAGGGAATTTTGTGCGCTTCTGTTGCCCAATCGCCCAGATCTATCATTTTGCACCGTTCACTACAGAAGGGTTTGAAACGTTGTTCAGGAACCCATTCAACTTTAGTGGCGCAAATAGGGCAGGAAACTGTAATGGCCATCAGAATGCACAGCAGATTAAAGTAAAGGGCACATTAACCAAGGTTTGGCTCGGGCGGGTATTCTCTGCTGAGGGACTCATAAAGCGTATGGTAAAGCGGTGTTTTCCTCCACTGGTTTCAGCAAAGTAAGGTAAGCTCCGATCCATTTTGATTAAGAGTAATTGATAAAGTTGATTGCTATCAAGTGCTAATTGAAAAAAACCTGCTTCCGCTACTTCGTTTGTCGTACGGCCACTTTTGCGGATAAAGTTAAGCAGCATGTTAATGGCTTGGTTAATATCATTAAACGGCTGAGTCCATTGTTCCAAATCGTTGCGCAGCACACTGTCATCTTGTTCTAACCAGTAATGAAATGCCGGTAAATCAAAAGAACAGGTACCCCCAGGAATAGAGCTGCGTTGTGAAATACTTTGAAACAAATCACTTTGCATGACACTAACGCCGAGCTTTTCATTGTTGGCATACAGGCGTCTGCCCATTTGATCGAGATCATGCAATATGGCTTTCAGTTTTTCAGTATCGACACCCGGAATGTTAGTCATCAGACCAAAAGCTTTAGCATGGCGATCTATTTCTTTCAAAATCTCTGATTTTATATCGTTACGACTGAAAATAGCCAATAAGTCCATTAAGGTTTTAATGGCTGCGCGTGTATCTGAAACAGTAGTTTCTTGCAAAAAGTGCTGCAGTTGCATGAATAACTGTTCGATGCGAATAAACACACGAATCCGCTCATTTAGTGGAAATTCATAGGTAATACAAGTCGTCACAGGTCTTTTTAATCCTAAATTGAGAGGCGTACCATTAACTTAACAGCAATGTTTAATGGAAAGTGAGAGGTACAAATTGTGCAATGTTTTAACCTGTTCTGCAAGTGACTTATTTGGATTATTTGAATTATCAATGATGTCATCAGCGTTTAACTGGCGTTCAGCACGGGAAGTTTGAGCGTTTAGAATGGCTTGGATTTTTTCCATACTGAGCTGGTCGCGGGTCATGACGCGGCTGATTTGACATTCAACCGGGCAGTCAACAACGGCTATGCGATCGACAAAATGGCTCATCTGCGTTTCAAATAACAGGGGAATTGCCAAGATGCAATAGGGTGCCTTAAGCGCATCCGCCTGTTGCTGCAGGTTAACATAAATCAAGGGGTGTAAGATCGCTTCCAAACGCTGTTTTTGGTTACTGTCATCAAAGATAATATCCCGGAGTTTTGCTCTGTTGAGCGAGCCATCATCTGCAATAACACCATCACCAAAAGCTTCTTGAATGCTTAATAATGCGGGTTGGCCTTTTGCGACTAGAGCATGCGCTACAGCATCGGCATCAATAATGGGGGTGCCTAATCCTGCAAACACATGAGCCACGGTGGTTTTGCCTGCACCAATACCACCGGTCAAACCGACTTTAAACATTTTGCTTTAAAAGCCAACTGCCGTCAGGTAAAGGCTATTCAGTTCACCACCCCATAATAGCGCTATCCAGCCTGCTGCGGCTAAATAAGGGCCAAAGGGGATAGGGATGCTGCGATCTTTTTTAGCGAACAGTATCATCGCAATACCGATAACAGCGCCCACTAATGACGATAATAAGATAATGACTGGCAGAAATTGCCAGCCTAACCAAGCGCCAAGTAAGGCTAATAATTTAAAGTCGCCATAACCCATGCCTTCTTTACCGGTCAGTAATTTAAAAGCCTGGTAAATACTCCATAAACTGAGGTAACCGGCTGCTGCACCTATTATGCTGGAATCCGTACTGGTAAAAACCTCAAATTCACTTAACAGCAATCCCAGCCACAGCATTGGTAAAGTAAGATTGTCAGGCAACAACTGGTGATCAAAATCGATAAAACTTAACGCAATTAAACACCAGGTGAGCAGCAACGTCCAAGGTAGGGTAACATCAAAACCTATTTTCCAGGCAACGATAACCGAACACAGCCCGGTAAAAGCTTCAATGGCGGGATAACGCATCGAAATAGGGTTTTTGCATACCGCGCATTTGCCGCCCAGCAAGATATAACTGATGACTGGAATATTTTGACGGGGTTTGATGTCAGCTTGGCATTTTGGGCAGCGCGATAAAGGCAGCATCAGGTTGAAAGGTTTCTGTACTGCAATATCTTTATTCTGGGTGTGGGTGACTGCCTCCAGCAGTGCCGGGTCTTCGGTGTCGTTAAGGTTGTCTTTTAAAAAGGTTAAACAATCGCTACGCCACTCACGTTGCATCATGACTGGCAAACGATAAATAACCACATTCAGGAAGCTACCAACCATTAGCCCGATGATACCGGCTAAACCAATAAGCAGATAAGGAGATTGCTCAAGCAGAGTGAGTAAGGTCATGGTTAATGGATTGCCGAGCCAAGTTTGAAAATGGGTAAATACATGGCGACAATCAAGCCGCCCACTAAAACCCCTAAAATAGCCATAATCATTGGTTCCATCAAACTACTTAAATTATCCACCAAATTATCGACTTCTTCTTCAAAAAAGTCAGCTACCTTATCTAACATTTTATCCATGGAGCCAGACTCCTCACCAATGGCAATCATTTGGATCACCATATGCGGGAAGATGTTGGTTTGCTTCATCGAAAACTCCAGGCGTTGGCCGGTGGAAACATCTTCGCGCATTTTCATGGTTGCTTCTGAGTAGACAATATTACCGCAAGACCCGGCAACAGACTCTAGCGCCTCTACTAAAGGTACCCCTGCGGCTGACATGGTGGCTAGCGTTCTTGCGAAACGGGCAATGGCGGATTTGTTAAGGATCATCCCGATGACCGGGAGTTTTAAAAGCATGCGATCTAACGCATGGTTAAATTTTTTGGAGCGCTTTTTAAAGTAGCCAAAGGTATAAATACACGCCGTAATAATCCCGATAACGACCCACCACCATGCTTGCGCCCATTTGGATAAATTAACCACAAACACCGTAAAGGCGGGTAAGTCAGCGCCAAATGATTTAAATAAATCTTCAAATACCGGCACCACAAAAATCAACAAAATGGCCGTGACGATAAAAGCCACTACCAATACCGCAATGGGGTAGGTCAGGGCTTTTTTAACTTTAGCCCGAATTGATTCCGATTTTTCTTTATAGGTGGCAATTTTTCCCAGCAAAGACTCCAACACCCCGGCTTGTTCGCCGGAATTAACCAGGTTACAAAATAACTCATCAAATTGTGCGGGTCTTTTAGCAAGCGCTTCAGCTAGGGTATCCCCGCCCTCAATATCCGCCTTAATGCCTAATAACAGGGTAGACATACTGGGGTTTTCATGGCCTTTGCCTATAATCTCAAAAGATTGCACCAATGGCACCCCTGCTGACAGCATGGTAGCTAATTGCCGAGAAAAAATAGCTATATCTTTGGTGGTTATGGGGCGCGTCTTTGGACTAAACAGCGATTTAGGTTTTTTCTTGATGCTAATAATACGTACACCGGCGCGTCGCAACTCAGAACGCGCAATAGCTTCGCTTTTCGCGGTTATTTCGCCTTTGGTTTTAACGCCGGCTTTATCTTTGCCTTGCCAAACAAAATCAATCGGGTCGGCGGTTTTTTCGAGGGTTTTTTCTGCCATAATTATTCCTTGGTTACCCGGTCAACTTCTTCCAGGCTGGTAACACCTTGTCTCACTTTGAGTAAACCGGACGCCCTTAAATCATTAAACCCTTCGGCTTTGGACAGTTTGGCAAGTTCCAGGGTATTGCCGCCGTTTAAAATCAGTTCGCGCATTTTTTCAGAAATCGGCATGACTTGATAGATCCCGACCCGCCCTTTATAGCCATTGGTGCATTTATCACAACCAACCGGTCCGTATACCACCAGGTCTTTTAATTGTTCCTGGGTGTAGCCTGCACTTAATAAGACACTTTCCGGAAAGTTGGAAAGGGTTTTGCAATGCTCGCAGAGCCTACGTGCCAAGCGTTGCGCCATAATTAAATTAACTGCCGAGACAATATTAAACGCTGGTATACCCATTTGTAACAAACGGTTTAAGGTTTGTGGTGCATCATTAGTATGCAGGGTCGATAGTACCAAATGTCCGGTTTGTGCGGCTTTCACAGCTATTTCAGCGGTTTCAAGATCTCGAATCTCCCCGACCATAATAATGTCAGGGTCTTGGCGTAAAAATGCCCGCAACGCTTCGGCAAAGGTTAAACCCGCTTTAACGTTCATGTTAACCTGGTTAATCCCTTCTACGGTAATTTCTACCGGATCTTCTGCGGTAGAAATATTCACTTCCGGACTATTAAGCAGGTTTAAACCGGTATATAAGGTAACGGTTTTTCCGCTTCCGGTAGGGCCCGTTACCAATACCATGCCGTAAGGCCGGTTGATTGCCGTTAAAAACAGCTTTTGTTGTTCCGGTTCAAAACCTAATTTTTCGATGCCGATTTGGGCAGAGGTGGGATCCAGAATCCGCAACACGACTTTTTCGCCAAATAAGGTCGGACAGGTGTTTACCCGAAAATCGATGGCACGATTTTTTGAAAGCTGCATTTTGATCCGGCCGTCCTGCGGGACACGCCTTTCGGCAATATCCATTTTGGACATGACTTTAATCCGGGAAATAATCCGGTTGGCGAGCGCCGCTGGGGGGCTGGCAATCTCAGTGAGAATGCCATCCGCGCGAAAACGGATGCGGAAATTTTTTTCGTATGGCTCTAAATGAATATCCGAGGCACCTTTTTTGATGGAATCGAGTAAGATTTTATTTACAAAGCGCACAATCGGCGCATCATCAATATCCGAGTCCCGCTCCGCTGCTTTAGCCTCCTGATCTCCGCCGGTAATTTCAATATTATCAAGGTCGCCGTCGAGCATATCCTTCATGCTGGTGTCAGCGGCCTCTAAAGAAGTTTCGATCAGTTTTGCCAGCTTATCTTCTTCAACCAGGATCGCTTCGGTATTTAGCCGCGTATGAAACTTAATTTCATCGAGTACCTGAAAGTTGGTTGGGTCAGAAATAGCGATAAACAGCTTATTGCCGCGCTTAAATAAAGGTAGGGCGTGATGTTGGGTAATGAGTTTTTCGCTTATTATTTTATTAGGCAAACTCCGGCTATCAAATGCATTTAAATCCAGTAATGGCAGCCCAAACGCCACGGAAGCTAAGGACGCAAAAGTAGCCGCATCAATAAGTTTATTGGCGACTAAATAAGTGATGATAGGGGTTTTCTTTTTTTTAGCATCATCAATGTATTTTTGCACATCATTAGCTGCTAATAGCTTATGTTGCACTAAAAATTTGGGTAAGCCACTAAATAGATTAACGGTTGATTTTGTATCCATAACAACGAGTCTTCAGGAGGAGTGTATGAACTATAGCTGAAATACTCAGTTTGTCCAGTTAAAAGCACTGCATTTTCTCTGCTGTGATAACTTAAATTATGTATTAAATGATTGTATTAGTTAATTAATTTAAAAATTAACTGGTAGGGTGTTTTTGTAGTTATAGGCATTGTGCAGTGTTCGCCTCCTCAGTTAAAAAGCTAATAAAATCTGAAAATTACCTTTAAGGCATAGGACAGGGGATGGTAAACTAGCCACTAAAAGTAAACTACTGTTAATCAGCGCATTTAAACCATAAATCAGTCTGCATGGATCACACCAAACTAAGCATTGTCTATCTTAACTTTAACCGCTTAGCCGAAACCCAAACGACCACTCAACAATTAATTAAACTTTGCAAACCCTATCCTGATGTCGAAATCATTGCGGTTGATAATGGCTCCAGCGATGGTACGGCAGCGTATTTAAGTGAACAAACCGCTGTCACCGCGATTCTGCTTACCGACAATCTCGGTATAGCCGGTTATGCCGCAGGCTTTAACCAGGCAAAAGGTGAGTATATTTTAGTATTGGATGATGACTCCTGCCCGGCTAATCTTGAGGTCATTATGCAAGCGATTAACCGTATGGATCAAGCACCTTTAACAGGCGTTACGGCTTGTCATATTGAATCACCGAATGGTGAGCAACAATGGAGCTGGCATTTACCGAAACCACAAATCTTAGGGAACTCGCCTTTTTTTATTGGTTGCGGGTTTATAATCCGGCGCGCTTTATTTAAGGCTATTGGCTGGTACCCGGATAATTTCTTTTTATATCAAAATGAAATTGACGTCAGTTTTAACGTGCGTTTGCAGGGGTACGATATTATCTATGATCCTGATTGCCTAGTTATTCATCGTGGCACGCCAAACCAACGTCCTGGTTGGCGGCGGGTGTTTTTTCCTACGCGTAATACCTTGTGGTTGATCCGGCGTTACTATCCGCAACCGCTAGCCAGTTATATGCTTTTGTCACGCCTATTGATTGGATTTTACAGCGCCTGTTGCTTCGGGCAACTCGGCTATTATTTTAAAGCGGTACGCGAGGGTTTACTGAACCCTATTGAAAAAAATCTCTTGCCCGTAGCACTGCGTAAGGACGTTTTACCCTTTTGCAAACAAAACAGCATTATTCATCAACTTTTTAAACGCACTTAACATGAGTACTCCTAGCTCGAAAATTCTGGTGATTATTGTCACCTGGAATAAGAAAGATTATGTTATTGATTTATTGAATTCACTGTCCAGCATAACTTATCCCTCTGAACGCTTAGATATATTAGTAGTTGATAACGCCAGCACGGATGGTACGGTTGCGGCACTTGAGGCATTATTCCCCGTCATTACTATAATCCGTAATCCTGAAAATGTCGGTGGGACTGGAGGATTCAATACTGGCCTTGCTTGGGCATTTACACAGCCGGATGATCAATATGACTATCTTTGGTTACTGGATAATGACGTTGTCGTGCATAAGCATGCTTTAGGGGAATTAGTGGCAACGCTGGAGCAAAACCCTGATGCCGCGGTTGCCGGATCAACCATGCTGCAATTGGATTATCCCTGGCAAATTAATGAAATGGGAGCTTTTGTTGATCGCAGTCGAGGTACCTTGGTGCTCAACCGGTATTTTGAGGAGGTGCCTGGCTGGCGTGAAAAAAAAATAGCCGATTTATTAGTGCAGGATGCTGATTTAACCAAATTATTAATTCGTTGCCAGCCCACGATGGATGTTGATTACGTGGCCGCCGCTTCGTTACTGATCCGTGCGCCGATTGCTAAGCAAGCAGGCTTATGGATGGATTTTTTCATTCATTTTGATGATGTCGAATGGTGTTTGCGGATCGCTAAAATGGGCCATCGTATTGTCGTTTCGGCGCGCTCACTCATATGGCATCTATCGGCCGCAGCAAAAGTGCCCAGCTGGATTTTGTACTACGATAATCGGAATGTTTTATATTTATTGGATAAACATAGCGATACCAAAGCGGTAAAGAAAGCAATTGCCTGGATTGCTAAAAAAGCTTTGTATTACGCATTATTAGGTAAAGCAGACTTGGCGCAGTTGCATGTTGACGGGATTGAGGATTTTAAAAAGCATATTACCGGTAAAAGAGCCATCAGCTTAAATTCTGTCACAAAGCCAGTAGATGAACTGGATTCAATCTTTTTTGATCCCAATATTAAACGCATATTGATCTCTTGCACGATTAACCCCCAGGCCAGTAACATGCAAACCAAACTGGTCAAAGCGATGAAACAGCGGCGTGATTTGGAGGTGTCTTATTTATATTTACCTAAAACACACCTTCTTAACTACCCGTCCACGCAAATTCCTGGGGCTATAATCCTGAAGATGCCTAAGCAATTTTTATTACGTTATGGGCAATATTTTAAATTGCGTCAAGCGTTTGATGTAGTTTTTCAGTCTGATTACAAACCTATAGTACCGGTATCCTGGTTGGGCAAAGAGACTGTCTTTATTAACGATGAGACTTTTTGTCGCCGCCCGAAACCTACCTTGAAAAGCGTTATGGCTATATTGTCGAAAGTGTTCCGGTTTTTTTAAACAGCCGCTGGAATTAACCTATAAATTGGCTTTAAGAACGCTTTAATAGCATATCTGTTACCTTATAGTGACAAGCCCATATAAGCCGTTTTTTCCATTAAATTTGAGTTGTAATAAGGGTCACCGTGTTGCATTGCTTTATGCCACAGGTGCTTGAATAACTGCTGATCATCACTCAATGGCGTGGGGTCAAAAGTATTGCCTTGCAGTTTAAAACGGCATTGCGGCACAATCACGCAACGCTGATTGGCGGTTATTGCCCGTAAAGCAAAGTCTAAAAGGGCGTGCGGCCCTTGCAAGAGCGGATGAAAGCCTTTTAATTCTCGCCACAAACTGCGCTTAAATACCACACAATGCGGGTGAGGGGCGCTGATGTTTCTAGCAATCTGGGTGACGCGCATGTAACCAGGTTCAGTTTCGGAAAAGCTTTGGTAAGGATGCATCAAGGTTGTATCCTTATTGTAGGACATGCCTACATAATCTAGTTCGCCTTGTGGGTTGAGAATTTTTCCAGTAGCTAAACCAACGCCTTCAAAATTTAGCCAGGCCGCTAAGCTAGTAAGGGTTGTAATTGTTTCTGGTGTAATGGCATCACTGAGTATGGCGATATAGGGCTTTGAGGAGTCTGAGTACAGTTCAATTGCTTGGGTGATAGTGTTGGCATATTGATCGCCCAGTTGAGCCTCGGTCAATGAGATTACTTGCAAGCTTGCATTATTCGGCAAAACTAGATCCAAGGCATAGGTGCCTCGGGAAAAATGCGGAATTTCCTTTGCAACACCGGCAATACCACGGCGCTCCAATGCCGAATTTAAAGCCCGAATCCCGGCTTGAAAAGCAAAATCCTTGGCATCTTCATTCAACGATACCGAGGTATTATGTTGCCGCCAGTGATATAAAACCTCAGAGATATGCTTTACTTTAGGGCTGGTTTCGGCGGCACGTAAAATTAAATCATAATCTTGGGAGCCATCATATTCAGGGCGTAATCCGTGTAAGCGGGTTAACAATGCCCGACGATAACACATAAGGTGAAAGATATAATTGCCTGATAGTAAAGTTTCCGGCGACCAGTCTGGTTTGAACAGATGGAAATAACGATCGCCTCGCTCTGACAGCATATCCCGGTCTGAGTAAACAATATCAAGGTCTGGGTCAGCATGGATAGCATTGGCAATTAAGCTTAAAGCATCCAGTGCTAAGCGGTCATCGTGATCCAAAAACAACACATAATCGCCGGTAGCAATGGAAATGGCATGATTCGTAGCACCCGAGATGCCCTGGGATTTTTTACCAAATAACACTTGAATCCGGGGATCCTGGCACAGGCTTGAACGTAGAACTTGCAGGGTTTCTGGATTGCTAGAACCGTCATCGGCTAAAACCAGTTGCCAATAAGGGTAGCTTTGAGTCCGTACCGATAAAATACAGTCTGCAAGAATTTCAGGTGCGGTATTAAAAACAGGGGTTACGATGCTTAACTTAGGCGGGTTTTGTAATAGTAAATCGTGTTGGTGTTGACGCTTCCAGGCGCTCACCGAATGTAATGAATGTTGATTAATCCATAATTGATACTCATCCCAACGGCTTTTATTCCAATCTTGCAATAATTGCTCAGTAGGGATTATGGCCGGATAATACTTCAACCTAAGCCAGTTTGACTGTTTTAAAAGCTGTGATTTAGGAAGTAACGAAAAAATTCGGCGTATGACCCGTTTAAGAAAATTACTTTGCATTACTGCCTTTTTGGAATATCAAGTATATACGCGTTTGTAACGCGCCTAAAAACCAGTGTTTAAAATTAACATATCTATTTGGATTTTGTGTGCTTAACGGTACAGAGAGAGCGTTGCCCTCCATACTATATAGTGTGGTATTTTCGATAATGATGGCATCTTTTGTTTCATTACCACATTATCAATAAGTCAAAATGCATAACTAAATTAAAATATAAAGTAGAGCGTTTTATTGGCAACTGAAGCAAAAAACTGCGTCATAACCGCCAGGTAGCGGGTATCCAGTGCCAAGGATGGTAGGCGCCTAGACTCCTTGCAGCCGGGATTCCGGGACCGTTAGAGTGCGGAGCAAATCCCTGCCGGAATGACGGCTTTTAAAGACGGTTGCACGTACTGACTTAATAATGCTAGTTTTTTAACAACTAATCTGTGGTCTTAAAAAATAGGCTTATTGGTTAAGCAAGCAAACCTATTTAATTGGGTTTCAATGTTAATTATCCGAATCAGGCAAAATTCCCCGCTCATTCTGTCTAGGCGAGTCATAATAAATCCCGGTCAATTTTTGTTTAAATTCTTGCGCTACTTTGCGGGCATCGTATTTATTTTCGACTACGCGTGGGGTAATAAGGATAACCAGCTCACTTTTATCTTTTTTCTTACCTGTAGTGTTAAATAAACTCCCGAGTAAGGGCAAATCTTTCAACCAGGGAATGCCGTCATTATTCAGGGTATTGGTTTCAGAAATAAGTCCACCTAATACCACGGTTTCACCGCTAACTACCGCTACTGAACTTTTTACTTCACGTTCTAAAATAGTAGGGGTTAAAGCATTTCCAGATGTATTATTTGGTGAGGCGTTATTGACTTTTTGCTCGATTTCCATAATCACGATGCCGTTTGCATTGACGCGGGGCTTCACTTTTAAATCAACCCCAGTTTTGATCTGGGTATTCTGACTTAACAGCCCGGTGTTGCCGCCAATTGAAGTTCCAGCGGAGGTGCCACCCAGCGACGAGGTTCCGGTTTGCAAAGATGTTCCGGATTGAAATGGGATGGTATCTCCTACGTGGATACTCGCTTCTTTATTATTGAGTACCATTAAAGAAGGCGAAGACAAAACATTGATATTACCGTTAGTTGCAAGTGCGTTTAAAATTACACTCGGCCCACCACCATTACTTAAAAATCCATAGGTGAAGCCACTGGTTAACGCAGTAGCCGCCGCGCCAATTAATTTGCTACCATCAAGGCCACCAATAGAAATATCTGAGCCTTCTTTTATGTCTTTGGTAAATAACCATTTAACTCCGTACGATAATTCATCTTTCAAATTAACCGCAACAATAGTTGCATCAATCAGCACTTGTAGCGGCATAACATCCAGTTGTTGAATGATTTTTTTAATCAACCGGTATTGTTGTGGTTTGGCAGTAATGACTAAAGCGTTATTGGCTTCATCGGCAATAACCTGCATTCCGGACAGTTCATTTTCTCCGCCACCTTGCGTACCGGTTGGAGCCGCTTTTTTAACGGTTTGGGTAGTGGATTTGTTGGTCATTGTCGTAGTTTGCTGACCAGGTGCGGTGGATGGTGCAGTCTGTTTGGGTGCGGCTACGCCACTGACGATCGAGCTTAAGGTTGCAGCTAATTCGACTGCATCGACATGTTGTACGCGATAGACAATAAAACCTCCGTCCGCCGAGCTGGAACCGGGTTTATCCAAACGTGCCACCCAACTTTTGGCTTCTTCCAGATATTGCGGTTGCTGCGTGACAATCAGAATAGCGTTAAGATGTTTAATCGGCACGAAGCGAACCATTCCACTCAGCGGATTTTTTTCTTCTTTATTAAAAATTTGCTCAAGTTGAGTAATGGCATCAGTCATATCCACATTTTCGAGCGGAAATAAACCAAAAGACATCCCAGCCATAAAGTTGACATCAAAGGTTTGCACGATGTCTAAAATTTTCTGGATTTCATAACTGGAGCCCGAAATCATCAAGATATTTCTAGTGGGATCGGTTCTGACCACAGATTTATCGGGTAATAATGGCGTTAAGATCTCCATCATGTCGGTTGCGCCGATATAGCGTAAGGGAATAATCTTGGTCTGGTAGCCGGGCATCAAGGCTTTGCCGGGCTTACCTAAAGTTGGTACGCCGCTGGCTTGCAGGGCTTTAGCATTGGGTTCAATACGATAAATGCCGTCAGTTTTGATTAGGGCGACATCGTTCATACGTAACAGCATTTCCAAGGTCGGTAATAATTCCGCTTTGGTTAAAGGCTGGGTGGTTTGCAGGGTTACTTTGCCGGCAATTGCAGGGTTTAAAACATAGTTTTCACCCAGCATGTCGCTTAAAATGATTTTACTGACTTCCCCTAAATCGGCATCATCGAAATTTAAAGAATATTTGCCTTCGCCGGATTTTGTTTTAGCATCTGCTTCTTGGGCGGGCTGGATAAATCGCCCCGTGCCTTTAAATTCTTGAATTTTAGGTTTATTGGCTTGTTTGGCGTCGGCTTCGTCATTTTTTAATTGCGTAAATGCCACGTCACCCTCTTTGGAGCTTAAAGATTTCTCGGAAACCTCCGCCTTTAAAGGTATTTTTACTGAAACGCTAGGGCCGAGATATTCGCAGCCGGTGGATAATAAGCTGACCGCTATGATAGCGCCCTGAAAACGTCGTTTTTTTAGATTCGTATACATGGATTAAGCCGATTGGGCTAGTGTTTTAAATTAAAAGGATTTACGTTAGGGGGGGGTGTTGTTGTATTCATGTTAGGCGGTGGCGCAAAGGGGTTAATACTCCCTGCGCCTTTTATAGCCGTTTTGGGTTTGGCTTTGAGTAACAGGATTTCCTTGGTTTCTGCTTCCGCTTTAATGCTGACTTTATCGGTTTGGATATCGATTAGTTTCCAACCGTTAAATTCTTCACCTATCGCCAGACGTTTATTTTTTTCACCCGGGGTTTTGCCGGTAGGATTTTGAAATAAGGCTTTAATCCCGCTGTGTGGAGTTTTGATAATACCGGTTAGGATTAAGCCGAATTCACCAATTGGTGCTTTGGGCACTGGGGCAGCAGCAGCGACTGGCTCAACAATTTTAGCGATGGGTTTACGTCCTTCAAAGACCACTGGGCGTGCCACAAAATCTGCATACTGTTCAATGGGCACTTGTGAGAAAGGATAGGTTGGGACTGCCTGCATTTCAAAACCGGCTTTCTTGACCGTAAAAATGTCTTCCATTAGCTGGTTACGATAATGCCGCCCGTACCACCCTTCAAGCCCTAAGATCAGGCACAGAACTAGACTGCACAAACCGCAAAACAGTGCTATTTTATATTCCCAACTAAACTGTGACATCATTGCGCTTTCCTCATATAGCTGGCAACCTGCAAATTAATGCTCACCGTGCCCATATCTTCAAGTTGCCCGGTCATACGATTGCGTACGCCCCGGATAGGCCTAATGTCCAGCTCTTCGATAATTTTGAGCGGCTTTGCGGTTTCGATTTGGTACAAAACCGTCCGCAGCATGGGTATTTCACCGGTCAATCTGACATTCACCGCAATATGTATTAAATCTTCCTCTTCTGTTTGCGGTAAAACTTGTGTACTCTCCAGTACCCCACCTGCCGAAACGATGGTGTTTTTAATAAACGCCTGCAATTCAGCAGACGCTAACGCTGGTGTAGGTTGATCATTAAAATAGCCTAAGGTATTGAGGCTTTGTTTGCTTTGCTCAACTTTCTCAAAGACTTCGTTACGGCCTTCAATGATCCGGGTATAGCGCTGAATACGAAACACCAAGTCGTTAATTTCCTGCTTCGCGCTGCTAATTTGCGCGTACCAAGGCCAAATGACCAGCGTTAATATTAAAACGATAGCCCCGACTAATAAACCAATCGCCAGGCTGCGTTGCTGTATTTTACTTAGTTTCTGGAGCATTTTCCGCAGCCGGGGGAATAATTTCGGTGGATAATTGAAAACGCTCTTTGCCAGAACTCTGGTCTTGAGTTACCGGCGAAATAAAACGTGCATTTTTAAAATATTTGGTTTTTTCAAGGGTTGCCAATAAGTCCGAGGCGTTTGCCGATTCACCCAGTAATTCTAAATTGCCATTGCTGTATTTTATTTGGGAAACCCATGTGTCATCTTTCAGCAACTTGCTAATGGTATTGATTATATCAATGAGCATAGGGGCATGGCTTTTTTTGGTAATCAATTTATCTGTGGATTTATACAAATAATCAATGCCCCGTTTAGTTTCTTCAATTTGAAAGGCTTGCTTTTCAACAATCCGAACGTGCGATTTTAACTTATCAATCCCTTGATAAGCCGCCCATAAGGGCATGCCCAACACCGTTAATAATAAGCTGGCAGCTAATGCCAAGCTAGCGAACATGATAACACGGGGTTTTTTGCTGCGGACATGACGCAAACCTAAAGGTAGCAGATTATAGCGTTCTTTGCCTTGTAGGTGTGTTATTGGTTGTAAGGCATAGTCAGCATAGCCAGCTTGCAAACCTAAGTCTTCGACTTGATCGGTCAGGGTATCCAGCACGGATTTTTGAACCAGCACTAAAGCCAGCTTTACCTGGCCATTGAGCGGTTTGCCGAGGCGTAAAATATCATAGTAAACCTGATCAGCTTTAAAAGGTGTATAACGGTCAAGCTCATAGGTTAAAACTTGCTGGATGTTGGCACTTGCTGCTTCCGGAAGGGTCAGTATTTTATTCATACCGAGTGCTTCGGGAATCCTAATGAGTACTTCGGCATTGGCCACCAAGGCTTGTTCTTCCAGCAGGGTTCTTAACCGCGCTTTGGCTTCCGGGCTAGTGTCAAATTCGCCTAATACGGTAGATTCTGAGCGGTTCTGAAAAATCAGCTTGAGTTGTTCGGCATCTGGCTCGACAATCAGCCAGCCTTTACTGTAATAAAGGCTGGTAGCGACGTTTGCCGGTAATGCCGCCAGCAATTCTTTGACCCACCATGACCAAAAGGCGCCCAAGTCGATATTTGTATCCAGTTTAAGCATGTTTATTATTGCCCGACCATTTTAATATGCTCAGAGAAGCAAGGGTTTCAAATAAGGGTGCCGAAATGCTAGCAATTACATCTTTCATAGTAGTTCCTCATTGTACTATTACCTTATCGTTTTCAGCATCCGCAAATAAGGAATGTTCTACACCGCTTTTTTGCCATTTTAAAATAGCAAACGGCAGTCCTTGTCGCGATTGCCCACGTCTTATCACCGCGCTAACCGCGCCAGTGATGCCTTCGGTTGGCATTGCTTCAGCCAAAACTTCGTACACTTGTGAAACATTCTGGCTTGCCATTGCCCAGGGAGGCGCAATAATGGGCAATCCTGCCCGGGCATTTTCCGTACGTTGAAGTATATACGCATCTACCATTTCTGGGGTAACGTTAGGAAAAGTCAATAAAACTTCACGAGCTGCTTTCGCAGGATTAACGTCCTTGCTATTGGAAAATACCGTTAATAGGGGTTCTACCTGTTTATAGAACTCGGGCTTCATTCCCATTACCATCTGTAATTCTTCGACGCTATCAAAGGGTTTATTAGGTGGACTAAATTTCAGCCCTGCCTTTTGATATTGTTCTTTTTCCGCGCCATTTGGACCTTGAATATCATCAGGATCACGCCAGTCAATGATCGCCGCTATGAGCGCATTCAGTGGCTCTTCTTCTAAACCTAAGGTGCCAAATGCCCCCCGCAATGTCTGTGGTTCTGCATAATTGATGTCGATTTTACCTGATTCATCCGTGATGCGAATACGGATACGCGCATCTGCATAGCTAACTTCGTATAGGCTGCTGTCGCTGCGCCAACGGAGTTTTTCGTCAAGTGGTAGTAAATTTAACATCGCAATATTAATGCCCCCTTCAGCTAAAGCCCGTGCCTGGGCTAAGGTTTTTACATCGGTTAGCACTGCTGTTTCACGTCGAATGGTTAAGGCAAAACTGCTCGCCATAATCATCAGTAACGTCAGCATCCATAGCACGACAATCAGTGCCAGCCCCCGTTGCCGGATAGGCGGATCAGTTACTAAAACGGCCATTTACAATCCCGAAGGGATTAATCATCACTGAACTATTGTCTACTTTTAAAGCGACGATCAGTTCTGGCCAATGGGTGCCGTTGATAAATTCAATCATAACCTTTACTAACAAAGGGGTTTTATTTTTTTCCAGCCAGGTTTTTTGCCATTTCGGCGGTGCATTTAATTGGGCTTCATTGGTTTCGTCGGTACCAAAATATTCAAATGTTAAGTTTTTAACCGCTTTTAAAATAATGACATCTTCTGTTTTCCAGTCATTGCCATCAGTTACCGGAAAAAAGGGTCGCATGCTCACTGTAATGTTGCCAGTTTTGGTCTTGGTGTTATTTAAGGCGATGGTAAACAATTGTAGGCCTAATCTGCCAGCACTGGCAGGCATGCTGGAAACGAATTGCAAATTACTGGTATCTCCTTGGAAAGAAAAAAGTTTTTTTTCTGAAAAATTATCCTGTAAGGGCAGTAAATTCTGTAGGTGATTGATAAAAAAACTCTGAATAATCGCTGTTTGGCTCACTTCTGCCAGTTTGTCCTCGCCGGCATCCCAATTTTGTACACAAACGCGCAGACTGCCAAACAACAATACCATCATCACGCCTAACAGGCTCATGCCGATTAGGACTTCAAGCAAGGTAAAACCGACTTGTCCAAGCATCGGCCTGTTCGCCATAACCAAGCTATGCGGTTTTTGAGTTGGCTTCATAATTGTATTTTAGCCAAACGCACACTATTCAAAACAAATTCTTTATTATCCTGGCCTTCTTGCCATTCAACCCGTACCTGTACGTTAAAGGCACTGACTTCGAGCGGTTGTGGCGCCACGATGTCCGACTTGGGAACAGGAATGATGTAGGGGGTGCCCTGTATGCTCCAAGTATATTTGCCATCCACTTGCCCACTGATTGAGCCCTCAGATAGCGCCACATCGACACCCGCCCGGGCCATTTGTGATTCAGCAATAGCTAAGGCTTGTTGGGTTTCTTCAGAAACGATAGCGGTTCTTAAGCCTCTGGAAAAGATATTGAGCAGCACGCCTATTGATAACGCTAAAATTGCAAACGCCACCAATATTTCCAATAAGGAAAAGCCGTTTTCCTTATTGGGTAAGCGAAGGTTTTGCTTGGCTTGAGTGGTATTTGGTTTATGGCACATTGAATTCAATTTGTCCGGTTAGCCAATTAACATCCAGGGTTTGTTTAAGGTCGTTAAGCTCCAGAGTTATTCGACCGCCAGAGGAAGAGCCATCAGCAAAGTAACGGATATTGCCTGTACCATCACCTGACGCTTCATCTTGCGCAACAGCCAGGGTTATTTCAATGTCATTGGATAAATGATAGGTTTTATCCTGCCCACTAACGGTATAGGTATTTTTTTCCAGATCAATATTTAACTGCGTATCCTGTTGGGTTGTTAACGCTTGCCCACGCGCGAAACGCAGGCCTGAAGCGAGATCCCTTGCGGCGCCTTTAAGCACTGAAGATTGATTGCCGGAGGTTAAATTGGGCGCCACTACTGCCATTGCCGCGACAGTAATGGTGATTACCAATAACAGTTCAACCAGTGTAAAACCGCTGGCTGTCGTAAACTTGAACAAAGACTGTATGAGTGGGAAACAATGAGGATTGGTAAGGTGAGGGTTATTCCCAGCTTACTAAATCCTGATCTTCACCTTCGCCGCCTTCACGGCCATCGGCACCTAGGGAGGATAAATCAAATTTACCGTGTTGACCGGGGGATACGTAGACATAATCTTTCATCCAGGGGTCTTGAGGCACTTTATTTTTGGCTAGGTAAGGTCCATTCCAAATGCCAACATTGGCGGGTTTTTCAACTAACGCTTTTAAGCCTTGCTCAGTCGTAGGATAACCACCAACGTCCAAACGGTACATATCTAAAGATCCAGCTAAATCTTCAATTTGGGTTTTTGCGGTTTTAGTTTTAGCGCCGCCTAAATGTTTCATCACTTGCGGGCCGACTAAACCGGCTAATAAGCCAATGATAGCCAATACCACTAAAAGTTCGATTAAGGTAAAACCTTTTGATGTATTTTTACGGTTAAAACGATTATTTTTCACATGAACCTCATTGTATAAGTTTAAAGAGTAGGCTGTTAACCCACCAAATCATTGACACTAAGGATAGCGGATAAAATCGATATGATAATACCGCCGATCATAACGCCCATAAATAAAATTACCATAGGCTCCATTAAGGCCAACATTTTTTTGATGGTATTTTCAAGTTGCTTATCGTAAGCAATGGCAATTCGTTCCAGCATTTCTTCCATCCGACCGGTTTCTTCACCCATTTTAATCATCTGGGTGGCCATTTTAGGAAATTGACCTGTAGCAATCAAGGCACCGGACATATCCTTACCTTGGCGCAAGTTATCTTCTGCGGAAGTAACCGCTTGCACCAGGACTAAATTACTGAGGGTACCTTTTACAATCCCGAGTGCCGTCAGGATAGGAACGCCATTTTCCAATAAAGTTCCTAAAGTACGGCTAAAGTTTGCTGTGGCGATATTCCGCAGTAAATCCCCAACAATAGGGATGCTTAAAAACAAACGGTCCCATTTTACTTTACGCGGGCTTTCGGTAAGCTCGTAGCGCATAACACCAAATCCCAAGACACCAGCAATCAAGAGCGCCCACCAATATTGCTGCAACCAGTTCGCAGCACCGACCACAATTTGCGTAGACACAGGCAAGTCTTTTCCGGCGCTTTCAAACATTTCGGTAAATTGCGGCACCACAAAGGTTAACAGTAAAAAAACTGAACCCAATGCCATTACCACCAGAATAGTCGGATAAATCATAGCGGTACTGACGGTGTCTTTAAGTTCTTTAGATTTATCCAAATAATCTGCCAAACGGCGCAGTACTACCTCTACGCTGCCCCCGGCTTCACCGGCACGCAGCATGTTTAGATAAAATTTGGAAAAAGCATTCGATTCCGCTTCCAATGAATCTGCTAACGTTCCGCCGCCTTTTACACGCTCTAATACCTGATGGATTAACTGGAAAATCTTAGAATCTTCCGGGATTAAATCCATCAGCACCACCAATGAACGGTCCAGCGGCAAGCCCGCATCCAGCAGGGTTGCAAGCTCTTTGGTAAAGAGCATAATATCTTTCTGGGATAGGCCGGAACTTTTTTTACCCAGAGAAAATTTATAAAATGAGGTTAAACCAGCAGGCGATACAGTAATGGGGATGCAGCCTTCCTTTTGCAACTGCTTAACCACTTGGCCTTCATCGTCTGCTTCCTTGACGCCTTCAATGACTTCGCCTTCGCGATTCAGTGCTTTAAATACAAATGAGGGCATCTTAAGCTTCCGAGGTTACACGTAATACTTCATCCAGGGTGGTTAGGCCGTGTAGCGCCTTTACCAAGCCATCATCGTACATGGTTAACATGCCGTCTTTAACCGCTTGCTCCTGTATTTTGCCAGATTCTTGATGTGCCATGACCATTTTTCGAACTGCATCGGTCATGACCAAAAATTCTATAATCGCTAAACGTCCGCGGTACCCAATACCGCCACAAGCTTCACAACCAACGGCACGATACAATAATACTTCCCCCGCTGGCGCAAAACGCTTAAGGCCTTTTTCCTCAACCACTTCCGGTAAAGCGGGATAGGTTACTTTGCAATGTGGGCATAGCTTTCTAACCAAGCGTTGCGCCAGAATACCATTAACCGTTGAAGTCAATAAATAATCGTCCAAGCCCATATCCAATAGCCTGGCAAGCCCCCCTGCAGCATCATTGGTATGTAAGGTAGATAACACTAAATGTCCGGTTAATGCTGATTGCACCGCGATTTTGGCGGTTTCCAAATCGCGCATCTCACCGATCATAATAACATCAGGGTCTTGACGTACAATCGAGCGTAAGGCGCTGGCGAAAGTTAAGCCGATTTGCGGCTTCGCCTGAATTTGATTCACCCCGTTTAATTGATATTCCACCGGATCTTCAATGGTGATGATTTTGCGTTCCGAGGTATTAAGCTGCGTTAAGGCTGTATATAAGGTGGTTGATTTTCCGCTACCGGTAGGGCCGGTAATAAGAATAATGCCATGGGGTTTTGCCAATATTTCTAAAAAAGTCTTGGAGTTATGTTCTTCAAAGCCTAAAGAAGCAAAATCAAACACCACGCTTTCTTTGTCCAGCAACCGGATCACCACGCTTTCACCATACATGGTGGGGGTAGTTGAAACCCTAAGGTCAATTTCTTTGCCCTGCATCTGGATTTTGATACGTCCATCTTGCGGCAAACGGCGTTCAGCAATATTCAGCTTAGCCATCAGTTTAATCCTGGAAATGACCGCTGCGGTGGAAGACGACGGCGGAGACTCAATGTTCTGTAAAACACCGTCGATACGCAAGCGCACGATAAGCTGTTGATCGAATGGTTCGATATGAATATCTGACGCACGGGTTTCCAGGGCGCGCTGAAAAATCAGGTTCACCATGCGGATAACCGGTGCTTCACTGGCCAGATCTTTTAAGTGTTCAATATCATCCAAAGCCGCATCATCGTCCATACCACCCGATAACTGTCCCATTTGAGATTTGCCGTCGCCATATTGCAATTCCAGGGCGCGGTCAATTTCGGACAGAATACCTACTTTTATTAAGACTTTTTTCGTGGTTGCCAGACGCAAGGATTGTTGAATAAAAGCATCTTCTGAATCCAGAACAGCAACTGTAATGCTGTCATCATCTGCGGTAATACCCACCACATGATATTCTTTTAGAAACCGCAGCGAAATTTCATCGCCTAACGGTGATTCGTCTGGGTAATCTTTGGTTTGTACAATTTCTAAATTACCGGCTTTCGCTAAAGCCTCGGCAACATTTTTTTCTGAACAAAGCCCCAATTTAATTAATAGTCCGGGTAAGCCAGTGGCACCCATTTGCTCTTGTATTTTATTGACCCGGTTTAAATCGCTCTGACGCAAGGATTGCTGCGCGATTAAAATATCAATAAATTGTTGATAGCCCATATTTTAGTGTCGGGGATTGTTTTGCTTGAATCATTGCAGGTATTGCAATGTTTTTGTTGGATCAATGAAAATCAGTAAAGAGGTATTTTAGCTTAAAATAAGCGTTTAACTGAAAATTTAGCAGAATTAAGCTATTGGTTTTATTTTGTTGCCTTAACTGTCGCAATTAATTTAACTTACATTAAAAGTGAAATAAGTCAGTGCAAGGCTATTAACTTGGGTAGGTGCGGATTGTTCCGCACCTACCCCATTCCTAAAATAATCTGAAAAGTGCCTAGCGCAAGGGGTTTGCAACGGGTGCGGCTGGAGTAGCTGGTGCGGCAGCAGCGGGGGCTGGTGGAGCGGCGTTTTCTTTTTTAGCTTTTTTAGGCTTTTTGGCGGCTTCTGGCGCTGGTGCGGCGGGCGCAACGGCAGCTGGAGTAGGTGCAGCCGCAGCCGCTGATGGCGCGGGAATAGCTGCGGGTTTGGCCTTTGGCGTTTTAGCTACAGCCACTGGGATCGGTGCGCTTGCGCCGCTGAATAAAATATCCGCCTGGTTTTTAGCCAGGGTTTTATCACCAATCCCTTTAACATTGCCCAGATCTTCCAAAGATTTAAAGGCGCCATTAGCTTGTCTATAGGCCACAATGTCCTGGGCTTTTTTCATGCCTATACCGTGTAAAGCGGCTGCCAGGGTTTCAGCGTCAGCAGTATTAACATTAACTGGTGTTGCCATGCAGCTAAATGCGGTTAAGAGCAAAAATAACGTCAACAATTTCTTCATGAGTAAAACTCCAAATGCGTTATGTAAATGAACTATTTAACGGATAAGCCACCCAATCAAAAAACCAGGAATAAAGTGACCGCTAAACGCTTTATATTAACAATTATTATTTATAACACCTAAAACACTTTACAATCCAGCCGAATTTAATTGAAATTTTTCAATTCCCTGCTGTTTTTACAACAGGAACTCAAAGACACTGTTTTATGTCCCTGTAACTGTTCGGTATCACTCATTTACGCTTAACAAATGTTTAAATCTGACCTTTTTACTGATCAAATCCTCGCTCACTTTACGGCAAAAGATGCGCCGTTATTGAATGCGGCGTTTGCATTATTGCCTGAAGATGATGACTCTTATTGTCGCCCAACCGGTAAGCAAGTTGCCTTGGTTTTATTGGGATTGCATGTTGATTTAAGCACGATTGTTGGTGCGTTATTAAGTGATCCACGTCTCGTGGGAAAGTTGTCTGAGCGCGATATTACCCAGCGTTTCGGCAGTCATGTGATGACCTTGGTTAAAGACTTAGATTGGCTTAACTCGTTAAATGTCTACTTTTTAGAGATGGCACAGCAGCCTGAGCAGTATGAGATATTAAGGCGCATGTTGCTTGCCATGACCCATGATGCTCGCGCGGTTATTATCAAACTGGCCTATCGGGTGCAACGTTTGCGGGGGTTGCCGCGTGAAAGTTATGAAATGCGGCATTTTATTGCCAATGAAACTTTAGATATTTATGCCCCTATTGCCAACCGGCTAGGTGTTAGCCAATTAAAATGGGAGCTTGAAGATTTAGCGTTTCGTTATCTACAGCCACAAATGTATCGCAAAATTGCCCAGTCTTTAGCGGTAAACCGGGCCCAGCGATTGGCAAGTATTAATAATTTTACTGCTCACTTACAACAATACGTGCAGGCTGAAGGCATTAACGCCCGGATATTCGGTCGCCCCAAGCATATTTATAGCATTTGGAAAAAAATGCAAAAAAAGCAGCTCCCCATTGCGGAGTTGTATGATTTATTAGCTGTAAGGGTCATTGTTGAGGATGTATCGACCTGTTATGAAATTCTGGGGTTAGTACATGGGCATTGGCAAACGGTGCCGAAAGAATTTGATGATTATGTTGTCAATCCTAAAGAAAATGGCTATCAATCGTTGCACACCGTCATACTTGACCCTGACGGTAATCGCATAGAAGTGCAAATCCGTACCCAGGCGATGGATGAATTTGCCGAATATGGTATTGCCGCGCACTGGCGTTATAAAGAAGGCGGTGATCACAATGCGGCAACCGAAAAAAGCATTGCCGCGATTCGGCAGTTATTAAGTAAAAAAGAAAAGCATACTTACCCCGCTGTAACTGCGCCGAATCAAACAACCGAAACAGATGAAATAACTCTGGCAAGCTATAAAACCAGTTTATTTTATGATCGGGTGTATGTGTTAACACCTAAGGGCAAGTTGATTGATTTGGTTAAAGGTGCAACGCCCCTTGATTTTGCTTATGCCATTCATACTGAAGTTGGGCATCGCTGCCGCGGTGCCAAGGTGAATGGCCGCATTGTTAATCTAACCTACACCTTACAATCAGGTGAGCAGGTTGAAGTTCTAACCACCAAACAGGCTAAGCCAAACCGAAATTGGATTGATGCTAATCTGGGCTATTTAAAATCTCCAAACTCTATCAGTAAGGTTAAAAGCTGGTTTAAACGGCAACAGAGCGAGCAAGATTGTGCTTTAGGGAAAGCGATATTGGAGAAAGAAGCGCAGCGTTTAGGTCTGGCTGCTTTACCCCTTAAAAACCTGTGTAAGGCTTTTGATGAGCCGGATCCTAATAAATTGCTCATTGCTATCGGCAGGGGGGAACTTAATACCCGGCAGATTGCCAGTAAATTAGCTGTCCCCGAGTTTAAAAGTGCGCCAGTTAAGGTTGAGCCCAAACTGCTTGGCGATAAAGCGACAATTTTAGTCGATGGTATCGCCAATGTGTTGACCTCAATTGCACACTGCTGTAACCCACTTCCGGGTGATGCTATCCGGGGCTATATTTCACACCATAGCGGTATCACTATCCATCGGAGTGATTGTGTTAACCTTTTACAGCACGTCGAGCAGCATCGCGAGCAGCTTGTTAATGTTGAGTGGGGGAGTGTGTCAGTTACTCAGCTTGTCCCGATTATTATTCAGGCAAGCCAAAATGATCATTTACTGCATCGGGTTACGCTGGCGCTTAATCAGGCCAAAGTCGGCATTCAAAATACCCACTTAAAAATCAAAGATGATTTAAGTTGTATACTCAATTTAACGGTTCATATCAAAAATATTAACCAGCTAAGTAAAGTGTTGACACTTTGTGGCGACCTCCCGTACGTTTTTGATGTTAAACGTAAAACTTAAATAAAACCCCTATTACAATGGCAAACTCAACCCCTCCGCGTTTAATCTTGATTGATGGCTCCTCCTTTTTATTTCGCGCTTATCATGCCGTGCAGCCTCTTTCTAGTCCGGATGGCAAACCTACCAATGCCATTTTTGGTGTCGCTAATATGTTAAAGCGCTTGTTGGCTGAATATGACAGCGATTATTTTTCGGTTGTGTTTGATGCGCCAGGCAAAAATTTCCGCCATGAGCTGTATGCCGACTACAAAGCCCATCGTCCGCCTATGCCGGAAGATTTGAGGGAGCAGATAGAGCCGTTGCATCATTTGGTTCGGGTAATGGGCTTGCCATTGATTATGGTGCCAAATGTTGAAGCAGATGATGTTTTAGGGACGTTGGCGGTGTATGCCGAGCAGCAGGGTTTTCATGTGGTTATCTCCACCGGCGACAAAGACATGGCGCAACTGGTGAATGAGCGCATTATTCTGGAAGATTCCATGTCCAACAAACGAATGGACATTGAAGGCGTGATTGCTAAATTTGGGGTTAAACCCAGCCAGATTATTGATTTTCTAGCCTTGATGGGGGATAAATCCGATAACATTCCGGGTGTCCCCAGTGTTGGCGAAAAAACCGCCGCGAAATGGTTGAATCAATACGACTCTTTGGATAACTTGATTGTCCATGCCGATGAAATCGCCGGTAAAGTGGGTGAGCAGCTGCGTGGCAACCTCACACAACTGGCGGTTTCTAAAGCGTTGACGACCATTAAATGCGACGTGCAGCTTAGCTACACCCTGGATGATTTAAAGCGACAAGCTATTGATTATGGCGAGCTCAAGACCTTATTAACACAACTGGGTTTTAATGCGTGGTTAAGAACCCTTGGACAATCCAAAGCCAATGGGATAAAAGCGCCAGCACCTGAAGCAGCAATTGTAGCGCCTCCTCCGGCTGTGGATGTATTGGCAATAAACGCCGAGATGCCCGCGTTTGCCGATAATGTCTATGAAACTATCCTTACTCAGGCGCAGCTGGAGCATTGGTTAAAAGCGTTAAATGCCGCTGAGCTGTTTGCGTTTGATACTGAAACGACCAGTCTGGATTATTTGCTCGCTAACATCGTTGGCGTATCTTTTGCGGTTAAGCCCGGGGCAGCGGCTTATTTGCCATTGACACATGATTATCCGGATGTGCCAACACAACTGAATCGGGAGCAGGTTCTCGCGCAACTTAAGCCTTTACTGGAAAATCCTGCGAAAGCGAAGCTGGGTCAAAATCTAAAATATGATGCACATGTGTTGCTTAATCACGGCATTAATTTACAGGGCATTACCCACGACACGATGCTGGAATCGTATGTTTTAAACAGCACCGCGTCTAAGCACAACATGGATGATTTGGCGCAGTATTATCTTGGGCTCACCACGATCCATTATGAAGATGTAACCGGTAAAGGGGCTAAACAAATTCCTTTTCAGGAAGTCGCGTTGGATCAGGCTACCCCCTATGCCGCAGAAGATGCGGATATTACCTTGCGTTTACATCAAAACTTATTTACCCAATTAGGGCAAATACCCAGTCTGCAACGCCTGTATCAGGAACTTGAAATTCCCCTAATTGGCGTACTTAATCGCATTGAACAAAATGGCGTGTTAATCGACAGCGACTTACTGGCACAGCAAAGTATGGAGCTGGCTAATCATATTGCCTCCTTAGAGCAGCGCACGCATGATTTAGCTGGGCAGGTGTTTAATTTAGGTTCTCCCAAGCAAATTCAGACGATTTTGTATGAGAAATTGCAATTGCCGGTGCTGAAAAAAACCCCCACTGGGCAACCCTCCACCGACGAAGCGGTGTTGCAGGAATTGGCAGTTGATTACCAGTTACCGAAACTGATTTTGGAGCATCGCAGTCTCAGCAAACTGAAATCTACCTATACCGATAAACTGCCGCAACAAATCAATGCCAAAACTGGGCGGGTGCATACCTCTTATCATCAAGCCGTTGCAGCAACGGGGCGCTTGTCGTCGTCAGATCCTAATCTGCAAAACATTCCCATCCGCAGCGAAGAAGGCCGCAAAATCCGTCAGGCGTTTATTGCGCCAGAGGGTTACAAAATCGTGGCGGCGGACTATTCACAAATTGAACTGCGTATCATGGCACATTTATCCGCCGATGCCGGTCTGTTAGATGCTTTCAATAATGCGCAAGACATTCATCGCGCCACTGCCGCAGAAGTGTTTGGGGTCGCGCCAGAGCAGGTCACCACCGAATTAAGGCGTTCTGCCAAAGCCATTAACTTTGGTTTAATTTATGGTATGTCTGCTTTTGGGTTGGCGCAGCAATTGGGTTTAGAGCGTAAGCAGGCGCAAGCTTATATTGACCTTTACTTTGCCCGTTATCCGGGTGTTAAAGATTATATGGAGCGCATTAAAGAGCAAGCCAAACAGCAGGGCTATGTTGAAACCCTTTTTGGACGTCGTTTGTATTTGCCGGAAATTAATGCCCGCAATGCCGCCCGCCGTCAATATGCCGAACGTACCGCGATTAATGCACCGATGCAAGGCACGGCGGCGGATATTATTAAACGTGCCATGCTGGCAACGGATGCTTGGTTACAACAGGAGCGCCCGGATGCAAAAATGATTATGCAAGTGCATGATGAGTTGGTGTTTGAAATTGCTGCCGATCAGCTTGATGTTTGTATTGATAATATAAGGCAGCACATGTGTGCGGCGGCAATCCTAAATGTACCCTTGTGTGTGGACGTAGGGATTGGGCATAACTGGGATGAGGCGCATTGATATTACAGCGCCGAAAATGTGCCTGGGTACTGAAGGTGCTTCCTTTCGTCAACACCTCTACGAGCGCCAGCATCACGCGACTTTATAGGCGATTTTATGCGGGTTTGCCCTATATTATAACAAACCCCGTTTTAACGCGTTTTCCCCTAGAGGTTACGTGTTTAAAAAGCATTAAAATTGTGTGGTATAGGTATTCGTACCTATATACAAAGCTTCAGCAAGAATTTAATATGTCCCAGTGGTTGAAGATATTTATTTAAGTGGCTCTACGGAAATTAGGGTGGGTTTTAGAGCCAGAAAAATAATATCAGTTTAATTAATATAAAATCTTTGGAGAAAAACAATGAAGTCCCGTTTATCAATAGTACTTTCTGCTTGCTTGTTGCTTACAGCTATTCCCGCGTTATCAGAAGCAAGTCCTGCGTATGATTTTACGTCTGCACCAATGGGGCCGATTGCCATTGGTGAGACTGCTTATGTAGTCGGTTTTAAATTTACGGCTAATTCAAATCTTAATGTCAGCTCATTGGGTTTCTATGATGATGCTCAGAATGGCTTAGCGACATCCCACGAAGTTGGTATTTTTGATGCTTCGGGTAATAAGTTAACTTCAGTAGTTATACCCGGAGCTTCAGGGGCTGATTTGGTAAATAAATTCCGCTACGCTAGTATTCCTTCTTTATCGCTTGTTTCAGGAGCCTCATATACAATTGCAGGCGCAACTTCTGCTCTTGATGGTTATAATTATGGTGCTTACCCTGCGGGTACAGACATTGTAGGCTTATCAGTTGATCCTTCAATATCCATTTTAGGCGGTGTCTTTGCGGAAGGGTCTACTTTGACATATCCAACGAAAACTTTTAATTCATATCTCTACCCAACGGTAAACATGAATGTAGCGCCAGTACCTGTTCCTGCTGCATTACCGTTATTGGGTATCGGCTTGGTTGGTCTGGGTGCGTTGCGTCGTAAAGCTTTATCGGTCAAGGCTTAATTCGTAAATTAGAAAGCCTGTGCAATTTTGAAGTTTAATTAAGTGAAAATTAATGGCGTAATGAGTTATTATCGCGCCATTAATTGTTGAATTTTGGTTTTTATAAAAATTAATTTTTTTGAGTTACAAGTTATTTACCAGCGTATCTCAAAATGTTGCTATTCAATTCTCCGCGAATATTACGCCCTTCTTTTTCAAGTCTTGAGCTTTAGGCTCTTCAGATGATACTAAAGATTATGAATGGTTTAATCTATGGCTTGCTTTAGTTGTGGATTAAAATCCTGCTTCATACTCATGAAGAGTCCATTAAATCATGTGCATCAAACAGGATAATTCCAGTAGCCAAATGCAAAAAAGGCTATGATATTGGAATTTATAAGCCTATCTGGAGATTAATAGTGAGTTCTGATTCTTCCAACGCCTGGACGATTTCCCAATCTGCGCAAACTTACGCGATTGATAGCTGGGGTGGCGGGTATTTTTCGATTAATCCGTTAGGGCATGTGGCAGTTAAACCTTCTCCTGACAGTGACGTTGAGTTGGATTTATTGGCTATTGCAGATTCTTTGGCGGCACAAGGTCATTCACTCCCGGTTTTAATCAGGTTTACCGATATTCTCAAAGATCGGGTTGTGCAGTTGCATGCCGCTTTTAAAAAAGCCATGCTGGCACATGCTTACCAAGGCCATTACACCCCCGTTTATCCGATTAAAGTCAACCAACAACGCAAAGTGGTTGAGGGTATTTTGGCGGCTGACACTATCGGCCTGGAAGCCGGTAGTAAGCCGGAATTATTGGCGATTTTAGGTTTGGCCAAACAACAATCAAATTTACAATCTACCATTGTGTGTAATGGCTATAAAGACCGGGCTTACATCCGTCTCGCGCTTATTGGCATACAGATGGGCTTGAATGTTTATATCGTGATTGAAAAGCCATCAGAATTAACGTTGATTATTGAGGAATCTGCCAAAATGCAGATTAAGCCGCAATTGGGTGTGCGTGTGCGTTTATCCAGTTTGGGGGCGGGCAAATGGCAAAACAGTGGCGGTGAAAAATCAAAATTTGGTTTCCATGCCAGTGATATTTTGCAATTACTGAATGATTTACGCGCTGTAAATTTGTTGGATACTTTGAAGCTTATGCACTTTCACATGGGCTCGCAAATTGCGAATATCCATGATATTAAAATGGCGCTCAAAGAAGCCGGACAATTTTATGTCCATTTGCATCGTTCAGGGGCTATGATTCAGGTGGTCGATACCGGTGGTGGCTTAGGCGTCGATTATGACGGCAGCGCTTCCCGCCGCGATTGTTCGATCAATTATAGTTTGGATGAATACGCGCATAATATTGTGCGCAGTTTTAGTGAAGTTTGCTCACAACATGCTTTACCACAGCCGGGTATTATTACTGAGTCTGGACGTGCGATTACTGCGCATCATGCGGTGTTGATCACCAATGTGACGGATCGGGAAGCAATTCCTGAATTACAAACGGATAGCGCACATCAATTTAAGCAGCATAAGGTGTTGGAGCAGTATCATGATGGTCAATTTGCGGTGCAGGAGGCGCGTAGCCGGTTTGCGCAGGGTGAACTCAGTTTGCAAGCCTTAGCGGATGCTGAAAATCATTATCTGCAATTGTGCCGTTACACGGAAGCGCGTTTAAACCCGGATATTCACAGTCATCAAAAAATTATGGAGGAATTAAAAGAAAAACTCGCTGATAAAATTTTTTGTAATTTTTCGTTGTTTCAATCCATGCCGGATTCTTGGGCAATTGATCAAATTTTCCCGATCATGCCTATACACCGTTTAGATGAACAACCGAGTCGACGTGCGGTATTGCAGGATCTAACCTGTGATTCGGATGGCCGTATTGATGAATATGTGGACGGACAAAATATTGAAAAGACCTTGCCGTTGCATAAAATTGACCCGCAAAAACCCTATTTGATCGGTTTCTTTTTATTGGGCGCTTACCAGGAAATTCTGGGCGATATGCACAACTTATTTGGCGATACCCATTCGATTAATATTCGCTTGGGTGATGATAAGGCCTACCAATTTTCTGACTTCAGTGAAGGTGAGCATGTGCATGAATTGCTGGATTATGTGCATATTGACAGTGCCGAATTAAAGCAAGCCTATCAACAAAAATTAGCCCAAAGCCTGCTAAGTGAAGCACAAAGACAGGCCTATTTACAAGAATTAAGCGCAGGTTTAGCCACTTATACCTACTTGGAGAAATAATCATGCAAGCCGGATGGATTGGACTGGGTGGTATGGGGGTGTGGATGGCCAGAAATCTTGCGCAAGCCGGATTTTTAAGTGCTGTGTATAATCGCACCCCTGCCAAAGCCACCGCTTTGGCAAAGGAATTACACGTACTTGCCTATGATTCACCCGAAGCACTGGCCGCAAAAGTCGATATCGTGTTTATCTGTGTCTCGGCGGATCATGATGTTATTGAAGTTGTTAATGCGGTTGCTAAAACGATTAGGCCCGATAGCATTGTAGTAGACATGTCCACAGTCAGCAGTTCTACTGCAATATTGGCGGCAGCGCGTTTGCTGGAAAAGCAGGTGGCGTTTTTAGATGCACCGGTTTCAGGTGGGGTTGAGGGTGCTAAAAAAGGCACGTTATCTATTATGGTTGGTGGTGACGCGAAAACGCTGCGCAAAGTACATCCGCTTTTGGAGGTGCTGGCAACCCGTATCATTCACATGGGGCAAACCGGTACCGGACAGGGTACTAAAGCGGTCAATCAAATTATGGTCGCGGGTATAAATCAGGCAGTGACTGAAGCGCTTGCATTTGCAGCAGCACAACAACTACCCTTAGCTAAGGTTATTGATGTTATCGCGGGTGGGGCGGCTGGCAACTGGTTTTTAGAGCATCGTGGTTTAACGATGACCAAAGGACTTTTCAAACCCGGTTTCAAGCTTGCTTTACATCACAAAGATTTAAAGATTTGTCAGGCGATGGCAAAAAAATCGGGCGCATCTTTGCCGTTGGTTGATGTGACAATTAAGGCGTATGCCCAATTGATGGCGGATGGTTTTGGGGATGAAGACATTTCCGCGTTATATCGCCTAAAGGCAGGTCACAAATAGCACGGAAAATATTCAAGCCGTACTTGAAGCTTTAATCTCTGCAGGCATTTATTAGGGCCAGTGAACAAAAAAGCGCATAGTTAAGAGAATATCCGCAACTAAAACGAACGATTGACTGTCAATGGCTTAAATGCCACTATCTGGAAAATTAATTAAGTATTTAGGAGGTTCTAATGCGATTATTACTGTTGATTTCAACTATTGCCATTGGGGCATCTTTGTTAAGCGCTTCGGGTAGCGCTCTTGCTGCGTCGGTTGCGAAGCCTATTAAAAGTACCCATGCAGGTGGGCGGGTTTTAAAGGGCTACAGTAAAGCAAAAGGGCATGTAAAACAAAAAGAACTCTATCCGGGTGATGTCTGGAAGCGGATTGGTTCTGGCTTGCGTTTACCTCGGCCTAGTCTTGAACAAGCAGCACTAGCCGAGCAAATGAAAGCGCGTGCCGAATTAACTCAAGCAGCAGTTGAGGATAGTCATGATGTTTCGCCACTTCCACTCGACAAACTTAGCGCGACTATTTCACCAGAGTCAGCATCTGACCCGATGCTAATGCCTGCATTGGATCCCCAGACATCCACTGTTAAAAGTAACCGTTTATATACGCCGGCAACGGTAAGGTTACCCAAAAATAATTATACTGCCCTCGGGCGGCGGGTTTTAGGTAAAACCACTTCACAATCATCAAAAGACTGTGAACCTGATAAAAACGGCCTGAATAACTATGGCGCGAAGCGGGCAGTACAAACCCGGGTACATGCCCAATTTAATTTTCATAATGAACTGCATAAGCATACGGTTTTTAACTCAAGTTCAGTTGGAAACCTTGAGTCTAATGATATTGGTACATTAAAGAGATCTACTTGTGCGGAAAATAGTGCTTTAAAATTGGCGCGTTTAGCCAAGGCATTACCTGACGATAGCGTTTCAGCGCCAGTGCTTGATATCCGTATGCGAATGCTTGCAAACAAACAGCGTATGCTTGCGGCGCAGAGGGATGCCGCCCCTAAGCAAAATCCAGCAACAGGGAATCAGACTGCTCAAGACTTTGATGCCCAAATGCAATTACTCGCTGCCAAGTTGGCGGTCAATAACGAACGGGTCAATAAGTATGTTAATTGGTATGCCCAGCGGCGTGATTATTTGTATGAGGTTGCAGAGCGTGCGAGACCCTATTTGTATCACATTGTCGAAGGCTTAAGTTCACATCATCTGCCGCTGGATTTGGCGTTATTACCGATTGTGGAAAGTGCTTATCAGCCAACGGCGCAATCGCCGATGAGTGCGGCCGGGTTATGGCAGTTTATTCCCAGCACTGGTGCAGATTATAGCTTAAAGCAAGATATACATTATGATGAACGCCTGGATATTACTGCTTCCACCCAAGCGGCTGTAAGTTATTTAACGTTTTTAAATCAACGCTTCAAGGGTGATTGGTTGCTGGCATTAGCCGCTTACAATTGCGGCATTGGCCGGGTAGAGGATGCAATTAGCCGCAATGTTGCTGCTGGCCTGGATGCTGATTACTGGTCGTTGCCATTGCCGGAAGAAACCCAAGCCTATGTGCCACGCTTATTGGCGTTAGCGACATTGTTTGAAAATCCGGCTACCTATCAGCTGAAACTGCTGCCGGTTAGAAATGAACCTTATTTCATTAATGTTAAGATTGACCGTAAGCTGGATATCAAAAACTTGGCTGATAAGGACATTAAAAGCATCGCTGGACTTGCCAATATTAATTATGAGCAGTTTAGTTTGCTTAATCCGGGTTATTTAAAAGCTTTTCTACCCCCAGATAGGCCATTTAATTTTCTTATGCCTATAGCTAACGCCAACCAGCTGCATCGACATTTAACCATGTTTGCAACCATGGGCAAGAAAACTCAGGATAACAACCAGTTACTTTTGCCGGTTAGCACTGCGTTAAATGAGACAGCTGCGAATAATTGGTCAAAATTTTCTAACGCTTTTTTATCCTTGCAGGTTGGTAGCGATATTCAACCAATAGCTTCAGGTGCGGTGGCAAAAGTAGCGGACAATGCAGCCCATAATCATCAACCAAAATCGCCAAAGGAAGATTATTTAGCCGTGCATTATGTTGATAAAGGGGAAACCTTACAAACGTTGGCAAGGCAGTTTGATGTCAATATTGAGGAAATCAGGAAACTAAATAAGCTTAAGCGTCGGCAGGCTGTTGTTCTTGGTCAGCGCTTAACGATTCCGCCCAAAAGAATTTCAACGATTATGTTGGCGAGTAAATAGCGAGGATATAACAGAGGATTAAAGCGAATAATCTTAGATTACTGATAAGGCCTACCAGGACACCCGAACAATATCCAGCTACGGGTGCCCTAAATAAGCAAAAAGCGAATTAATTAGTTAATTAATGACTTCATTTCAGCAGAAGTAGAGATCGCTTCTTTTAAGATTGCTATAGCAGCTTCCATTTTGCCTGCTTTTATTTCAGTCATTGCTTTTCTTAATTGACCTTGAAGACCTTGGCGTTTAAAGTCAACTTTATCATTAGCACTGATTTCTTTTGAAAAAGATTGTGCTTCTTTAACTAAATTCAGGACGTCATCACGTGATTCGCCGCCAGCAGCCATTAATGCATTGGCTTCATTTAGTTTTCCGACCATTTTATCAATTACTTCAGCAGGTGGATATTTGGCTTTTTCAGCGAATGATACAGACGAAAAAGCACCCAATGAAGCAGCAATAAACAGGGCCAATAAAATTTTTTTGTAATTTCTCATAGTGTTTTCGATCCTCTTAGATTATATTTTTAAAACGCTGCTCGAAACAAGCTAAACAGCTCACTCATATCTTAACATGACTTTAGGTCTTCCAAGTTATTTAAAATCAATTTCACAACTTGATTAGGGTTTTATCTCGGCAATCATTGACGGCTTAAAGAGGCTAAGTACCCAGCTAAACCTCTATTTAGCTGCAGCCTTAGTTTTTTGCGCGGCTATTTTATTCATTACTTTGATAGTTATAGGGTATTTATGGTCTAATTAGTTCGTTGTCAGGTTCCAAATGGAACGTTCGGCTACAAGATAATAAATACAATAACTTTTTAAAAATGGGGACATAATCGTGGAAATATTAAATAACATTGCTAAGCAGTTTGTAAAAGACGTAAATGCTGATGGTAAAGTGGATATTGCGGATGTCGTTAGCTCACTGCAAACGCTATTGGCGGATGCTTCAGGGAAAATTGATTTTAATGGCATGATAGCGAAGTTACAGAGTCTGGATTTATCCGAAGCCGTTAGCTCATGGCTGGGAGATGGCAAAAACAGCGTACTTTCCTCTGAATCTATCAGTAGCTTGTTTGATGCTGAAAAATTAAATAAATTTGCTGCTTCCCTCAACATTGATATTGAAACTGCCAAAAATGGGCTTGCCAATGCTATTCCCAATTTAATTGACCAAATTAGTAGTGGTGGCGAAGTTATTGGCAAATTTAAAGAAGGCCTGGCTTTGTTACAAGAAGAAGTTGCCGAAGTTGCAGCAACGGCTAGTGCAACTGCGGGTGGTCTTTTAGATAAGATTAAAAAGTTTTTTAGCTAAACATCGTTATCAGAATAGATATTTTTATTAAAATCGCTGCATACAGGTTTAAGATGCAGCGATTTTTTTGCCCTCCTAATAAGTCATTTATTATCTTTCCAACACATAATTATAAAAACGAGCATGTTTGAAATTGAATACGAATTCCGTGAAGATGACCTTATCTATTTTAATGAGTTACAACTGACGCGCTCAGAGGAAATTCAAGGCAAGATCCGTAAAAATCGTTTAATTGTTCCAGGGATAATGCTGCTGATTGGTGCTTTTTATTATTACTATTATCGTGATCCGATGGCAGCGAGCTATGTTGCGCTGGTAGCAGTGCTTTGGGCCGTTTTGGCGCCCCGATTAATGCGCCTGGACTTTCAGCGACAAATTTTATCCAGATATACGGATAAAGAAAAAGCGCAAATGTTTGGTATCTATCATTTAACCTTAGACAAAGATTATTTAATTGAAAAATCACCGAGCGGTACGCATAAAATGGCTTGGGCGGATCTGGTGCGTGTGGAATATGTGCCAAAATACGTGTTTATTTATGTTGATTTAACAACTGCACTGGTTATTCCGGTCGCGACAGTCAAAAAAGGCAATCTTGAGCAATTTTCCGAACAAGTGGAAAAAATGTTGGCTAAATTTGGGTGAAAAACAGCGTTATTAATTCGATAAGCCATCACTTTGCGCCAACCGATAACCAATGCCAGTTTCAGTCAACAAATAACGGGGTTTAGTAGAATCCGTTTCTAGTTTTTGCCGCAGTTGCCCCATATAAATCCGCACATAATGATCGTGTTCCACATAGGTGGGACCCCAAACATTCAACAGCAATTGCCGGTGTGTCATGACTTTACCCGCATTGCGGATTAATGCATTTAAAAGCCGGTATTCGATCGGGGTTAGATGGACTTCCCGCTCACCGATAAAAACCAGCCGACGGGTTAAATCAACCCGCAAATCGCCCTCGCAAAATTCAGTTTCCGTACTGTCTGGCTTGAGTTGATTAATGTGGCGAATAGCTACCCGAATCCTGGCCAATAATTCACCAATGCTGAAAGGTTTGGTCAGGTAATCGTCCGCACCCGCATCTAATGCGGTGATTTTATCTTGTTCCTGGCTTCGCGCCGACAACACAATAATAGGCACACTCGACCATTCTCGCACTTTGTTTATGACTGTAATTCCATCCATACGCGGTAAGCCCAGGTCGAGAATGACCAAATCAGGCTTTCGGGTAGAGACTTCTACCAAACCTTGTTCGCCCGTATTAGCTTCGAATAAAACAAAGCCACTTGCACTTAAGCTCGTTCGTAAAAAACGGCAGATTTGCGGATCATCTTCAATAATCACGATGATTGATTTTACGCTATCCATTTTGATGGTCTTCGGCTTCAAATTCTGGCAACGCCTCATCCATAGGCAAGACAAAATAAAATTCAGCCCCGCCTTCAGGTCGATTATTTGCGCCAATCAGGCCGCCGTGGGCAATCACTATCGCTTTACAGATAGACAAACCCAAGCCCACGCCACTTTGGGAGCCTTCCCTGTCTAAGCGATAAAATTTGTCGAACAACTTTTCTTCTTCCCCAACTGGGATGCCCTGGCCGCGATCGACAACGGTCACTTTTAAAGTATGCACCGACCGTTCCGCTGAAATATCAATTGGAGTCCCAGCCGGTGTGTATTTACAGGCATTTTCCAATAAATTTATCAGCACTTGCTCGATCAAAACGGCATCCAGACGGACTAGGCATAGGCCTTCAGGAAGTTTTGTGTTAACAATCCTCCCTTCAAGTTTCCTTTTTAACCGAGCTAAAGCCCCGCCGATGACCTCATCCAAAGGATACCATTGGCGGTTAAGTTGTGCCTTACCGGCATCCAGGCGTGCCATATCCAGGATGTTATTGGTTAAGTTTGACATCCGCAGGGCTTCATCGTAGATCGTAAAGCCTAATTCTTGCCGGTCGGCCTGTGAAAGTTGGGCGTCTTTGTCGACTAGCGTACTTGCTGCCCCGACAATAGATGCTAACGGGGTTCGTAAGTCATGGGAAATCGCACTTAATAGGGAATTACGCAACGATTCTGACTCAATCCGCATTTGGGATTGTTGCGCATCATCGGATAGGCGGACACGCTCAATTGTTTGCACAATCTGGTTGATAAAGGTATCCAGCAAGCGGCGCTGCTCGGGCAGGAATACCCGCCGCAAATTGGCGGCGCGTAAAGCCAGCACACCAATAACGCCCCGATAGCCTGTCATCGGAAAATACACGGCATCGGCACCCGGCAGGGTATCCGTGCCTTGGCCCGCAATTTGGTTGTGATCGAATACCCATTGGGCTACGCCGAGATCGCAACCCCGTAAAGATTCCGGCAATGGCGTACCTAATGGATAGATAATACGGCCACCCTCTCCCTCTGCTGGAAACAGCAATACATTAGTGCCACCGAACTCAACTTGAATATGCCTGACCGATACTTTTGCCGCATCAATAAAAGTGCGGCTGACAGCCAATTCTTCACTTAAGGCATAAAGTACTTTCGCCCGCCTTTCCCGGTGCGAGGCTACTTTAGTTTGCGCCCGCATATTGCTGGTCAGATGGCTGATGACAATGCCAACCAGCAACATAATCACAAACGTCACTAAATACTGGGCATCTGCAACCGAAAAAGTATTGACTGGTGTAACAAAGAAAAAATCAAAGGCCAGGACGCTT
>JBEBJQ010000125.1:0-7571 GCA_040079795.1 Methylococcales bacterium
ATGTAATGAAGTTAGATGAAATTAATAAAGTTTCTGGAGCACAAGGCAGCTCTCATCCCAAAGCAAAAGGCGGTTGTAATGATGGCAAAGATGCAAAACATTTTGCCGAAGGTGTTGCTTATGCTGCTGGTGGGTTGGCAGGTGCGGGGGCTTTATTTCCAGTAGCTGCACCAGTTCTTGAGCCTCTTGCTGGCCTTTTTGGAATCACTGCGGGGGTTGTTTGGGGTACAGGTGAGATACTTGATCATACTTGTCATCGTTGATAAAGCCCTTAATTATAAGCTTATAGAATGTGCCTCATTGTGTTCGGTAAATTCTATAAACTATTTTAAATTAGTACTTTATTTTGTAGGGGGCATTCTATGTACCATTATGTATTTGATGTTGGGTAATCGCCCCCTATAATTTTTGCAAAGGCAAATGAATTGCTTCGATAAGGAGCAGATTGTGCACCCTCCTTTAAAATGGGGGCTTTGTTTTATATTTTTGTAGAGGTGAATATTATGTCTGTAAATGAAATGACTATTGAAGAGATTAATGAAGTATCTGGCGCATTTAGAGATCCATCACCCCATTCAACCTGTGATTCAAATAGATCACCAATTTTTAATTGGCGCAAAGCTTTACGGGAAGCAACCAAGCCTCCTATTATTTCTGGTCCATGGGAAAAATGGGAAAGAATAGGCCGTGGAATTTGGGGCGGCTTTTCTTAGTAACTAATACGGCAGTAAAACCGATTGGCCGTATCGAAAATTTTGAGTTTTACTGAATATTTTTGACTTTTAAAGGGATTTTAAAATTGCAGTAAGTAATTTTTCTGAAATCTCTTGCAAAGGTAAAAGAATCGCTTCGAGAGGGGCGTGATTTGCGCCATCTTTAATTCTGAAGGTGGGTTTTATTTTTAATTTAAGAGGTGATTATCATGGCTATTAATGTAATGACGTTTGATGAAATTAATGAAGTTTCTGGTGGCTGGTGGGATCCACGAGAGCATATACATGTAAGCTGGAGTAATAAAGATGCTATGGATGGCGCAAGGAAAGGAGCACTGAAAGGAGCACTGAAAGGAGCACTGACAGGAGCACTGACAGGAGCACTGACAGGAGCACTGACAGGAGCTACTATCGGCTTTGTTGGTGGGTTGGCTGCGGATGGCGTCGGAGCTATCCCTGGGGCTGTAATAGGATTTCAGCTTGGTTTTGATCGTGGTTTGGTTAAAGGACTTGGTAAGGGTTTACATGTCAGATTAAGTTGAGTAGATTTTTAGTCTTGTAGGGTGCATTTTATGCACCCTCTTTTATTTGAATAGGTGCTTTTTTAAATTTGTTATGTAATAGGTGAATATTATGTCTTTTAATGAAATGACAATGCGTGAAATGAGGACGGATGAAATTGAGATGGTGAGTGGCGGCGAGCACGATGCAGAAGGAGGCCCTGGTCGCACTTCGATGAATCCGTATAATGGCTCTAAACCTAAATTTGATTGGGACAAAGCAACTCATGAAGCATTTAAACCGGACGCATGGGGAGATCTCGGTTGTAAGGTATGGCGGAAACATTTTAATTAGTCCTGTATCTGTGTTCCAATCAGGAAGCTTTTTGATTCTTAGTACACCCTAAAATCCTTATGACTGATCATTACAAACTTACAGGGCGTATTGCTTAACAGGAATACGCCTACTCTGTAACTTTATTGGTAAAGCTTTTACAACTTTGGTCTTAAAATTCTTATGAGTGCAATTTTCCGCCCCGCAGCATTAAATGCCCGACAAGCTAAATGGCTGGGCGATATTGTCATGATCCGCCCTATTTCATTTGCATATTTAACGGCTTTTGCAGGGGTGTTGACTTTGATTGTGGTCGGCTTTCTAATTTGGGGGACTTATACCAAGCGCAGTTCGGTATCCGGGCAATTGATTCCCGATACGGGGCTGGTTAAGGTGTTTGTCCCCCAGCCCGGTATCGTTTTGGAAAAACATGTGGTCGAAGGTAAACAGGTTAGCCGGGGTGATGTGTTGTACGTCTTGTCGAGTGAACGGAAAAGCAGCACTCAGGGTAATACCCAGGAGGTTATCAGCAGTCAGGTTGAGTCGCGTCAACGTTCGTTACGCGACGAACTTGAAAGAACCTGGCTAATGCAGAAAGAAGAGCGCGAGGCGTTGGTTAAAAAAATTGACGGTCTGGAAGCGGAGTTATTAAAACTTGAAAACCAGCTTGAAAGCCAGAAAAGCCGCGTTGAGTTGGCTATCGTGACCCGTACCCGGTATCAAGGGTTGCTGGCGCAGGATTATATTTCCAAGGAACAGTTGCAGCAAAAGGAAGAAGAGCTGCTCGACCAACGCTTCAGGCTGCAAGGCCTTGAACGCGACCATATTAGCGTGAGCCGTGAGCTGACTTCGCTACGTTATGAATTGTCGGGCCTTTCCGCTAAACAGAAAAAACAGGTCGCTCAAATCGAACGTGAAATTACCAGTACCGCGCAGGAGTTGACGGAGAGTGAAGCCAAGCGTCGCTTGATGATCGCCGCCCCCGAAACGGGCATTGCCACGGCGGTGTCTGCTGAGGTTGGGCAGGCGGTAGATACCAGCAAGCCCTTAGTTAGCGTAGTGCCCAGCGGTGCGGTGCTGCAAGCACATCTGTATGCACCCAGTAAGGCCGTAGGCTTTGTTAAAGCCGGGGATGCAGTATTGTTGCGATATCAGGCCTATCCTTACCAGAAATTCGGGCATGCGAATGGCACGGTAATCTCAGTATCCAGAACGGCAATCCCCAGTAATGAACTGGCTAACCAACCGAATATGGGGGGGGCGGGTAATAACGAGGCGCTCTATCGGGTCACGGTCAGCATTGCGGCGCAAACTATTAATGCCTATGGTAAGCCGCAACCGTTGCAAGCCGGTATGCTGCTTGAGGCGGACATATTGCAAGATACCCGGCGCCTTTATGAGTGGGTGTTAGAGCCACTTTACAGCTTAACTGGAAAACTTTGAAAGTGTATGGCTTTTATTAATGATATTAAATTTGGCTTTGGTTCGAAGCTGCCGCTAATTTTACAAACCGAGGCGACCGAATGTGGTCTGGCGTGTTTGGGTATGATTGCCGGTTACCATCAATATCGTACCGATTTAAGAACGCTGCGGGGACAGTTTCAAATTTCGCTGAAGGGTGCAACCCTTACTCATTTAATCCAGATAGCGACCCGCATGAACCTGGCACCGCGTGCGCTTAAGCTGGAATTGGAAGATTTGAAACAATTAAAACTCCCCTGTATTTTGCATTGGGATTTTAATCATTTCGTAGTGCTCAAGGAAATTAGCGCTAAAACCATCACTATCCACGATCCTGCCTTTGGTGTGCGCAAATTAACAATGGCTGAGGCCTCTAAATCGTTCACCGGCGTAGCTCTGGAATGCTGGCCTAACGTTGGTTTTAAGCGTCAGGAACAAAAAGAAACGATTACCCTTCGGGGGCTGCTAGGGCGGGTGACCGGTATTGCGCGTTCTTTCGGGCAAATTTTGGTATTAGCACTTGCCTTGGAAGTATTTGCTTTAGTCAGTCCTTTTTTTATGCAATGGGTGATTGACGATGTCATTGTCTCCGCAGATCGGGATTTGCTGACTACCCTGGCCATAGGTTTTGGCTTGTTAATGATTATGCAACAGGCGGTGAGCACTGTCCGCTCATGGGTAATCCTGTATATGGGGACAACCCTGAATATTCAGTGGCGCGCCAATGTGTTTTCGCATTTGATCAGGCTACCGATTTCGTATTTTGAAAAACGTCATTTAGGTGATGTCGTTTCCCGGTTTGGATCTATAGATCAGATCCAGAGAACCCTAACCATGTCTTTTATGGAAGCTATTCTTGACGGTTTGATGACGCTGGCGACTTTGGTGATGATGTTTATCTATAGTCCAATGTTGGGCTGGATTGCAGTTGCTACGATGCTACTGTATGGCTTAGGCCGATGGGCATGGTATTTGCCGTTACGTAACGCGACCGAGGAAGAGATTATCCATACTGCCAAGCAGGAAAGCCATTTTTTGGAAACGATTCGCGGGGTTAAGGCGATTAAATTGTTTCAACGCCATGACGAACGGCGCTCAACCTGGCTTACCTTGTTTGTTGACCAGATTAATGCCGATTTGCGCACGCAGAAGTTGCAATTACTTTATAAGTTGTTGAACGGTTTGTTATTCGGCGCTGAAAATATTTTGATTGTTTGGCTGGGTGCTAAGTTGGTTATGGATGGCAACTTTTCTGTCGGTGTGCTGATGGCGTTTAATTCTTATAAGGGCCAATTTGATACCCGGGTTAGTTCGCTTATCGATAAATATTTTGAAGTGAAGATGTTGCAATTGCAAGGCGAACGGTTGGCAGATATTGTGCTCACCGAGCCGGAATCCTTTCAGGAGTCCTTATCTTCTGTGAACAGGGACTTGTTAGAACCGAGTTTGGAAGTCGTCAATTTACACTTTCGTTATGCCGAGCAAGAGCCATTTGTATTAGATGGAGTGAACATTAAAATTGCATCAGGTGAATCTGTGGCAGTGGTGGGTTCCTCGGGCTGTGGTAAAACCACCTTGATCAATGTGATGTTGGGGATGTTTTCTGCAACTGAGGGCGACGTGCTGATTGGTGGCATCAGTGTTAAGCAATTAGGCATGGAGAACTTACGTCGCATGGTGGGAACTGTGATGCAGGATGATGTATTGTTTGCAGGATCGATTGCGGACAATATCAGTTTTTTTGATCTGAATGCCGATCAAGAATGGGTTGAAGAATGTGCCCAAATGGCCGCTATTGCGCAAGACATTGCAGCGATGCCTATGAATTACAATACGCTGGTGGGCGATATGGGCACCGTGCTCTCCGGTGGACAAAAACAACGCATATTGCTCGCCCGCGCTTTATATAAACGGCCTAAAATTCTGTTTCTTGATGAGGCTACCAGTCATTTGGACATTATGCGTGAGCAACAGGTAAATGCCTCGGTGAAGTCGCTTAATATGACTAGGATCATTGTTGCACACCGCCCTGAAACCATTGCGACAGCAAACAGGGTGATTGTTTTGGCGGGTGGTAAAGTTGTGCAGGATACTAAGGTACAGCCATCATCACCCCAAACAGATGCGTCTGGTCAGTCTGTAATAATCCCAAACCCAACCACATCTACAATGTCTTTAGACATTCAACCGGACGCACAATAAATAATTGTTAATATGGATTGGCTTTTTCGTAATTTTTGTAAGGGACTAATAACAATAGTCTTATTGCTCCCGATTAGCAGTGCTGCGGATGGTTTCGATCCTATTTCAGCAGTTGATGAAATCTATAGTGGCATGGACCCTTTTTCAACCCAAGATGAGGTGCCGGCATCTCCCGATAAAGGCATGGGAACCAGTGTAGCGTTAGAACCCTGTCAATTTATGGCGATAGGGTCGCCTATAACGTTACTGGAGGTTGTTGAACGTGCGTTATGTTTTAATCCGCAAACCAGGCAAGCCTGGGCAAGTGTAAAGACCCAGGCGGCACAGGTTGGGATTAGTGAGGCAGCTTATTTGCCGACACTAAATGCAACTGCCAGTGGTACTTATGGCAGAAATAGATCCAGTAATAAATCGACGGTGGCAGATTATCCAGATTATAGTCGGAATGATACCACCACCTTACTCGGTTATAACCTGAATTTGAATTGGATTTTATTTGATTTTGGCTTACGGCGTGCTAATTTAGCAATGGCGCGATTTTCCCTGGCTGCTGCTAACGCAATGCAGGATGCAACGTTACAGAATGTGTTTGTTGCTGCTGCGCAAGGGTATTATGATTTGTTAAGTGCTCAGGGCGCTTTAGATGCAAGCATAGAGACTGAATTATCGGCAAAGGAAAGTTTTTTGGCGGCAGATGCAATCTATCAGGCAGGTGCTGGGACATTGGCGGACAAGTTACAAGCAGAAACCACTTATGCGGAGGCTTCTTTAGAACGTGCTAAAGCCAGGGGTGAACTAAAAAATGCCTACGGTGCATTGGCTGTCGCTATGGGGCTTAACGCGAATGCACCATTGACCGTTGATGGTCAAAGTGGTGAGCTGCCGAATACTAACTTTGTGAAATCAGTGGATAGCTTAATTGAAGATGCCCAACGCAACCATCCCAGTTTACTCGCAGCAAAAGCACAATTGGAGTCGGCGCAGGCCAAGGTCGATGCCGCAAAGGCAGAAGGGCTTCCTACGGTCGCATTGACTGGCGCTGTTAATTACAATAACCAAACAGGTATCGCAACGAGCGACTCTATTTCGGAATATGATAATATTGGTGTTCAAGTCAACATACCACTATTTGAAGGATTTGGGCGCTCGTACCGCATTCAATCGGCTAAAGCGCAGGCTGAGTCTAAAGCAGCTGACCTGGCTAATGCAGAACAACAAATTTCATTGGATGTCTGGAAAAGCTACCAGTCCCTGCAAACAGAGACTGAAAATCTACATGCTACTGAAAATCTATTACAGAGCTCCACGCAATCATTTAAAGTGGCTCAAGGCCGTTACAAGGCAGGTGTCGGAACGATCATTGAATTGTTAAGGGCGCAAAGTACCTTGGCAAGCGCGCGGCAGAAGCGTATCAAAGCTTTTTCGAATTGGCGTACAGCCAGATTGAAGTTGGCAAGCAGCTTGGGTAAGTTGGGTTTTTGGGCACTGCAATAGCGCTATGGCTGTGTTCGGTAATACAGCTATTCGCGCGTTGTTATTTTCTGGGGTATGCTCAAAAGCTAAAATCCAGTTAGAATAGACCTAGTGGCTTAAGTTATCGGTCTAATTTTAGCTTTGGGTGAGCAAAGTATTAACTCACCCAATAAATAACAACAATCAGTTGGTAGGCATTTGATTGGTTGGCTCTTCCAAATGATATTGCACGCCATAAGCGGTTTTGGTGTCAAAATCATCCCAGGCACGCACCGGACTAACCAGTGGATCGGTTGGAATTGGCGCTGAAACCAGGTCAAATACCCCAGTACCTAAACGTCCCAGCGTATTAAAAACGCCCATCCCTAATCCGCCAATCATTCCGTAGATAATATTGGTCTCCTTAGTGGTTTTAACCACGTTTTTGGGGATTTCCAACCAGGCGGTACCAATATTGGTTATACCATTCAGGCTTTTTTCGCCCACCTGGGCACCGTAACTTTTTTGTTTTACAGTTCGATGAGCAGGGGCGGGGGCATCAGCCGCAAAACTTACGTTTGGCTGCAAAAGCAGAGTGCTAATTACTATAGCTGGAAAGGTGTGCGATAAGTTATGCATATAATTATCCTGTTTTGGGTAGTGATTTAAGCGGTTTGGGTGAAGATTATGCCTAATAGACAATAAGTTAGTATAGTGCATGGTTTTAGCAAAAAATTTTATAGTTTCTTCTGGGCGTTTTTTACTTATTTACGAGCTAAAGATTTAATGAAAGTATTTGAATATAGATAGATCATAATATAGCCATTATAACGAATACTTTATCTTTTTAACTGCTTGCGTCAAAAAGATAAAGTACTTAAATTTTAGGATTATTGCTTAGAACAAGCA
>JBEBJQ010000029.1:0-41799 GCA_040079795.1 Methylococcales bacterium
GGATAATTAAGATAATTTAAATACTTTAATTCCCAATGATTTATAGAGGTATGTTCCATAATTAAGCCACAAACTAAGGCAATTAAAGCGCAAATCATCAAAGCAATAGATAAAAAAGCGCTGGGGAAGCGCGAAACCAAGCCAGTATGTAAAAAGTCCAGCCAAATTGGCAGCATTATCAGACCTGACAAACAGGCCATAAGTATTGCCAAGCTGCCGTAAAAATACAATGGTTTAATTTTTTTAAATAAATTCATGATAGTGCGCAAAATTCTAAAACCATCCCGATACGTGCTTAGCTTGCTTTCAGATCCTTCTAATCTTTGAAAATAATGGGTTGGAACCTCTTTGCAGGGGACATCCAACTCTAAGGCATGAATTGTGAGCATGGCTTCAATTTCAAAACCGGTCGCAATGGAAGGAAAAGATTTCACGAAACGTTTGGAAAAAACCCGGTAGCCGGACAATACATCCTTAAAACGAAATCCAAATAAAAAACCGATGGCGTTGGTCAATAACCAATTGCCCAGACGATGCCCCCTACGATACAGATTATGCTGTTCACTGTCCTGCCTACTCCCAACGACCATATCCAACTGTTCAGCACACAAGACATTAATCATCTGTCGAACGGCTGAAGCATCATACGTCCCGTCGCCATCCGCCATGACATAAATATCCGCATCAACATCCGCGAACGCACGCCGCACCACATAGCCTTTACCTTGGCGGGTTTCAGTCGCTACTTTCGCTCCGGCGTTTAAGGCATTAATAATCGTGTCATCAGTAGAATTATTATCGTAAACATACACCGTAGACTCTGGCAATTGCTCTTTAAAATCCTGGATAACTTTAGCGATTGGAAGGGCTTCGTTATAACAGGGCAAAATAACAGCGATTGTGGGCTTCATAAAAATTCTCAATAGAGATAATGGCAACGTCAAACAAACTAAAAGGAATCTAACAGCATAAAAAAGCCATCCAAATACCTGACACCTATCTTACAGCTTAAAGGGACGAGGTTACGGAAGCTGCTTCTAAAATCTTAATTAGGCAACGGCACCGGAATTGTAAACACGTGATCTTTACCTTTAACCACAACATGACAGCTTACACACTCTTGTGCAAAATCAGGTTTTTCGCCATACGGTTTTTGTGCCATCCCTAACCAGCGGGCAAAACCCCAGCCGGCGGTAGTTTTATATTTTTGCTGATCCTTAATCATAAATTCTGCATGTTCAAAGCCCCCCGGAACCACAGCATCCGGCCAAGCGGGATGTTGGGTTTCTTTCCAAACCAATTTAGCCAAAATTGCGCCGTCGGGCCAGGGGTTGGTTTGATGGTTATGTACAGCAGTAATGGCTATCTGATTGCCCAAAACAACGCGTAACGAATGCTTATCAAGACGATGTGCTACACCGATCAGCTTCCAGTTTTTATAATTCACCGGAATCTCAATGCCATTCGGTGCCGGGGCAACGTTTTTCTGCGGTTGCGTGGCATTTGCGGTGCCCACGGCTAAAAACATTAAGGCGGTGAGTAACGGTTTAAAGGTAAGTTTCATAATTGATTCCATGAGTATTGAAGCGTATTAAATAAACGCGCCCAAGGCCGGTCAGGCGATAATAAAACCAGGGGCTAAATCAGTTACCTCAAGCTCCGTCACGGTAACGTTATCTACCCGCGCGAAAATAGGCCCTGCATGACACCAGGCAATTAAGTGTTCAAGCTGATGATCTTCGGCGCGCGCCCTGATTTCAACGCAGCCATCGGGTAAATTCTTAACCCAACCATCAATTTTGTGGTGTGTGGCAACCTTGTGGGTACTCGCCCGATAACATACCCCTTGCACTCTGCCGCTCACAATAATTTGGATTGTTTTTATCATTCCTGAATCTTCCAACACATGTGAATTCTGGGATTTCGGGCAAAATCTTCCGGGATCGTCGCGGCAGTAATGTCTTCAATGATTAAATCAGCCAGGGCGTGAGTATCCAATTTAAAGCGCCTGAAATTGGTCGAGAAATATAATACCCCACCTACCGCCAAGAGTGCTAAGGCATTTTGGATTAACGCTACATGATCCCGTTGAATATCAAAGACATCTTCCATCCGTTTAGAATTGGAAAAAGTAGGCGGATCCAAAAAGATTATATCGTATTGGCGCGGATACGGCTGGGCCGCCTCTTCAGCCAGCCAAGCCATACAATCCGCCTGAATAAACTCATGATCCCCTTGCAAAAGCTTATTGCAGTGCAGATTTTTTTTCGCCCAATCTAAATAGGTATTCGACATATCCACGCTGGTGGTTACTTTCGCTCCACCCTTGGCTGCGTGTACCGTGGCGCTTCCAGTGTAAGCAAAAAGATTAAGGAAGCGTTTATCTTTAGCTTGATGCTGAAGCATTAAACGGATTGGACGATGATCAAGGAACAACCCGGTATCTAAATAATCTTCAAAATTAACCCTGAGTTGACAGCCACCTTCATTAACGAGATGAAAATGCCCTTGATCATTATGCTTTTGATATTGATCGGTGTTTTTTTGTTTGCTACGGATTTTAAGGAATACTTGGGCTTTATCGATACCCAAGACTTTCGGAATTTCCTGCAATACCCCCGCCAAGCGCTGATTGGCTTTAAAAGGGTCAATATTTTTTGGCGGTGCATATTCCTGCACATTAATCCAGGTTTGCTCGCCCTGATAAAAATCAATCGCTACTGAATACTCCGGGAGGTCAGCATCGTAAACCCGATAACAACTGATCTGCTGCTGCTTTGCCCATTTCGCCATTTTCTTAAGATTTTTTTGCAGGCGATTAGCAAACATTTCCGCACCGGCGTCATTGTCTTCAAGCCCTGAGGTATGGGCAATTTGGTCTAAACGTTCCTCAGCGCTTTTCGCTTTAGGGATAAAAAAATTGTCCGGTTCTATATCCAAACGTAAGAACTTGCATTCCAGCGCACCGTTATACAAGGTAATGGGCTTATGCGAACGTATCCCTAAGCGAAAACCCAGCTCCGGGTCACTGATAATCATTGCAGCTTTCCAGCCTACAAAGTGCGCTTTAAGAATTTCTCCAAAACGAGTGTACAGCTCTGCGGTTATCTGCTCATCGCCCAGTCGTTCACCATAAGGCGGATTACAAATCACCAAACCAACCGGCCAGCTAAGCGCAGGCTTAGCATCCAGAATATCGCGCCGCTCGACATGAATGTGGGATTGCAACCCGGCTTTTTTAATATGGGTTAAGGCAGCATTGACAGCATGACTATCCTGATCAAACCCGACAATCACCGGCAGCTTAGCAAGGCCAACGATTTTGCGTTGCATAGCTTCTGCCCGTAAACTTTCCCAACAAGCGGCATCATGCTTTTTCCAACGGCTAAAACCATAGTAATCACGCAGCAAACCGGGCGCATAATCCGCCGCGATCATCGCACCTTCCAGTAACAAGGTGCCGGAGCCACACATCGGATCAATCAGGCTGCCTTGTTGCGCCGCAATTTTAGGCCAACCGGCACGCAATAACATCGCCGCCGCAAGGTTTTCTTTAATAGGCGCTTTAAGATTAACGTCCCGATAACCCCGGCGATGCAAACTTTCACCGGAAAGGTCAATGCTTAATTGGGCGTTTTCACCGTTCAAATAAACATTAATACGCAGATCAGGTTGCTCGGTATTAACTGACGGGCGTTTGTTAAATTTAGTGCGCATCTGGTCTACAATCGCATCTTTAACCTTTAGCGCGCCAAAATGGGTATTGTTGATGGCTTTCGAATTTTTCGCACTAAACGTAACCGCAATACTCGCTTCCGGTTGGATATGCTCAAACCAGTTAATTTTTTGGACGGCTTTATACAGATCCTCTTGCGATCTGACCTCAAAACGGCTCAGTACCAACAAAATACGGTTAGCTGTTCTTGACCATAGGCAAAGCCGGTAAGCCGTTGCAAGGGTGCCGTGAAAAGCAATACCCGCCATGGTTGCCTTGGTGTGTTCGACACCCAAAATTTTAAGTTCCTCGGCCAGAATATCTTCCATGGCTTTGGGGGTAGTGGCAAACAGTTCGTATTGAGTCATAGTCTTACAATAAAAAAGCCTTGCATGGGCAAGGCTTTTGGAGAGAAGCCAATAATCGTATAACGCGGATAAACCCGCATGCGTACGAAATTAATGGCTTACTGGATTTTGATTAACTCAACATCAAAAATCAACGCAGAATTAGGCGCAATCGCACCGCCCGCGCCCCGTTCGCCGTAGGCTAAGCCAGAAGGGATATAAAAGCGGTATTTATCCCCTTCTTTCATTAACTGCACCCCTTCTGTCCAGCCAGCAATAACCCCGTTTAGCGGGAATGAAGTCGGCTCGCCCCTTGAATAAGAGCTATCAAACTCCTTCCCATCAATAGTCGTACCTTTATAATGTACAGTCACGTTATCAGTCGCTTTGGGCGAAACTTTACCTTTTCCCGCGGTAAGCACTTCATATTGCAAACCACTTGCCGTAGTTTTAATGTTAGGTTTTTTAGCATTTGCGGCTAAAAAGGTTTCACCGGCTTTTTTATTTTCTTCAGGCGTAGCGGCATTAGCGGTTGAGAACATAGTCAATCCTATAAAAATAAACGGTAATAAGGCAATAAAACGACGTTGAAGTAATTTCACGATTTTTCCTTTAGCGTTAAAAAATTAAGGGTGTTAGTGTATCAAAAAAACCAACCGCTACGGCTAAATTCCTGCTCGCAGCGATTTAATTGATTGCGGTAATTTGCAGCTCGCCACGCAACTTTTTGAGCAGTACGCATTAACCAGTCTTTTTGGCGATAGGTTTGACGCGCAAAGCCACCATGCCCTTCATGGTAAGCTAAATAGAGATTGCTTGCATCCCATTTAGACAAATGCAGTTTTTGGAAGCTGAGATTACAGTACCAGCCAATAAAATCGGACGCATCCGCAAAATTATCCCGCTCAGCACTAACCCGGTGCGAATGGGTAAGAAAATGTGCCCAGGTTTCATCTTTCGCCTGCGCGTAACCGAAAGCACTACTCTGGATTTCACGCGCCGGGTTAAAAGGTGGCCGGGCATCAGCAACAAAGCTGGATTCCTGAAACATAATCGCCATTTGCACATGCACCGGAACACCCCATTTCTGTTGCGTAGCGAAGGCAGCACCATACCAATCCTCTTGCTCCCGAAAAAGCGCACAAATATTTTCCTTATTTTGCGGCGGGCTAATGCTACAGGCATTAATGACCGAAAGAAAAATCAACAGTAATAATCGGTGCAATGGCAGATTGTGCATAAAGGTAATGGCTTAAAAATAATGTTTAATTATCAAATAAACCAAATAATACGGTCAAGTTTTGAATAATGTTTAAGCCTTATAAACAATCATTTAAAAACCCTGCATACCACTAAAAGTAACAACAAATTCAAAAAGCTATGCCACCGTAAATTTAGTAAAAAACCGAAAGGCTACATTTCATACCGCTATTTGAGCTCGGCTATTTAAGGGCTAATCAGCAATATTTTGCACTTTTGGACTTGCAGTATTTAAGTTATTTACTATACTTGCGGTGCAGTGTGTTTTTACATTCATTCTCATCACTAAGGTTCTTGGCATGTCAGATAGCAGGCAATATTATCGCAAGAACTTAACCTCTCATGGCTTCCTCTATTTAGCTGCTGAAGAGCTTAAGATAGAGGTTAAAAATTTTTCTATAACAGGTTTACTGGTCGAGCTATTACCTAACCCGATTATTAAAGATGTTACCGATTTTTACCGGGCGATTGAATCAAGCAGCCTGGTTGATATTTATTTACAAGAAATGCGTCTGGCTGGTGAAGTCGCTATCGTGCGGGCTGATATGCTGGATGACCGCCTACAAGTGGCGATGGAATTTGTACATATTTCTTATGATGTCGATGCGGTTTTTTATAAACGCAAAGCCTACCGAAAAAGATTAGAAGCGCCTGGGCAGATTATTTTCAATGGGCAATCGCATGATTTTAAAACCGTCAATGTGTCCATCTCCGGTTTTATGATCTATTTTGAAACCAAAATAACCGTCCCCCTCGGACTGATAACAACCATTGAAATTGACAGTGCGAAAGTATCCGGGGAAACTGAAGTGGTTTGGATAGAAGATGACCCGGAAGGGGGAACCTTAATGGGCTTAAATTACCTTCATATGCAAAAAGACGGCGGACTTTCCGTTACCCCTTAAAACCCCTAGCAACAGGTTAAGTTTATGCCAGAAAACAGACGCTATTACCGTAAAGCATTAACCACGAACGGTTTAATTTATTTAGCAGGCGAAGAACTGGAAATAGCGGTTAAAAACTTTTCGGTGACAGGCATACTGGTTGAACTATTAGAAAATCCGGTTATTCACGATGTCAGTGAATTATTTCAGGCAATTGAAGCCTCCTCTTCCTTGCTGGACATCTATTTACCCCACATGCGCCTCGCCGGCGAAGTCAGAATCGCCCGCGCAGATATGGATGACGGTACACTGGTGCTGGCATTGGAATTTATTCACATCGCTTATGATATTGATGCGGTTTTTTATAAACGCAAAGTGTATCGTAAAAACATAGAAGCAATGGGGCACATTTTCTTAAATAACCGCAAACAAGTCTTCAAAACCGTTAACGTTTCTGTCGAAGGTTTGATGATTTTCATGGAGGGTAAAGTCGATGTTAGCCTTGGGACTGTCGCCGCCTTTGAATTCGAGCTTTTAGACCTATTAGGTGAAATCGAGGTGATGTGGGTAGATGAAGACGCCAATGGCGGTACCTTAATGGGTTTACGCTATCTACGTATGAATAAAGACAATATCAAAGGCGTTCCCAGTTTTGCCCAGATAGCCGCCTAAAAACGCTTTAACCTCCTGATTACTCTTCTTATTGCTAAAGGCGTTTTTGGCGGTTTTGCCAAAAAGTATTGGCCATAATTTGCGCTGCTTCTGGTGAGCCTGCTTTACCCAACAAGCGCAAGGCTACGGCACAAGTGCCAGTAATGCTCGCTAAGGCAAACTCATCTTCGAGGGTTCCTCGCCACATGCCTAAAAGCGCCCGAGGCTCTAAAGATTCTGCTTTTACATGCCTGTGGGTAAATAAAGCTGGCCAATGCTCATCCGATAATACCCCGTTATGAACACTTTGTACCAAACAATCCATATCGGGATTACGTTCCGTTTCGCCACCCTCACCTTTTAGCACCGCCATATGTTCCTGGCCTAATTGCGCCGCTGCCTGTTGGTGTACCGCGCGATAACTGGGATGAAAAATTCCTTGGATGCTATAGGGGGCATTGAAAGGGTTTAACAGCCTAACCAAAGTATGTACGGGTGAGCGTAAGCCCATCAAGTTGCGCATTTCGATAATATCATAGAGTTTCGGGCTAATTTTCTGCAACGGCAAATAGCAAAAGTTCCGACTTTCCAACTGCTGTTCTGCGCCTTTGAATGAATCTGCAACGCTTATGCCTAAATGATGCAATACATCTTCTGTGTACAGACGCCCTTCTGTGTGGCCTGCCGAGCCGTGCATAAAGACTTTGATACCATTTTCAGCTAGTAATAAGGCTGATAATAAAAACCAGGGCAAATGCCGCCGTTTTCCTGCATAGCTTGACCAATCTAAATCAGCCTGTGTTACTCCTGCAATAACCGGTAAAGACTCACGCGCTGCTTGCACGAACCCAACCAACTCCGCGGCAGTTTCTTCCTTAATCCGCATCAGCATCAAAAACGCCCCCAACTGCTCAGGTGCTGTGGCATTATTTAAGATCATGCCCATAGCGCGATAGGCTTCGTCTTGCGTTAAATCGCGCGCGCCTTTTTTACCCTTGCCTAAGATGCGGATAAATTCTGCAAACGGATGGGCGGGTAAACGGGTTTGCTCGTGGTGCCCAAGGTTCATAAACTAAACCTGACATAGTGATCAAACAATAAAGCAGCAAACAACACGGTAATATAAATAATCGAAAACCAAAACGTTTGCATGGCAGTTTTATTGGTTTCAGTACGCATCATTAAAATGGCAAAACCAATGAACCCAAGCCCCAAAAGCACCGCAATTGCGAGGTAAACCAAGCCACTCATGCCGGTTAAATAAGGCAGCAACGTTATAACTAACAATAAAATTGACCAGAGCAGTATTTGCAAACGCGTATGCACCAAGCCATGTGTGACCGGCAACATGCGGATGCCATGCTCGTCATAGGCTTTTTTTAATTTATCAAAGCGGGCAATGGCAAGTGGCCAGAAATGCGGCGGTGTCCAGACAAAAATAATGAGCACCAGCAATAGTGCATAAGGATGCACTTCATTGGTTATTGCAGTCCACCCCAGTAACGGCGGCGCCGAACCAAAAATGCCGCCTATCACAATATTCTGCGAAGTCATTTTTTTAAGGAATGAGGTATAAATGAACGCATACCCTAGTAAAGAGACAAAAGACAGTAACGCAGTTAAGCCATTAACCTTAATGATTAACACCAGCATGGCCATAACACCCAATACAGCGGCAAAAATAACTGCCTGTTTTGGGGTAATGCGGCCACTGGGAATAGGGCGATACGCATTCAGGTAAATATCCATGTCCCGCTCGACAAACTGATTGACTGCCGCAGCTGACGCGGCCGCCAAGCCAATCCCCAGCAGTCCATACAGGATTTTATCCAACGTCGGCAGCTCTGGAACCGCCAACAGCATCCCCACCAGCGCGGTAAACAACATTTCCGCAACAACATTGGGCTTACACAGTTCAAGGTAGCTTTTCCAGACCGGGGGATGAACGGGCGATGTGCTTATCATGGTTTAATCAATCCAATTTTCTTATTTATCGTATAGAATACAGGCAACACGCTATTTTTGAAATAGCTCGACCCACTAACATTGCTAACCAGAGGACGTTATGAAATTCACATCACTCTTGATTTTACCGTTTTGCCTACCGCTAATGGCCCACAGTGCTGAAGTGAAAATACAGGAACAGGTATTGAAAAATGGCTTGAAAGTATTGGTCAAAGAGGATCATCGCTCCCCGGTAGTGGTATCACAGGTTTGGTATAAAGTGGGTTCGAGCTATGAACCCGGCGGCATTACCGGCGCCTCACACATGTTGGAACACATGATGTTTAAAGGCACCGACAAACACCCGGCTGGCGAATTTTCTCGTATCATTGCCGAAAACGGCGGTGATGAGAACGCCTTTACCGGTCGTGACTACACCGCCTATTTTCAAACCATGGACAAATCAAAATTACCCATTAGTTTTGAACTGGAAGCCGATCGTATGCGTAACCTGCATTTATTGCCGGAAGAGCTGACCAAAGAATTGGAAGTAGTACATGAAGAGCGGCGAATGCGCACCGACGATAAGCCCCGCGCCAAAACTGAAGAGTATTTTATGGCGATGGCTTTTAGTAACAGCCCCTACAAGCATCCAGTCATCGGCTGGCCTGCGGATATTGAAAACTACACAGTCCCGGATTTACAAGCCTGGTACCAACGCTGGTACGCACCGAATAACGCCACCCTGGTGGTGATTGGTGATGTGCAAGCCGCTGAAGTCTTTGCCCTGGCACAAAAATATTTTGGCGAACTGAAAACCAGTGAACTCATGCCTTTAAAGCCCCAAACTGAAATACCACAATTAGGCGAACGGCGTATGACCATCAAATTGCAAGCGCAATTGCCTTATCTCATGATGGGTTACAAAGTGCCAACTTTAAAAACCGCCACCAACCCGGATGAAGCTTATGCGCTGGAGGTTTTAGCAGGTGTTTTGGATGGCGGCAACAGTGCGCGTTTGTCGTCTAAATTGGTACGCGGCAAACAATTGGCAGTTTCCGCAGGTGCTGGTTATGATTTGACCGCACGCTTACCCGAGCTGTTTATGCTGGAAGGGACACCAGCCAAAGGCAAAAACCTGCCGGGACTGGAACAGGCCTTAAAAAAGGAAGTCGCCCTTTTACAAAAAGACCTCATTACATCTGCCGAACTCGATCGTGTTAAAGCGCAAGTTTTGGCCCAATCGGTCTTTGAACAGGACTCCATGTTCTACCAAGGCATGAAGTTAGGCATGTTCGAAACCGTTGGTTTAGGCTGGCAAAAGTCCGAAGAATATGTGGCTAAAATTAACCAGGTTACGCCTGAGCAGGTGCGTGATGTTGCTAAAAAATATCTGCTGGACGATCAGTTAAATATTGTTTACATGGAACCGCAAGGCATGGCAAATAAAGCAGCCCCGCCAAGTAATGGCGATACACAATCCGCGGTCAATTAAAATACGGTTAACTTTTTGGTGCGATTGGAACCTATAAACGATATTCTGGACCATTCCTGTATATGTTCATCACCTTAGCACCAAGAGGCATATAATCATGACCTTACCGCAATTAAAACCAGCCACCTATCAAGACTTGTGTGAAGTACCGGCGCATTTGGTGGCAGAAATTATTAACGGGACATTGATGGTCCAGCCGCGTCCGGCACCGCGCCACGCAAGGGCATCCTCATCATTAGGTGGAAAACTGATAACGCCGTTCGATGAAGGCAACAATGGCCCCGGCGGCTGGTGGATTTTAGATGAACCGGAAATCCATTTTGGAATTGACGTGGTAGTACCCGATATAGCCGGTTGGCGGCGGGAACGGATGCCCCGCTTGCCCGAAACAGCCTATTTTGAACTGGCGCCCGATTGGGTATGCGAAGTCCTGTCGCCAGGTACGGCACGGCAAGACCGGGCATTAAAAATGCCGCTTTATGCGCATCATGGCGTACAGCACATCTGGCTAGTCGATCCCATTCAGCGCACCTTAGAGGCGTTTGAAAACACTTCGGGCAAATGGTTACTCCTCCAGGTCTTGGAAAATGATAACGCAGTATCTCTGCCACCGTTTGAAGCAATCAGCTTCAATCTGGCGACCTTATGGGCAGATTAAGCTATGACCCAAAAAGATTAAATAACAGGCACTTTTTTAATATTGGATAAGTATGATGACTAAAATTTTAGGATTACTCTTTTTGTTAACCACCCAGGTAGCAAGTGCCAAGGTGACCATTGAAAACTGGCAAACCAGCCAAGGCAGCCCGGTCTACTTTATCCAAACGGCAGGCTTGCCGATGGTCGATATACAGGTGGTTTTTGATGCTGGCAGCGCCCGGGATGGGCAAGAGTTCGGAATTGCCGCTTTTACAGCAGGCTTGTTGGATACCGGCGCGGGCAACTGGAATGCCGATGCGATTGCGCAACGCCTCGAAAGCGTGGGCGCGCAATTAAGCAGTGGCGTATCAGCCGACATGGCAAGCGTATCCTTACGCTCATTAACCGAACCCAAGCTATTAAACAGCGCCTTGGAAACCTTGGAAACCGTATTATCCAAACCCCGTTTTGCGGCGACGGATTTCAAACGCGATCTTAGCCGCACCCTGGCTGGATTAAAGCAGCGCGAAGAATCTCCGGCCGCACAAGCTGAAATAGCTTTCAATAAAGCCTTGTACGGTGAACATCCTTACGCACACGATAGTGATGGTGAGCTTAAAACAGTCAGTGCCTTTACCATACCCAAAGTGCGTGAGTTTTACAAAAAACACTATGTTGCTGCGAATACCATGATAGTAATGGTCGGAAATTTAGAGAAACCCCAAGCCACCCAAATTGCTGAACAACTTATGGCTGGCTTAGCATTGGGACAAAAGCCTGAACCCTTACCAGATGTGGTGATGCCTAAAAAAACCGCGCCGCAGCACATCGAATTCCCTTCCTCCCAAACCCATGTTTTAGTGGGCTTACCTGCTTCATTCCGGCAAGATCCTGATTATTTTACCCTGTATGTCGGCAACCATATATTAGGGGGTAGTGGATTGGTGTCGAAACTATTTGATGAAATACGCGAAAAAAGAGGCCTAGCTTATAGTGCATCCAGTCATTTTGCCGCCTACCTTAAACCCGGCCCGTTTGAAATCAGTTTACAAACCCGCAATGAAAAAACCACTGAAGCACTGGAAGTTTTAAATAAAACCCTTACCGACTTTATTGATAACGGCCCGACCGAAGCGGCTTTAAAATCTGCAAAGCAAAATATCACTGGTGGTTTTGCAATGCGTTTTGACACCAATAAAGAATTAGCCGGTTATGCTGCAATGATAGGGTTCTACCACTTACCACTGGATTATCTGGATACCTTCACACAAAAAATCGAACAAGTTAGCGTTGCAGATATTAAAACCGCTTTTAAACGCCGGCTACCGGTTGATTTGCTACAAACCATCACCGTCGGCAAAACCGTACCCCAAGCAGCGACGGTTAAAAGCAGTGCAAAATAAATTGCGTATTATTGGCGGAGAATGGCGCAGCCGGGTTATCAGCTTTGACGATCTGCCGGATTTGCGCCCGACTCCAGCACGGGTGCGTGAAACCCTGTTTAACTGGTTGCAGGAAGATATAATCGGCAGCCGTTGCCTGGATTTATTTTCCGGCAGCGGCGCATTAGGGTTTGAAGCGGCGTCCAGAGGCGCAAAAAGCGTCACCTTGGTAGAAAATAACCCACAGGCCTGCCGAAAACTACGCGCCAATATCGAGCTGCTAAAGGCCACGCAAGTAAAAGTGCAAAGCTGGGAAGTCATGCGTTTTTTGGCTGGAGATTCTGAACAATACCACCTGGTTTTTCTGGATCCGCCCTTTGCCAATAATTGTACGGTAGAGGTCTGCCACGCATTGGAGGATCACGGCTGGTTACAGCAAAATGCCAAAATTTATGTGGAGACCCCAGCGCAACTAGCCTTGCAAGGTTTGCCTGCAAACTGGCAGATAATACGCCACAAAACCGCCGGGGATGTGGGGTACCACTTATTAACCAGAAGCTCACCGGGTGTTTGATGTTGCCATTTTAGTTGCAAAACAGTGTCCTAAAGTGCTTCCTAGCAAAGGAAATATCTAAACTATCGGTTGTAATCCAATAGGTTGAGCCACCTAATTTATTGATAATAAAACAGCAAGGTTTATCCGTGTGCAAGCTGCATAGATATCATCTTACTCAATAATAATAAAATCACTATAATGAGGAACAAACCCATGAACGATCCTATAAAAAATGTATTTAATTTATTTTTAATTGGCGTCTTAGCTTTTCTGCCGGTTTTTCTGGTCATTCAAATTGTTATTTTCGTTAAACGCTTAATGTCCAATACTTACGGTATGGTATTTGGTTACACAGACAATGCTTTTTTAACGATTGTGTTATTTGTATTCAGCTTCTTGGCATTTACCTACATTGGCTATCGGGTAAAAATAGGTAAATCGTCAATCATTGCCATGATTGATGCCGTGATTGAACGCATTCCCCTGTTGAATACCGTTTACCGCGTCACTAAAAAAATTGTAGATATGTTTTCAGGTCACGGGCAAAAAGGCTTGCGTGAAGTTGTATACGTTGAATATCCCAAAGACGGCGTGTGGGTTCCTGCCTACGTCACCAATAAGGATAAGGACATGTACGTTTTATTTATCCCCACCTCACCTAACCCTACCTCTGGGTTTACCGTGATCGTACACGCATCTAAAGTAGTTAAATCGAAGATGGATATTGAAGAAGCCACCAGCTTTATTGTCAGTGTCGGGGTCGATTTTAACCGTGTCGATGAAATTCACCACTTGCCTTAATGTTTTCCGCTGGGTTTTTTATCCTGCTATTTTTTTAATCACCATCCGTACTTTACATGGACATTATTCATTTTTTAACAACCCTGCTCCAGGATCCGCTCGCCACTCTACAAGGCTTACTGGCGCAATACGATACGCAAACCTATATTATTATTGCGTTAATTATTTTTGTCGAAACCGGTTTAATCGTTATGCCGATCCTGCCAGGTGATTCCTTATTGTTTGCGGCAGGTTTATTAGCCTCTTCTACCGGCAAACTGGAGCTGCACATCCTGATTCCCCTGCTGATTGGTGCCGCCTTACTGGGCGATAACGTTAATTATTGGGTCGGAAAACACTTTAGTCGTTACATTAAATCAAGGCGGCAGATATTATTTTTTAAACACGAGTACCTTGACCAAACCCATGCGTTTTATAAAACGCATGGCGGTAAGGCGGTTATTCTAGCCCGCTTTATGCCGATTATTCGCACTGTTGCCCCGTTTGTGGCGGGCGCAGGCAGCATGAAATACGGCAAGTACATCGTTTTTTGTATTTTAGGGGGGACGATATGGGTAACCAGCTTGACCTTAGCCGGCTATTTTCTGGGTTCAAATGAATGGGTAAAGCTAAATTTTGAAAAAGTGGTATTAAGCATTGTATTCATATCCATCTCGCCCATGCTTTGGCATTTTATCCAAAAAAAATTATCCAAAAGCTGAACTTTATTGCATATGAAGCCCCAGCCAGAAGATTGGGGCTGCTTTGTTCCCCGCCATTTTACACCTACACCCCAGTCTAACCCTTTATTGCCACAGCACTAAAGTCGTGTCAAAGCTTAATCAGGCAAACACATGAATTATGATATTTTTAACGGGGATGCAGACGGCATTTGTGCCCTGATCCAATTACGTCTTGCCGATCCTAAACCATCGCAACTTATTACGGGTGTTAAACGTGACATCCAGTTAGTGCAAAAGGTAGAAGCAAAAGCGAATGACTGCTTAACGATATTAGACATCTCCCTGGCCAAAAATATAACCGCCGTACAAAGCCTTTTGAATCAAGGTACCCACATTCTCTATATTGATCACCATCAAACCGGCGAAGTGCCAACCCATCCACATTTAAAAACCCTGCTTAACACCGATGCCAATGTTTGTACCAGCCTTATAGCTAACCAATATCTGCAAGGCCAGTTTCAACTGTGGGCGATTGTCGGTGCGTTTGGTGATAATTTATTAAGCAGCGCCTTCGCAGCGGCAAAAAACTTAAATCTCAGGGAAGCACAACTCACGCAATTACAACAACTAGGCACCTATATTAATTACAACGCTTACGGCACTGACTTAAGTGACTTGCATATCGCGCCTGATCAATTATTCAAACAATTACTGCCTTACCACTCGCCGTTTGATTTTATAGAGGACAATACGGCACTGTTTACCCAATTACAAACGGCATATAACAGCGACCTTGCCGAAGCTGAAAAAATCACCCCGGAATTTACTAATGAAGAGGTTTGTATCATCTGCCTGCCTGACCAAGCCTGGGCAAGACGGGTTTCAGGCGTGTATAGTAACCTGCTGGCGAACCAAAACCCGCAGCGCACCCATGCCATTTTAAGCCCCATTTCTCCTGAAGCTTATCAAGTAAGTGTGAGAGCCGCGTTAAACAATAAGCAAGGGGCGGACAAATTCTGTGCGCAATTTGCAACCGGTGGCGGACGTGCGGCAGCTGCGGGCATTAACGAACTTCCTAAAACGCAACTGGCGAATTTTATTACTGGAATGAAGAAGTTTTTCTAAAAAATTTACTAAACATCCTAAAGCCTTCTTCCTCGGAAAGAAAGCTGTCCACTAATCGAAACTTATAGCTATCCGCCAAACTTAACCTTCCTGATGATAATGCACCAAGCGCTCCACTTCTTCTTTAGAACCCAACATCACCGGCACGCGCTGGTGCAAACCTTCCGGCTGAATATCCAACATTCGCTCCCTTCCGGTTGAACACGCGCCCCCCGCTTGTTCGATAATAAACGCCATTGGATTTGCTTCATACAACAAACGTAAGCGCCCGGGTTTAGAGGGGTCGCGCAAATCATAGGGATACAGAAACACCCCACCGCGGGTCAAAATGCGATACACCTCCGCCACCATCGACGCTATCCAGCGCATATTAAAATCTTTTTGCCGTGGGCCTTCCCTTCCCTGCACACATTCATCCACATAGCGGCGCACCGGGGCTTCCCAATGACGATGGTTGGACATATTAATGGCAAACTCCTGCGTAGCTTCGGGGATACTCATACCCGGATGGGTCAGAATGAATTCACCAATGTCCTGATCCAGTGTAAAACCATTGACACCGTGACCGGTAGTTAACACCAGCATCGTCGCCGGGCCATAAATCACAAAACCCGCGCACACCTGTTCCGAGCCTTTTCGCAAAAAATCTGTAACGGTAGGTTCAGCACCTTCTTCACAGCGTAAAATTGAAAAGATAGTGCCGACCGACATATTGTTATCAATATTGGAAGAGCCGTCCAGCGGGTCGAATAACACCAGATATTTGCCTTTGGGATACTGTGGCGGAATAGCAATAATCCCGTCCGCTTCTTCCGACGCCATGCCAGCCAGTTGCCCTGTCCAATTGAGCCCCCGTACCATAATATCGTGGGTGATGATGTCCAGCTTTTTCTGCACCTCGCCTTGTACATTTTCAGACCCGGCACTGCCTAGCACACCAATCAGATTACCCCGATTTACCTTGTGTGAGATTTGCTTGCAGGCCATAACGATATTGTTAAGTAATAGCGTGAAAGTGCCAGTGGCATCAGGCAGGGTGCGTTGTTGTTCAATGATGAATTGGGTTAAGGTTGTGGTATTGGGCATTTGGGCTGAAAATATTGAAAGTGTAATAAGGTACTAATCCAGTACCACTTTAAACAGTGTATATGTAAAAAATGCGATACTTAACTTGATTTTGTTTTAGGGCTTAAAGCTTTCCGGCAAGAGAAAGTACGCACCGAACTTCGGACTTATTCGAAATTCTCCCCCTACTTCCTTTCCTTTGGCGGTAAGATAGTGCTTATTATCTTTTAGCTCAAGAAAACCAAGAGTTACAAGCTTCTCCATGAATTCATTAGTTTTCATATTAAGTTTCTGCGCAAGCTTGGATGAAGTAAGTTGTTCCATTGAGTCTTCTACCTTGGGCTTTTCCTCTGTTTCGTTCGTGATCCGTTCAAGCGAAATACGAACTTCATCACTGATACGGATAATGCGCTGCGCTTCTTCGTAGGCATCCTTGTATAGATCAGGATCGTCGGAACGACGAATTAGAACGCCCATTTCATTATTATTAACTTGGCTAAATTCGTAGAGATTAAGGCTGGTAATAATGCAAAGCTCTTCATTCAAATAACACTTGGCATGTAAATTTTTGCAAAAACTGGTACGGATGTATGTAAGCTCTTTAAGCCAGTTGATTTCTTCCGGCTGAAGTTCACTTTTACCGTAAACGATCCTAACGTCAATTTTCAATCGGTTTTTGTCTGCAAGTAGCTCTTTCATCCGATCATTTAGCTTCAAAAATGGACTAATTAAAATTAGTCGATCCTTGGCATTTTTGATTAACTCTTCAAGAAAGTAATTAATTGCGCTAGTGTTCAAAAATTTGGCCATATGGAACTCTCAAATTGAATATAGATTAATAAAAAGTCGTATAACTTAAGTCAGTATAGTATATAGATTCATAAGATACACTGAAGTAGGAAGTGCTTCTTATATCAGCTGGTTTATTTAAGATCAGCCATTCGTGAACAGTGAAGAAGCCTGTACCACTGTTTTAGAAATACGCACCCCAAAATTACTGACGCTGCCAGTTGAAAGCATATCTAAAGCCGAACTAAACGCTCTAATACCATTAAACCCACGGCAAAATATTATCAAGAAATGAACTAACAACTTCAGCACCTATTCACCAATCGGCCAAAACACTTGGTTTTTTAGCAAAATACTTAACACTATGGATTTTGATTACCCGACTGCTGATCGAATTGTTCAAAATAACACTTTTTTTCGACAAAAATACTTTCTTCCATTAGCCGTTAATTTCAGCGCGAATAAAACACTGTGCGGATAATTCCGCACCTGCGCCGGAACACATTGCCGCTTTTTCTACTTTCAGCGTAGAATGCGCTTCTTTTATCACCACATTTAGGAGTTTTTCATGTCAGATGCTATTTGGTTTAGAACCGGTGAAGCCACGGTATTTTCGAGCGACGGTCAGGGTACCGATGCCATGCCTGAAATTTTAATTGGCAGCGTCAAAGGTCCCGCCGGACACGCCTTTGCTAATTTAATGGGTCAAACTGAAGGACACACCCGCATGTTTGCCATTCGCGCCTGCAACCAACAGGTTAAGCCTGCGACCATCATTGTGCCAAAAGTCACCATGAAATCGTCGGCTTATATCAATCTGTTTGGTGGCCCCGTGCAATCGGCAGTAGCTGACGCGGTGCTGGATAGCGTTATCGCTGGCGTTATTCCCCATAACTTCGTCCATGATATTTGTATCGTCGCCATGCTATGGATCGCGCCGGAATGTGCAACCAACCCTGATTTGGACCGTAAAGATTTATACCGGACGAATTATGAGGCCATGAAACTGGCGATTCAGCGCGCCATGTCCAATGAGCCTAGCATTGAAGAGCTAATTGCTAACCGTAATAAGATTGTCCATGAAATGTACGACCCAGAAACGGGTGAATCTCAATGGTAAGAACCTTTTACCGTTAAGAACATTAAGACGGTAACCCACAGGATAGGTAAAACAAAGCTCAACCCATAAGTAAAAACAGCTTATGGGTTTTTTTGTTATTAACTTATACGCCTTAGCGACCATGCTATCAACGCGCCATTCTATCTGTGGCTGGGTAAAACATTTAGCGGTTCAGATACCCCACCATTAAGAATTCAAATAGGGATAGCATAAATGCCTATAGTTGGTCGCAAGTCACCTGAAAATGGCGGTCGCAAGGATGCAAACAGCTTGGCTGGAATGGCTCAGCGCGAATACGGATCACCTTGGCCTGACTACGAACTACTGGATGCAGGCGACGGCAAAAAGCTGGAACGATGGGGACAAATCATCTCCATCCGCCCGGATCTACAAGCACACTTCCCGCCAGAATGGCCTTTAGCACAATGGCTGAAAATGGCGCACTGGGAATATGTAGAACAATCCTCCACCCAAGGCACCTGGAAAGCGCTCAAAGCAGATGCGCCCGAACACTGGACGATTACTTATGGGCCATTAACTTTCCACTTAAAATTAACCAAATTCAAACATGTCGGCCTGTTTCCAGAACAACAGGCCAATTGGCGCTTTATTAAAGAACACTCTGATGCCGATCAAAAAATATTAAATTTATTCGCCTACACCGGTGCAGCATCTCTGGTTGCCTCTGCAACTGGCGCGGAAGTTGTCCATGTAGACTCAGTCAAACAGCTCATCACCTGGGCTAACGAAAATAAGACGCTCAGTAACCTTGCCAATATCCAATGGGTACTTGAGGACGCCTTAAAGTTTGCCCTGCGCGAGCTGAAACGGGGCAATAAATACGATGGCATCATCATGGATCCGCCCGCATGGGGATTAGGCGCTAAAGGTGAAAAATGGAAACTGGAAAACCACTTGTCCAGCTTGCTGGAAACCGCTTATGGACTCATGAACCCAAAAGCTTTTTTAATTCTGAATACCTATTCACCCAAAGTCACATTAGCGGATTTACAAAAGTCGGGCGAAAGATTTTTTTCTGCAAAACAAATGCACACAAAACAACTCTGGATGAAGACTAAATCCGGTAAGGAACTGTATTATGGGAACTTGTTACGGGCGGTAAAATAGGGCTATTTTGAATGCTCGGCTCTTATTCAGTAGGGAAAGAAAATGGTGGACAAAAAAACCTCTGCCCACCCCAATCGAATTATACCAATACTGCTACTTTACGTTTACCGAATGAAATCAAAGCCATTAAACCAGAACCCATTAACCAAAATGCAGCAGGCACTGGTACCGCAGAAACCGAAGTTGTAACTTTGTAATTCAGAATAGTCGAGCCATTAACGCTAAAATCATAAACCCCAGCCGGAATATTGCTCCAAGAAAATTCCTCAGTAAAGAAACGATCCCCAAACCCATCATCAGATATTGCTGAAGTTGTTCGGGGCGCAGCTGGAAAATCAACATTATCTACCGTTACTGCAAAGGTACCGCCACCTTGAGTCTCACGCGGACCCGAACCCCAAACCCAAAAATCATTAACATCGCTAGTAAATTTAAAGTTGACGAGTTCGCCTTCGTTGACAACTAACTGCCAGAAATCAGAAACACCACCTAGCATCCCCCGAGAATTAGTATGCACATCCACCCCAACATAGTCGGTTTGACCAATATTAGTTGTATAGTCTCCACTCTCATGGGCATATGTGCCTGGATGATCTTTCAGAGGGAAGGTGCTAGAATTGGGTGTCCCATACATATACCCCAAACCCCAACTAACATCAACATCACTAAAGTTAGTAACTGCCGCGCCTGCTAACAAAGGCGAAGCCAAACTCAAACCTAAAACCAGAAATTTAAAAATTGACATAACATATTTCCTGCTTAATCAAAAGTTTTGATCGGGTGGGCAAAAATGCGTTGCCCACATAACTATTTGCGCCTTATAACCTTCGTTTTATCGCGATATTTTGCGCCTTAAACCAATTAAACCAATTAGGCCAGAACCAAATAACCAAGCGGCGGCAGGAACGGGTACGGGTGCCACTGAAATGTCTCCATAAGCAATGGTATTGTCATACCAAGTAAATGAGTTTAAGAGTGAGCCATTTGTGCTGTAGTTAAATATCTGATTGCCAGAAGTTAAGTAAACATCATCGTTAAAACCAACAGCAATGCCATCGATGTCGAAACCAGGAATGATTAATCCAGTTTGAGTGAGGGTGTCTAGGTCACGAATGGTTACGCCTTGTTGTGAGCCGGCATAAACAGTAAAAACATTATTGGCACTTACAGCAATGTCCCCATAAGTAATACTGTTGTCATACCAAGTAAATGAGTTTAATAGTGAACCATTTGTGCTGTAATTAAAAATTGAATTACCAGAAGTTAGATAAACATTATCGTTATGACCGGCAGAAACACCATTAATGTTAAAACCTGTACCAATTATAGCTGATTGTGCCAGAGTTTCTGCATCACGGATGGTTACGCCTTGTTGGGAACCGCTGTACGCTGTATAAATATTATTACTCCCCACCGAAGTATCCCCATAAATAATGGTATTGTCATACCAAGTAAATGAATTTAATAGCGAGCCATTTGTGCTGTAGTTGAATATCTGATTGCCAGAGGTTAGATACACGTTATTGCTATGGCCCGCAGCAATGCCATTAACGTTAAAGTTGGTACCAATTATGCCAGATTGCATTAGGGTATTTGCATCACGAATGGTTACGCCTTGTTGGGAACCGCTGTAAGCTGTATATACGTTGTTGGCATTCGCTTGCCCTGTAATACCGTGAATTATTCCAAAAGTTATTAAAAATTTAAAAGCTAACTTCATGTTTTGCATAAAATTTACCTATATTTTTGTAGGTGGGAAGAATAAATAACTGTATTCTCAAATAAAACTTTGAATCTGCCAGCAATACAGTTATTTTCAATAGTGTTTTTATGTACGCATTAACACCAGAGTGCTTGCTTAATTAATGCAATGTGTTTTCATAGCGTCGCTAAGCAGTTGCTACTATCTCAGGTCAATAATGAATAGCCTATGAACAATACTCATAAAATAGTCAACGGTGAGTAACTGTATTGAAGAAATTACGCATCTCAGCTTACAAATCGGCGAAATCGACCTATGTTTTTTGATAAATCCAAAAGGCTAAGTACGATAAATGGTTCTGGCAGATGCAGTACACCAGCCAGACCACTATACCGTGGCACCTATGCACCAAATTCTACTTGGTTTTTAAGGCATACTTATAAATTAAGAGGATACTTTGGGCAGCCCACTAGCATGACTTATACTGCATTCTTTTCTTAAAAAATCGTTATTAACATGGCAAAAAAAACCAAAACCGCGTTTGTCTGCACTGAATGTGGTGCCGATAGCCCACGCTGGGCAGGGCAATGTACAAGTTGCGGCGAATGGAATGTGATTAAGGAAGTGCGCCTGGGCAGTGATGAGAACGCCTATGTTCCCGCCAGATCTGGCTATGCGGGCGCGCGTTCCGAGGTGCAGTTGTTATCAGAGGTTAATTTAACCCGCTCCGAACGGCTCTCGACCGGTTTGATTGAGTTTGACCGGGTGTTAGGCGGCGGCATTGTATTGGGCAGCGTGGTGCTAATCGGCGGCGCACCGGGTGCGGGTAAAAGTACCCTGTTGTTACAGGTGATCGCGCATGCCGCTGCTCGCGGGGTGTCAGTTTTATACGTGTCCGGCGAAGAGTCATTACAACAAATTGCCGAACGCGCACATCGCTTAAAGCTTAAAGCCGATGGCATTAAAATGCTGGCAGAAACTTCAGTGCAGCGCATTTGTGAAATTCTCGATGAAGAACGCCCGCATATTGTGGTGATTGATTCCATTCAAGTGATGCACACTAGCAGTTCCGATTCTGCCCCTGGTTCGGTTTCACAGGTTAGAGAGTCGGCGAGTTACCTTACGCAATACGCTAAACGTAATAATGTTTCGATTTTTATGGTCGGGCATGTCACCAAAGACCAATCGCTCGCAGGCCCGATGACCTTAAGCCATATTGTGGATGCACAAGTAGTGTTGTCATCCACTGATGATGCACGGTTTCGGGTATTGCGCGCCGATAAAAACCGTTTCGGCAGTATTGGCGAGCTGGGTTTTTTCTCCATGGAAAGCACTGGCCTAAAAGAAGTGAAAAATCCTTCCGCGATGTTTTTATCCCGCTCTGCTGAACTGGCGGCGGGCAGCGCAGTGACCGTATTGTGGGAAGGAACCCGGCCATTACTGGTGGAAATTCAAGCCTTGGTTACGGAAAGCCAATATGGCAATCCACGCCGACTGGCGGTAGGCTTTGACCAAAATCGCCTGGCGATGTTATTGGCGGTTCTGTCCCGGCATGGTGGCGTATTTACTGCGAATGATGAGATTTATGCCAACGTGGTGGGCGGTATTAAAGTCACCGAAACCAGCTCGGATTTAGCAATTGTGGTCAGCGTGGTGTCTAGTTTGAAAGACCGTGCGATTGCACATGATGTGTTCTGTTTTGGAGAAATTGGCTTAAACGGTGAAATACGCCCGGTTGCAAACGGTCACGCACGGCTGAATGAGGCAGCTAAGCATGGTTTTAAACGGGCGATTATTCCACAGGCCAATGCGCCCAAAGAAGCATTAGCGGGTTTGCAAATTTTTGGGGTTAAAAATGTCGCTGAAGCTTTACAGATATTGGCGGATTTGTAGCATCTGCTCAAGGTTAGCTATTGGGTGATGCTATCCAGCCAATCCTTGATCCGTTGACTGACCCATAACGGATCATCCAAGGGTAAATCATGTCCCGCTGTCTCATGCTGCGCAAAGGCGGTTTGCCAAACCTCACGCAATTCAACACTACACTGGTAATCAACCAAACGATCCGCGCTTGAAGTAAGAATGAGCATGGGCTGCAAAGGCTTTCGGGTCGCTTTAAAAGTGGCTGAAGCCAACAGTTGATTAAAGGCATTTTTCCCCGAGACGGGATATTGACGCTGCCAGCACAGCCAGTTTTCCAATACAGTGGCATTATTGCGCTGATGATTAGAGGTTAAATCCAGAATGGTTTGCTCTTTTTGTGCCGGCGTTTGGGCAGCCATTTTCAAGAAGCGGCAATAGTTCTGCCAACGCAAGCGCTGAAAAAACGGTGCATATTGCCTGACACTGGTGTTAATTAACACGCCACTGGCAATTTCTGTAGGGTAACGGATCATCCAATCAAGCGCAATCATGCCACCCATTGAGAGAGCGACGAGATTAACCGGTTTTTTAGCGTCTGATTGGCTTAATTGTTCGCGTAACGCCTCGGTCATGTTAGCAATAGACTTCGGACTTTCGCGTTGATAAAGCTGGCCATTGCCGGGAATATCCAAAGCAATGATTTCAGTCCTTGGAAATTGCTCTTGCAGGACGGGGATAAAATCACCCCAATGCCGCTGTTCACGGATTAATCCGCGCAATAGCAGGAACGGATAGTTATTAGCCGCCACTGTACCATAACTCCTCGGCTTGCTTTGCCAGCGTCTGACGTTGGCTGGCATCCGTCCAGTGTTGATAAGACAAAGTAGCCCGCACCAAAAATTCCATCAGGATCAAGTGCCCCCGCAGCACCCGGTTAATCCGATGCTGTTTGATAGGGTGAAACATCCCCAATAGGTTCACAAGTTGTAGCGGATTCTTGCGTATCCAGCGCCATGAGCCCATTTCTAAGGTCAAAGGCAAAAACACGGTCTCTAACGCCAAAGACTGGCCGTACAGATGATCCCATAAATCGCCGTGGGTTAGATAATGCAATGCCTGCGGTTCAAAACAATAGTTTTGATAAGGATAGGTCTGGAAAAAAAGCTTGCGTAGTGTATAAATTTCACCCAGATGCTTAATCGGCTCTTTACGGCTTTTGGCGTAAGGAAACCAAATGCGGTCATGTACCCCAAAACCGGAATGGCAATCCAAAACAATACTAAACGGCGCAGTGAGCACGCTATTACCGATATAGTCGCACAATATCTGCGCCTCTGCTTGCATAGGCGCACCTTCGATGCCCCGATACCAGGGCAAGCGCGCTGAAATTCGATGTCCACCGGCTAGCCAAACGGTTTTCTCCCTACTGTCCACTGGCGCATTCCGCATCAAATCAATCCCTTGGCCATTTGCACGGGTATGTTTAAACATGCCGACCGGATTGATCAAGGGTAAAAACACAATACGCACCTGGGCTAACATAACCTCTAAAGTTAAATCCCAGCGTAAACGTTCCAATAAGGTTTCCAGAAATGCTAAAACCACCTGAGTACCTATCCGTTCAAGGCCATGCACACCACCCACAAACACGATACACGGCGCCTCTTTAGCCTTGGAGCCTAAGGTTAAGGCATAGATGGGAAAAACCTGTTGCTTAAAATGTATTTCGCTTAAGACTTCTGCGCCTAAATTGGCTGTATTGTGTTTAATAAGCGCTTCAATCTGTTTTAATTCCGGTAAAAACTCGGTCATAGATTTAGAGGGGTTACGCATGTTCCGCCGGGTTATGTTGAGTTTATTCTTTACACAAAGCGAACAAGCTAATCCTGATCGTGCCCATGCTTTTTGGTCAGTAGAGCCATCGTTATAAAGATAAATAAACCAAAGGTAATTACAATGGTATTGATCGAAAACTCGGCACGAATCATCAGCGCGTAAATGCCAAGCATCAATAAAATTGACATATTTTCATTGCAATTCTGCACCGCAATCGAATGTCCAGAACCCATCAACTTATGACCACGATGTTGTAACAATGCATTCATTGGGATTAAAAAACTGCCGGCTAATGTGCCTATCAATATCAACATCCCAATAGCAACCCGCCAATCCGAGATCCAAACCATCGAGACCACCACTAAGCCCATGAGCATACCGATGGGTAACACCTTTACCGCGCGCTCCAACGCAACCAATCTAGCGGCTATGATCGACCCGATGGCAAGGCCAATCGCGACTGCCGCCGTCAGTTGTGTCGCTTGCCCCAAATCCAGCTTAAGTGCAGTGGCTGCCCAGGTCAGGATAATAAATCGTAGGGTTGTTCCAGCACCCCAAAACAAAGACGTTACTGCGAGCGATACCTGACCTAAAGGATCTTTCCATAACGCTAGAAACGAAAGCCAGAAATCCGAAACGAACTCCCCTAAATGATATTTTGTAAGGGATTGTTCAATGGGTAATTTAGGGATAAACAAATTAATAGTCGCAGCCAGGCAGTACACCCCAAAAACAACGCTAATCGCAAACTCAGGGGCTGTATCAATGCCTGCATTGAAGGTTAAGGTTTACAGGTATTGAAGCAGGTGCGTTTCAAGCTGCGGACTGATTAAAAAACCACCTAAAATCGCCCCGAAAATAATCGCGGCAACCGTTAAACCCTCCATCCAGCCATTCGCCCAAACCAGCTTATCAGCAGGAAGGTACTCAACCAATATCCCATATTTGGCAGGCGAGTACATAGCAGCACCAATGCCGACAAAACCATACGCCAGTAAGGGATGACCGCCTAATAACATGGCTGCGCAACCGATCATTTTGACAGTGTTACTAATAAACATGACCCGGCCTTTGGGCAGTGCATCCGAAAAAGGGCCGGCAAAAGGAGCAAGCACTATAAAGGCGAAAACGAAGAAGTCTTGCAGAACAGGCGTCTGCCAGGCAGGTGCATTCAGGGTTTTGAGCAACGCAATAGCTGCGAATAACAGGGCGTTATCGCCCAAGGATGAAAAAAACTGTGCCGCAAGAATAATATAAAAACCCCGCGTCATGCGGCTACAGCCACAGACAATTCTGCTAGCCGCCACTTTACCAACTGCAAACTGCCATCATGGTGCTCCACAATAGCCGAACAGCTTTCCACAAAATCACCGGTATTAATGTACATAAAATCTTCTATAGTCTTCATTTCAGCGTGATGAATATGCCCGCAAACAACGCCATCCAAGTTTTCGTGCCTTAGGGTTTCAACAATGTTATTTTCATAGTCCGACATAAACTGTACGGCATTTTTGACTTTAAACTTAACAAAGCCAGCCAGTGAAAAATGCGATTGAATCCCTAACAATTTCCGAAAAAAACGTAACAGCCGGTTTATATCAATCAGAATGTCATAGCCTTTACTACCAAGTTTGGCAATCCATTGATGGTTGGTGGCAATGGTATCATAGACATCGCCATGAATAATGAGCAATTTTTGGCCTTTAGCGGTTATATGCACATCTGAATTTTTAACGACAATATCACCAAAGATATGGTTATCGTAATCCCGGACATTCTCATCATGATTGCCTGGGATATAGATAACCTGCGTACCGTGGCGGGCTTTTCGAAGAATTTTTTGAATTACGGTGTTGTGGTCTCGCGGCCAATACATTTTCTTGGACAGCGCCCAAAAATCAATAATATCGCCGACCAAATAGAGTTTTTCGCTTTCGTTATACTTTAAAAAATCCAGTAAAACATCCGCTTGGCATTGTGTGGAGCCAAGGTGTAAATCGGATATCCAAATGGTTCGATAAGATTCATTCATCATTCGCGCTAATATTCCAAAGATCAAGCTATGGGATTAGATAATGTTTAATCTATTGCTGGATTTGCAATACATTTACTTTACCCCATACGGCGGCAATGAACTCATCATTCATATCCGGCATCCCTTGCATAATCCACTCCACGATCACCTGGGCAACATTGGGATAAGTAACCCGTACAGCCCGTTTATTGTTTAACCAGGCATGCAGTACGTCTGAATCCAGTTCAAACATCGTTTGTCCAAAACCCAATTGCCGCAAAGCAAAAGCATTGGAAATTTGTTCCATCTGGGCATGCAACGGCTTTACCAGAATTTTTTTGCCCGCCTGTAACGCTTCACTGGCCAGCTCAAACCCCGCATTGCTAATAATGCCATTACAATCAAAAAAGTCCTGTTTGAACCCTTCCCGCGACAAGGGTTTGCATTGTATGTGTTTAAAGCCACTGGGCTGAGCGTCTGGAATATACACATGAAACTCAAAATCAGTAAACGGCGTCAATAACTGAATAATGTCCTCGCGCTCTTCAAAGGGCAGATAAACCATAATTTTGGATTTATTTAGCGTAGCCGTAAGTTCCGGCGTTTCGATAATAGGCGGTAGGATAGGCTGACCAAAATGATGCCAATGTAGACCGACGCCTACATCAACCGGCGCAAAATACTTCATCACACTACTGGCGATAGGATCTACGCCCTCTTTCGGAATGGCATGGTTAAACGCATATTGATGCCCGATGCCCAACACGGTTTTCTTACGTTTTTTAGCCGCCCAAGCGGTAACCGGTTCAAAATCACTGATGATCAAATCATAAGCCGCCAAATCCAGAGCCTCCATATCCCTAAAAAACTGCATCGGTTTAGCGGTTATTGCGGTTTTTAAGTATTGCACTTGTCCTTTATGCACGCTAAAGGTTAAACCTGATTTAGCTTGATACTGCTGGAAAATCTCCATATCGAAGTAGTGCGAGGCATCCCGGCCCGTAAACATAAAGGTAACCTCTATGCCTGCCTGATAAAGCTCTTTTGCCATCATGCGGGCACGGGTAATATGCCCGTTGCCCGTACCTTGAACACCGTAAAATATCCTCATAAACCCACCAGATGCAAACCTAAAAACGCAATACCTATCCCTAATATTGCCCCGACCATGACATCACTTGGAAAATGCACGCCTAACAATACCCGGGAAAAACCCACACTGACAGCCCAAAGGAAGAGCGGAAAGGAAAGCACAGGCCAACTGTCGCTCCCCAGCGTTGCCATTAAAAACGCTGCGGAAGTATGCCCGGAGGGAAAGCTGAATTGATCATGGGGCACAATGAAACTTTTAAAATCTTCCAAAGCCGCCTGCGGTCGGTTACGCTTCAAACTGTTTTTTAAGAAAAAGTACACTGGGCGTTCAAGCAGAAAAGCGATTAATACCCCCTGCACAAACCGGCTACCAATCCCCTGCTGCAAAGTGACACCCAGTACAACCAACAAATACCAATGGCCGTCACCGGTTTTTGAAATGAGTTGAAAGCAACGCCGCAACCTGATCGGCAACCGGTCACTCACAAGATGCATAAAGCACAGCGTGTCATAGTGTTGAATAGTGCCTAAAATTTTCATGTTCAGCCCTCAGTGTTGAAAATCATTGATTTTCTTAATAATCTGTTTGCAGCATCCATAAGCTCAACAGATTAAATCAATGACATGACAGTTACGTGAAGGTTATTTGACGGTTGTGTGACAACTGTTCAGTTAGCTCATTGCGGTAACAAAAAATCTAAAACAGTTTCCGATAGGGCAATCCGCCAAAATGATGGGAGCTTCAGGAAGGCTAACATCACGGTTAAGCCTATTAAAAATATGTGTGACTGGGCTCATGCTTTCGAGGTTTGGCACTACCATTTCATTTAAAAATCATTATGATAAAGCCCAATTAGAAAGGTACGCCTACCTCATTGGTAGCGTATTTAGCTTTAGTTTATATGTTCCAAAAAAGTCTAAGTTGGCACGGTTGGTTTGCTTAGCATGAATTTCAACAATTAAGGTGACCGTATGAAAGTTTCAAATAGAATCAAAGCCAGCGTGTTGGCTATGAGCGCTGCTTTTGCAAGCATGTCCGCCATTGCTGCACCCACTCCGGCTGAATTATTTAAAGTTCCGCCCTCCGCTGTATATCAGGTTATCCAAGGCAAGCCACTGGCGGAAGTTTTGCAACAAGTGGCGCAAAGGTCAGGCATCCAATTCAAGATCAATGCCGAAGTAAAAGGAAGGCTGGTTACCCATACCCTTGCAGCCAATGACTGGGCCTCAGCGATCAAGACCCTCCTCGACGGCTATAACTACTCAATGATCCAAGATGGTAAAAGCATTAAAACCGTCATCATCTCTGGCTATAACGGCAGTGGTTCTGTAGCCCAAACAGCCGTAGCATCGATCCCAGCAGAGAACTTAATGGTGATCTCCCCCGCTATTGCCGCCCTACCTGAGAAATATAAGGACTTTCCTGCAGGCGCTGTTACGCCCATAAACTTGCCTATTGCGGCTATCATGGCAATGACCGATGGCGACACAGCACAATTAGACCTACCTATCGGCCAATTCACTACTACGCATGACACTACCTTAGCTGATGGCTTCGGCAATAAAACCTGGGTTGGACATTTAACCAATGAAGGTCTTGGTTACAGAATGATGGTATCTCAAGGTGATGCCGGCATTATGGGGCACGTCATCACCCCTGAAGGTACCTTTAATGTTGAATCAGATAAAGAGGGACTGTATTTGGTTGATACGAGGAAGTTAAAGAATGCCGGTTTTGAAGGTGATACAGCCGCACAACCTTTTGAAGCAGAGGCCGCTGCTGGTTTAGTCTCCAGCGCCGCCGCAACTTCTACCACCACTGCACCCGTAACACCAACAATTGCCCAACTCCAGGCTAACGTAGCAACAATGCAAGCCAATCTAACTAAGGCTAATGATGCCCTGGCGATCAATAAGAAGGCTGCCAATACTGCATCAGCGCTGGTTACCTCGTTAGCCGGGCTTGTTGCCAAAGATCCGCAACTGTTAAAAGATGCGACGGCACTCGCGCAAACGACCAACACCGCGTATCTGGCAGAGCTAAGCAACTTGAATGCAAAAAACCTGTTAACCGTTAACGCTAAAAAAGCACAAGACTCAGCCCAAGCTGCTTACAATGCGGCAGTCTTATCAAAAAACAAAACCGCCATAGCGACTGCCACAACTAATTTAAACAATGCCAAAGCAGCCTTTACTGCCGCCAATACCCTAAGTCAGGCGAGCTTAACCAGCAGTACCAGTAAAAAAGCATTAGCCGACAAAGCCGCTTTAGCGCTAACTGCCTTACAAAAAGACATTGCTGCAAGGGCTCAAAACCTGACGGCCGCAAAAGCACAATTGGTTGCGGCAAACGATTTAGTGGCCAAAGCAACTGCGACGGTGGCTACTGCCCAAACCGCCTTAACCTCCGCCCAAAAAGCCCTTACCGATGCGCAGGCTAACGCGAATAAAGCCCCTGCTGGCAGCGATGCGGTGGTCGATGTGATGGTGGAGTACACCACAGCAGGGATGACACCGGACTATGCCAAACAACGCATCCAATACTTAATAACCATAAGCAATCAGGCGTATAAAGACTCAGGGTTACCAGTGAGTCTGCGTTTAGTCTATGCTGAACCCACCACTTATGCTGAAAGCACCACCAACTCTGCCGCTTTAGACGCATTACGGACAGGCCAAGGCGCTTTTGCGACTGTTCCCGCTAACCGGATAAAATACGGTGCCGACTTGGTTGTGTTATTGCGCCCTTTACGTGCTTCAACGCAAGGAAGCTGCGGGGTTGCCTACATCGGCTTTACTGGCGGCATTGCCAATAAAAATCTGGGCTTTGGCGTGGTAGGGGATGGTGCATCGAAAGATACCATGAAAGTGTTTTGCGATGTTAACACCTTTGCCCATGAAATTGGGCATAACTTCGGCCTGGTGCATGACCGTGAATACTCAAGCTCAGCCGGGGTAACCCCTTATGCGTATGCATGGGGCATAGCCGGTAAATTTGGCACTATCATGAGCTACAAATCGCCAACTATCATGTTATTCAGCACACCTAACTTAGCAACCCAATGCGCCGGAACACCCTGCGGCTATGCAGAAACAGATGCCGCAAAATCGTCAGATCAAGTCAAGGCGGCAAAAACCACCGTTGGTCAGATTACAGCCTATCTCCCTACGGTAGCTACTGTAGCAACCATAAAATAAAGAGTCACAACTTAAACGCCCGGCCCATTAATGGGTCGGGCATTTTTTTGCCTTAAAGAAAACAGCAGTCCTAAACCTACGCATCAAAATCACCGCTTTCTGCCGCGTTTAAATAAATTGTTAGAACTAATCGAGCTGACAATTTACACACACCCAATTCTTTATAGCACCCTGTTAGATTAAAATGCCGCAATCAAACGCGGCTGTTAGTTGAGTGCTACAATGTGTACATTGTAATTTCAAGGAGAATTCCATGACCAGCACTGTTACTATTCGGTTGGAAGAATCGGTTAAAAATAAACTTGAAAAATTAGCAGACGCTACCCAGCGTAGCCGCTCATTTTTGGCTGCAGAAGCCATTCGTGATTATGTTGAAACCCATGAATGGCAGATCAATGAGATTCAAGCAGCAATCCAAGAAGCTAATGTCGGCGACTTTGCCACAGAAGACGAAGTACAAACTTTGTTGGACAAATGGAAAGCTAAATAGCCAGTATGCAAGTTAATTGGCTAAAAATTGCCCTGAGAAATTTGGATGATATTGCAACCTACATCGCACAAGAAAACCCTTTAGCGGCTAGTAGCGTAGTAGAGACGATCATAACCCAAGCCAATCTTCTTAGTAGCCAACCCTCCATTGGTAGACCCGGTAGAGTACTTGGCACAAGAGAACTGGTGATTGCTAACTCCCCTTACTTGGTACCCTATCGTATAAAAAATAACACCGTTGAAATTTTGCGAGTATTTCACACCTCGCGGAAGCCTCCACGCAATTGGCGAAGCTAAGCCCCCTTTATACCCATTAGATAGACTTCACCCCTTATGAGGCTTAAGAAATACGGTTTAATCGAAGCACCGAAATCCAAGCTAATTGCTGAATAGTTGAGCGTTTACCATCCACTTATTTGATTTTGCGGATAAGCAAATCCCCAGCACAGCAGATTTGACCACCTGATATTAATAAAGACGCAACCTAAATTCTCTTTTTAAAAAATTCAGCAGTCTTTGCCCCTAATTCTCACATTATGCGAAAAAAAACACCCAAAATAAAAAAAATTTCACAAGCTTAACTTGCCTATAAAAAACCACAATAAGCTATTGATTTGATTTGATTTGTGTTGTTTTGATTTGATTTGATTTGATTTGAGTTGATTTGATTAAGATAATTTTGTTAAGCCATGCACAACTCAATCAAAAATTCTGTGAATTAAGTCACAGGATTTTTTTGCCATAAAAAATACCATAATCCCGGCCCTAAAGATTAAAGCTTTTTTGTTCTTTTGTTCAGGGCAGCTAGAGTTCGGTTGTTAGACACTTTGATGTGCTATTAGCTGAAACGGGTTATGTTTGGCAATAATGTCGCTCAGCCAAATCTGACATAACATTTAACGCAGCGACACAGGAAAATGATCATGAAAACTTTAAATCGTATGTTATTAATCAGCGGATTGCTTTTAGGTATGGTTTCTGGTGCAAACGCCGCTTGCAATTATCAAAACAATCATGGTTTGGTGAAACGGATTTACCCTTCATATGGTGGAGGCGGTCAAGTGGCAGGCACTTATTTTACACTTGGCGGTCCCGGTGCGGCCACCCCAGACCTCACATCACCGACTGGGTACTATTTTATACCTCAGCAACAAAATTACTCCGAAATGCATAACTTACTGATGGAATCAGCCAAAGCGGGGAAAAGCATTTTTGTCAGAACGCATAATTGTGGTGCAGCAGCAGTTGCAACAGCAAATGTTATGTATTTAGTTATTGATTTTTAACTGACCATTTGAACATGGCCCAGTAGCCCGTATGAAGTGCAGCATCATAATGAAATCAAGACCACGAAAACCCTGATTCTGCAAGCTCCATCCAGGCTACAGGCTACCCAATGATCGATTCTCGTAAACTCACAGAAGGTTAAGATCATGAAGATAACATTTAAACTAAAGCCGATATTGGTCGCGGTCGGCTTTAGTTGTATCAGTGCCAATACTTGGGCGCTGTTGAGCAGCGATAAAGTTGTCGTGAATAGTATTAGTAAGGATAAGATTACCGCTACGGCAAGTTTTCCGACCCCCGTGCAGGGCGATTTATATGTGGCGACTGAGTTTGGGGGGCAGTTTTATTTTATGGGGCCAGGGGCATCACTCTTTACCGATAAAGTGCCTTATCAGAAGGACGGCAAGTTTAGTGACCCTATAACCGTCCTGGATATCCCCAGTGAAGGTATTGCGCCCGGCACTTACCCCTTGTACCAAGTCATTACCAAATCGGGTGCTGACCCGTTTAATTTTGAAAATTGGATTGGCGGGTTAAGCAGTTTAGGTCAACTGGAGTTTAAAATTAATTTAGATAACAGTGTGGCTTCAGAACCTTTGCAATTATTGACGCTCATCACCAACTTCGACCCAAAAGATGGCGAAGGTGAAACTACAACGGATTTTGTAGTACCCAATTCACCCACCGTATCGGAATCAGAACCTAGTCCTATTGTTTTGGGGTTGCTTGATCCAAATGGTGAATCAACCGCTAGGCCGGAAGTGGATTCAAATGAGCCTCTGGCTGAATTAATGCCGTCACCGGAAAAAGAGGTAATACCGGAAGCTGATCCCAATGTACCTCAAGTAGCGTTAATGCAAATACCGGACGCGGATGCTGAAAATCCACCGATAATAGACATGCCAAGCCCGGTGGAAATAGCTGTACCGATTAACATTAATGCAAGTTGATTGGATTTTGTTTTGCCATTCCCACGCTTCGGCGTGGGAATAATTCACTAAAAATACCTGCATAACACCACCAGATGCCAATTTAATTCGCCTTTATGCATGAGCAGTAATATACCGCTGCCTTTTCTTCGGGGTTATTTTGGCTACATCGACCATAATCAAGCTATCAATACAGTTATTAAACTCAGGGTCGACATTAAACGCCATAAAGCGGCAGCCGTCTTCTACGCATAATTCCACGTACTGTTTATAAAGGGTTGGCACCTTTACCCCCAGTTTTTTTAGCTCACTGTTCAGAATTTTAAAGCTGGTGCTGTAGTCGCCATTAAATTCAGCCTGTGCAAACTGCCGGTTTTGTTCTGAGATAACAAACGGCATTTTCGCGCTTGATTGCGGGGCATTTACGCCGAATTGTTGTTGATAAAAACCGATAATCAGTTCTTTAGCCAACTGGGGATAAGCATTGCTGATGCTGACCGGGCCAAACAAATACCTGATCTCCGGCTGTTCGCGCAGATAAGCGCCAATGCCATACCAGAGATAATCCAGGCTATGCTGACCCCAGTAACGGGGCTGTACAAAGCTGCGCCCCAGCTCTATGCTGTGCAGTAAAAACTGGGTAATGTCACCGCGCAAATCAAACAGGGTTTGGCTGTAGAAGCCCTCAACCCCATACCTGTCCATGATGTTTGCGCCGACCCCTACGCGGTAGGCACCAACTATCTCCAGCGCATGATCATCCCAGAGCACAATATGTTGGTAGTAAACATCAAATTTATCTAAATCCAACGCGCAGCCGGTACCTTCTTCTACGGTTCGGAAAGTTAATTCGCGTAGCCGGGCTATTTCTTGCATCACCGGACAATCATCCTGAAATTGATACAAAAAGATCTTTTTACCATCACGGGTTTCACCCAGTAATCTTGCTTCATACAAGCGTTTTTTAATCGCTTTGACATCGGCAGGATGTACGACAGTCGTGAACGTGCTAAATAACGATTTAGGGTGTTTTTTGCCCAGATTTAACACTTGCTTTCTAAAGCGCTGGCTTAGCTCTTCATCAGTTTCATCACAAGCCAGCAATGCCGTATATGGGATCGGTGCGCCCACTTTAAATTTGATTTCCTGATTTTTTTTGTTGAACATTTCATTGACCAGTAACAGAGTGCCTAAAGTCTTATACAAAGTCGACAAGCTGTAAAACCAGGCAGAGTTCTTGGCCTTGATATGCACGGGTAAAATAGGGCTCTGGGTTTTTTTCGCCAGCTTGATAAAGCCACTTTGCCAGCGGCCATCCCGAATACCCTTCGGGGTGATTCTGGATACTTCACCAGCCGGAAAAATAATCAGCGCGGTTTCGTTTTCCAGCGCCTTCAGCATGGTTTTATAGGTCGCGCGCAGGTTTTGATGACCGGATAACACATCCACAGCTAGAAACACCGATTGTAAAGGCTCCATGTGGGATAACACCCGATTAGCGACAATCCGCACATCAGGGCGTACCGAACGGATTAATTTGACCAGCGCCAAGCCATCCAAGGTGCCGATAGGATGATTAGCAACAATTAATAGTCGCCCCTCGGAAGGGATGTTATTAAAGGAGTTATTACCGACCTGATAAGTAAACTTGAAGTAATGCAATAATTTGTCGAGAAACGCAAAGCCACGCAAATGCTGGTTTTTTTGAATGACCTCATTAAAATCCTCCTGATGTATCAGTTTTTTTAAAACCTTCAGGAGTAATTTGTTGTTTTTACCCCATTTAAAATCCGGATAGGTCTCTTGCAGCAGTCGTTCTGCATTTATCATGTGTCGTATATCCAGTGATTGGTAGCTTTACAGTCGCGTAAAAAATAGCCAGGCATTATTTTCTTCTGGACTATAGTCAAGTATTTTGTCCTTAATTTTTTTGGCTGAGGCAGCATCCACCTGCCAATGCGGCTCTTCCGGCCAATAAATACGGTTTAATTGTCCACCATCCTGAGTGACCAACTGCGTATTAGAAATAAAGACAGTGTGATTATGAGATGCCATGCGCTTAGCCTTGAATGTTTAAAGGTTTAGGCACAATAACGCTGGATTGTTACAGCGATGTAACAGTTAAATGACAGTTGTGTAAACGTTTCGTACCTCCTTGAGCTGTCGACAAAACGCCCCTCACCTTAACAGAGCCAATACAAACCGAATCACTGTTACACTGTCATATCAGCATTTTTACAACTTTTTTACACGACTTTCGCTAAAGTGGCACCCAGCCATTGCAAAAACAAAGGGGGTCTTATGATTATCAGTATTGCTTTAAGTGCATTTTTGGCAGTAGCTTTATTCATCTATTTATTAGTGGCGTTATTTTTTCCGGAGAAATTTTAATGATCATCAATAACTATCTACAAATCTCGTTCTACTTCATTGTGCTTTTGCTGTTTGCTAAGCCGTTAGGCGTTTATATGGCGAACGTGTACGAAAACCGTCCAATTGCACTTAATCACCTTTTGGCTCGATTTGAATTGGTGTTGTATCGTCTGAGCGGAGTTAATCCTGAGCAAGAGATGACTTGGAAAGCTTATACGGTGGCCTTATTATTGTTTAACGTTTTAGGTGGTTTGGCGGTATTTATTTTACAGATTCTGCAAGCCTATCTGCCCTTAAATCCCCAGCAACTAGGTAATGTCTCGTTCGATTCCGCCTTTAATACCGCCGTCAGTTTTATTACCAATACCAATTGGCAAGGCTATTCGGGTGAAGTGACGATGAGTTATTTAACCCAAATGCTAGGCCTGGCGGTACAGAATTTTTTGTCTGCAGCAACCGGTATGGCGGTATTGGTAGCGATGATCCGCGGATTCCAACGCAAGAACACAGAAACAATCGGTAATTTTTGGGTGGATTTAACCCGTGGGGTTTTATACATCCTGTTACCTTTATCCCTAATATTTTCTCTCGTGTTAGTGGGCCAAGGCGTGGTGCAAACCTTCAAACCTTATGTGCAAATTCCATTAGTTGAACAGGCTCAAACCAATCCACAAGCGGAACAAATCAAGACCCAAACAATTGCCGTTGGCCCAGCGGCATCACAAATCGCGATTAAGCAATTAGGTACGAATGGCGGCGGTTTTTTTAATACCAACTCTGCGCATCCTTTTGAAAACCCAACGCCGTTGTCGAATTTTCTGGAATTGTTGGCAATCTTATTAATCCCCGCAGCCTTGTGCCATAGCTTTGGAACAATGATCAATGACACGCGCCAAGGTTGGGCGATTTTAACCACTATGACTTTAGTTTTAATTGGTTCATTATTGGTTACGTTTCAATTCGAGCAAGCGGGTAATCCACTGTTGACGGCATTGGGCGTTGATCAATCGCCCAGCCTAACGCAATCGGGCGGTAACATGGAGGGCAAAGAAACCCGCTTCGGCATTGTCAATTCAGTGCTTTGGGCAACGGCAACGACCGCTGCCTCTAATGGCTCGGTGAATGCTATGCATGATTCGTTTATGCCGCTGAGTGGCATGGTGCCGATGTGCCTGATTCAATTGGGCGAGGTCATTTTCGGTGGCGTCGGTTCCGGCCTGTATGGCATGTTGATTTTCGCCATCATTGCCGTGTTTGTTGCCGGATTGATGATTGGCCGCACCCCTGAGTACCTGGGTAAAAAAATTGAAGCCTTCGAGATCAAAATGGCAGCTATCGTTATTTTAATCCCGGCATTTTTTATCTTGATGGGAACGGCATTGGCGGTGCTGACAGATGCAGGTAAAGCCGGTATTGCCAATCCCGGCGCACACGGTTTTAGTGAAATCTTATACGCATTTTCTTCGGCGGCGGGTAATAACGGCAGTGCCTTTGCCGGGTTAAGCGCCAACACGCCATTTTACAATATCGCCTTAGGCACCATTATGTTGTTTGGCCGTTATGGGATCATTATCCCAGTGCTGGCAATTGCCGGTTCATTAGCGGCTAAAAAGTCGGTGCCGACCACTGTTGGCACTTTGCCTACCCATACACCTTTGTTTGTGCTGTTGTTGATCGCAACCATCCTGCTGGTAGGCGCTTTAACCTTTGTTCCTGCATTGGCTTTAGGGCCAATAGTCGAACATTTACAGCTTATGAAGTCTATCCATTAAAAGGAGTTATACAATGACGACTTTACATCATACGCATCCCTTTATTACCAAAGCGTTGTTGACGGGAGCCCTGCTCGACACACTGCGTAAATTAGCGCCACAGCAACAATGGAAAAATCCAGTGATGTTTGTGGTTTACATCGGTAGTATGTTGACCACCGGTTTATGCCTGGAAAGCCTGTTACGGGGAGACGGTCAACAGCTTGGTTTCATGATGGCCATAACCTTTTGGCTTTGGTTTACCGTGCTATTTGCCAATTTTGCCGAAAGCATTGCCGAAGGACGCAGTAAAGCCCAGGCGGCATCGCTACGCGGTGCCAAACGTGAGCTCATGGCCAAGAAACTTGATGCGCCACGCTACAGTAATGATTACGCCAAAGTAGTCAGTACGTCGTTACGGCGTGACGACATCGTGCTAATTGAAGCAGGAGATTTTGTGCCAGCCGATGGCGAAGTCATCGAAGGGGCTGCATCCGTTGATGAAAGTGCCATTACCGGCGAAAGTGCGCCGGTAATCCGCGAATCCGGAGGTGATTTTAGCTCGGTTACGGGCGGAACACGGGTACTGTCAGATTGGCTGGTAGTGCGCGTAACGGTCAATCCGGGAGAAGCCTTTCTTGACCGGATGATTTCGATGGTGGAAAGCGCATCACGGCAAAAAACGCCTAACGAAATTGCCCTGACCATTTTACTGGTTGCGCTGACCTTAATTTTTTTATTGACCACCGTGACCTTATTGCCCTATTCAATTTACAGTGTGGGCATCGCAAAATCAGGGTCGCCCGTTTCGATAACTGTGCTGGTGGCACTTTTGGTTTGTTTGATACCGACCACGATAGGTGGTTTATTGTCTGCGATTGGTGTCGCCGGTATCGGTCGAATGATGCAAAAAAATGTCATCGCTACATCAGGCCGAGCCATTGAAGCGGCGGGCGATGTTGATGTATTGCTGCTCGATAAGACAGGGACAATTACCTTAGGCAATCGGCAAGCTTCTGGTTTTTATCCGCTTGGTGGAATCAGTGAAAAAGAATTGGCAGACTCTGCCCAGTTGGCTACCTTGGCTGATGAAACCCCGGAAGGGCGAAGTATTATCGTTTTAGCCAAACAAAAATTCGCACTACGGGAACGCAATATCCAAGAATTAGGCGCTACCTTTGTCGCGTTCAGTGCGCAAACCCGTATGAGCGGCGTCAACATCGGCGACCGTCAAATCCGTAAAGGTGCAGCGGATGCTATTCGAGCTTATGTTGAATCGCAACAGGGAAAGTTTCCGGATGAAGCAAAAAATCTGGCCGATAACGTTGCTCGTAGGGGTAGCACACCATTATTAGTGGCTGAAGGTGGTCGCGTGCTGGGCGTCATCGAGCTTAAGGATACTGTCAAAGGCGGCATCAAGGAACGTTTTGTTGAGCTACGGCGCATGGGTATTAAAACCATCATGATAACCGGTGACAACCGATTAACAGCAGCCGCCATTGCAGCAGAAGCTGGCGTCGACGACTTTCTGGCGGAAGCGACACCAGAGGCGAAACTTAAGCTAATCCGCGAGCAACAGGCGGAAGGCCGCTTGGTCGCGATGACGGGAGACGGCACCAACGATGCCCCGGCACTAGCCCAGGCTGATGTCGCAGTGGCGATGAATTCAGGTACGCAAGCTGCCAAGGAAGCCGGCAATATGGTCGATTTAGACTCGAATCCGACAAAACTGATTGAAATCGTCGAAACCGGTAAACAAATGTTGATGACGCGCGGCGCATTAACGACCTTCAGTTTAGCGAATGACTTGGCAAAGTATTTTGCGATTGTACCTGCCGCTTTTGCCAGTACCTATCCCGAACTGGGTGTGCTAAACATCATGGGACTTAGCAGCCCGGACAATGCGATTCTCGCCGCCGTTATTTTTAATGCCCTGATAATCGTTGCGTTAATCCCTTTGGCACTGAAAGGCGTTACCTATCGGCCTCAAAGTGCAGAAGTGTTACTCCGTAATAATTTACTGGTTTACGGCGGCGGCGGTGTCATTGTGCCTTTCATCGGGATTAAGTTAATCGATCTTGGCTTGACGGCGTTAGTGCTTTAACGGAGGAGAAGACTATCATGGCTCAACAACTCAAACCTGCTTTACTCATGCTCGTGTTTTTTACGTTATTAACCGGTATTGCCTATCCGCTGTTAGTGACCTTTGGCACACAGATGCTATTTTCGAATCAGGCCAACGGCAGTTTAATCGTCAACAAGGAGCATATTGCTGGTTCTGAACTTATCGGCCAGCCCTTCATCCGACCCGATTATTTTTGGGGACGGCCTTCCGCGACATCGCCTGGCCCATATAACGCAGGAGCTTCTAGCGGTTCTAACTTGGGGCCGAGCAATTTAAACCTTGTGGGAACAATCAAGTCTCGTATTGCGGCTTTGCAAGCTATCGATCCTGAAAATAAAGCACTTGTTCCGATTGATCTGCTTACCGCTTCAGCCAGTGGCCTTGATCCGCACATCAGCCCAGCAGCGGCAGAATATCAAGTCAACCGTATCGCTAAAGTACGTAAAATTGACCCGGAAAAGCTTCGGCAATTGATACAGTCGCATACTGATGGACGGCAATGGGGTTTGCTCGGAGAGCCACGGATCAATGTGCTGGTATTAAATCTAGCGTTGGATGCCAATCAGACAATCACTACGGATGCGAATGATCCTGATTTTACTCTACCTCCAAGTAAAGTGAATACCGAACTTTGCCAAAAACAAGCTCTGCTTCTGCATCCTGGGGAGATTGAAAAAGAGCAAATGCTAGATCGGCACAGAGAATTCTTGGTTAAATATCGGATTCAAGCGTCGGATGGCAAGGAATGGCAAGTGTTGTGCGATTTGAAGTCTGGAAAATTAATTCGAGAATAGAATGGATGATAGCCGCCCAAATCCCGATGTCTTACTTGCCCGTGTGGAGCGTGAAGAACAACAGAGCAAACGCGGCCGGTTAAAGATATTTTTCGGGGCAGCGGCGGGCGTGGGTAAAACCTACGCCATGCTCCAAGCCGCCCATGACAAACGGCTAAAAGGTATGGATGTCGTTGTGGGACTGGTCGAAACACATAATCGCCAAGAAACCATAGCAGTCTTACAAGGTTTGGAGGTACTGCCGCCGAAATTGGTACAACATCGTGGCACAGTGCAACGCGAGTTCGATTTGGATGGCGCGCTCAAACGCCGTCCTGCTTTAATTCTTGTCGATGAATTAGCCCACAGTAATGCGGTGGGATGCCGCCACCCGAAACGCTGGCAGGATATTGACGAATTGTTGAGGGCAGGAATAGATGTCTACAGCACCCTCAATGTCCAGCATTTGGAAAGCCTAAATGATGACATCAACCAGGTTACTGGCGTACAAGTTTTTGAAACAGTTCCCGATACAGTTTTTGAACTTGCCGATGAAATTGAATTAATCGACTTGCCGCCCGACGATTTATTGATGCGTTTGAAAGAAGGCAAAGTCTATATCTCCCAGCAAGCTGAACGGGCGATGCAACATTTTTTTCGCAAAGGTAACCTGATTGCTTTGCGGGAATTATCGCTACGGCTGACTGCTGACCGGGTTGATGCCCAAATGCTGGATTACCGGGATGATAATGCCATCCGGGATATATGGCAGATCGGTGAATGCATCTTGATTTGTATCGGCCC
>JBEBJQ010000126.1:0-7426 GCA_040079795.1 Methylococcales bacterium
CTGGCATCCAATGCGCCGAAGGGTTCATCCAATAACAATACTGAAGGTTCCACCGCTAATGCCCGCGCCAAAGCGATCCGTTGCCGTTGCCCACCAGAGAGTTGGTCAGGATAACGGTCATGTAACCAGTCCAGTTGCACTAATTCTAAAAGCTTATGGACTTTATTTCGGATGATGGCCTCACCGGGGCGGTCTTTCTTAGGTTTTACCCGCAACCCAAAGGCAACATTTTCAAACACGGTCATGTGCCGGAATAAGGCGTAATGTTGGAACACAAAGCCAATACCCCTCTGGCTGGCATGTTCCTGGGTTTTGTCTTCACCATTTAAGAGTACCCGCCCGGAATCGGCTTTTTCCAGCCCTGCGATAATCCGCAGCAAGGTGGTTTTGCCACAGCCCGAAGGCCCCAATAAAGCCACTAACTCACCGTCGGGGATTTCTAAATTAACGTGATCTAAAGCGGCAAAACTGCCAAAATGTTTGCTGATGTCGGTTAGTAAAATGCTCATACAGATGCTCTCTTTGGTTAATGGCTGTCAGGGGCTTAATGGTGAGTTTCGGCACGGTCACGTTGCTGCCGCCATTCCAACAGGCTTTTCAGGATCAGGGTCACTATAGCAAGTCCAGCCAGAATAGAGGCGCTGGCAAACGCCGCCACAAAATCATATTCGTTGTAACTGACTTCGACATGTAAGGGTAAAGTGTTGGTTAAGCCCCGGATATGCCCGGATACGACGGAAACCGCCCCAAACTCCCCCATTGCCCGGGCATTACACAGGAGCACTCCGTACAACAAGCCCCATTTGATATTGGGTAAGGTAATCAGAAAGAAAGTTTTCCAACCGCTTGCGCCCAAAGACAAAGCAGCCTCCTCTTCTTCGCTGCCCATTTCCTGCATCAGCGGGATCAATTCCCGGGCGACAAAAGGAAAAGTAATAAACAGGGTAGCTAAAATAATTCCCGGCACCGCAAAAATGACTTTCAGGTCATGTTCTGTCAACCAATCCCCGAACCAACCTTGCGTCCCGAACAACAACACAAAGATCAAACCGGAAATGACCGGCGACACCGAAAACGGTAAGTCAATTAAAGTGGTCAACAGGCTTTTGCCTTTAAATTCAAAGCGGGTGATACACCAGGCTGCCGCTATACCAAAAATGGTGTTCAGGGGTACGGTGGCTAAAGCCGTGAGTAAAGTTAAGCCGATCGCCGCTTGTGCGTCTGGTTCCGCCAAGGCGTTCCAATAGGCCGTTAAGCCTTTCGAAAAAGCTTCAATAATAACGATGGCAAGTGGCAGGCATAAAAATAAAAAAATAAACCCAACGGTTATAAAAATAAGTACCCCTCTAACCCAGGCGGGATCCTCCAGGGCTTGTTGATAAGGTGCAGGTTTAACAGGCTGCGACAGCGCTATACTATTCATAAGGGTGCTTTATTTAGAGTTGGCCGGATTGTTTACGGATCCAATGTTGTAATAAATTAATAATCAACAGCAAGATAAAGGAAATAACCAGTAACGTCAGTGCAATAGCCGTGGCCCCAGCGTATTCATACTGCTCCAGTTTAGTAATAATCATCAGCGGAACAATTTCAGAGACATAAGGGATATTCCCGGCAATAAAAATAACCGACCCATACTCCCCTACCCCACGTGCAAAAGCTAAGGCAAAGCCGGTCAATAAAGCCGGAAACACATTCGGGAAAATGACTTTAATAAAAATTTGCAGTTTGGTCGCCCCCAAGGTGGATGCGGCTTCTTCCATCGTATTGTCAAATTCTTGTAAAACTGGCTGTACGGTACGCACCACAAACGGCAAGCTGATAAAGATCAAGGCAATCACAATCCCGGTCGGGTTATAAGCGACCTTTACACCAGTAAGCTCCAAAATCAATTGACCTAAATAACCACTAGGCTGATAAATTGTTGCCAGTACAATCCCCGCGACCGCAGTCGGTAAGGCAAATGGCAAGTCGATCAGGGCATCCAGTATCCGTTTGCCCAAAAAGTTATAGCGCACAAACGTCCATGCAATGATGAACCCAAAAAAGCTGGCGACCAATGCGGCGAGCAATGAGGTTGAAAAACTGACCCTGAATGATGCCAACACCCGTTTGCTGGTAATGATGTGCACATACTCATCCCAGCTGAGCGCTAAGCTTTTAAACACCAGGGTACTCAATGGGATAAGCACCACCAGTCCCAGATAGAGTAAGGTAAAGCCCAAGGTTGGGCGAAAACCCGGCATGATGTAACTTTGTCTCATGATGGTATCTCTTGGTTATCAAGTAGACTGCTGGGCGGGACGGGGCATACAGCCCCGCCCCTCGTCACAGTGATGACTTAAGGGGTGTAAATTTGATCGAAAATCGCATCATCATCAAAGTGGGTTTTTTGCACATTTGCCCAGCTGGTAAATTTTTCATTGACGGTAAACAGCTCCAATTTAGGGAAACGTTTTATGTCAGCAGAATCGGCTTGTTCCGGTTTAAAGGGACGATAAAAGTGTTTCGCCGCCAATTTCTGCCCGACCGGTGAAAACAAGTATTCAAGATAAGCTTTCGCCAAGTCTTCATTACCATTCTTTTTGACCACTTTATCAATCCAGGCTACCGGGGTTTCGGCTTTAACACTAAATGGCGGCACCACTTCTTCCACTTTGCCATCACCCAGTTCTTTCAAGGCCAAAAAGGCTTCGTTTTCCCAAGTAATTAAGACATCGCCAATCTCCCGTTGAATAAAAGTAGTGGTCGAGCCGCGGGCGCCAGAATCGAGCACCGGCACATTCTTATACAGCTTCTTGACAAAATCCTTTGCAGCTTCAGGAGTACCGTATTTTTTCTCGGCAAAAGCCCAAGCGGCTAAATAGTTGTAACGTGCACCGCCGGAGGTTTTAGGGTTAGGCGTAATCACCGAAACGCCAGGCTTAACCAGATCATCCCAGTTTTTAATGCCTTTAGGGTTGCCTTTACGTACTAAGAACACGATGGTCGAAGTGTACGGCAAACTGTTATTCGGTAAACGGCTTTGCCAGTCTTTGGGCAGTAAATTAGCCCGTTCTGAAATCTGGTCAATATCACCGGATAAGGCCAAGGTCACCACATCCGCCTGCAAGCCATCAATGACCGCGCGGGTCTGTTTCCCGCCACCGCCGTGCGATTGCTGCACACTGACATCTTCCCCGGTTTTGGTTTTCCAGTACTTAATAAATTCCTGGTTAAACTCTTGATACAATTCTCGCGTCGGATCATAAGAGACATTCAACAAAGTCCGTTCGGCAAAAGCAGTGCTGCTCAGTAACAAGCTACCTGTGACCAAAGTAGTGGCTAAAAAGGTTTTAAAGTTCATGGAGTGTTCCTGTATCTAATAAAAGGATAAATACGCTTTGTTTTATCTGTTGATTATTGTAGAGAGGCTATCTAATAATGAGAAATGACATTTTTAGTGTGTTATATCTCAAAATTAGATAAACCAGAGTGCGCTAAAGCTTCCCATCCCCAAACGCATTCAGCGACACTTCAAAGAAGAAGAAATTACTGGCTTCGCTGGTGTAAGGGCCATTGGCCTTGGCTTGCGAAGTGGTAAAGTCGCCCGGTTCAAAACGGGCGTAACTTAAACTCCAATCGACATACTTATTGAGGGTATGGCGCATGCGAATGTCAAACTCATAGCCCAGAAAGCCGCCACTTTGTCCGGTGGTGTCCCGTAAATTAGCCCGGTTCCAACCGCCGGTTTCGCTTTCCTGCCAATAAGCATTGGCACCCACATCAAACCGGACATCTTTATAAGGCGTAAACTCCACGCGGGCTTTAGGGGTGATAATGTTATCCCAGGAGAAATAATCGTTACGCGACCAGGGCTGGTTAAAGCCGTAAAAAGAATCAAAGCGTTGGTTAATATTATCTTTACTGTTTTTATCCCCGGTACCATAACCGAAATACAAACTGGTTCTGGGTTTCCAGTCATGATCAAAGGTATACCCCAACTCCAACGAATACGCTAGCGCATCATGTTGTTGCAGGGCTTGGGTGGTTCCTGAAAGCACACCGGAACGACCAAACTGTTTATTGACGTTGGTATCAAAATCCCAAGCCTGCGTTTCACCAAACACCCCATAAGCCCTGATACCCGGTGCAAAGATATCCATGTCCGGCTTGCGGTTCGCGACCACCGGATTGTTCAGGTCACCATTTTGCTTACGCCCCAGAAAGTAGGGCTGGATGGTAATAAAGTCTGACCATTGTTTAATACTTAACACACCCCCATAGATCCAAGTGTCTTCATCCGCCTCGTCAAAGGTGTATTTATTTCGCTCTACCGGTTGAAACGCAAAAGTGTCCAAATCCCAGTTATTTTGCTGCTTACCAAAACGCAGGCGGAAACCTTCGAAGTTGTTGGTAGTGTTACGGAATTGGTTGTTACCAATCAAGCGCCGATCTAATAACTCTAAAGATTGCCGACCCACACGCAAACTGATTGGGCGGTTGTTGCCTAAGGCATTGTCAAAATAGAGTTCGCCGTAGACTTGAATTAACTCAAACTCATTCACATCAGCATTGGTTTTTTCATACAGACTGTTGTAACTGCGGGCATCTTCAAACTCAACTGCAAAGCGTAGCGGATCAAGAATGTCTTTTACCCCAAAAAAACCGCGGGTCCTGAGCAACACTAAATTATCTGGATCTGCCCTAAACTTTGAGGTTGGCACGCTCGGCCGATAGTCATTTTCACGGTACTCATAGCGCAACCGAAAATCCAAGCCCACATCCAGCCATTCCACATCACGGAATTGTTTAAACTGGGTTTTGCTTAAGTTACGCACATAGGCGGGTGGATCGGTTTCGGGCTCTACCCGGTAGCCTTTGGTTTTTTGATAATAGTCTTCTGCCTGGGCAAGCCCAGGCAAGGCCAGAAGCAATGCCATAGAGGCTTTGATTGGCAATAATTTAACAAGTTGATGTTGCATGGTGTACCCGTAATATTATTATAATTGTCCGTTACAATAGCCACAGACGGCTGCGATGCGACGGTTGGCGTAAGCCAATGGCCCTATTTCCAGAGAATCTGCAGTTGGAAACGGGCAAGTCATTCATTTTTTATCCACAGAACTATCCGGTTATCCGGTCTACTTTGCAGTTATTTTTAAGCGACACTCCCCGGTGTTCCGGTAGAAATTGAATCAAGAAACTTATTAATCTGCGCTTGGCTTAATCTTCTCTTTGCGTTCAATGAGCGTGACTTTGCCGTCATGAATAGTGATCTCAACCGATCCGAATTTAATTTCTTCTAACAGACTCAAAATTTGGGCAGCAACTTCCGCCGGTTCGGTAATTTGTGGTTGATACACTCAACGTTGATGGCCATAATCTTGATTCCTTTTAATTTGTTAGGAATAAAACCGAGCAACCTAAAAATCGCAGTTATGAAATCAAAATTCCACTCCGATGAACGAATATAGTTTCTGCTCGCGTTAAAGCAACTTAATGTTGCGTTGATGGAAATAATAGGGGAACTTATTGAATTTTTAAAACGACCATTTCAGATACCTACATCTAAATATTAGATACATCGGTCTTTGCTTTGATCGCAGGAAAAAAATCGGGTGACTTATTGGATAATGACTATTTAAAACAGACGCAAAATATCGGGTAGGTCGAAATGCTATATTTTTCCACATTTGAATAAGCCTTATCGTTGATAGTAAAACTTATCCAAATTAAATTCTCGACAGCTGAAAATAAATTTTAAAAAAACGAGAGAGTTTTTGTCGATCTGCCTGTGAAAATGATCGAATAAAGGTCTTAAGGTTATCATCAAGATCCTGTTTATATAGATGGGGGTTTAAATGCCCAATAATAATTTGCTCCTGAGCAATCAGCGCTGAAAATCTTGGAAGCGAAGCGGTAACGAAGTGAAGATTTTTAGTCCCCGATAAGTGCAGGTCCGGGTGTTGAGCCGTATTAGAGTGGCTTGACGTTGACAGAGGCTTCCGGAATAGCCGTCAAGTCATTGTGGGAGCTATGCGACGATCCCCTTGCTGGGTCGGAGCGGGCGGACGCACGACGAATCGGGGCTTGCGAAGCAAAATAAACCGTCGCGTTAAGTTTTTACCGATTTTTTCAAGCAGACCGAACAGCATATTGACGGCTTTGCCAATGTGGTGTACACGGTAGCACGTGAACTGCACTATCTGGCCTTCCTTGAAGAGCCTCCCAGAGATATGACGATTGCTTACGTCAAGCGCAATATTGCCGAGAACTGGCCACATGTGATTGCCCTGGATGGCGATAAAGTCATCGCTTGGGCTGATGTAGCCCCGCTCAATCGCCCAGTATTTGAACATGCTGGCGTTCTAGGGATTGGTATCATTCCTGGCTACCGTGGACAAGGACTGGGTCGAAAGCTGGTGCATACCGTTCTGGATGCCGCAAAAAAACGTGGCCTCAGCCGAGTGGAGTTAACAGTAAGGGAAAGTAACCTCATCGCCATCAAGCTCTATGAAAATTTTGGATTTTTTCATGAAGATCGCCATATCAACACCGTGAAAATTAACGGCGAGTATGAAAACCATCTGTCCATGGCCTTGTTCATTCCTGAAAATGCATAAGCTGGATTGACGCAACACCGAAAACAGCGTTATTTTTTAACCCAGCGTTTAGCTGCACGTCCAGGAGCAACCATATTTATACTGGCTTATTAGTTCCACGAATGAGAAGTTAGCAATCAAAGCCACCTGCTTAAACTACTATTTTTAACGCGTAAAATACTATGCACTATCGGCTAATAACTATCGCTAACGAATTGGGTATTTCAGAAGCCTTGCTGAAACCTAAAAATTTGTGCGTTTACCAAGAAGCGACCGATCTTGAAGTGGTCACAACGGATGACTATAGGCGAAGCATCTGCTTACACCAGGGGCTGCTAACGCTTGGCGACATTTATCCGAAGTATCGGCGCTTGCTTGACGGTGTTGTACTCACCTTGGTATCGGCATTCCGTAGCATTGACCGGCAGGTAGAAATCATTCAGCGTAAGCTTAATGCTGACATCAGCCGAAGACATTCTGACGGTTTTAGCGCCACCGGGTTTCAGCGAACACCATACCGGCTGCGCCGTAGATATTTCAACGCCCGGAACAGCGCCCGCAGCACTGGTATTTGAACAAACAGCAGCCTTTAGCTGGCTGAACACTAACGCCCATCGTTTTGGTTTTTATTTATCCTTTCCGCTGGGCAACCCTTATGGTTATCAATATGAACCTTGGCACTGGTGTTTTCACCCAAGCCGCCCAAGCATTGCCGATGCCCCCAAACAAGCATAAGCTTAAAGTGTATTAGCTCAGGCTTAATCTGACAGTTACCGGTTTTGCAGTATGTCTGTCAGATTAGATTTGGTTCAGGTTCTTCTGTGCCCAAATCCGTTTTCCAT
>JBEBJQ010000002.1:0-140300 GCA_040079795.1 Methylococcales bacterium
TATAAATCAAATTAAACATTTTGAATTTATAAGGTTAGGTCGTATTAGTATTTAATCGTAATAAGACCTAATTTCTAAAAGGCGCATCAAAAAGTCAGAGAAACCCTTAATGCTTATCAAAAGTTACCGAATATTAAATTATAGGTAATTTATCCATCAAGATTAATGCTCTAATCCATGAGACCCTACTAGGATAATCCAGTGGGCTCAGTACCCTATCTTTCTCAAGCCAGTTTTTACAAAATATCAACATAATCCTAGTGATATTAAAGAACAAAGTTTAACCATTCCTTACAAATTCTAAATGTTTCAGAAAACAAAACAGATTGATCGCAACAAATTCAAATTCGGCTATTAATGAACTCAGTAACACCAATAGACCAACTCAAATTATTGTACACATTACTAACGCATCAAATTGAGCTAAAAAGCCAAAGCGATGAGCCACCTGCAACAATTAACAATACAGGAATAGCGCCGTTACCTTATTATTTAGAATTATTCGATTGTGCCCCAATCAGTTACTTTGTCCTCGACATAGCCAGCCGTATTATTCAAACTAATTTCTGTGGTGCAGATTTGCTGGAGATAGAACGCGGCAAGCTTTTAGGATTAACTTTCATATCTAGGGTTGCCAATGAATATCAAAGTCTCTTTATTCACTTTCTGGAAGCCGCATTTAGTAGTACTGATAAACAAACCTGCGAAATAAGTTTAATAAGTGACAATACCTTCAGCGCGAACAGCACAAAATGGATCCGTATTGAAGCACAGGCCAACTTGATGAAAAAAACCTGCTTAGCTGCAATTTTAGATATCAGCAAAGAAAAACAGATTGAGTATGAATTACACCAAAAAGCCCTCTTATCAAACAATAAAAATCAATATATAAAACAACTTATTACCAAGCATAAAACTGAACTGGCCTGGGTAAAAGCGGCATCCGCCCACTCTAATAAGTGTATGTTATTAGCCAACATGAGTTACGAAACCCGCACCGTTATGCAAACTATTGTCGGCTTTGCTTACCTGTTGCGCAACACAACAAAAGCGCCAGAACAGCTTAGGTTTCTGGAAAAAATTGATGCCGCCGCACAGCATTTATTATCGGTTATCAATAATATTTTAGATATTTCAAAAATTGAAATGGGGTACTTAGAATTAATGCAGGACAATTTTTGCATAGCAGATATTTTATATCCTGTAAGGGACGAACTTACCCCTTTAGCGACCGCCAAAAATATAACACTTAAAATAACGCATGATACTGTAACACATCCGCTGCAAGGCGACCTCACGCGGCTCCGGCAAATAGTGTTTAATTATTTAAATAATGCCATAACCTTTACCAATCAAGGTAATATCTGGCTTAAAGTAAAATTGCAGGAAGAAAATACAGCCGGTTTTATGCTGAAATTTGAAGTGAAATATTCTGGCAAAGGCACTAACGAGAAGGCAATCTTTAGCCTGTTTGAATCTTTTATACAAGCCGACTATTCAAGCGTCGTTGGACACAATACAACAGAACTGGGATTAGTAATCAACCATTACCTGATAAAAATTATGGGCGGTGATTTTGGGGTAGAAAATCTACCAAACCAGGGAAATTTTTTCTGGTTTACCGTGAAGTTGATGCGCACACAAATGATTTCACAAGCCAATCAATTGTATTAATTAAAAAACTTAACCTAACAGTTACTGGCTTTTAGGAAGTGTCTGTTAGGTTAAAACTATCCTAGAAATTTTTCCCTCCAAGCAGCTTTCGAAGCCAGTAATGTTGTCAGTCTTTCCCAAACGCCACGAAAAAGGCCAACTAATGCCATAAGACACCAAGATAGTACAAACAGCCCTGCACACCTGACATGAAGTCAATCTAATTTAGTCGGGTATGACACTGGCATATAAGCCCAATACTACAAGGCATAATGACGCTAACTGAGTACTAGATGAAAGCCAATAACCCCACAGTATGTACACCGTCATAGGAGTTGCGTTTTTTAAGCTTGTTTTCGATTGCGGCGCCCAAAACCAATCAAACCTAAAATAGCTGAGCCGAATAACCACACCGCACCTGGAACAGGAATAGCGCTAACGGCTTCATATTCAACAAAATAACTACTTGTATAGCCAGAATTATTAAAAATATCATTCCAAGTACCGTTCTCCCATGTCATTAAATAACTTTCACCTCCGCAACAGTTATTAGGTTCTTCGACCGCCCAGTTAGTGTAAGAAAAACTTTCACCTGTGACCCACTGCCAAGTTCCTTCTGTAAGTTCATCGGTAGCGCCTAAATAACCAAGGGCAGAAGAAACATTGGTATAAAGAAAAGCGTTTTCATCAGCATCCGAAATAGTCGCTAAATGCCCAGATAAATCAAGGTAAGTTAGGCTTTCAGCTTGGTTTTTAGCGGTATTCCAATCAATCGAACCTGTGTTTATAAAGTCATACCAGTGCCCATTTGCAGGGTTCTGTACCGGCGCAGCATTAGCAATTCCAATTGAGCCGATAAAAGCAATGCTGCTCCACAAGGTTTTTGTTTTCATATCATTTACCTCAAGAATAGAGCAGAAGGGGCGCTGCCGAAACGCCTACAGTAAATCTAAGGGAAACGCCTTTCACGGAAGACAAACGAAGCCACCAAAGCCGGACTTATTACAAACCTTCAAAACCGCCACGAAAAGGCGCGTCCCGCTTAAGCGTAATATTAGGCAGCACTTTTTGTTAGTCCGGAATGTCAGGTTCAACAAGCTTGGCAAGTTGTTCCATGGACTCTTGCCACCCGAGATAGCACATTTCGACCGGAATCGCGCTTGGTATCCCCTCTTGGACGATATTGATATCGGTGCCGCAGGATACTTGCTTTAGCACGACAGTGACCTGCATTTCGCCGAGGAGATTAGGGTCATCAAACTTATCAACATATCTGATGCGCTCGAAAGGCAGCAATTCGAGATATTTGCCGCCAAAGGAATGTCCATTTCCTGTAGCGAAGTTCGTGAATGACATCTTGAATGTGCCATCCATTCGTGCATCCAGATGGTGAACTTTGCAAGTAAAGCCGTAGGGAGGCAACCATTTTGCCATTGCACCAGCGTCCAAGAACGCTTTGTAGACATTCTCCGGTTTAGTCTGAAGGACACGATGGATTTTTACAGTACCTGTCATGATATGAATTCTCCTTTTTAGAACTGGGTATATTTCAGGGAATAAAGTGAACTGGAGAGTCGCTATTTTTGATAAAAGATTTTTGTGCGGGGCATCCCCTCAAAAAATCGTCAAAAACGACGCGACGGTTATAAGCTGCGCAGCCCTGGCATTTCTGTGTTTCAGGATTAGCACCCTGAAACACGAATAGTTGACGCCGCCTATCGGGATGCCTCTGTCAACGTCAAGCCACTCTAATACGACTCAACACCCGACCCTGCGCGGGGTCAGTTTCTTGAAAAAAATGTAAAATACCGTCTAATGTCGGGGGACGTGGCAAGTTACATCATGGCAATTCCTTGTAAGGAAAATTACTTTGGGTTAATTATACCAGTTCCATAAAAAAACCGGCTAAGCCCTTAAAGGCTTGGACGGTTTTTGATTGTAGCGTTGTTTAACCATGTCTCGGAACCCCTTTACGGTTCCGACTTACTCGCTTTATTTTGCCTTACGCAATTTACGTTTACTCTTTTTAATTACCTTTGGGGCGGCCTCTTCAGGAGGCACCACTGTCTCTTTTGGTGCCGCAGCAGGTTCGGTTTTACTTTGGCTTACCGAGTCCAGCATTTTGCAAAATTCATCTTGAACCGAATCAGCAGAAGCGGCAACTCCACCAGAAAGACTAATAATCAGCTCAACGTGAATGCCGCCAGAGGCAGTATCTTGGATCACCGCATTCAACGGTACGGTTTTACCTTGACCGGAGGTAACGGTTTGATGGGCGCTAATGATGCCACTTTCTTTGTTGCTGCTTGCAATTTGATAACCACTGGAGGCAATTACTGACACTAAGCTATCAAAAGCAGCCGCTTTGGACGTTTTAGGGAAGTCTTGAAAGGTTTTAAATTTCTTACCCGCCCAAAATTCACCTTCGGTTGAATAATTGGTAGCGCAGGCCCGGCTATCTGCGGCTTTACTGGCCGAGCGCTCCATAGCGCAACCGGAAAGCATTGAAACACACACTATAAAAGCAATAATAAATTTATTCACATGAGTCCTTTTAATGGGTTAAATTGATGGGTTAAAAAATATAATTTGGTGGATCTGCCAGATTCAAACTTTAAGGTCGGGGTTTTTAATCCCGACCAGCCAAAGTAGAATCCCAACATTTGTCGCTTCGATGTGTTGGAGTTCGTTGCCTCATCCCAACCTACCTCTCTGATTGCTTTAAAATTTAATGTCTTTGAATATCAATTGAAGGACATTTTTAGTTTTGATGTCTGTCAAAAATGGCATAAAAATCGAAATTGAGCTGGAGTTCATATTGATTTTATACACAAAACTAATTTTTACCGGAACACTTTGAGATTGAAAAATTGAAGGGGGATTATGCGTGCCAGCCGAATCGTACACATCGCCGAAATAATCTTGACCAAAATTGTCAAGAAGGGAACTTACACTATTCCCAAACACATTCGGTATAGTCGAAATTTGATTTGACGAAATTCCGGGGGTATTGATATTGGAATAGCCTTCAGCTAATAATAATCTATCCGCTTGATTATTAGTTACCAATATATTACAAATAACAACTCTTTCATATTCGCCATGCGCTCCTTTTGCTATCTCACCGGTTCTGGCACACCCCAAAAACCCAACGGTGTAACCTTCTGAGTCAATTTGCTGTTGCGATTGGCCCGGGGCAATTACTGCCGCCTTAGGCTTAGCATCAATTATCGAAAAAGTCCCTTTAGCCATATCCAGTTTTAGAGTAACGCTATCCCAAAAAGACGCGTCATCGACATTGAAATCCTGCGCCACATAATAACCATCCTTACTGGTGAATTTCCCGCCCGCTAAACTGAGGCCACTAAACAAACAAACTATTTTTCTTCATCAACTATTCCTCAGCAATTATTAAAGTAAACCTGCCTTATACCTGCACATTAAGTATGCAAATCTTACAACGCTATCGCGTAGCTGGATTATAAAACATTTTACTCAATAGCTGCATCGTTTGCCCCCAGCCTGAACTCAGCCATTTCACTATTATCAACACGGTCATAGATGTCTTCAACGGACAGTGTTAAGTCAATCGCCTCAAACGCCACGCTGTCCCCCAAAAAATAAAACTCAGACTGCTAATGGTTATTTTTTCGTAACATCTGCACCCGCACCATATCCTGTTCGATCAACACATACTCTTTCAGTGTAGGCAAGTTAATATATTGCATTAGCTTGGTGGTCAGGTCTGATTTCTGGGCGGATTTAGATAAAACTTCCACAATTATCACGGGCGATTGTGCAAAATAATCCCCACCCGCAGGTGCTGAACAATCCACCACCACATCAGGGTAAAAATAATTTTTACCTGCTTTGATTTTAATATCGGACATAAAGGCTTCGCAGGGCTTGCCTTTGAGATGGCTTCTAAACTCACCTAATATGTTAGCGGTTAAACGGGTGTGATTATTACTCGCGCCTGTCATAGCATACACACGACCATCAACATATTCGTGTTTCACCTCTGCGGTTAGCTCCGAAGCCAGATATTCCGCCTCCGTCATACTAATGCCTGCAAACTTTAGGTTGACTTGTGCTGGCATGATCGTGTTGCTCCTGACTGTTTTACCGAATGTGCCGTTATTGTTATTAAAACCTATTTAAAACACAAGCTTTCAGCGAGGCGTGCTTGCAAACAAAAGCGCCACTGCCACAGCGGGGGCGCAGTCTGCGGCAGTCTGCGCTTTTGATTCCCTCTCCCTAGGTGAAGAGGGATAAGGGGCTATGGTAATTAATTCATCAAAATCCCGGTACTCATACCCCAACTGCTGCGCCAACTCACGCACTAAAAACCGTCCGGCACCAGCACCGATAAAGCAACTCTGCTCAGGCAATAAGTCTCGCGCTAACTGCCGGGCTACATTGGCTTTAATCAATTCTAATTGCTGTGCCCGCAAGGTCTGAGCAAACTCTTGCCATAACGCCATCTCTTCAGGCTTAAAATCATAACCGGTCAAGCGTGACAGCCTTCTGGCACTGGCTAAGACTGTTTTTTCAGCACCATCTGCCGTAGCCGTATGGTCATGCGTTTCCTGCAATTCGCCGGTAATGCGATACACATCCGCCATGGTGGCAAAATATTCCGCCATCAATCCTTGCTGCTGACCGTTAAAAAATGCATGTTGCGCAATTGCCATCACTGCGGTACGAATGATACCGGTATACACCAGCTCACCGGAAATTAAGCGCTGATAATCACTAAAGCCCACTGCCTGCACACGACCCTCTTTAAATACTAAAATATCCGTGGTCGTGCTACCAATATCAATCAACACCCCCTGTTGCTGCTGAGCGGCAACATAACGGGCAGTGGCAAGCCAATTGGCTGAGGCAATTGCTGTAGTATGCGCTGGCTTTACCTGCCCAGCAGGCAGAAAACCGTCTGTACCTGCGAAAATATGCACAGTTTCTGCAGGTAACAATTGCACCATCACCGCAATGATTTGTTGAACCCCCGCTTCCCGGTTGGCAAAACAATCTACTAATTCGCCAGTCATGGTAATAACATGCTTGGCTTGCTTGGTTGCTAAAGCAGCCATCACCAGCGTTACCACCTGATTAAGCTGCTCCAATCCTCGCCATAACAGACATGGCTCAAGACAAATCTGCTGCACGACACCTTGCGCATCCAGCAAAGCTGCTTTGACGTGCGCACCACCGATGTCCCACCCAATGATTGCAGGCTGCATGATATTGATTATTCCCTAACTTAAAGTAATATCAACCTGAACATTACAAACTGGCTGTATGTCCAATACCTGCTGCCCCATAGCTAAAACCAGCCGGACAATATTCAATCCCAACGCCTGATAAATGCCCACATAAGAACTGGTTAAGCGCGGATTAATTTCTACTATCCAGTTCTCTATTTCATCCTGAGTTTGAATAAAATCAATTCCTACATAGCCGTGTAACCCCGGAATAGCTTGTGCGACCTTTATAACTAACTGTTGTATCTCTGGCGTAACCGGAAAACTATTGACCTTACACCCCAGTAACTTAAAATTGCGATCTTGCACACTCAACACCTGTTCATTAACGCACAGCACCCAACCCTGCCCCTGATAAAACAGACAAGATAAACTCATCGCCCGCCCCGCAATAAAGGGTTGAATAATAAAATTTTCTGGGTTATCAAGTCTTGCCAAAGTCTCTGCAAAATCCTGGGCAGACTCAACCAGCCAGATTGAAATACACCCAACACCATCAACCGGCTTAATTACCCATGATCCGTACCGATAGGTCAACTGCCCAGTGATTAAAGCCGTATTAACCGTTGGAATTCCGGCAGCCTCTAAAACCTGAAAACTGCGCCATTTATCAGCGGTTGCAGTAACTGCTGCTGCGGATGAAGTCAACAAGCGTTTGCCTGCGGCCTCAACTTGTTCAGTCAAGTTTTGTAAAATACCTAAAAACTCCGGTGCAACCAGCCAAACAGCGTCGACCTTGTCTAACAAACCCTGAAAAGCTTTAATTACATCCGTATCGGCAGTTATAACAATTGGGGTAACAACATAGCTATCCGCAATCGCCTGGCAACGCCAATCAATCAGTATCGACACCGTTAAAGTATCAATCCGGCTGCAATCATCCAACAACGCCCGCAACATCAACTCGCCTTCAGCTAACAGTGACGCGGGTAAGGCCTGTTTATTAAAACCGCCACCGGTAATGTATTCAAAAATGAGTAACTTCAAAACGAAAATATTAACCGCAGCGCTATGATTTTAAGGTTAACTCAAAGCGTATCCGAGATACCGATTTGTAGCTCGGTGATATTCTCTGCGCTATCATGATCCACCCAGTGTTGATAAACTTCCCGGCATTGTCCGGTCAAAATCAAATCCGCTTTAAACACGGTAGCAAAAAATTCGTGCCAACCCGCACCAATGCCGTAAACACTGCCTTTATACTCCAAAAAAACACACGGGAAAGAGTGGGTTGTGATGTAAACAAACGCTGTTGAAGCTGATTTCATCGCCTGAATAGGAAAGCCTATGGTCAAGTCAAAGGGGACATCAGGAGAACCATCACAGCCTTCATAAATAAATTCTAAAGGCCCGGTTACATCCAGCCCCAACAACTCGCTCTCCTGTTTTAACTTAGGGATAACCGAATCCGCAAATACTGGAACGTCTGGAAGCGTCAAATTTTTCTTTATAGCTAAATAAAGACTTGGCGGCACTGTTTTTTGAGCAATCATTGGGCTGTTCTCAGATATTTTAATCAAACCAAGTGACTACAATTCATTAACTATGACTTAAAGCTTCATTAGAACGGAATATCATCGTCAAATGCCGCTGCAAAATTATCCGGCTGCGCATACCCGGAAGGCGCGCTACCCGTTTGATAATTTGGCGGGGACGACGTTTGCCCTGCTTGCTCATTACGTTTACCCAGCAAATCAATAATATTGGCATTTAACTCCAGGCTGCTTTTAGTCGATCCATCGTTAGCCTGATATTCACGCATCGTGAGTTCGCCAGATACAAACACCTGTTGGCCTTTTTTTAAATATTGCCCCAGTTGCCCTTCCGCCCGTTTACCCCACAAGGCAACCCTGACCCACAAGGTCTGCTGACGATCGCCAAAACCGATGTTATTGGCAACGGTTACATTTAATACCGTCTGGCCTGACGGCATGGATTTAACTTCGGCGTCCCGACCCACTGTCCCGGTAAAACTAAATACATTACTCATGCTTTGCTCTCATTGTGATTAACAGTCGATATTTGCAAGCCTACCAGATTCGGCCGTATTGCGTTTTAAAAAATAAATCGGTACAGCATCAGCCTTAAAAGTTGTAACCTTAAAACTTGCAAAAAAAGTCTTCTATGCTTATCCACAAAAGCTGTGAATAACTCTGTGGATAGCTTGATGGTTTTAGCATTAAAGCGCCTTATTTCATGTGTTAATGTCAGATTGTCTGATTTTTGGACAAGTTCCGTTATCCGCCACAAAACAACACCCCAAACACTCTGCCAGACTTCGCCTGAGTTAGCTTCCCCTAAGCTACAGGCAATCTCAACCCAATTGCTTACCAGCCAAATTAACCACCGCCGCCTTTGCAACGCCCGTTACCGCAATACCATTAGGGACTTTATTGTTGTAATACTCGTGCTGGTGCCCGTGAAAAATATGCCGCGCACCAATAGCGTCAGCCAATTCATCAATTGCCGCAAAGCCATAACGGTGGCAACTGGGCGCTTCATGGGTCACTAAAATATCCGCCTTTATGTTCGCGCACATTTGCTCAAATTCATGTTGCCAAATCGAATGTTGTAACTTTAGCGGCATCCCTAAACGTCTGACCGTGGCAGATTGTTCCTGCAACCAATGTTGTTGATGTTGCCATTTGGGCCGCGCCGGAGGATACCAATTTTTAGCCATAAAAATCCCCCCCAGCCCGGCAACCTTTAAACCGGCAATTTCCTGTACCCGCAAATGCAAGCTATTCCCTTTGTAAGCACTTTCAAAAAGATTCTGATAATCTGCTGCACTGGCCACATCGTGGTTACCGTAAATCCACCAAATTTGGGTCAAGTCAGCAATCGGTTTTAAATACGACTCCAACGCCCGCTGCAAGGAATAATCGCCAAGCATCACCACCGCTTCCGGCGCATATTGCAATACCGCCTGTATAATACTGTCAAAATCCCCGTGAGGGTCGCCTGCAAATAGTATCCTGTTATGACCACTCGTTTCGTTCACTGCCTATCCATTATTATTGAACTTAATGCCCGTTTATGGCTATCATACCAAAGCCAACTAGAGATTTTTCACCTTATCCAACATAAATTATGCAAGCCTATCAACACATTCTCGTCACGCTTGATTATTCAGCCTTCGACCAAACGGTTATTAACAAAGCTATCAACATGGCAAATCATTCACACGCCAGGATAAGTTTGCTGCACGTTTTGGATGATATTGCGATGCCGGACACTGCCTACGGCACGCAAATCAGCCTGGATAAACCCAGTGACTATGCCTTACTGGAGACTGAAAAAGACCGTTTAATCCAGATTGCTGATAGCTTAAATATTCCCCATAAACAGTGCTGGTTAATTTGGGGATTACCCCAACAAGAAATTGTACATTTGGCAGAGCAACAAGCAATTGATCTCATTGTAACGGGATTCCATACCAAACATGGCCTGGGACTCCTGCTCGGTTCTACCGCAAACAGCATCTTACAGCACACAAAATGCGATTTATTAGCGGTGCATCTCCCGTCTACTTAATAGCGCAGCCTTATTGAGCGTTTAGTCCCAAATATAAATGGATCACCCACCGCAGGTAATAATTCAACTGTACCCGAAAAACACTGCGTTATATGCTGAAAACCCCCCTCATATGTATGATAGATATTAAGCCAATGAGCATGACCCGACCCGGATTAATTTTATTAACGCTCCTAGCGGGTTGCGAAAGGCCCATCGAGCCCCCACCCCCGTCCCGTCCCGCCTTGGTCATAACAGTCGGTGCGAAAGCTGCGGCAAATGTCATGGCACTGGTCGGTGAAGTACGTCCCCGTTATGAATCTGGACAAGGTTTTAGAATCAATGGCAAAATCATTGAGCGCAAAGTGGATGTCGGCACGCCAGTTAAAAAAGGCCAAGTGCTTGCCAGACTGGATGCCGCTGACACGAATTTAAATGCCGCAGCAACCCTGGCAGATGTGAAGGCAGCAGAAGCCAGCTACTCACTGGCCCTGCTTGAAGTCAATCGGCAACGGCAATTATTCGCCAAAAAATTTATTTCAGCATCAGCCTTAGATACCCGCGAGGCTGAACTTAAAACCGCCAGCGCCAGGTTGGTACAAACAAAGGCACAAGCAAACGTCTCAGGGAACCAAACGCACTACACCAATTTAACCGCTGACCGTGATGGCGTGATTACTTCGATTCGGGCTGAACCTGGACAGGTTGTCGGAGCGGGTGATGTGATCGTACAAATTGCCGATACGAAAGAAACTGAAGTATTGGTTGCGGTGCCTGAATCGCGCATGGCAGAAGTAAAATTAAAAGCTGAAGTTACCATAAGGCTCTGGGCAGACCGGCAAAAAGCCTACACCGGTATTGTCCGCGAAATTGCCCCGGCTGCCGACTCTGCGACCCGGGCATTTAATGTCCGCGTAACCCTTAAAGACCCTGATGCAGCAGTAAAGCTAGGCATGACCGCAAGCGTAAAGTTCAATCCCCCGGACGCACTATTGAGCACCGATTTTCTCATACCCAGCAGTGCGCTGACTGAAATCAACGGCAAAAAAACCGTATGGGTAATTGATGCCCAAAATACCGCCCAACCGCGTGAAGTCGTCACCGGGCAATTTAGGGAAGACGGGGTATTAATTGCCAGCGGCCTGCAAGCAGGTGAAAAGATCGCTATTGCCGGGGTACATACCTTAAATAAAGGTCAACCTGTCAAACCCGTATTTGAGGCTACGCCATGAATGTAGACCTCAAAAATGACAAGAGCCCGCACTTCAACCTATCCGACTGGGCCTTAAAGCATCAAACCCTGGTCTTGTATTTGATGCTGGTACTCACGGTAGCCGGATTAATTGCCTATACCAAGTTAGGACAATCCGAAGACCCCCCTTTTACCTTTAAAGTGATGCTGGTACACGCCACCTGGCCGGGCGCAAGTGCCGGGGAAGTCGAGCAGCAAGTGACTGACAAACTGGAAAAAAAAATTCAGGAAGTCCCGCATCTGGACTTTTCCAACAGTTTCTCACGCCCCGGCGAGTCAATGATTTTTATTATCGTCAAAGATGATACCTTCTCAAAAGATGTTCCAGATGTCTGGTATCAGGTGCGCAAAAAAGTAGCCGACATTCGCCATACCTTGCCGCAAAACCTCGAAAGCCTGACTTTTAATGATGAGTTCAGTGATGTCTACGGCAGTATGTACGCATTAACCGGTGATGGCTTTGATTACGCGCTACTTAAAAAACAAGCGGAATTAATCAGAACCGAGCTACTACAGGTCAAGGATGTCGCTAAAGTTGAGTTTTTTGGCGAACAAAATCAACGGCTCTTTATCGAGCTGTCCAATGCCAAATTGGTTGGTATAGGCATCAATACCACCGAATTGATCAGAATTTTACAGGCGCAAAACACCATAGTTCGGGGCGGTACCTTTGATTCTGCAGATGAACGGATCCGCATAGCAGTTTCCGGCCGTTACAATACTCTGGAAGATTTGCGGGAGCTTCGCTTACGTGCCAATAACCAAGACTTTCGCTTAGGTGATGTCGCCCGGGTGTATCGCGGTTACGAAGACCCACCGCATGACCGTGTCCGATTTCAAGGTAAAGACACCTTATTATTGGGCGTCAGCATGAAAGACGGCGGTGATGTTATCGCTTTAGGCCACGCGCTCGATGCCCGCATCGCACATATCCAGCAGCAGTTAACGGTAGGTCTAACCCTTAATACCGTTACCTCACAGCCCAAAATTGTGACCAATTCCGTCAACGATTTTGTAAAATCGCTTATTGAGGCATTAATCATTGTACTGAGCGTAAGCCTGATTTCATTAGGCTGGCGCAGCGGTATCGTAGTTGCCATTACCATTCCTGTGGTGTTAGCGAGTACTTTTTTGGTTATGCACCAACTCAACATCGGCCTGCATAAAATTTCGCTGGGGGCATTGATATTAGCGTTGGGGTTACTGGTGGATGATGCCATCATTGCCGTGGAAATGATGTCCTCCAAAATGGAGCAAGGCTGGGACAGGACTAAAGCAGCCTCGTTTGCCTATACCTCAACCGCGATGCCGATGCTCACCGGTACTTTAGTCACCGTGGCAGGCTTTTTACCGATTGCCACTGCCGCCTCTTCTACCGGCGAATATACCCGCTCGATTTTTCAGGTGTCAGCGATAGCATTGAGTATTTCCTGGTTTGCAGCAGTCATCTTTGTGCCCTATCTGGGCTACCATTTATTACCCGATTATGCCCATGCCCCGCAGCCTTCAAAACTCATGTTATGGCTAAAAGGCAAACTGGGCTGGATTAACAAAACAACGCCCGAAACCAATGAGCTTAACCACCATCACGATATTTACAACACCCGCTTTTACCAAACGTTTCGTGCCGTTGTTACCGCCTGCGTCCGCTACCGTAAAACCGTTATTGCTATCACCCTGGCTTTATTTGTATTGGCTATTTTTGGCTTTGGGAAAGTTCAACAGCAATTCTTTCCTGACTCGACCCGGCTGGAATTAATCGTCGACTTACGTATGACCGAAGGCGCTTCTTATGCAGCTACCAATACCCAGGCCAAAAAACTGGAACAATGGCTACACCAGTGGTCAAAACAGCACTACGGCATCGAAAACTTTGTTGCTTATATTGGCAGCGGCGCGCCCCGCTTTTATTTACCGCTGGATATTCAATTGCCGCATCGCGGCTTTGGGCAATTTGTAATTCTAAGCAAAACCTTAGCTGCGCGGGAAGCCTTACGCAAAGACTTACTCCGCTTGTTCGAAAACGATTTCCCCGCCTTGCGCGCCTCCGTGTTACGCCTGGAAAACGGCCCGCCCGTGGGCTTTCCCGTGCAATTCAGAGTATCAGGCAGCAACATAACGCAAATACGTGACCTTGCCCGCCAGATTGCTGAGATCATGCGTGCCAATAGCAATCTGATCAATGTGCAACTCAACTGGGAAGAACCCAGCAAAGTCGTTAAAGTGGCGATAGATCAAGCCAAAGCCCGATTGTTAGGGGTCAGCTCAGTCGATATTGCCAATGTACTAAATGGCGCCATGCAAGAACTTTACGTCACTGAATTCAGGGAAGGCATCGAGCGCATTGACTTGGTCGCCCGTGCACCGGAATTTGAGCGCTCGCGCTTGTCACATTTACCCGACTTAATGATTAATACCCAGGCTGGTGGCGTACCATTATCGCAAATTGCGGCCATCAGCTCAGAATTTGAAGAAGGGGTTATCTGGCGACGCAACCGGATGCCCACCATTACCGTACGCGCAAACTTACAAGGCAACCTGCAGGCGCCGGTGGTGTCGCAACAAATTGAAGATAAATTAACGCCTTTAAAGTCAAATTTACCTTTAGGGGTAAACATCGCTACCGGCGGTGCCGTTGAAGAATCGGCTAAAGGCGGTGCATCCGTCGCAGCCGGTTTTCCGCTATTTCTAATCGCGGTGCTGACGCTATTAATGATTCAGTTGCAGAGTTTTTCACGGGTTTTTTTAGTGATCTTAACTGCGCCCTTAGGCTTGATCGGGGTCACCATCGCCTTGCTGCTCTTTGATAAACCGTTCGGTTTTGTGGCTATGCTGGGCACGATTGCGCTATCGGGGATGATTATGCGTAACTCAGTGATCCTGGTTGATCAAATCGACCAGGACAGAGCCACTGGTTTAGAGGATTGGGAAGCTATTGTAGAATCCACTATCCGTCGCTTTAGGCCGATTGTGCTCACTGCCGCTGCCGCGATTTTAGCGATGATCCCCCTAACCCGCAGCGTGTTTTTTGGCCCGATGGCGGTGGCAATTATGGGGGGGTTAGCGGTGGCGACCTTATTAACGGTACTATTTTTACCCGCGTTATATGCAGCTTGGTTTAGGGTAGACGTGCCGAACGCACTGTAGAGACGCAAAATCTTGCGTCCCTACATCTTTATAGTTTGATAGTGATGCCAAAGCATGAGAACCATTATATACCCCTTTATTATTTAGGAAAAAACAGTGACTGCCAGTGCTGAATTTACTGACTACGTTTTAGAGTTTCTGGAACCGCTATTCCCGGTAAGCATAGCCCGATTTTTTGGCGGTGCCGGGATTTATTGCGGCAGTGTGCAATTTGCCATGATTATGCACAACACCTTATATTTTGTAGTGAATGATGAGTCGCGCGAGAAATACCAACAGGCAGGAATGCAGCCGTTTTCATATATGACCAAAAAAGGACAAGTAAAGGTCCGCAAGTATTTTGAGCTGCCGGAAGAAGTGTTAAACGATCCAGAACAACTGCAACTTTGGGCGAACGAATCCTTAAAAATAGCTTATAACACCCAAAAACCTAAGCAGCCCCCTTTAATTTAACCTTTCTGCGCTCCCATGCAAAAACCAATAATCCTTATTATTGCACTTTGTTGTGCACCCCCCATCTTAGCAACGAAAGCCGTTGCTGAATCCAAACCGCAATCACTAATGGACATCTATAACCAGGCGCTGGCACACGACCCTACCCTGGCTTCTGCGCTAAGCGCGAACAAGGCCGCACAGGAAATCATCGAGCAAGGCAAGGCTTTATATCGACCAATTGTTAATTTTACCGCCGGGGCAAGTGTCTCGCACACCGAGATTAGCTTTTCGGGTAAAGGTGTGCCGTTTCAAGGCGGCGTGCAATCGTTTGAAGGTTACCAATATGGTATTGAGGCGCGCCAAGCGATTTACCGTAAACAAAATCTGGTACAAATAGAGCAGGCACAAACCCAGATAAGTCTGGCAGATAAGCAATTGTATCTTAGCCAGCAAGAACTCATCTTACGCACGACTCAAGCCTATTTTGAGGTGCTGATTGCGCAAGATAAAATTAACCTGATTAATGCCCAGAAAGCAGCAATTTTAAGCCAACTGGAGCAGGCAAAAACCTTTTTTGATGCGGGAACGGCTACGATTACCGATGTCAATGAAGCCCAAGCACGTTACGATTTAATTGCAGCGCAGTTGATAGGTGCAAATAATGACTATGAAATCGCTAAACGGGCAGTCCAGGCAATAACCGGCACGATGCCGCAAAAGCTTGCGACAGTCAAAGCCGATATTAAGCCCAATACCCTGAAAGCAAGCATGGAAAACTGGCTGGAGGCGGCTGAACAAAATAATCTGCACATTCAGATTCAGCAAGATAATGTTAAATTTTCAGCGCAGGAGATTGAACGCGCCAATGCCGGGCATCTGCCCACCCTAGATGCGGTCGCAAGTTATACCGAACAGAATGCAAATGGCAGCGCGTGGGGCTTTGGCAGCGACCAAAGTACTGCTTCTGTCGGGGTACAGTTACAAATCCCCCTATATCAAGGCGGCGCAACCAGCTCGCGCGCACGGCAGGCGGTACTCAACAAACAAAAAGCCCTGGATGATGTAGACATTGCCCGTCGCCAAACCGAGCTGGAAACCCAGCGTGCCTACTTAAACCTGAACACCAGTATCGCCCAGGTACAAGCCTATGAACAAGCGCTAAGCAGCAGCCAAAGCCAGGTGGATTCAACCAATACCGGTTACGAAGTCGGGGTACGCACCAGTGTTGATGTACTTAACGCCCAGCAACAACTGTTTGCGGCCAAACGTGATTTACTGCAAGCGCGTTATAACTATCTGGTCAATATCATCCGCTTAAAAACGGCCTCCGGGGTGGTTGCAGAAGCCGATTTAGCAGATATTAACCAGCAGTTAGTGTTACGTTAAAATGAATCATCCCACACCTAAAAACCTTGTACCAGACTCAGCCTATTTCGCTGGTTCATCCGCATTGGATATCGGCGTAAAAGGCGTTACCGGCGCGGGTACTGGCTCTGCTGGCGCAGCCGCAGTTTCCGGGACACCTGCAACAGGCTGCGCTGGCTCGCCCGCCTCCACAGATTCAGTGTTAGTTATAAAGCCCGTTTGGCATTCCACCAGACTGTCGGTGTAATTACTGCGCGCATCCAAAAGCCCTTGCGCAGAACCAAATTCAGTGCGCAATTCAGCCATTACCTGCTTTGGATCTTTGGCGGTATTGATCGTGAGCAATTTAATATACGATAAATACGCTTTCTTCCGGTCAGGATCAAAAGGAAACAAACCGGGCATTTTGCCGGAGCTGGTTTTCACCACGCAATCAGCCATCAGCTGCGGATCCAGCTTATAATCTTTCACATCCGACTCATTTTGCATTTGCGCTAATACGGTTTGCGCATACTGTTCTTTTTCAGAACAGGCAGACAGTAATAAGCTCGCTGAAAGCAGCAATAATAGTTTGTAGGTTTTGTTCATTGCGGTACCTGAAAATGGATTTTGATAATTACACATCCGTCATTATATCGCTATACAATGGTTTCACTATAACCAATCCCAAAAATCTAAACCGTAAAGCGGGCTTATAGACAAAACCAGACACCACCACTTATACTCAAAAGCAGCAAAAAACCATAGCCATTAACACGAAATTACGCCTCGCAAATATTGAGCCTATTTTAACCGGTTCAACAAGTCATCAGGAGCGTACTCCTTGTGGCTACCCTTTTAAAAATACAACAGAACTGTTATTATCTGGCCATGAATTCAAAACAAATGAAAAAATGGCTGGAGCACCAAGGCGCAACTTTTCAGGCTGGAAAAGGATCGCATTTGAAAGTGTTCCTGAATGGTAAACAATCCACACTCCCTATGCACGGCACTGATGAACTTGACAAAGGTCTTGTAACCGCCATCAAACGCCAGCTTGGTTTAAAATAAGGAAAAAACATGTTTGATTATCCCATGCTCTTAACCCACGATGGAGGTACGATATTAGTAACCTTCCCAGACATACCGGAAGCCATCACTTTTGGGACAACTGAAGCTGAAGCCACGCGCCATGCCGTTGATGCACTGGAAACGGCTTTGTCATTTTATGTCGATGCGCGGCAACCCTTGCCAGAAGCTTCAGTACGTCCAGATTTACCTACCGTTAGCCTTTCGGCATTAGAGTCAATTAAATTGGCGGTGTATCAGGAAATGACCGTACAAGGTATTCGCAAGGCTGAGTTGGCGCGCCGTTTGGGCTGGAAAGCACCGCAAGTGGATAGGTTATTTGATTTAGGCCATGCTTCCAGGCTTGATCAATTAGAAGCTGCCGCCAAAGCTTTGGGTAGACATATCAATGTGACATTGGCGTAGGGTGAGTAGAGCTGATAGCTAAACCCCACGATGACAATCACTGTTGCAATGGGGTTCTCGGTAATCTACCCATCCGCCCTGCGCTCCATGATCAACTCGTCAGCAAGTGAAACCGCATTATCTACATAAGCGTTCACTAAAGCCTGTGCTTGCTGCAAACGTTGCTTTCTGGTGGCAATATGTAACTCACCCTCATGATAAGAGAGTATCAACTGATCGCCAGAATGAATACCCATTTTTCGACGAATTTCGACAGGAATAACAATGCGTCCATCTGTCGAGATTTGCGCTATTAATGATGTCATATTAACCTCTCTATAAATATTTACCTTGTTAGTGGCGAAATGGTAGCATCAATACTATATTTACTTTATGGCTTTTTGCAGGAAAATTGGTTTTACCCATAAACTGCCCTAAAACGTCACTTTTTGCCCTAAACCTGTCAAAAAACGTCAACTTTGAACACCTGGCAAAACACCCTAACCCCCTGCAAGCCCAATTTTACTGGCATAAAAACTTTGGCACAGCCTTTGCTTTAACAATACCGTAAGACATTGTTGGACACTAAACTTAAATTTTAATTTTAACGCACCACCACAAGGAAACACCTCTATGAACATGAAAAAAGCACAAGCTGGTTTTACTTTAATCGAATTAATGATCGTGGTTGCGATCATCGGTATTTTGGCTTCTATCGCGTTGCCTGCTTACCAAACTTACACCAAAAAAGCGAAATTTTCTGAAGTAGTGATTGGTACTGCCGGTAAGAAAACAGAAGTTGAATTGTGCGCCCAAGACCAAGCAGTTGCTGGTGCGGCTGCCGTTCCTGCAGGCTGCGTAGATGGTGCATTCGGTATTTCACCCGCAGTGGGTGCCGCTGGCCATATTCTCAGCATCGTAACAGGCGCTAATGGCGTCATTACTGCGACAGCTGCTACTGCTGATGGCTTAAACGGCGAAACTTATATTCTGACACCAGCACTTGCTAATGGTAAAGTGACTTGGACGTCTGTCAATGGTGCTGCCGGCGGTACATGCCACGCTGCTCAATTTTGCTAAATCTAAAACTGCTTAATTCGTAGCACGTAGGTTGGGGTGAGGCAACGAACCCCAACACATGTTACACCGTATCGTTGGGGTTCCTATCGTCACCCCAACCTACCCCAAAAAGCCCCGGACTTCCGGGGCTTTTTTTGTTCCAAACACCTCAAAATAAAGCGTACAGCGGAAGGAAAATACGATTTTTGGGTTTTATGTTTTGATTTTTGTTTCCTAAAAGATACAACAAGCTCATGAAATACGAGCTACAGAGCACGAAAACATTTAACCATTGGCTTGCAAAGCTCAAAGACAGAACAGTTAAAACCGCTTATTGTCTAGACTGGCATAAGTTGAAAATGGCTATTTTGGCGATACCAAAGTCGTGTCTGCCAATTTGTTTGAGTTACGTTGCTTCTATGGGGGAGGCATTAGGGTTTACTACACTATCCGCCACCAGAAACTTGTTTTATTACTGGCTGCTGGCGACAAATCCAGTCAGAGCAGTGATATTGAAAAATCCAACGCCATATTAGACACTTTGGAGGATTAGCACATGAACGAAATCATCACCCCTTTTGATATTGCCGAACACCTTGAAACTGAAGCTGATATTCAAGCATTTTTACTGGAAAACGCTAACACTGGTGAACCTTCGGATTTTATCCATGCGCTTAACATAGCCGCCCGCGCAAAGGGTATGACGGAAGTTGCAAAGCTTGCAGGCGTTACTAGGAGTAGCTTGTATAAGTCATTGGCGGATAACGGTAATCCGAAATTTGAGACCATTTCAAAAATATGCACCGCTCTAGGGGTGAAATTGCATGTCGAACCACTCACCGACGAGGGTATAAATTATGCGAGATGAATACGACTTTTCCTATGGCACACGCGGCCCGGTAATTGAACCTACGGGCAAAACCCGCATCACTATTTTTCTGGATGATGATATTCTCAACGCTTTCCGTGAACGCGCAACACAAACAGGCAAAGGCTACCAAACACTGATTAACGAAACCCTCCGCACCAGCCTGTCGCCAGAATCTGCCCCACTGACTGCTGAAATTTTACGAAAAATTTTGCATGAAGAGTTACGGGCAGCATAAAAAATAGGGGTATTTTATCCGTGCGTTGGTCACGAAAAGCAGCTTGTAGGTTGAGGTGGGGCAACGAACCCCAACACCTGTTGCGCCGTATCGTTGGGGTTCCTATCGTCACCCCAACCTAACCCCAAAAAGCTCCGTACTGCCGGGGCTTTTTTTGTGCCCAAAACACGCACCTTGACGCAACATAGGTTTTAACGTACGCTCAAATTATAAGACCCTCTTTAGCAAGCACATAACCTTATTTTGGATATAATAAATTTGCATAAATCTATAAAACAATGGGCTATTTTATGATTAACTACGAACATGATTTTTACGGATGGACGCAAGAACAAGCGACATTACTAAAGGCTGGACGCTTATCAGATTTAGATACCGTTAATATTCTAGAGGAAATTGAGGCTATGGGTAGACGGGAAAAACGGGAGCTACAAAGCCGGTTAATTGTCTTGCTTGTCCACTTACTCAAATACCAATATCAATCTGAACGGCGATCAAGAAGCTGGGAAAATACCATTAAAACCCAACGGCTTGATTTTGAGGATGTGCTAAGCGAAAACCCAAGTGTAAAACCAAAGATGGATAGCATTTTTTCTAATGCTTACCGCTTGGCTAGACAACACGCCACCGACGAAACAGGTTTGCCCTTAAGTGCATTCCCTGCCAGTTGCCCGTGGACTTATGAGCAAGTTACGGATGACTGTTTTTACCCTGGTTAAGTCCACCAAAGATCCCTTACGGACAAAAAGTTTCCTGATTAGCCAGATTCAGCTAAGCCGCTGGCTATTCAGGAAAAGTTAAGTTCTTAGATGCCATCTTGCCACCACAAAAAGCCCCGGGAGTCCGGGGCTTTTTATGCTCCCTACGCTATAAGCTGAGTGACATGAAATAACGGGTACCTATATTTAATGCGCCATTTTAATTTTCGTTATACACATCGCCATACTGACTTGAATTTATGACAATGTTGTCTACACTAAGTAAGCTATCTGACTAGCAAGCTGCTTTTATTTTAGACTAACTATTCAAAAAAAATTAATGGATAACATTACACGCTCAAAAGCAGGTCTTATTCATTTTTGCTTAAGCCTGGCTGTTTTTTCAATCATTTTTTTTATATTGATTACCCTTTGGTATCCAGAACCTTACTTCACGGCCTCTGGTGGCTGGCAAGGGCTTAAAATTGTCGCTGGCATTGATGTTGTCCTAGGCCCCTTGTTAACCTTGATTATTTTTAACCCAAGCAAATCACAACGTGAGCTCAGTATTGACCTTAGCATCATCGCGTGTTTTCAAACCGCTGCGCTGATCTGGGGTATTTTTACCGTATATCAACAACGTCCGGTGGCTGTGGTGTTCTGGGATGACAGTTTTTTGACCGTTGCCGCTACCGACCTGAATCGGTTCAACTATCCACTTGAAAATTTAGAGCAATTTAGCTTAGCCAAGCCACCCCTAATTTACACCGAAAAACCCACGGCTACTGAAAGTTTAAAAAAATTGCTGTCCAAGATTCGCCAGTCTGAAATAGCCCCGCACCACCAAACAGACTTGTATAAGCCCTTGAGTGAGCACTTTGCTGAAATTAGCGCACAGCAACTAAAAATTGATAAGGTTCTGGAACATAATCCCGACCTACGCCCGGAACTGGATAAATTGTTGAGCGACACTAAACATCAGCTACATGATTTACAATATTACCCTTTAAAGGCTAAATACCACGACATCATTTTGGCTTTTACACCTAAAGGTGAACTGGTCGGACACCTGACCCCGCCGCAGAAATCCTTGCCAGCAAATTAAATAGCCCCGCGCCTTACTTTTTATCGTCCCCAAGCTGAAATCTGGGGGCGATATCTGCGTTATCCGCCGATAACACCAAATTGTCTGGCTTTTATTTAACAGAGCATTGACTTTTAACGCTTAAATTTGTCCAGCTTTATCAGCCAAGCAAGATGCGGATACTTTTGTTTGCATTACGCGGCTATAGCAGCGTCCAGCTTGCAGCTGCTTTTGAAGTTGCAGACATTTCCCAATCTCCCGTCTGCTTTGCCAGTTTCGATAACCGTTTAAACAAAGCCGCCAAAATGCTGGGCATGTTATGCCTATAGCTTTTTACATGCCGTCGCAATAATCAATTCGTTTTTCCTGCTTTCCGATCAGAGCCGTTATGCATCTTACTCAGTAAACGCCTTAATTTATCCCTATAAGTCACCCAGTTAATGATAGAATTGCGCATTTAGCATTATTATCGAGAAACATGCGGGTTATTAGGGGTTTAACGCATTTAGAGCCATTACAGAACGGTTGTTTATTGACCATCGGTAATTTTGACGGTGTACATCTGGGGCATCAAGCAGTCATCCATAAGCTGGCGCAACATGCTAAACATTTAAACTTACCCGTGGTGGTGTTGATTTTTGAGCCACAGCCGCTGGAGTATTTTTTAAAAGCTGATGCTCCTCCCCGCTTGATGTGTTTACGCGAAAAAGTAATCCAATTTAGCACTTTACCGGTCGATGCCTTGTTAGTGCTCAAATTTAATCAGCACTTTGCAAATGTTGAAGCTGAAGATTTTATTCAACACATTCTGCTGGAAAAATTAAACGTTAAACATTTAGTGGTTGGTGATGATTTTCATTTTGGTAAAGCCAGACGCGGTAACTTTGCTGTACTGAAAAGCGCTGGATTACGTTACGGTTTTAGTGTTGAGGATACCTCTTCCCTGATTTCAAACGGCGTACGCGTAAGCAGCACCGCAATTCGCCAAGCCCTGGCAGCAGGCGACGTGGCTAAAGCTGAACAGTTATTAGGCCGCCCGTTTTCAATCTGCGGCCGGGTTGCCCAGGGCGAGCAACTTGGTAGAACCTTGGGTTTTCCGACTGCCAACATTCAACTGTTTAGAAAAAATGTGCCGTTAAGCGGGGTTTTTGCCATTGTAATGACCGGCCTGAATAACCGGCGGATTCAAGGTGTAGCCAATATCGGCACACGCCCGACCGTTACCGGTAGCGCAAAAGTGGTGCTTGAAGCACACTTATTTGATTTTGATGAAGACTGCTATGGGCAAGCAGTAGAAGTGCATTTTTTGAAAAAACTGCGGGATGAACAATCGTTTGCTTCTTTAGAGAACCTTAAAGCGCAAATTGCCAAGGATGTGATTGCCGCCAAAACTTTTTTTGCTGATTTATAAACCCATAATGCCATATAGGGCGCGAGTAACGATGGACTACAAAAACACCCTTAATTTACCGAACACACCTTTTGCCATGAAGGCTAATTTAGCCCAGCGTGAGCCGGAACGCTTAAAGCAATGGACGAAAGCGGAGTTGTATCAAAAAATTCGCACACTCAGCAAAGGCCGCCCCAAGTTCATTTTGCATGATGGCCCTCCTTATGCCAATGGCTCTATTCATATCGGTCATGCCGTCAATAAAGTGTTAAAAGATTTCATCATCAAATCCAAAACCCTGAGCGGCTTTGATGCACCCTATGTTCCCGGCTGGGATTGCCACGGCTTACCGATTGAATTAATGGTCGAAAAGAAAATCGGCAAAGCGGGCGTGAAAGTTTCTGCTGCCGATTTTCGTAAAGCCTGCCGTGAGTATGCCCAAAAACAAGTCGACATTCAAAAAGAGGAGTTTATTCGCTTAGGGATTTTAGGCGACTGGGAAAACCCCTACTTAACCATGAGTTATACGGTTGAGGCAGATATTGTCCGGGCATTGGGTAAAATAAGCAATCGCGGGCACTTAAGCCAAGGCTCCAAACCCGTGCATTGGTGTACCGATTGCGGTTCTGCGTTGGCAGAAGCGGAAGTTGAATATGAAGATAAGCAATCACCCGCCATTGACGTGCGCTTTCAGGTAGTTGATAGCGTTATGTTTATGGAGAGCTGCCATCACTCACCAGAACATCATGGCGAAGGCCCACTGTCAGTGGTGATCTGGACTACGACGCCGTGGACATTGCCCGCTAACCAAGCTGTTGCTTTAAATGCAGCGCTCGACTATGCGGTCGTGCAGTGTAGGTGTGATGGCCAACCGGAACGACTGGTGATTGCGGAAGCATTGCTGAAAGATGCCATGTCCCGTTATGGTATTGACGACTATCAGGTTATTGCTTATTGCAAGGGTGCCGCATTAGAAAAGCAATTGTTGCAACACCCCTTTTATGATCGGCAAGTACCGATTGTATTGGGCGAACATGTCACCACCGAAGCCGGTACCGGTGCAGTGCATACCGCTCCTGGACATGGACAGGATGACTACATTGTCGGTCAACAATACGGACTACCAGTCGATTGTCCGGTCGGCGATAACGGGGTATTTTTGCCCAATACCGAATTATTCGCAGGCGAACATGTGTTTAATGCCAATGCGCATGTCATTGAAGTTCTGCAAGAACGTGGGAAATTAGTACACAATCAGGCGTTACAGCACAGTTATCCGCATTGTTGGCGACATAAAACCCCGATTATTTTTCGCGCCACCCCGCAATGGTTTATCTCTATGGATAAACAACAGCTTCGGGAACACGCCATGCAAGCGATTAAGCAAGTACAATGGATTCCAGATTGGGGGCAAGCGCGTATTGAAAGCATGATTCAGGGCCGCCCCGATTGGTGCGTGTCCAGACAACGCACCTGGGGCGTACCCATCGTGCTGTTTGTGCATAAAGAAACCGGTGCATTGCACCCACGTACCGATGAATTGTTGGAAACTGTTGCCCAGCGCATTGAACAAATGGGTATCGAAGCTTGGTTTGCGCTGGATGCAGAGGAATTGCTGGGCGCAGAAGCAGAGCAGTATCAAAAAATGACCGATACCCTGGATGTCTGGTTTGATTCCGGCGTTACCCATGCAACAGTTTTGAAAAAACGCGAAGCATTAAGCTTTCCCGCCGATTTATATCTGGAAGGCTCTGACCAGCATCGTGGCTGGTTTCAATCCTCCTTGTTGTCGTCTATTGCGATGCAAGGGGTCGCGCCTTATAAAGCGGTGCTAACCCATGGTTTTACGGTGGATGCCGAGGGCAAAAAAATGTCCAAATCCAAAGGTAACGTCGTCGCCCCCCAAACCGTGATGAATGCTTTAGGCGCAGATGTATTGAGGCTATGGGTGGCTGCCACGGATTACCGCGGTGAAATGACGGTTTCGGATGAAATCCTTAATCGCACCGCAGACGGCTATCGCCGTATACGCAATACCGCACGGTTTTTATTATCCAACCTGGACGACTTCGACCCTGCCAAAGACAGCGTTAAACCAGATGATCTCTTAGCCTTGGATCGCTGGGTCGTTGACCGCGCCTATACACTGCAAGCAGAAATTAAAGCGGCCTACGACAGTTATCAATTCCAGCCCATCTATCAAAAGATCCTGCATTTTTGCTCCTTGGATCTGGGCGGTTTTTATTTGGACATCACCAAAGACCGGCAGTACACCGCTAAAGCTGATGGCATAGCCAGACGCTCAGCGCAAACTGCACTGTATCATGTGCTTGAGGCACTAACCCGTTGGCTGGCACCAATTATCAGCTACACTGCCGATGAAATCTGGCAGGCCATTCCGGGTGAGCGCAGTGAATCAGTGTTTTTAGAAACCTGGTATGAGGGTTTGTTTGAACTGGATAGCCAAACCGCCATGGGGCGTGAATTCTGGAACAGCGTCATGGAAGTGCGGACATCGGTGAGCAAAGCGCTGGAACAACACCGTGCCAAAGGCGAAATCGGTGCGTCACTTAATGCGGAAGTCCAGTTATATGCTGACAATCGCCTATATCCTGTTTTAAAACTGCTGGAAAGCGAATTACATTTCGTATTAATTACCTCAGCCGCAACCGTTACGTCAATTGCAGAAGCACCAAGCGATGCTATGCCGACAGAATTGAGCGGTCTGGCGCTCAAGGTCATCCCTTCTGCGCAACCTAAGTGCGTACGCTGCTGGCACCAACGTGCCGATATTGGCATTGATGCAGATCATCCTGAGCTTTGCGGGCGCTGTGTCGATAACGTATCAGGTGCTGGCGAAGTCCGCCGTTATGCTTAAAGGGATGTTTATGTTGAAATGGTTATGGTTATCGTTACTGGTGTTAATTTTGGATCAAGCCAGTAAATTGGCGATTGTCGGCTCAATGCCGCTGTACCAATCGATTCCCGTGCTGCCCATGTTTAATTTGCTGCATGTGCATAATAATGGCGCGGCGTTCAGTTTTTTAAGTGAAGCCGGTGGCTGGCAACGCTGGTTTTTTGCCGCGATGGCCTTGATTATTAGCGTGGTTCTGACGGTCTGGCTAAGTCGCTTACAAAAAGCCCAGACCCTTTTAGCGGTCGCCCTCGCGCTGGTTTTAGGGGGGGCAATCGGCAATCTGTATGACCGTCTGGCCTACGGCTATGTTATTGACTTTCTGGATGTCTATTATCAGAACTGGCACTGGCCCGCTTTTAATATTGCGGACTCGGCAATTACTGTGGGGGTTGCGCTGCTATTATTAGAATCATTCGGAGTAGGTCATAAAACATCATCCGATTAGCATTACCCTTCGCAAACAACCCTCCTAATTTGGCTCTATACCAATTATTAAAACCATGACACTGTTAGGTGCATACTAAAAAATTCCCGCTTACATTTTAGCGGGGGTTAATTTTAAGTATGCAGCACCAACGAGCCCCCCAATCCTACAACGCTCGCTTTTATGACTCTTTAGTTATAACTAATCAATAAATTACTGGTATTTTCAAGCCTTAAAAATATCACGATTGAGGATTAATCCCTTAATTCCAGTTTTCTGCTCATACGCTGTTACGTCATTGCTATTAGCAACAGAATTACAATGGAAACAAGACGAATCACCTATAAGGCTATTATAATAGCAAGCTATAATTTAAAACCCCCAACGGAGTATTAACAATGTCGATTAAACGCATGGCTGATTTGAATTTATCCGGAAAACGCGTGCTGATTCGGGAAGATTTAAATGTACCCGTCAAAAATGGCAAAGTAACCAGTGATATTCGTATTCAAGCCAGCTTACCCACCATTCAACAGGCGTTATCTGCCGGAGCTGCGGTTATTTTAATGTCGCACATAGGCCGTCCGGTTGAAGGTGAATATAATCCTGAGTTCAGTTTAAAACCGGTTGCCGAGCATTTAACAGAATTACTCAACAAACCCGTCCGGCTTGAAAAAGAGTGGTTAAACGGCGTCAAAATAGCGCCCGGCGAAGTAGTCTTATGTGAAAACGTCCGTTTTAATGTCGGCGAAGAAGCGAACAGTGATGCACTGGGGCAAAAAATGGCCGCGCTTTGTGATATTTTTGTGATGGATGCTTTTGGAACCGCGCATCGCGCCCAAGCCTCCACGCACAGCGTCGCTAAATTTGCCAAAATAGCCTGTGCAGGACCCTTACTGGCCAGTGAACTGGACGCCTTAGGCAAAGCCTTTGAAAACCCTAAAAGGCCCCTGGTTGCAGTGGTCGGAGGCTCCAAAGTATCGACCAAATTGACACTGTTGAAAAATCTATCGAGCAAAGTTGATAAGCTGATCGTTGGCGGCGGCATTGCCAATACTTTTATAGCAGCAGCCGGTTTTAACGTAGGTAAATCTTTGTATGAACCGGACTTAATCAAAGACGCGCAAGAGATTATGGCGGATGCCCAAAAAAATGGTACGGAAATCCCCATTCCTGTCGACGTGATCTGTGCCAAAGAATTCTCAGAAACCGCCGTTGCGACGACTAAATTAATATCAGAGGTTGAGGCAGATGATCTCATTTTAGATGTCGGCCCGCAAACTGCCGCACAATACGCCAGCATCATGCAAGCTGCAGCCTCCATCGTTTGGAATGGTCCGGTGGGTGTATTTGAAATAAAACAATTTTCAAAAGGCACAAAATTATTGGCTGAAGCCATTGCTGAAAGCGAAGCTTTTTCAATCGCGGGCGGCGGTGATACCCTGGCGGCGATTGATAAATTCAATGTCAATGACGAAATCACCTACACCTCAACCGGCGGCGGCGCATTTTTAGAATTTTTGGAAGGAAAAGAACTCCCTGCCGTTGCAATACTGAAGACCCGCGCATAAATAGCAAGTATTCGTTATAATGCAGGTGCTGCTTTAAAAAGCAGCTTATAAAAGGCATAAACGTCGAGGCGTGCATCTTTAGTCCTCTGCTTATGCCTTTTAATTTTTCGTTATCACTGATAAATATTATTAAGGTTATAAAATGGCCAGAGTTACGATTGAAGATTGTTTGGAAAACATCGAAAACCGCTTTAAATTAGTGTTGCTGGCAAGCAAAAGGGCACGGCAATTGTCCAAAGGCGCTGATGCATTCGTACCTCGCGGCAAAGATAAGGATACAGTACTGGCGTTGCGTGAAATTGCAGCAGGACATGTCAACGAAGACAATATCGAGCTTTTACACCAAGCCAATGAGCCGGTGAGTCGTCCGATCAGCTTTTTATAAAACGCCCTACCCTGCAGTAGTCCCGCAATGCTTAATGTAACTGATGTAATTGACACTGAACTTCCCCAAGACAAATTGGTGAAGCGTCTGTGTACAATATTAAACGGTTACCTTGAGCCCGCCCAGGTTGCCGATTGTGTTAGAGCTTATCACTACAGTGCTGATGCGCATACCGGACAAGTACGCCAAAGTGGCGAAGCCTATATTTGTCATCCGATTTCGGTTGCCATTTATTTGGCAGAACTGCATATGGATGCCAATGGGGTTATGGCTGGGATATTACATGATGTCATCGAAGACACACTGGTCAGCAAAACGGAGCTCGGCCAGGTTTTCAATACCGAAGTCGCCGAGCTGGTCGATGGCGTCACTAAACTGACCAAACTCAATGACACCTCACGCGCTGAAGCGCAAGCCGAAAACGTACGGAAAATGTTTTTGGCCATGGCAAAGGATTTACGGGTAATCATCGTAAAACTGGCCGACCGCCTGCATAATATGCAAACGCTTGGCGTCATGCCCAGCGATAAAAAACGCCGCATCGCTAAAGAAACCCTCGATATTTATGCCCCGATTGCCAACCGATTAGGCATGAACGAAATTCGGCATCAATTGGAATCCTTAGGTTTTGCGGCACTATTCCCCATGCGCCAGCGTATTTTAAAAAACGCGGTCAAAAAAGCCCGGGGCAACCGTCGGGAAATCCTTAATACCATTGAAAATACCCTTAAAAACCGCTTACAACAATCAAATTTGGCCTGTGAAGTCAAGGGCAGGGAAAAAAACCTTTACAGCATTTATCAAAAAATGCTGCATAAAAAAATTTCTTTTTCAGATATTTTCGATGTCTACGCTTTTCGCGTGCTCTGTCAGGATGAAGACACTTGCTACCGTACCTTAGGGGTTGTGCATAATTTATTTAAGCCTATCCCCGGTCGTTTTAAAGATTATATCGCCCTGCCTAAAGCCAATGGTTACCAGTCTTTACACACCGTTTTAATGGGGCCTTACGGTGTGCCGGTGGAAATTCAAATTCGTACCTATGCTATGCATCGTATGTCTGAATCTGGAATTGCGGCACACTGGCTTTATAAGACCGATGATCAATCTGCCGTTTTCCAGGATCGTGCCAATGAATGGTTACAGGATATGGTGGAAATCCAAAATGTCGGCGTTGATTCCATGGAGTTTATTGATAATTTAAAAATCGATTTATTCCCGCAAGAAGTCTTCGTGTTTACCCCGCAAGGCGCTATTATAAAACTACCGCGCGGCGCAACGATTGTCGACTTTGCTTACACGGTGCATACCGATATTGGTAGTTCCTGCATTTCCGCACGCATTGATAAACAATTAGTCCCGTTACAAACGCAACTCGAAAACGGTATGACGGTGGAGGTGATTACTGCGTCCTGGGCGCGACCCAATCCAGTCTGGCTTAATTATGTCGTCACTGCTAAAGCACGCAGCAGCATCCGCGCCTATCTCAAAAATTGTCAGGAACAAGAAGCTATTAACTTAGGTCAGCGCTTACTGGAAAAAGAATTATCCGCCATGTCGCTCAATCTACAAGATATTGCGCCGGAACGCATCACCGAGCTATTAAAAGTTACCAATATGCAAACCCTGGATCAGCTGCTCGAAAATATTGGCTTAGGGAATAAAATGCCGTTCCTGATTGCCAAGTTGCTTAACCAGGAAGATATTCATGCGGCGATAAAACTGGATGATAATGAAGCCGGCCATAACAGCCCGCTGATCATTAAAGGCACTGAGGGTATGGTGGTCACTTTGGCCAAATGCTGTCACCCGATACCCGGCGATCATGTAATCGGTTTTTTTAATCCTGGCCGCGGCATTGTGGTGCATCACCATGAATGCCGTAACCGCAATGAAGTGCGCAAAAACGACACCAACTGGCTGGATATTGAATGGAGCGAAGAGACACGCGGTGAATTTCCCGCCGAAATCCGCATCGAATTACTCAATCAACGCGGTACCCTGGCAACAGTTGCCACGACTATTTCAAAACAGGACTCCAATATTGAAAATGTTATCATTATTCACCAAGATGATCGCGTCAGTATTGACCTGATTACCTTAACCGTTAAAGACCGCGTACATTTAGCCAACATCATGCGGCAATTAAAAAAACTCTCCATTGTTTTAAAAATTACCCGTGTCAAAGCCTAACAACCCAAACTTTTAAACGCCATGGCAAAAACAATCATTCAAACCCCCAACGCCCCTAAAGCAATCGGCACTTACTCGCAAGCGGTCAAAATTGACAATACTGTTTATCTCTCGGGACAAATCCCGCTTAATCCTGCAACAATGTCCTTGGTTGAGGGCGACATAAGCGTTCACATTACGCAAGTTTTTGAAAATATCCGTGCCGTTGCCATCGCGGCGGGCGGCGATTTAGCTGATATTGTAAAATTAAATGTCTTTCTGACCGATTTAGCGCATTTTCCAATTGTAAATGAGATTATGAAGCAATATTTCCATGAACCTTATCCGGCGCGCGCCGCAGTGGAAGTTGCAGCCCTACCCAAAAATGCTGAAATCGAAATGGATGCAATCATGGTTTTACAGGGACAAGAATATTATTAATTGAAGTGATTCCGTGCAGCACCCATAACCAGCCCAACATTTAGTTTGAACTTACTTAATCAACCGGTTGAAGCCTTAGCCGGCGTTGGCAAACAATCCGCACAAAAGCTAAGCCGTTTAGGTGTCAACATCGTCCGTGATCTGTTGTTTCACTTGCCGCTGCGTTACGAAGACCGCACCCGTCTGTATCCAATTGGCTCGCTTTACAGTGAGATGAGCGTCTTAATTTGCGGCCAAGTTGACTTTATAGAAGCCACCCGAGGCAGACGCCCCAGCCTAATATGCCGTATCAGCGATAGCAGCGGCTTTATCAATCTGCGCTTTTTTCACTTTAATGCCCGCCAGTTACAACAACTCAGTATTGGCGCCACCATCAGCTGTTTTGGCGAGGTACGGTATAGTTATACTGGCCTTGAAATCGTCCATCCCGAATACCAGGTTATTGCCAGCCCCGAGCAATGTCGGACGGAAACCCGCCTCACCCCTGTTTATCCCTTGACCGAAGGGCTTACCCAAAACACTTTACGCAAAGCTATTTCGCAAACTCTCAGCTACTGTCAACTTAATCAACATGAGCTACCAGACTGGCTCCCTGCGGGCATCCTTGAGCGGTATCGCTATCCATGTCTATTGGAAGCCCTGCAAACACTCCATGCGCCCAATGAACAAATCAACGCTGAGCTATTAAGCAATGGTGAGCTGCCCGCCTTAAAACGCTTAGCCTTTGAAGAACTGCTTGCGCACCATTTAAGCTTGCGCAGCGCCAAGCTGTCTTATCAAACCGGAGCCGCGCCGCCTTTACAAAGCAATACCCAAACCATCCAACAATTTTTAAAGCAATTACCGTTTAAGCTAACCGGCGCACAACAACGGGTCATTGCGGAAATCAGCACAGATTGCGCAAAATCTCGCCCCATGTTACGGTTAATTCAAGGCGATGTTGGCTCAGGCAAAACCGTGGTCTCTGCCTACGCGGCCTTGCTGGCAATTAGTTCAGGGCTTCAGGTGGCAATCATGGCGCCCACGGAGTTATTGGCTGAACAACATTACCGTAATTTTCAAAGCTGGTTTAGCATCTTTGAGATCCACATCGTTTATTTATCCAGCCAAATTAAGGGCAAAACCCGCGTGGAAACATTACAAACCCTCGCCGATGGCAAGGCACACATCAGCATAGGCACCCACGCCTTATTTCAGGAAAGTGTGCAATTTAAACATTTAGGCCTAATTATTATTGATGAACAACATCGTTTCGGGGTACATCAGCGCATGGCCTTACGCGATAAAGGCCAAGCCGCCGGCATTCGGCCCCACCAGCTGGTTATGACCGCCACCCCTATCCCGCGAACCCTCGCCATGCTGCAATATTCGGACATCGACATTTCAATTATCGACGAACTTCCCCCCGGGCGAAAAGCCATTATAACGAGCGTAATCCCTGCCGACCGCCGCGCAGAAGTGATCAAACGCATTAACCAATGGGTAGAACAAAAACGCCAGGCTTACTGGGTATGCACCTTAATTGCAGAATCCGATGTCTTAGAATGTGAGGCGGCTGAAAAAACCTTTGAGAATTTAAGCAGCGCCCTGCCCGCTTTAAAAATCGCCATTATACACGGCCGGATGAAACCCGCTGAAAAAGAAGCCATTATGCTGGCATTTAAACAGGGAGCGGTTAATTTGCTGGTGGCTACGACGGTGATTGAAGTCGGCGTCGATGTCGCGAATGCCAGTTTAATGATTATTGAAAACCCGGAACGGCTGGGGCTTTCACAACTGCACCAATTACGCGGCCGCGTTGGACGCGGTAGCGATGACAGCTATTGCATCCTCATGTATCAAGCACCCTTGTCCAACACTGCCCGAGAGCGCTTGGGCATCCTGCGCGAAACCCAAGATGGCTTCATTATCGCCGAGAAAGATTTGCAACTGCGTGGTCCAGGCGAAGTGATGGGTACCCGCCAAACCGGGCAAATACAATTTAAGATCGCCGATTTAGCACGCGATACTGAGATACTAGAGAATGTACAAGAAGCCGCAGAGTTATTGATTGCCCAATCCCCAACCTCGATAGCCCCTCTCATCAAACGCTGGATAGGTAATGATGCTACCCTTTATACAGAGGTTTAACTGAACGTGCCCAATCACAGTATTTTATTCTCTCAAACACCACACTGGCGCAAAAATCGCGCCGGTATTCAAACCCATTTGCCCCTGGACGTGCAGTCTTGGGTCTTTGAATCCGGTTCACTCACCCAACGCTTACGGTCACATTTTGGCAACCGTTTGCAAGTAAAGATCCTCCTGCAACAGTGGCATAAACCGTTTTTTGACGAACAACAATTGCTCCGTCTACCGCAAACACAGTACACCTTGATTCGCGAAGTATTGTTACAGGCTGATAACGTCCCTTTAATCCTCGCCAGATCCATTATTCCAGAAGCAACCATCAAAGTTGCCCACCGTAATCTCTCCCACTTAGGCACCCGCCCATTAGGTGAGGTTATTTTTGCCTATCCCAACCTACAACGGTGGGAACTGGAAATAACCCATGTACCCCAAGCTGCCTGGCGCGAAAATACCCAACACAGCTTTAGCTTACAAAATCCCGTTTGGGGAAGACGAACTGTTTATGCAATCCCCATTCAGCCTTTATTGGTCAGTGAGTTTTTTCTGCCCGCCGTCCTGAATTTACCCAAGTGATTTTGAACATTTCGACCCGACCATTACCTACGGAAAATTTAAGCGCATACTGAGCTAATCTCTGTACAATGCACATTTATAAGGGATTTAAATTTTATCCAACCAAGCGCCATTTTTGGAATTATTCCTATGAGACAAGGAAGCCCCTTAACGAGGTTATTGAAAAGGCTTGCAGCGCAACTACCCCACCACTGGCAAACTGAGCTGAAACGCATTTATTTCAGGAAGCAAATCAGAACTGGCAATTTTGTAACAGACGAACTGGAATATAAGATACTCCATGAGTTTATAATGCCCGGAGACTGGGTCTTAGACATCGGTGCCAATATTGGGCATTATACCAAGCGTTTTTCCGAATTAGTTGGCGCACAAGGACGTGTCATAGCCTTTGAGCCGGTGCCCACAACTTTTTACTTACTGTCAGCAAATACCCAATTATTTGCCCACTCTAATGTCACGCTAATCAATGCTGCAATTTCCGATAAGTCAGATCTAGTCCAAATGTCCATTCCAATATTTTCCACTGGCTTGACTAATTATTACGAAGCACACATTTCATCAGCTACAGACAACACCTTACCCGTGCTTACACTTGCAGTTGATCAATTAGGAATTAGTCAGCGAATTGCACTGATCAAGATTGATGCTGAAGGACACGAAGCTTTCGTCGTGTCCGGTATGACAAAACTCATCGAAAAACATCATCCAATACTTATTATTGAAACAGGCTCACCGGCTTTAATAACCGGAGTCTCTAGCTTAGGTTATGAGGCAGAAAGATTACAAAACTCCGCCAACATACTATTTAGACCGACCAAACTAACAGCATAAAACCTTCATTTTGACTGATCGGGTGATTTTCCCAATTGTGCCAATAAAAAATACACACCGATAAACAGTGCCATCACGCCAAGACCTATAGCGGCAGCATAGCCATTATTGTGGTAATCAAATGCAATGCTCATACCGACAAAAACATACGCGGCAATAAAAATAACCGGCAATAAAGGAAACCATTTCATTTTATAAATACCCGTATCGTCCAGATGCCGGGTTCTTTTCCTTAAAATAAAAATAGCGATCGCAGAAAGCACCATCCCAAAACAATCTAAAAAAATGGTGAAATTTAAGATTTTATCGAATTCTTTTGCCCAAAACACAATCAGGATGCTCATGCCTGCAAAAACCGATAAGGATACGGAAAGGACATCAGTTTTCGCGTTTCGCTTACTGAAGATCGGTGGCAAAATGTTGTCTTCGCTCATGGCACACATAACTCGCGGATTGCTCAACAGCAGGACATTTACATAAGCTAATACACTTAAAAATAAAAAGCCGGATAAAATGCGTTCAGCATTAATGCCAAATACTTTTGCCGCCATAATGCCCGCTATATTAGTACTGTCTTTAAGCGTTTCAAACCCAATCACCTTAATGTAGGCAATATTGATGCTTAGATACAATACAATAATAATGGCAATCCCTAAAAATATACCCCGGGGAATATTCTTTGCCGGTTGTTTGACTTCTGCCCCAAAATTAATGGTTTGCTGATAGCCGCCATAGGTAAAGCTAACCGCAATCAGGCCGATACCAAATGCTTTAATATAATCCTGCAAGCTGGAATTAACGGTTACCTCACTTATCAGATGTATTGTCGGGCTGTTATCAGCAAAAAACAGCGGCATAATCAACAATAAAATTAAACTGATCTTGATAACCATCAGTACATTTTGGGTTCTAGCTGACACTTTCAGACCGCTTAAATTGACGCCATAAAACGTCAAAATAGCCACAATCGCAATAATAATTTGCACCATTTGAATCATCTGTGCGTTAGCGGCATGCTTTAGCCAGTCTGGATTGTGGGATGAAGGAATAAAAATGCCGGTGATATATTCACCACCCACCAACGTCACAGCAGCCAGAGAAGCTGAGTTAGATACTAAAATTACGCAGTTCATCGCAAACGCGATGGAAGGGTGATAGGCGTAAGAAAAAACCTTATAATACCCGCCGGTAACCGGCAAGCGGCTGCCGATTTCAGCATAGGTTAAAGCGCCACATAAAGCAATCAAGCCACCCGCAATCCAGCTTGCAAAAAATAAAACCACATCCGGTGAAGCTTTAGCCACATTAATAGGGGTGCGAAAAATCCCCATACCGATAACCAGACTAACGACAATCATAGTGAAATCAAAAGGATTCAGTTTATTTACTTCTGCTGGCATATTTTAAATAATCTGGGAAAAGTGATTCAGTTAAAGCAACGTTACCATAAAAAGTAGGCTTTACGTATTGCGAAAGCCATTTCAAACTTAAACTACGCTAAAGCTAAATTGTTTACAGGACAACACCACCTCACAATAATCTTTATAGGCTTTTGTCTTGAACTGTTTTAGCATTTTTAGCATTTGACCCGATCAAAACGGCTCAAATAAAACCCATCGGGTTTCATCTAATACTGCTATTATGGCAACTCAAAACTGATCTGTTGAAATCACAAAGCCATAGCCGGATTGATATGTCGATTAGCAACATCGCCGAAGTTACCCTCAATCAAAGTAAATTTTATGAAGAAAGCTTACGCCACCCTCGCCTTATTTTTGATCATTACGGGCTGTATGTTCCAAGCACCTGACAATCTGAAAATGATTACTGCAACGGAATTAAAGCAAATCATGCAAAATCAGGACATCTTCCTGGTTGACGTCCACACGCCAGAGCAACAGCATATAAAAGGCACTGACTTATCCATACCCTATAACGAAATAGGGCAATACAAAAATAAACTGCCTACAGATAAAAATACGGCTATTTATTTATATTGTGAAGGGGGGCCAATGGGCAATGCAGCAGCAAGACTGCTTAATGAATTAGGCTACCACAACTTAACCAACCTTGAAGGAGGAACTAAGGCTTGGCGTAAAAACGGTTTTGATTTTGAGTAAAATAGCGTGTAACGGCGCAGCCATTAGCGTGCAAACATTAAAGAAATGAAAAACGCTTTATAAAATTACCTTAGACCAAGCTGATATAATATTGGATTCTTAAAAACAGCGAATTATTCTCGATTGTCTATCTCACTATGCGCGTGACAATTCTAATCTGGAATTATTGAAGGGAAGTACTGAGAGATGTAGTCAAAAATCACCTACTTTTTCTCAAAAAAGTAGAAACACGTTACATGCAGCTATCTGAATTTTATGGGGTGAACGACGGGGCTCGAACCCGCGACAACCGGAATCACAATCCGGGACTCTACCAACTGAGCTACGATCACCATAATGGATATGACTTGATGGTGCGCTTGGCAGGAATCGAACCTGCAACCCCCGGCTTAGAAGGCCGGTGCTCTATCCGGTTGAGCTACAAACGCAAAGTGGTCGGGGTGGAGAGATTCGAACTCCCGACATCCTGCTCCCAAAGCAGGCGCGCTACCAAACTGCGCTACACCCCGATTAACTTCATGTGAGTTTGCTATCTTTTCGACTAAAAGCACCCTTGAAGAGCCTCGTATGTTAACGGTTCTTTTAACCGTCGTCAATGATTAATTATTAATTTTTTAATAATTCAAAACCGGCAAGATTTTTTACCAATCAAACTATGGCGTTTTAGTGGGTATATCTATTTTAAACACGTCATATTCGGTTAATTTATTTTTTCTTAAGCGTCGCCGTAATCCGTTATAATTCCGAAAATGCCCATAAGGTTTTATGTTATTGGATGCTTTATTCGCTTGTTACTTATCAACTCCTTAAGTCTTACCAATTTTTTTCTTCGCTGTGAATGACCCGCTAACCCCTAACCAAACCGAACCCGTATTTGATGCACAGGTGTTTTTAAAAAATCTGACGCATCGGCCCGGTATTTATAAAATGCTGGATGCGCAAGGTGAAATTATTTACGTCGGCAAAGCTAAAGATCTTAAAAACCGGGTATCCAGTTATTTTAGAAACCCAAACACGACTTCCAAACAACGCGCGATGGTCAATAAGATCAACGCAATCGAAATCACCATCACACATACGGAAGGTGAGGCATTAATCCTTGAAAGCCAGCAAATTAAACATCATAAGCCCCGCTATAACATTTGCCTAAGAGATGACAAATCCTATCCTTACATTTACATTTCAACGGCGCATAGCTTCCCGCAGTTAACTATTCATCGGGGCACTAAGAAAAAACCGGGCAAATATTACGGCCCCTACCCCAGTGCTAATGCGGTACGAGAAAGCTTAAAACTATTACAAAAAATGTTTTTGGTGCGGCAATGCGATGATTCTTTCTATAACCATCGTTCCCGTCCCTGCTTACAATATCAGATTGGGCGTTGTAAAGCGCCCTGTGTAGGGTTAGCCGACCCAACCAGTTATGCGCAAGATTTACTGGACACCCAATTATTTTTGGAAGGTAAATGCAATCAATTAATTGAGCAACGTATTTCTAAAATGGAAAAAGCTGCAACTGCCCTTGAGTTTGAGCTGGCTGCCAGTTATCGGGATCAAATTGTACGTTTACGTTCGATCATGGAAAAATATTTTGTGCCGGGTGAACAAGGCGATATTGATATTCTGGCGTGCGCTACGCAATCTGGGATTGCATGTGTCCAGGTATTTTATATTCGCCACGGACAAAGCTTAGGGAGCAAATCTTTTTTCCCCAAAATCAACGACAACTTTAACCCGGAAGACATATTACAAGCCTTTATAGCGCAATATTATTTAGAGCGGACCGTACCTTACGAACTAATCGTCAGCCACCTTCCCCCTGAAGCTGAGTTACTATCCGAAGTATTATCTAAACAAGGGCAACACACATTAACCATAAGCGCAAATGTCCGCGGAGAAAGATTAAAGTGGTTAGCGATGGCACAAACCAATGCCAATAACAGCTTAATTAATAAAATATCAGACAAACAAAGTGTTGCGGATCGCTTAACCAATTTACAAAGCCTCTTGAACTTAAAGCAATTACCCGGGCGCATGGAGTGTTTTGACATTAGTCACACACAGGGGGATCAAACGGTAGCCTCTTGCGTCGTATTCAATCAGGAAGGCCCGTTAAAATCAGCTTATCGACGCTTTAATATTACCGGCATTACCCCAGGGGATGATTATGCAGCCATGCAACAGGCCATTACTCGCCGCTATAAACGTTTACAACAAGGTGAACATATTGCACCAGACATTCTGTTTATTGATGGTGGCAAAGGACAAGTCAATGCTGTACAAACGGCATTAACCGAATTAGGGATAAATAATGTTATGATAGTAGGCGTTTCTAAAGGCCCTGACCGTAAAGCCGGAATGGAGAAAATTATTTTAACCGGTCTGGATCGGCCTTTAAATGTAAAACCGGGCATGAGCGGTTTATTATTAATACAGCATATTCGTGACGAAGCACATCGCTTTGCAATTACCGGGCATAGACAAAGACGAGGCAAAGCTAAACAGCAATCAGTTTTGCAAAATATTGACGGTTTAGGCCCGAAACGCCGCCAAAGTTTGTTAAAGCAATTTGGCGGACTACAAGGCGTTGCACAAGCAAGTATAGACGCACTCTGTAGTATAAACGGCATCAGTAAGCCATTGGCTCAACGTATTTACGAACTCTTTCACCACCAAGATGGCGCTTGAATATAACATACCCACGTACCTAACCTTATTACGTATTGCGCTGATACCCCTGCTCGCTATTGTATTTTACTTACCTTGGCTGTATTCCAACATAGCCTGTACAGGTATTTTCATGCTCGCCGGTTTTACCGATTGGTTAGATGGTTATTTAGCCAGAAAAATGGGGCTTGAAACCTCGTTTGGCGCATTTTTAGATCCGGTGGCCGATAAATTAATGGTGGCCATTGTCTTGGTTTTAATTGTGGGGCAAGAAGCCAACCCCTATATCGCAATCCCTTCTGCTATTATTATCGGACGGGAAATTACCATCGCTTCACTACGGGAATGGATGGCGGAAATTGGCGAACGCGCCAAAGTAAAAGTGTCAGCAATCGGCAAATGGAAAACCAGCGCACAAATGCTGGCGATCGGATTTCTGTTATATGGAGAGGATTTGGCTGGAATGCCCACTAAAACAATCGGTTTTGGACTTTTGTATATTGCTGCAGCATTAACATTGTGGTCGATGCTGAATTATCTCAGCGCTGCAATGACGGTAATTGCAAAAGATTAACTCATTTTAAAAATACCTACAAACAGCTTATTGAAATAGCTGAAGATAAAAATAATGGATCAAGAACAACACGCCCCCCCTCATAAAGTCCCCAGCAAAGATGAAATATTATTATTATCATTAAAATTATTTGCGCAAAAGGGTTTTTTTAATACCTCCTTAACGGACATCAAAGAAGCCGCTGATATTAAAACCAGTAATGGTATCTATCAGCACTTTAAAAACAAGCAGACCATTGCCAGTGAGTTATACGGCAACATAATGGATAGTCTGAATATTTCAATTGATGATATTCGACGTCGAAACCGTAAACCTTCTGAACAGCTCCGGGAAACGGTTAATCTATTTTTTAAACTGGCTGAAGATGCGCCAGACGTAATGCGGTTTTTATTGTTGCTAAGAATCAATGAATTTTTACCGGAAGAAAAACAACTTTTAGAAACCCCGGCTTTTATTAAGATCAAAAAAATATTTGTCATAGCCGCCAAAGAAGGTGAAATTCGCAATATTGATGCAACCTTAGCCTACAGTTATTTTTTCGGCATTATAAACACCTTGCTAGGCATGGTTTTAACTGGGGCGCTCGAAAAATCTGCGGCAAATTATCAAGCACAAGCATGGACAATGGCGTGGGCTACTATCGCCAAAAAATAAGTACCACCAAACAATACTAAGCGATTCAATGCCTTATGAGTAACGTAATCCCATTTACAAAACCTAAAGCCGCAGAAATCCACAAAGGCAAGACGCTATGCCGAAGTGGATTTCATCAATGGGAAATTTTAAAGCAGCAACAATTTGACGTTAAACAAGGCCGTTTAGTTACCTTATCCCGCTGTAAACGGTGCGCAAAAACCAAGCAGCAATTGTTATAAGAAAATGGTTCGCGAAATCAGGGCGGTAGTTTAAGGCCATGTCTGCGCTAAACGTTGAAATGGATTTTTTGTTCCATAACTTGCTGAAAATGTAACGAACCCCATCATTTGCTGTGCCGGGCTGTTGGGGCACCTGCCGTCACCCAAACCAACAAAACCACCATCGCATAGACACCCAACCCATCAAATCTTTTTAACAAACTCCGACTTCAACTTCATCGCACCAATACCGTCGATTTTGCAGTCAATATCATGATCCCCATCAACCAGACGGATATTCTTGACTTTAGTGCCGACTTTGACCACCAGGGATGAACCTTTGACTTTAAGGTCTTTAATAACCGTGACACTATCGCCATCTTGCAGCACATTGCCATTCGCATCTTTAATAATACGGCCATCACCGCCATCCTGGGCGGCTCCATCTTGTGGCCATTCGTGTGCGCACTCTGGACAAATATACATACCGCCGTCTTCGTAAGTGAATTCTGAATTACAAGCCGGACAGGGGGGGAGATTACTCATTATTTTACCGTTTAAAATTTTAGGGATTGTCAAAACCCTGTGGATTACAAGGTGACTTGAGCAGGCATAATGCCAGATTCTGGCGCTTACTGTCCACTAAAGTTAGCGTCAGCTAAGTAACAGCAGGATTGTTATAAACCAGACAAAATGCTACCGACCAGCTGCTAACCATTTAACTGTCACTATTTTATCCTTTATTAATCATAAACTTAATCTATTCATAAAAAATCCAAAAAAGTGGATTACTTATTGCTTAAAGATAAAGTATAAACAACCTTAATCTTGGAGTTTGCAATGTCTGCTACGGTCTTTTCTGAAATACTATCTGGGGTCTATGAGAACAAAGTCGTGCCTTATTTGGGGCCGGGTGTGCTATTTGATGCCACCAATAAAGCAACCGGGGCTGCCATGCCTGCTGACAGCAACAGCCTAATTCTGGCGATGAATGACGGTAGGCCAATGGCGCCCAAGTTGATGTATGAGTTTCCTCGCGCCGCCATGAATCTGGAATTAAAAAGAGGCCGGAATTTTCTCGGGCAATTTCTGACCAAACTCTACGGCGAAACCGAATGGACGCGCGCCTCTGTGCACAACTGGCTGGCAGAATGGAAACCGGCTTATGTAATCGATATTAATCGGGATACCCAATTACAAGACAGTTACGCGAACGAAGAACATACCTTGATTGTGGGCCTCGCTAGATTGTCTGCCAACCAGTTCCGTTTTAAAATTTACCACTTTGATGGTAGTGAGTACAACGAAATAGCCCAAGAACAAGTGAACATGCGCCTACCGATTTTGTTTAAACCCATGGGCACGCCAAAACCTGAAGCCAACTTTATAGCTTCAGATGCTGACTACGTTGATTACATCACCGAGTTAATGGGCGGGTTTGCGATTCCAGATTTTCTTAAAGAATCGCGCAAAGGTAAACAATATTTATTTATAGGTATGCCCTTAAACCGGGATTCAGAGCGGATGGTGATGAGTGACATTGTGTACGGGGCGGCAGCACATAAAGGCTGGGTTTTAAATAAAAACCCGACCGACAAAGAACGCCGGTTTTGTAAAAAAATAGGCCTGGAAATTGTTGATGCGGGTGTTGAAGAGCTTCTGGCTGCTGTAATCAATTAATGGATCAGATTAACCTATTCAAACAGCACCGCCTGTTGCTCTATTATAAAGGCGACATCAGCGCCTTAATGCTGTTTGCGCAGCACAGTAACGGCAGTATTTGTTTTCCGGAGCCATTGCCGCTGTTATCCAGCGCTTTGGAACCGGGGGAAAACGAGCCCAGCAAAGTCAGTGTGCATCCTTCCACCCTGGTTAACATCATCAACCAGCAATTACAGCTGGACAACGATCTATTACATGCGGAGCCTGGCTTTAGTGAACAAATCGACACACCCGGCGGTATTATCACCATCCACATGGCACGTTTCATTCTGCTGGATCCGCCACACAAACTATTACAAAGCCGCAACTGCAAATTGCGAACCTTACCGGAACTGCGCGGCAGACCTCCTGTAGAAATAGAGTTATTACGCCGCGCTTATGCTCAGGTGATGGAAGGATAAAAAATCAGGATTTCGTAGCTTAAAATGGCTACCATCTACCCACTTCTGACGACTCACTAACACAAACAGCAACCGCTTTATCTAAGCAATATTACATTTGGGATTGCAAATAATTTTGTATGCCTATTTTTTCAATCAATTCCAACTGCGTTTCCAGCCAGTCGATATGCTCTTCTTCAGATTCCAGGATATGCGAAAATAATTCACGGGAAACAAAATCACTCATCCGTTCGCAATAAGCAACGGCTTCTCTAAGTAACGGCACAGCAATATGTTCCAGCTTTAAATCACATTGCAGCATTTCCAGGGGATTTTCACCGATCATCACTTTGCCAATATTTTGCACATTTGGCAGACCTTCTAGAAAAAGAATCCGTTCGATCAATTGATCAGCGTGTTTCATTTCATCAATTGATTCGTGATATTCCTTTTCGTTTAGTTTGTGAAACCCCCAGTTTTTGTACATTCTGGCATGCAAAAAATACTGGTTAATTGCGGTTAATTCATTTTCCAGGGCTTTGTTAAGGTACTCAATGACTTTCGTATCACCTTTCATATTTTCTCACCTAACTGTTAAGAGCATAAGGGTTCAATCGTGCGTTTTTCGGGATGGTTTAAATTAATTAGCTCCTTTATATGTTGGTTACATTTACCACAGTCTCGACCTACGCCAAAACAATTAATCAATTGTTTATGGGTACAAGCCCCTTCGATGATGGCGTTGGTAATTTGCTTGTCAGTTACTGCTTTACAGACGCATATGTACATTTTTAATATCCCGCTTAACAATTTTTTATTAATGATAATAATTCTCATTAACAAAGTAAAGCAATATTTTCACTAAGAGCCTGTAATATTTTAACTTGAGTCTACCATTAAAAAATGGCTGACGGTTTCTTAAACTATATTTAAGAAACCTTAGCGTATACGCCGTTGCACCAATTGTGGATCAACTGTGATAGGCCGGTATATCTCTACCCGATCACCTTCTTGGACTGAGGTATCCAGTTTAGCAAGCTTGCCAAAAATTCCGACTTTTTGGCTATCCAAATTAATCTCAGGATAGAGCTTTAACACCCCGGATAACTGAATTGTTTCAGCTATCGTACTATTTTCAGGTACTTCCAGACGCATCCAGAATTGCCGGTCAACTTCTGCATAACAAACACCAACGTTCATAGGGTCTCCTGATATTTTTCAACTAAGTTTTTAGTTAGGGAAACTTTTTTCTGGGCAAATTGTTGATCCAACATGCGCTTCCCCACGATTAAAAACGCTAACATAATGAATCCCCCAGGCGGGAGTGCCATCAACAAAAACCCAGAGTAATTGGGAATCACAGTAACTTCTAAAAATTTGAATGAATCCCCAAGCAATACAGAGGCGTTGGCAAATAAGATGCCGGTCGCGCTAATTTCTCGCGCAGCACCTAAAGCAACTAACACCAAGGTAAAACCGATGCCCATCATAAAACCATCCCATAAGGCCAGTTTCACCGGTTGTTTTGAAGCAAAAGCTTCGGCACGGCCTAGCAAGGCACAATTGGTGACAATCAGGGCAATAAATAATCCCAGTACTTTGTAGAGTTCATGCGCCCAGGCATTCATGAGAATATCGACAAAAGTCACTAAAGTGGCAATCAGCAGCACGAAAATAGGAATACGGATTTCGCTGGGAATTAAATGCCGTGTTAAGGAAATTAGGCCATTAGAAGCAGTAATAACCACCAGTGTAGCCATGCCCATGCCCAGTCCATTGGTGGCGGTGCCCGTTACAGCCAGTAACGGACATAAGGCTAAATTTTGTCCGAAAACGATGTTGTTATTCCAAAGTCCCTCAGCGGCAATTTTACGATACGTTTCTGAAATAAACATAACACTATCCTCAAGGGTTGATAAGCTGATTCTGATTCGCTTTAAAAAACTGTAGACCACGATAAATGGCTTGAACGGTTTTGCGCGGCGTAATAGTTGCCCCCGCAAATTGATCAAACTCACCGCCATCTTTTTTGACTGCCCATTGTTCGCGGCTCAAGTTATCTAAAGAGCGATTGGCAAATTTTAAAATCCAGTCTGATTTAGTAACTTCGATTTTATCCCCAAGCCCAGGGGTCTCTTTATGGCTAAGTACCCGAACCCCCAGAATATTGCCCTCAGGATCTAAGCCCATAATCATGTTGATAGCACCGGAATAGCCATCTGGCGCGGTCAATTTAAAACACACCGCAGTAACTTTACCGGATTTCTTAGCCAAATAAACCAAGGTTTCAGTGCTACCCAAGTTATAATCTTTGGAAGATACGCTGAGTGTGTCGTGCAGCAAATCATTCTCATAACTGCCTGTGGGCAATACTTCAGCCATAGAGTTGATTAAATCTTCATCCAAACGTTGTTGAATAGTACCTTGTGTACTGCAGTTGGTTATACCCAGCAAAAAACTGGCAAGTAATGCGAAGCCAGCTAAAATGCCGGTTTGAAATTCCAACTTGGGTCTAAGCCCGGCCAGATTCGACGGCTCCAGCCAACGCTTTAAAAACGCCTGATAGCTGGCAATTTGTTTTTTCCAGCGGTCAATGGTGGCGGGGTCAAGTTTCATGATTTACGCTCTAATCCAACTATGATTTCGAAATTTCAATGGGTTTACCCTTACGGTCCCGACCATAGATCCTGGGTCTAATGTAATGGTCAATCAACGGCGTTGCGGCATTCATCAACAACACTGCAAAACCGGCACCTTCAGGGTACGCACCCCAGGTTCGAATAACGAAAATCAACAGCCCACAACCGGCGCCGAACAACAGGCAACCAGCCGGTGTATTAGGCGAGGTTACATAATCGGTGGCAATAAAGAAAGCGACGCACATCATCGCGCCTGAATTCAGATGCAATAGGGGACTAACGTAATGCTCACTATCTATAACATGAAACAGACTGGCTAAAAGCGTAACGGTGATCAATAAAGAAACCGGAATATGCCATTGAATAATTCCTTGGCGGATTAACCACACACCACCCAATGCTAAAAACAGCGTAGAAGTTTCCCCCATACTGCCACGCGTCCACCCGATAAAATTCAGGGCTTCAGAATAATCCTTGAGAATCCCCGGGAGGAAGTGGTTTTGCGAGAATTCGGTTTTTATGAAGCCTAAGGTAGTTGCACCCGTTACCGCATCCAAGTTATTTAAACCTGAAAAAGTAATATGCCAACTCTCGATTAGTCCGGGTGAGTCCGAAAAAAACAGGGGTGAGACATTCGCCCAGGTAGTCATTTCAATGGGAAAAGAAATCAGTAAGGCCACGCGCGCAAGCATGGCAGGATTAAACAGGTTTTGCCCCAAGCCCCCATAGACTTGTTTTCCCAGAACAATTGCCAGTCCCGCACCTACCACCCCAATCCACCAGGGCGCCCAGGGGGGTAAAGTCATTGCCAGCAACCAACCTGTTAAAGCCGCTGAACCATCCATCAACACCGGTTTGACAAATCTGCCTGCAAGTTTAAGGCAGCAAGCCTCAAAAAACAGGGCCGATAATACCGTAATAACAAATAAGTTCAGCGCTGGCCAGCCAAAAGCATAAACACCAAAAACGGTTGCCGGACTGAGCGCTAACATCACCTGCCACATGATGTGCGTTACCGTTACCGGCGCACCAATATGGGCACCACTACTGAGTTTAAGCGAAGGCGTCATGATATTACTTCCTCTTCAGCCAGACGTTTTTCCCGTTCAGCCTTGGCAGCAAGCCGTTCCTGCTCTTCTGCGGCTTGTCGTTGCGCTATGCGTTCAAACCTTGCGGTGCGGGCCTCCATCAGTTTTTTAGTTTGCTCGGTCTTATGTTGCGCTTGCTGTCTGGCAGCTAATTCACCGGACGCATATTTAAAATATTGCACCAAGGGAATATTAGAGGGACAGATATAAGAACAGCAACCACAGCTGATGCAATCTTTTAAGCCAATATCCACCGCAACATCCAGTTGATTAATTCGGATATTATTTGCCATATCCAAAGGGCGTAAGCCTGCCGGACAAACGCTCACGCAACTGGCGCAGCGAATACAGGGTTGTTCCTCGGTATTTTTTAACTCAGCCCTGGTCAACGCCAAAATGCCACTGGTCGCTTTAACCGTCGGTAAATTGGCATGTGGCAAAGAATCGCCCATCATTGGGCCGCCCATAATAATACGCGCGACATTGCTGAGATTAACTTCGCAAAAATCAAAAAGCTCCGAAATTAAGGTACCCAGAGGCACCTCTATGTTCTTCGGATGGGTTACCGCACCACCCGAAACAGTAACTACCCGACTCACTAAGGGTTGCCCGTATCGGATCGCCTTATGTACGGCATAAGCAGTACTGACATTATGAATAGTCACCCCAATTTCCGATGAGCGGCAGCCAATGGGCACTTCTTTACCAGTGACGTACTTAATTAATTGCCTATCCCACCCCATCGGATAACGGGTGGGAATTTGGATAACCTTAATAATGCCATAAGGTAAGGCGGCTTTTTGCATGGCGAGAAACGCAAGAGGTTTATTATCTTCAATGGCTACGACGGCACTATATGTAACCATGCTGTGCAACATTAAGCGCACACCATCGATAATCTGTTCAGCACGTTCCTGCATTTGCCGGTCATCACAGCTCAAATAAGGCTCGCACTCGGCACCATTAATAATCAGGGTATCGACCTGGGTTTCGCGTCCCATATTCAGTTTAACCGCAGTAGGAAAGGTCGCCCCGCCCAAGCCAACTATACCTGCCGCCCCGACCCGTAAGCTAATGTCTTCAGGCAAAAGCTGAAAAGGATCGCTAATCCTGGGCGCTTGAATCCATTCATCTTTACCATCGGTTTCCAAGACAATGGTGCGAATAGGTAAGGCAGATGGGTGCGGCGCGGGATAATCATTCACATCGACAATAGTACCGGAGCTAGGCGCATGCACGGGGGCGGAAATCATCCCCTGACTATACGCCAAGAGTTGCCCTTTCAATACTTTATCACCCACCCGAATCAACGGCTCGGCCGGTTTTCCGACGTGTTGTTGCAGCGGAATATACAGTTTTTTGGGCAAAGGAAAATGCGTGACAATCGGCAATGCAGCTGTGGCAGCTTTTCTTTCTTCAGCATGAACGCCACCGCGGATACGGGGTTTCGTAAAAAAACTTAACATGGGACATTACTCGTGGCAGGCAAAATTGGCTTATTCCATCGCCAATTACGCAAGGTAACTTCTATGGGATGCATTTGTAGGCACTCGGTTGGACATACCTCAATACATTTTTTACAGGCTATACAGGCATCAGCCACCACCACATGTAATTGTTTAGGCGCGCCAACGATGGCATCGGTCGGACAAACTTTAAAACAACGGGTACAGCCGGTGCAGGTTGCTTCACTAACACGCGCAACCAGTAATTCAGGCTCTTTAACAGCGCTTAAATCCAGATCCAAGCCCAACAATGCCGCAATTTGTTCCGCTAAAGCACTGCCACCCGGGGGGCAAATTGTCGCACTGGCTTTGCCATCTGCAAGTGCTTCCGCCGCGGGTCTGCAACCGGGGAACCCACACTGGCCGCATTGCGATCCGGGTAATAAAGCTTCCAGTTCATCAACCAATGGGCTGCTTTCAACTTTTAAATACTTACCGGCAATACCCAACAATAGGCCTAAAAACAAGCCTAGTAGAGTTAAACTTACAATCGCAGCTAAAACATACATGCTCTAAGCCCTGTTAATGTGTAGTATAAAGACCAGCAAAGCCCATAAAAGCCAGTGACAAAATGCCTGCGGTGATAAAAGCAATGGGAGTACCCGAAAATAATACCGGAACCGCCATCAAAGCCAGCCGTTCCCGCAGGCCGGCAAAAAGCACCATCACCAAGGTAAAGCCTAAGGCCGAGCCGAACCCAAACAGCAGGCTTTGCATCAAGCCATACTGCTCCTGCACATTCAGCAAAGCCACCCCCAATACCGCGCAATTGGTGGTAATCAGCGGTAAGAAAATACCCAAAATTTGATACAACAACGGACTGGTTTTATGCACTACCATTTCGGTAAACTGCACGACCGCAGCGATCACCAAGATAAAGGCAAGAATGCGGAGAAACTGAATATTAAAAGGGGCGAGAATAAAATGTTCCAACAGCCAACTGGTTAATGCCGCCAGGGTAAGCACAAAAGTAGTCGCCAGCCCCATGCTTAAAGCCGAATCCAGTTTTTTTGAAACGCCCATAAACGGGCAAAGCCCCAAAAACTTCACCAGAACGACGTTATTGACCAAAGCCGTCCCCAATAACAGCATTAGATAATCACCCACAGTTTTTCCCCTTAGCCTTTGTATCCTTGAAAAATAAGCAGCAGAAATTATGCCAATTTTATATGGCTCCCTGTTTAGGAAGGCGAAAATGCAAATAGTGCCTCCCTAAGAGCCGAAGCATAAGTGAAATGAGCTAGCACACCGATTTTCTAACTGGCATTCGTGGTGCCTCGCATACCAAAATGGTGCAAAAATACTGTGGGAAATAGGACAGAGGATTGCTAATAACAAAATTCTGTCGTAAACCTTACACTGAACAGTTGCTAGCAAACATCAACTACAACGTCAGAATCAACGCAAAATCAACTAACCCAAGATATAGACCATCAACAAAGCATCCTGAATTCGCTTACATTCCCCTGGTTTTAGCTTTTTGGCATTATTTCTGCTTGCCCTAGACTAATTGCCTGATTTATTTTTGGACACGCCTCATGAATAAAACCTCATTACATTATTTGCAGACGCATACCAATATTGAAAAAATAATTGATGAACTTGCGCCAAACCTACCGACAGCAGGCAACTTCAATAAAGTGCCCTATCAAATATTCGTTGAAACGGTTGAGCAGGCGCCTATCGCTATTTCCATTACCGATAAGAAAGCTAACATTCTTTATGTTAATGAAGAATTTGTAAAAGTAACCGGCTATCAACCCGCTGATATTTTGGGACAAAACGAATCGGTGTTATCCGACAAGAACACCCCCAGGCACATTTACCACGATCTATGGCATACCATCAGCCGCAAACAAATATGGCAGGGGCAGCTGCTCAATCGCCATAAACAGGGCAGCCGCTATCTTTCTGATTTAACCATTGCGCCTATGTTGAATGATCAAGGCGTCATTACCTACTACATTGGAATGCACCGTGATATTACGGGCGTCTACGAAGCAGAGAAAAAAGCCGTTAATCAAAAACTCCTGATTGAGTCGGTCATTAACTCCTCTCCCATTGCGATGGTGGTGATTGATGACCAGGATCGGGTGATTCTTGATAACCAGCTCTATAAAGCGCTAGTCAGTGATTTGGGCAAAGGGGAACCCGCAGATTATTTTTTAAAACTGTTGCGCGATGAGATGGGCGATTTATGGATGCAATTGCAAAAAACTGAACAAGGTTTTAATAATCGGGAGTTTCGCGTTGAAACCAAAGGTTCCCAAGGTATTTACTGGTTTTCCTGTGCGGGGAACTGGTTTATTGAAAAGCCCGTCAATGCCGACGCTTTTTTTGAAGACAGCTCAAAACACTATTTAATCCTGACCATCACCGATATCACCCGTCAGCGAAGACAAATGGATGAGCTGTATATCCAAACCTTAAAAACCTTAATGGCTGAAGACGAACGGGTGAGAAGTATCCGGGAAACGCTACTCGGCGCAATCCATCAAATCCAGATGCCGATGAATCAGATTAAGGCGGCCGAATCGATTTTACGCCATAAACAAGGCGAGGGGCATGCGGGCTTACTGGACATTTTGCAACAAATTCAGCAATCCGGCGAAGCAGCGATTGCGACTATGCAAAAATGTATTCCTGAAATTTACCAAACCGCTGTTACACCGATTAATCTGAATCAAATTCTGCACGAAGTGATGTTACTGTGTGAACACCGATTTTTAAGCCATAACATCGAAATTCATTGGCAGCCACAAAGTAATCTACCGTCATTACTCGGCTCCGAAAATCGTTTACGTATCTTGTTTAAGCAACTAATTGATAACGCCATTGAGGCAATGGGGCCATCGGCGGGTAATGACCGGGAAAGTGCTAGCACCCAAAGGCTCTCGATCGCCACCCACAGCGACAGTGATTTGATTTATGTGACGATTGAAGACACGGGGCCTGGTATACCCTCGGATAAACGCTCAAAAGTATTTGAACCCTTTTACACCACGCGGCACTCATGCCCTGCTGCCTCTGGATTTTCTAAAGCAGGCGGTCAAACCGGTATGGGGTTGGTAATTGCCAGGGAAATTGTGAGCCAGCATCAAGGCCTGATAGATATCGATGCAAATTATACGGAAGGGTGCCGGTTAAAAGTCAGTTTTCCCGTGCGTAGAGCGATTGTTTAGTGAGTTAAGTTGATGTCTGAACGTACTGTATTGATAGAAGCAGAACTGAACACCCTCTACCTGATCAGCCAGGTGCTGAACAGCACCCACGATTTACAGGCCAAATTACAGGCGGTTCTGGAACTGCTCCACAAAAGGTCAGGTATGCGCTCGGGCATGATTACGCTCAGGGAAATGGAAAATGACGGCATGATCGTCTGTGCCGTGCATACTGATGAAGCAGGTAAGCCTTCCCAGACGGTCAGGTATAATCCTGGTGAAGGCTTAATGGGGGCTATCCTCGATGAAGGCCGCACCATCGTAGTCGAAAAAGTAGCTGAAGAACCCCGTTTTCTAGGCAAGTTAGGCTTATATGACCCTGATCTGCCCTTCATCGGCTCGCCCATTATGGTCGAAAAAGGCGAATTAGTGGGCGTATTGGCCGCGCAACCTGACAACAGTCAGTTTCTGGGCGAGCGGGCGCGGTTCATGGAAATGATTGCCAACCTCATCGCGCAAAGCGTCAAAATGCTCAGGACGATTGAACGTAAGCAGCGCGATTTAGTTAACGAGCGCGACCAGCTGAAACAAGCACTGATCAAAAACTACAGTTTTGAGAACATCATCGGTCACTCACAGCCCATGATCAAAGTATTTGATGTCATTCGGCAGGTAGCCAAATGGAATACGACCATTCTCATTCGCGGCGAATCGGGCACCGGTAAAGAAGTGGTCGCAAATGCCATACATTTTAATTCCGGCTGTGCCAGTGGGCCTTTTCTAAAGCTGAACTGTGCCGCCTTACCTGATACTTTATTAGAGTCTGAACTTTTCGGACACGAAAAAGGCGCATTTAGCGGCGCAATAACTCAACGTAAAGGCCGTTTTGAATTAGCCGATAACGGCACGCTTTTTCTGGATGAAATTGGCGAGATTTCCGCCTCTTTTCAGGCCAAATTGTTGCGCGTACTTCAGGAAGGTGAGTTTGAACGGGTCGGCGGCATCCAAACTATAAAAGTGCATGTACGGATTATTGCGGCAACCAACCGCCAACTTGAGGAAGAAGTGACTGAAGGTAAATTTAGGGAAGACTTGTATTATCGCCTGAATGTCATGCCCATCGAAATGCCTCCCTTACGGGATAGGATCGAAGATATTCCTGAATTAGCGGACTTTTTACTGCAACGAATCTCCGAACAGCAAGGCGGTCGACCTCTGGAAATCAAGGAAAGTGCCATTCGCATCCTAATGAAACATAGCTGGCCGGGAAACGTCCGGGAACTGGCAAACCGGCTTGAACGGGCCGCCATCATGAGCCCGAATGGCAGTATTGACCGTGACGTAATCGTAAGCACCGGCTTGGAAAATGAAATCTATGCCGATCACAGTCATAGATTTACCAAGCTACCCAGTGTGGACTTTAATGATGAAGCGCTGGACGACCGGGAGCGGGTTATTGCCGCCCTGGAGCAAAGCGGTTGGGTGCAGGCAAAAGCAGCGCGTTTGCTGAATATGACCCCCCGGCAGATTGCTTACCGCATCCAAACCCTGGATATTGCCATGAAACAAATTTAAAGCGCCTCGCCGCACTTACTTCAAACAGACAATCCTTTAGGGGCAGCAATGACCATTTTATACGTGCAACAGGATTACGCCGTTTTCGGCTTTGGTGAAACCAAAGAAGCTGCTATAGCGATGGCGGCGCAATGGTTAAATGATGCCTCCGGCAGACAAGGCTGTTCTATAGAATATGCCGAAAGCTTATTGGCGACCTCACCAAAACCGGGGCAAATGACGCTTTATGAAACACCGGAAAATATCCCACCCGATGCTGAGAACTGGGGCGGTGAAGAACTTTTGGATTGGTATTATGATGTGGTTTGAGATCGGCTTACGCCCTACCCACTCAAGCTTAGGAAGCTACAATGGCTTATTTTGCCAGTCGATTTTCTTTCCGCCAACTAAGTTATATTCGTCCCATAGCCGTTTATAGCTACTGTCCATGCGTGAAAGCCGCTGGGTAATTTGATTGAGTTGGGTAAATTCAGGAAAGCGGGCTTTTTTACCCGATGCGTACCACTGTTCCATTGCCAAAGTTAACTGCTGTTTTTCAGTATAATCATGGGCAATATTATTTTTCAGCCAAGCCATACTGTTATCTGGCGTAAGATCAACAATACGATAACGTACACCATTTTCAAATATACGCACACCACCGCCTTCTGCTGCGGTTTGATAAAGTTTAACCGGATCGATGACCTCGATACCGGCGAGATAATCTATGCCAAAGCTGTGTAATTCCGGCACCCAAGGCACAGTAGGCCCCATCAAAACTGTGGTGGCGTGTTGCGCCAGTTCGGCAAGCCGGGGGAAAGTTTTATTGGGAATGGAGCTGGCAGTCAAAAACACCCAATCAGCATCCGGTAATAAAAATTCACAGGCAGGATCGGGGTAATCGTTATTGAGGGGGTTACGTTCTACAATATGCAGGTTAACCTGTTCTGCATAGCGTTCTATGCCGGGATACCGCCCGATAACGACCACTTTTTTGCCTTGCAGTTGCGGCAGAAAATGTTCAAAAACTGCCAGGTTTCCTTGTTCGGGTGGCGCCAGTAAGGTTATGCCCGCCGGCAAATCCTGAGAGTTTAGGCTGCAATTGATGGCAGCCATACCGACCGTTGCTTTATAAGGCTCCCAATCATTAATCCAGCAGGCCAGCTCGCCTAAGGATTTACCCACTAAAGTGCCAGACCAAGGTAAGGTGCGGGTGTATTGACCGGGACTCATCGCTAAACCAATCTGTTCAGCTTGGCATACTGTCCATACCAAACCTATGCTAAAGGCGGTCACCGCAGTATCGCTCGCTGCATAATCCAGTAATAGCTCATAAATCCGTTTAGGTTCGCTCACATTTGCCCCAAGAATTTAAAAAACCTAAGCACAAGGCTTTTATGAACAGACTGGATAGCCTGAAGGTTATTCCGGCATCGGTAATAACTTCGCTTCCGCTTTCAACTGTGCCAGTTTTCCCCACACGGTCACGCCTTCAACAAACCAGTGGGTTTTAGTCGGATGCGGTTTTACCACGTCATATTCCGCGTAAACTGATCCGTCACTATTAAACTGCATTAAACCAATCCGGTGTGGTTGGGCTAAACTATACCAGTAAGCAGTTAAATTTTTTAAGCCCGTGTAAGGGTCTTTGATCAGTAAAAAGGTCGCTTCATCATAATGAGGGTAGTGCTTTATGTCGCTTGCCTGAAAGCCCAGCTTATTGATCTCCTCACCCAGACGCTCGCAGATTGCAACCCCTACGCTGCGATTGCCCTGAATTTGGTCTTCTAAACTGGCGCTTGAACTCATCATCACCAAATCTCAGCTGGCACCATCAAACTGGCAACCGGTTCACCACCAAGCAAATGTTGCTCAATGATGGTTTTTACGTCAGCTTTTTTCAATCTGCCATACATAACCCCTTCAGGATACACCAGGACGCTTGGCCCCGCCATACAAGGCCCCATGCAACCAGTGTTAGTCAGCAGAATTTTTTCAAATAAATTCCGGACTTGGATTTCATTCATGAATTCATTCATGATTTCAGCACTCCCAGCACTGGCACAAGAACCTCTAGGATGACCTTGTGGACGGTTTTGAGTACATATCAATACATGTTTTTCAGGTCTGGGCATGATCGTGATCCTTCTATAAATTAAGCAGCTTGTTTATGTTCATGCGTAAAACAGTCTTTTGGACATACTTTAGAGCATGCTTCACAACCGATGCAGTCAAGGCCATTTTTAATGCTCATGACCATACTGTTATCATCATCGTCCTCAAAATCGCCATAGCTATCCCCAAAATCTTCGGGATCAAGTGCTTCGGCTTTTTCCACTAAATCGAAAACATCACGTGGACAAACTTTAAAACACCGACCGCAACCAATACAAGTTTGCTGATTGATGTCGGTCACATAAGCCGGCGTCCAAGCCGTCCCGCCAAAAGTAACGCCAGTTACATATTCAGACATACCAGTCTCCTTAGGCCGCTTCAGTTTGGGCGGCAAGCAATTTTTTATTCGCCTCATCCCATTCTTTACAAGCATCATAAGTGGCTTGCGCTATACCCAACAAGTCACCATATCCCTCTGGCAGACTGTCTTCTATCAGGTCATGCAGTACCATTGCTTGTTCATTGGCCAGGCGTTTAGTTTTTTTAACTTCTTTTTCCAGTTTTCTTAATTCTTCAGACATACTCAGGCGCTCCCTTAATCTGTTGCAGCAGCATTATATTTTTCAATTAATCCTAGCGCTTTTGCGATTACCGCATCGCTTTTTTCACGTAAATCTTCCAGGCTTGCAAAGCCAAAACGGTGGGTATCGCGCAATATTTTATCGACCACGATTAATTTCCCGACCATGATTAAGGCGCGTCCAAAACCTTCATGGCTCAAATGCACGATAGGTGCCGCCATCAGCCCAGATTTCTTCTCAATCAACGTCGCCAATGAGTTGTAATAGGCTTTTAAACGGGCAATGGTAATCTCATCGGGATCACCCACAACCGGAATTTTTTGTTTACGCTCTTTAGTTAACACAATAGGATCAATAATTTTTGCTTCCGACCAACCTTCGTAAGTATCGTAAGTATCAATCGCACGCAATTGTTTAACCATGTCCTTAACAATATCAGAACTCAGGTTAGTATCATTTTCTTCTACAACTAATTCAGCTACAGCCATTTTGTTACTCCTCAATAAAATAATAGGTTGGACTAGCCAAGCGTAGCCCAACAACCAATACTTAAAAAACTATTCATCCCAGCCTTCATCTTCCATTTGATTAAAGCGTTCAGGGTTAGGGCTCTGGTGTTGCTTGATTGCTTTAGCCAACCAACTGGAAGGCCCCACTTTCATTTCATTTTGCAAATCAACGATTAAATCTTTAATTTTGCTGCCATCATGCACTTTGACCGGCTGAATATTTTTAGCAACCAATTGGCTAATGGCAGACCCGCCAATCGCTTGGCAATACACCGCTGCACAGCCATCTAATAGAGCGATTTTGACTGATAACTTGTCTTCATTACCATCCTCCTTAAGCTCGCCGAACTGCGCAGCTTCCAATAATTGCGCATCATCCCTGTCTACGGCATACAAGGCGAAGGATTTAGCTGAGCCAAAATGTTGGTTGACGGTTTCCATGTCGGTAGTGGCAAACGCTACTTTCAGGGCAGTTTCCATAAACTTTATCTCCTCAGTGCTTTGCACTATGTGCATACGTCTGGTTAATGACATGACAGCGGATAGTCGGTTAATTCGCTGGCGGGTTTTTGGGCATAGATAGAGCGGTAAACCGGAATTTCTTCATGCGAGTAATTGATGACCAGATTCGCTAAATCGAACAGCGTTTGCCGGGTACCGCGATAACCGATCCAGGTTTTCTGATAACCGCCAATAATGTCGTATAACGGAAATCCGGCTCTTAAAATCGGTGTGCCCAAACGTTCCGCGGTATCAACGGCATGGGAATTGCCAATCACCAGTTGTACCTTATGCGCCTTGCCGATAAGTTCCATATCTTCTAGGTCACCGATTTTGATGCTGGCAACCGGAATCCGTTCCAACAATGGCACATTGCAAGAAGTAACCGCTGCAACCACCTCCGAGCCCATTTCCTGCACCAAATCCACAAAGGCATTCAACAAATCGCCATCGGCGGCAATGGCAATCCGTAATTGACCAAGCATAAAGTGGGTATCCAGCATGGCATCCTGCAATTGTGAACGTTGCCGTTCAATACGTTCAGGAACCGCTTGCCCGCTAATTTCAGCAAGCGCTGAAATTAGCACATCATTGGCTTTCAAGCCGTACAAATGATCGACAGAATAAGTTGGCACACCGGTTTTTTCTTCCAACACTTCCGCCGCTTTTGAAAGGGATGGGCCTATAACTATTGTTGCAAGTGCATCGCCTAGCGTCGCCATTTCAGACATGGGCGTGCCGCCAATCGTGACCGGGCTAAAATCCTCATCGGTCAGGCAGCCATCCAAAGAATCGGAAAGATCAGGTACAAACACTGGCCTAAGCTGGAATTGCTCAATAATATCCCGCAGCGCCTCCAAGTCACCTGGAGTGAGCATGTAATTGACCAGCACATTAACCTGACGTTTACGTTTCCCAGGGGAAGTGCCTGCCACTTTAGCATCCGGTACTACCGCACGGATAATCTCGGTAAGTGTCGCGGCAAAGCCTGTTTCGACACTGCCAGTAAAATCTGGGGTGGTCACACCCACCACCGCAATATCAGCAAATTCTGGATTAGCTTCCTTAAACTCCCTGACATTCCGTTGCACATCACAGCCTTGGGTTTCCGCCAAGCCGGTCGTTAAAATAGTAATCAGCGCGGGACGGGATTTTTCAGCAATGGTTTTGATGCCTTCGCGAACATTTTCATCAGCGCCCATCACTGAGCTACCCTGATCCATTGCGGTACTTTGCAATGGGATAGGTTCCCGAAAGTGCCGCACAAAAAACACCTTAGCAAACGCCGTGCAGCCCTGCGAGCCATGCAGCATTGGTATTGCCCGGTCAAAGCCCAGCGTCGCTAAAGAACCGCCAATCGGTTGGCTGGCTTTTAGCGGATTAACTGATAAGGCTTTATTACGTTTTAAAATATCAGCCATGAGCCACCTCGTTTTGCGGTAGAGCCGCGATGGGTGGTGAAGGGGCAAAATCTTGCGTCTCGCCATTTAGCGCAGCTACAGTCCTCAATGAGCGCCAAGGCGCAGGTGCCCTTACCGCTTCCCATACCGGGCTTTCAATGGTCAAAGCCAATTGCCGCACCAGCTCGAGCATGCCTTGGTAGCCTTCGTAGCCGAACTCCCGTTCCTGATTAATATCCAAAAACGGGATTTTGGCTTTTAAGGCGGTGTACATATTGCGACCGCCAGCAATTAGAATATCGGCCTTCAGGTCATGTACACATTTTAATAAGGCTTTGGGGCTACCGTCGTCGATCATTACGGTGTCTTCGCCCATCAGCTCGCGGATGCGGGCTTTGTCTTCTTCGGTGGATTTTTTGGTGCCAGTAGCAACCACAACCATCCCTAAATCCTGCAAAGCCGAAATTACCGACCAGCTTTTAACGCCGCCAGTAAACAGCAACACGCGCTTGCCTTTAAGGCGTTCCTTCCAGGGTTCCAGTTCTGTTCTTACGCGGGTTTCTTCCCGTAGTATCAGCGCTTCAGTACGTGAAATTAAATCCTCATCGTTAAGCGATTTGGCAAAATCCCGTAATGCCAAACTGGTGTCAGTAATCCCGTAAAAACTGCCTTCAAACCATGGCGTGCCATATTGTTGCTGTAACTTGCGCGCGACATTCACCATCGCTTTCGAACACACCATCATATTCACTTCGGCTTTGTGCATAGTTTGCACTTCACGGAAACGGGCATCCCCCGACAACGTACACAACACCCGCAAACCCAGCTCGTCCAGTAAGGGCAAGACGTGCCAGAACTCGCCCGCAATGTTGTATTCACCGACTAAATTCACATCATGCACAATCATCTCTGCACATTGCGCCGACAACGGCAAAGGATCAGGATCACGGGTTCCAATGACGTGTTTCACCATCGCGTCACCGGCAATGCGGTTACCCAAATTTTTAGTACCATAAAATCCGGCACAATCAATTGGAACTACCGGCACACCCCATTTTTCCTGAGCCGATTTGCACACGGCATTAATATCATCGCCAACCAAGGCGGGCACACAGGTGTTGTAAATAAACACCGCTGGCGGGGAATAAGTGTCAATCGCTTGCTTTATGGCGTGGAACAACCGTTTTTCCGCGCGCCCCATGACAATGTCTTGCTCGGTTAAATCGGTAGTCATACCAATGCGGTATAAAGTCGCCCCTGATGAACGCGTACCGCGGTTATCCCAGGAACTACCCGCACAGGCGATCGGCCCATGCACAATATGCGCAACATCCGCAATTGGCAGCAAGGCAATCTGCGCACCATCAAATGCACACCCACCTGCAGAAGCCCCCGGTTTTGGTTTGGCACAACCGGACTTTTCCTTCTTATTATGCTCACACGCTGGTTCATCAAGCAGTTCAGCGATGTCTTTGGTGGTTTTCATGAGATGGCCTTTTTATGCTGTTTGCATTGAGTAAAGCAACCACTGTGCCAACCTTTAAAGGATTGTAATTGTTATGGTTTAGTGAAAATCTGATTGTAGTAAAGCTGACAAAAAGGCTAGTAAATATAACAAATGGGTTGTTATTGGAGAGTGGGCATTTGTGATTTTGCCGTTTGATGGTATTCTTTTTTTCAATTCAGTATTTATGGCAGGAGAACTTTATGCACCTCTCGATTGAATTAACTCAAGAGCAACATCAACAGCTTAAAGACATAGCCGCATTACGGGGTCAAAATATTAATGACTTTGTTCTGGAACGGGTTTTACAGCAGCCGTTGCCGAAAACCGTAACAACAAGTGAAATAGAAGCTTTGCAACAGTTGGACGCATTTTTACAACCTCGTGTCGAAGCGGCTAAGCAAGACAAAGTGGTTAATAAATCCGTACAGCAAATTTTCAACGAAACCTACCAGAAAGAGCTGCTGTAACTTTATGCAGCCCTATGATTTAACGCCTGCGGCTGAAGAAGACATCAAAGAAATCGCCCGCTACACACTTAAGCATTGGGGCAAAAAGCAAGCACTACATTATGCAACATTGCTGGAAAACCGTTTTCTGATTATAGCTGGCGGCACATGCCTTTCGCGAACATTTTCTGAACGTTTTGCGCAAATACAAGTCACCCGGTGCGAACATCACTACATCTTTTACATTCATCCTGACGGAAAACGGCCGTGCATTATCGCCGTTCTGCATGAAAGAATGGATATTGTTATTAGGCTGAAAAGTCGTTTGGATTGAAACACCCAATTCGATAAAAAATGATTTGTCTGCTCCGTTTAGGGTGGTTCGCTAAAGGGGAAACACCAAACGGGAATGGTATTAAGTAGCTTTCAAAAGTTGATAAACATCATCAGTAGTCTATTATTAATATAATTCCATTGCTTAAACAATAATCTACGAGCTTGTTGGTTTGATCGCCAACCAAGATCTAACCAGGAATTTATCTTACTTATCCGACTATTTTTACTTTACCACTTAAAAACCATCTCATGATTATTAAACTAGCCGATGATAAACAGTCACAGTTATCCGCTATCAAAAGCCTTTTGTCTCATCCCAATGCGGATGCAACAAAGAAAAAACGGATTGAGCAGGAAATTCGTAATATCCAGGCTGGCATCCGGGGCGAAGACGAAGCAGCCTATGAGATGAAAGTACATTTCGGTGAAAGCAAGAACTGGATGATTATTCATGACTTACGGATTGAGCATGGCGGCTTGGTCGCTCAAATCGATCATCTAATGATCAATCGTTTTCTTGAAATATGGGTTTGCGAAAGCAAACACTTCTCAGAAGGTATTGAAATCAATGAACATGGTGAGTTTTCGGCTTTTTTCAGCAGCAAGCCTTATGGTGTCCCTTCTCCAATTGAACAAAATAACAAACATATTTTGATACTCAAGCGCTTGTTTGACACGGGGATCATTAACTTACCAACAAGGCTTGGCTTGACCATGAAACCTGATCTGAAGAGCCTTGTTTTAGTATCAAAGCATGCGAGAATCACTCGACCCAAAGCAAAGGTTGATGGTCTCGATTGTATTATCAAGAATGACCATCTTTTTAAAACTATCGACAAATCTATTAGCAATAACAATCCATTATTGCTCGCTAAGGTCATCGGACAAGACACAATTGAAGCCTTGGCAATAGAAATTATCAATCTGCATAAACCTATTCAATTCGATTGGCTTGCAAAATTTGGCTTATCGTTTCCGATAAACTCGTCACAAACACCCTCTTCTGTAACTCAACAACAGAACCCGGCAATCCAACAAAATCTACAATCAATATCTGTCGAAGACGCACAAAAATCCAACCCAAAACTTATCTGCCACACATGCGGAGTGTCAATTTCCTATAATGTGGCAAAGTTTTGCTGGTCTAATAAACGGAAATTTGGTGATTATATTTATTGCATGGAGTGCCAAAAGAAACAAATGCGTAACGCAATTAGCTAAATACGATAAACCGAAACGATTCGAAGCCTTAACACTGCCATTTCTCAATTGAACTCTATAAGGCATTTTTTATTAAGTAGAGTATCTACCGTAAACTGGACAACACTAATTTATAAGGTAAGCTCTAAGGAAAGCTAAATTATTCAGTTCAACATTTTTATTAAACTTGAGTTTCTATTGTCAACGAAATCAATTGTTAAAAATGTCTTCTTGGATCTTTGGATGAAAGCATTTAACCGCTAACTTTACCACTAACCTAAACTGAAATCCCAACCAAGGGCAGGAGTAAATCATGGGGCCTTATTATCGCGCTACATCACAAGGGATGGGCGGTTTTTTTGATACGTTTTACCAGCATCCACTTTTAATGGTGCTGTTTGTCGTAGGTGCTGTCGGGGTGGGAATATTTGTATGGCGCAGAAAAAACGCAAAGAATCACCCTGATTTATAGGCCTCCCCGGCAAGTCAGTTGGAAATTGCAGCGAAGCAAGATGATAGAATAAAAGCAGTAATGCGGAGTATTAGCGCTTCGCGCCTGTTTATAAACACATGCAAATGCGGGATATTGATTTTGGATCGTTGATCTAGAAGTAATTTGCGTTTGTAATCTCAAAAAACAACCCATCAATTGACACGCTTGATCAAAACAGACTCAGAAGGCTGTTTTACTCAAATGCCACGCCAAGAATTACCGCACCCGCTTTAAATACCGCCGTAGCCGTTTTGCCGACCTCTAACCCCAAGGCTTCAACACTGTCATTGGTGAGCGTAGCCGCCAGAGAATCCCCACCTTTAAGATTAATAATGACTTCGGAGTTAACCCCCCCCTTTTGGATACGGTAAACCGTACCAGTAAGCTGATTTCTTGCCGACAGCCGATACCCACCAAAATCGGTGACCACTATAATCTGCGGCGCTTTAATCAGGCCAACTACCGTTAAGCCTTTTTGAATACCCAACGAGTCAGCAGACTCTTTAGTAATGCTTGCAACCAGGGTTTCGCCCCCTTTTAAGGCTATTTCGATCGTGACATTAACAGTTCCAGCTGTAGCTGAAACAACCTGCCCAAACAATTGATTACGCGCACTGACTTTCATGGTTAACCTCTTAAGTAGAAATACAATGTCCTGATTATTGCTCAGGCGTTGGTTTAACTGCCCCAAAAATTGCTTATGTTCCCGCTGAAGCTGCATAAAGAGCTCCAGAAACGCACTGCCGGTAGCGGTTAGCCTTGTTCCACCGCCTTTACTACCGCCAACTGCGGTAGTCACCAAAACCTTGGGTGCAAAATTATTAGCCCGCTCGATCATTTCCCAACCACCCTTATAGGTTATGCCAATTTCTTTGGCCGCTTGGTTGATAGAACCAGTTCGCTGAATGGCTTCCAGCAGCTTGAATAAACGCATATTCAAGCCACCCAGTAAACGTAACTCTGCGTCTACCCATTGGCGGTTATTAGGATTGTTAGGCAACTCAAAATCGGACATGGAAAAACCCGTGCTGGCTAGAAAAAAAGGCACAAGTCCTTACATTACTTTAATAAGCAATAGTTGTGCCTGCGGACAGTTAAGCCTGTTTCATTGTGAAGTGGTTACATGATTGTAAGGTATCTTACAAAATTAACTTAATTTTTGTTGTTTTTGTGCATATTTGTCTACTTCTTTACACACTTTTAAATCCCCTTAATTCCTCAAAACAACCACCGCTATAACCTTATGGTAATAAGGTTTGTTTGGCACACGCTTTGCTCTTATAATTGATGTAGCTGGATGCCCATAACAATGGGGTTCAACGGAATATTTTTACATCAAAGGAAAATACCATGCCCCCAAAGCTTAAGTTCACAATTAGCCTATCCGTTGCCAGCCATTTTTTGATGGGTAATATTATTGCGGCAGAAAAAAACCCGCCGCCAGCTATTACATACACTCGCCCCCCCTTTGCGGCATTTTCCAGCCAAATGCAGGATGGTTTAACCGGCGGTGGTAAATATGAACAGCCCGCATGGAATCTGCACGACGCTCTGAAACTACCGGATTGGTTGTCATTGTCGGTCGAACAACGGGTTCGTTATGAATCACTGGATGGTAGGGTTAATGCCAATGCCAAAGGCGGGGACCAACAAATTCCGCTGCAATTGGATGTTGCGTTAGAGGCCCGTTATGGCGCTTGGCGCGTCGGCAGCGAGTTTTTGGATGCCCGCCAGCTAGGGGCTGATAGCGGTTCCGGTGTCAATAACACGCATGTTGATACGGCTGATTTCATTCAAGCTTACTTGGCATGGTCCAAGCAAAATCTTAATTACAGTGGCATCGGCGTGGAAGTGGTTGGTGGTCGGCAAATGTTGAATTTAGGCAGTCGGCGCTTAGTTGCCAGAAACGTCTTCCGCAACACCATTAACAGCTTCACGGGTGGCAAGCTGCGGATCACCGATTACAGCCATTGGCAGTTTACCGGTTTTGTGACGACGCCCGTCATTCGTTATCCAACGACTGCGACGGATATTCTCAATGACGTACACAGTTTTGATGAAGAGGACGGACACACCTTATTCTCGGGTGGTCTTTTTGAACTGTATAATCTGCCTTTGAATATTAGCAGCGAACTGTATTTGTACCATTTGGACGAAAGCGATAGTGCTAACAATTTAACCCGAAACCGCCGCTATTTCACTCCCGGCGCGCGTTTTTTTATCAAACCGACCAAGGGCAAATTTGACTTTCAACTGGAATCTATCGGTCAAATCGGTACTGTTCGTGCCACGACTGCCGCTACCGACCATAAAGATCAACAGCACTTAGCTTGGATGCAACATTTCGATGCCGGTTATACCTTTGAAATGCCTTGGTCTCCGCGTTTTGCTTTCGAATATGATTATGCCAGTGGCGATGATAACCCGAACGACGGTAAAGACCAGCGCTTTGATACCTTGTATGGCGCACGCCGCTTTGACTTTGGCCCTACTGGGATATATGGTGCTTTTGCCCGCACCAACCTGAACACACCGGGTTTACGCATCAGTGCCGCGCCGCGTGAAGATGTGCAGCTTGCTTTAAGCCATCGTGCTTTTTGGCTGGCATCAAAGACTGACAGCTGGGGCAGTAATGGTTTGCAGGATAAAACCGGACGTAGTGGTGATTATGTTGGTCAGCAACTGGAACTGACTGCCCGCTATGATTTCAACAGCAGCCTTAATTTTGAAACCGGCTGGACGCATTTGTTTAAAGGCCAGTTTGCGAAACAGGCGCCTTCTGCACCCAACGGACAAGATGTCGATTATTTCTATGTCCAAACCCAACTTCGATTTTAATGTTAATACAGGGAGAATAGGATGAAATTTAACACGCTGATATTTTTAGGGCTTTTATTAGCTTCTTCAATCAGTCAGGCCGCCACCACGCTCGTTGCGGTCGCCTCCAACTTTACCAAACCGATGACCGAAATCGCAGTGGCTTTTGAAAAGGCCACAGGTCATACCGCCAACCTATCGTTCGGCGCATCCGGTAAATTTGTGGCTCAATTAGAAAATGGTGGACCCTTTGAAGTGTTTTTGTCAGCGGATGAAAAAAATCCTAAAAAACTGGCACAAGATGATTTTGCAGTCGCGGACAGCCAATTCACCTATGCAGTGGGTAAATTGGTATTGTGGTCAGCGACACCTAACTATGTAGACGATCAAGGCAAAATCTTGAGCAAAGGCGGCTTTAAACACATCGCCTTGGCTGATCCCAAACTAGCCCCTTATGGTGCAGCGGCAGTTGAATTAATGCAAGGTATGGAGTTGTGTGACAAATTACAACCCTTATTCGTACAAGGCGAAAACATTGCCCAAACCCAGCAGTTCATCAGTACCGGCAATGCCGAACTGGGTTTTTTGGCGTTGTCGCAAGTGATTGAAAACGGCAAAATCGCTAGCGGTTCCGGTTGGATAGTACCTGACGATAAACATAAAGCAATCCTGCAGGATGCTATCCTGTTGAAAACGGGTGCCGAAAATCCAGCGGCCCAAGCACTGATGAAGTTTTTAAAATCGCCGGAAGCCTTAGCGATTATCCAGAAATATGGCTATGAACTCCCCAAGGAGTTTAAGTTACCCAAAGCGGCTTAAAGGAGGACACCAATGTTAAACGAGGCGGATATCGCGACCCTTTGGCTGACGTTTAAAGTCGCCAGTATCGCCACAGTGTTGATGCTGTTACTGGGTACGCCGCTGGCCTGGTGGCTGGCACGCACACAGTCACGTATGAAAGGCATTGCGAATGCGCTGGTGGCCTTGCCTTTAGTGTTGCCGCCCAGCGTCTTGGGATTTTATCTGTTGGTGCTAATGGGGCCAAAGGGCTTGGTCGGTCGTTTAACCACCGAACTGGGCTTGGGTACCTTACCATTTACCTTTGCTGGCTTAGTGGTTGCCTCGGTCTTGTATTCCCTGCCGTTTGTGGTGCAACCCTTGCAAACCGCGTTTGCGGCGATCGGCGAACGTCCGCTGGAAGCCGCCGCAACCTTGCGGGCTAGCCCATTAGATACTTTTTTCAGTGTGGTGATGCCGTTGGCGCGCCCTGGATTTTTAACCGCCACCATTTTAGGCTTTGCCCATACCGTGGGTGAATTCGGGGTAGTGCTGATGGTCGGCGGTAATATCCCCGATAAAACCCGTGTGGTCTCAGTACAAATTTATAACCATGTGGAAGCCTTGGAATATGAGCAAGCGCACTGGTTGGCGGGTGGTTTGCTGGTATTTTCGTTTACCGTATTGCTGCTAATGTATAGTGTCCTGAAAACCCAACCCGTTGCCCACCCAATCAAGTGACTCAGCCTATAACTGCGCGTTTTCAGCTTCAATTTGCTAATTTCCAGCTGGCTGTGGATTTGTCTTTGCCGGGTGCTGGCATCACCGTGCTGTTTGGACATTCCGGTTCGGGTAAAACCACCTTGTTGCGTTGTATCGCGGGCTTGCAGCGTGCCCCGCAGGGATTTTTGCAAATCAACGGCAATACTTGGCAGGACAGCGAAAGTGACTTCTTTTTGCCAACGCATAAGCGCTCGCTGGGGTATGTCTTTCAAGAAGCCAGTTTATTTCCACATTTGACTGTCGCGGAGAATTTGCAATTTGGCTTGAAACGGATTGCCAAGTCATCCGCAAATGTCAATTTGCAGCAGACATTAGAACTCTTGGGCATAGAACATTTATTATCACGTATGCCGGAACGTCTCTCCGGCGGCGAACGGCAACGGGTCGCCATTGCCAGGGCGCTGGCGTTAAATCCTGAAATCTTGCTCATGGACGAACCGCTGGCGTCTTTGGATGCCAAACGCAAACAGGAATTGCTACCGTATTTCATGCGCCTGCATCAGGAATTGCATATCCCCATCTTATATGTCACGCATTCCCAGCAGGAAGTGGCGCAGTTGGCGGACTATCTGGTGATACTGGCGGAAGGCAAAGTCGTTGCTACCGGCAGTTTGCCCGAAACCTTAAGCAGGCTCGATTTACCGTTATCGCAAGATCAACAGGCGGCGACGGTATGGGAAGGGAAAATTATAGGGCATGAACTCGATTATCATCTCACCCGTGCGGCTTTTGAGGGTGAAATGCTGAGTTTACCGGCGATTGATGCAGAAATTGGTTCACCATTACGGGTGCAGATATTTGCCCGCGATGTCAGTATCGCGTTAGAAGCCCCTAAAGCCAGCAGTATTTTAAATGTGCTGGCCGCGACCATCTCAGGCTTGGTCGATGACCAAGCTGGACAGAGCTTAGTGCAGTTAAAAGTCAGCAAGCAGTTTTTGCTGGCACTTATTACCCGTAAATCCCGCTTATTGCTGGGTTTACAGATTGGCATGGCGGTTTATGTGCAAATCAAGGGTACATCCATTTTAAATTAATTAATAGGATAAACATTATGAAAGCAAGTGCACGTAATCAGTTTAAAGGTACCGTGAGTGACGTCATCATCGGTACGGTCAATGCCGAAGTTCTTGTGAGCTTAACAGGTGGCGCAACTATTGTGGCTTCTGTAACCAAAGAGTCTATTGACGCTTTGGCGATTAAAAGTGGGGTATCGGTTATTGCCTTGGTAAAAGCCCCACAAATTATTCTGGTCACCAACTTTGGGGGCTATAAATTATCCGCCCGTAATCAGTTACAGGGCACGATCACCGAAGTAAAACCGGGTGCGGTCAATACCGAAGTTGATCTTGAACTCAGCGGTGGCGAAAAGGTTGTGGTCACGGTAACTAATGACAGCGTTGAAACTTTGGGCTTACGTAAAGGCCAAGCAGCGACAGCGGCGTTTAAAGCAGGCGCGGTTATTTTAGCAGTCGCCGGATAAACTCATAACCGAGGCGGATGCTTACTGTTTTTTAGTTGTAGCCGCGTCGGGCTTGCCCTCAAGAAGAGGCCAACATGTTATTGGAAATGAATGTAAAACTACGACGGGGGCATTTCGACCTGAGCACCAATTTATCCGTAAACGATGCTAGTATTGGGTTATTTGGTAAATCCGGTGCGGGTAAAAGCACCCTGCTCGGCTTAATTGCGGGTACTATTCAACCACAAACTGGCTATATCGTGCTGGACGGCAAAATTCTGTTCGATAGCCGTAAAGGTATCATGATGCCTTACGAGCAACGTCCAGTAGGCGCAGTGTTGCAACTCAATTCAGGTAACTCGGCTGAAAGTATTCGTGAAAACCTGACCGCCGCCTACCACCGCACCTTAAGGCAGCGCAGACTCTTCAAACTGGATTTTTTAATCAGCCTGTTAGAACTCGACCCGCTGCTCGATCAGGCTGTTGAATTACTGTCTACCGGTGAATACCAACGGGTGGCCTTGGCGCGTGCGTTATTAAAATCACCGCAATTATTACTTCTGGATGAAACCTTCGCCGCTATCGGTCACGAATACCGTGAACAATTGTTGCCGCTGCTCAAAAGCTTACAGGACGAACTGGGCTTACCGGCACTGTATGCCAGTCAAAGTTTAGGTGAAATTCTGGCGCTGACCGATCAACTGATCGTCATAGACCAGGGCAAAGTGCTGAGTAACGGCTCGTTGCGTGAGTTTGCCAAACAACAAGGTATGCTGCGCTATTTAGGGATACGTCAGGTTGACAATATTTTACCGGTCACTATTGGCAGTCATGACCCTGTGTCCGGTTGCACGATGGCGGACAACTTTGGTCTATCCCTCGCTTTACCCCTGCGGCCGCATTTGACGATTGGCAGCCAATCCCAAATTTCCATACGCGCAAACGACATTGCCTTATCGCGCAACTATATCAACGGCATTTCCATCCAAAATCAACTCAAAGGTCAAATTTGCGCACTCATTTTAAGTGGCGAGAGCTTTATCGTACAAATCGATTGCGGCACTACCCTACTTGCTGAAATCACCCCCGGTGCTTGTCGGGACATGGCTTTACAGGAGGGCGAAATGATCTATTGCCTGATTAAAACCCACTCTATTGTCTATCTCGCAGAAATGGATGCCCAGCCTTATCGACGGGTCATTAATCACGGCGACGGCGCCTATTATCTTGGTACAACCAGACCGGAAAACAAAACCGCATTACTCGGATAATCAGCTAACGCCCATTCTTTCATTAAACAACTACTCCTGTCTGCAGCGAGTTAATCACCCCCATACAATGCTTACGATCACGCATCGCGTTTTGGGGGATCATCGCAAACCCCACCGGATAAATTTTTTTTACCTGTAGCCGTAACAAATGTGGGATAAAACTGTCCCATCAAATAGCTGGAACTAAGCCGTTCTAATAGGCAATTGAATTTAAGGGCAGGGGTTGTTTATGAATAAAGGGTATCGCACATTTTGGCCTTTACTGATGCTAGGCATTATCGTGATGGCGATGGGGATGGTTTCAAACTCGCCACTGTGGGCGGGTGATAGTGCTAACGCTTCCCTAAATAAAGCGGCGGTTAGCCGCAATACCCCTTACATTGTCTTGGGCATGGGCTGTTTCTGGGGTGCTGAAAAACGGATGCAAGCCCTAGCAGGTGTTTTAGATGTTGAAGCTGGCTATGCCGGTGGTGATATGGCTAATCCAAACTACCAATCGCTGCATGACAGCGAACAAGCAATACAAACAGGCAAAGCCCTTAAAAACCATGCCGAAGTGGTTAAAGTCTATTACGACCCAAAGCAAACCAGCCTTGAACGGGTCCTAATTCAGTTTTGGGAAAATCACAACCCTACCCAAGGGAATCGCCAAGGCAATGACATGGGGAGTAATTATCGTAGCGGAATTTTTTATCGTAGCGATGCCGAACATCAATTGGCAGAGAAAACCCGCGACATCTATCAATCCAACTTAAAAACCGCTGGCATTGCCACGCCCATTACCACTGAAATTGCCCCACTCAAAAACTATACTTCCGCCGAAGACTATCATCAGGACTATTTGGAGAAAAACCCGCAGGGCTATTGCGGTTTGGGGGGATCTGGCGTTGCTTATTCTGACCCCAGTCTAGCAACTCGCGGCGAACAGCGCCATAGCACGCCTTTAGCGGATAAAACCGCAGAAACTGGGCGCTGGCAACAAATCAAACTCAATACCAAGCAACAACTGATTGCTTTTGAAGCAGTTGAATGCGGCTATTGCAGGCAATTCGATAAGGAAGTATTAGCAACCTGGAAAAATCCAATTCCTATCGTATCGACCAATGCAACGACGCCGCCCAACGGCTGGCAACTTAAGCAAGCATTGTTTGCAACCCCAACCATAGTGTTGTTTAAGGATCAGCAAGAGATTGCCCGCTATACCGGCTATCAAGGTGTCCAACCATTCTGGCAATGGTTAAGTTCAGTAGGTTAGGCTGACGCAAGGAAGTCCAACACATTGAAGCCATAAATGTTAGGCTTCGCTATCGCTCTGCCCAACCTACAAAACTTAATTTCCATCGTTCCCACGCTCCAGCGTGGGAATGCAGCCCCAGACGCTCCAGCGTCCCACTTCACCAGCGATCAATTGCCATCAACCCAGCTAAGCCCGCATAATTAGCCGCACTGGAATAACGCCAATGCTCCGGCAACGCAACATAACCACGCTTAACCGGATTGGCATGAATATAATCCAGCTTCTGCCGCATCATCGCATCACTAAACACCAACTCGGCATGTACCCCTTCCTGCCAAAACTGATACTCACGGTCGCGTTTATGCGCCAACTTGGCAAAGTGCAATCGTTGCAAAAGCCGCTCGGCTTTTTGTTCTTGTAGCGTGTCTATGATCCGCCGTGCGGTATACGACTTAAAACTGGCAACACACCGATCCAACTCAGGCGCTTGGGCAATAAAATGCAGATGGTTTTCTAAAATCACGTAGCCATAAAGCTTCAGGCTCACCTGCTCTCGTTGGTATTGCCAACAATCCAGAATGATTTGCACCGTTTCAGGCCGCGTAAAAACCGCCAGCCACTCCACCACCGTACAGGTCATAAAGTGCGGTTTATCCGGCTCGGTAATCAGGTAACGGCTTTTTCCCATAACTGTTATTTTATGACGCTAGAGCGTCTGAGGCTGCATTCCCACGCCGGAGCGTGGGAACGATGCATGCGTATCCAATTTTTACCAAAGCTTCTCGGGAGATTATGAAAATAGGCATGATTTTAATTGATTTCGGTAATTACTAAGCTTTAGCGTTAATTTTCGTTTGTGGAATACGACGAGATTTTTTTTATCGTTCCCACGCTCCCGCGTGGGAATGCAGTTCCGGACGCTCCAGCGTCCCGTTTCACTCATTCGGCGTCCGAAACCGATATTCACGATCAAGTTTATGCGTCAACAGCGCAACGTGCAATCTTTTCAAAAACCGCCAGCCGCTTCACTACCGTATACGTCACAAAGTGTGGCTTATCCGGCTCGGTAATGCGGTAACGGTTTTTTCACCTTTCACCTGGTTAGTTTGTGACGCTAGAGCGTCTCGGGCTGCATTCCCACGCGGGAGCGTGGGAACGATGGGTTGTTTTCTGCTTCAATCAAGGCCTGGTACCGCTCAAACAAAAACTGAATCCGTTCGGCATCGTCTTTAAACGGCTCTTTGCGATAGGCTTGTTCGACCAGTTTGTCGCAGTGGGTGTGGGCTTTGCGTAAGGGGGCTGGCATGGTGAGCGGGTCGTAGAGGTCGGCGAGGGTGCTGTTGGGGTAGTTTAAGCGGATGTCCAGAATGGCTTGCGCGGCGGCGGCAATGGCTTGCTGTTGCTTATCGTCGGTTTCCGGCCAGGGGAAGTTGTTGTACACCAATTTGGCAGAATAGCGATAGTCACTTTTTAAGCGGCCTGCTACCGCGCGCATCCAGGTCATGTGCATCTTGGATTCCAGTACGCCGAATTCGTAGCGGGTGGCGTTGGGGACTATTAAATTCAGGTCAGTTGAAATTGTGTTTTCGCTTAAAAAGCCAATTGGAATATATTCTCTTCGTTCTGAAGATACTTTAGGGACTAGCAAATAGGGCGTATTTGGATGCCTTATTTCCCCAAAGAGCATGGGCGAGTCAGCGAGCTTTCTAGTGGCATCTCGTTTGCTGTCTAATCTATATTCCTTTACTGCTTGAACTCGCTTAATTACTTCCGGCATTTTTCTTAATTCATCGGGCGCAATGCCAACTAACCATAAACACCACCGCTCTTTGCCATTAATAAACTCTTCAGCTCCCAATAAGGGCCTAATCCAATTTGCGGTTTTGGAGTCTTGCTTGATAAGTTCATTTTTTTCTTGTGTGTTTAAAAGCAAAAAGCCACCATCATTAGGCATACTTCCAAAAACCATAGGTGGAACTTTACACAGTGAGTTGCTCCTACTTTCTAAAATAACTTCAGCCGCATCGATTAAATAGGGATTAATGGTCGATACCTTCAGCTTAATTGGCTCCTCTTTAATTTTTGGGTAATCAAAAAGGTATTTATTGTCGGTATGAAATTTCGCAAAGCCAATTATTACGACATGAACAGCAGCTTTTCCCCTAGCTTCAGATGCCCAAGCAAAAGTTTTATGGGCGAAGTTAATATGACAGCCTAGCGTTAAAATCAAACCCCATAGGGTTCCCGCTTGTTCTCCTTGTGTAATCGAGTTTGAAGAGACGAAGCCAACTTGAATTGATGAGTTAGTAATGAAATGTGCCGCTTTGTAAAACCAGCATGAAACAAAATCTAAAATTTTAAAATTCTTATTGCCTGTAAAAACTATTTCCATGTCATTTTTTTGTTCTTGGCTCTGAAACTGCTTTCCAACAAACGGCGGATTGCCCATGATGAAATTCAGCTTTTCAATGGGCACGACCGTCTGCCAATCTAGGTGTAAGGCATTGCCCTGCACGATATGCGCAGCGGTTTTCAATGGCAGTAAATCCGGTTCATGGCCAAATTGTTTGGCAAACTCGCGGTTCATTTGGTGCTGGGTCAGCCACATGGCGACTTCGGCAATGCGTACCGGCCATTCTTCAATTTCGATGCCATGAAAACAATCCAGTCGAATCAAAGGCTCAATGCCAATAAGGGGGGAGTGCATGTTGACGTGGCTTTGCTCCTCCAGAATCGCCAGTTCCATGCGGCGTAATTCGCGGTAGGTGATAATCAGGAAATTGCCGCAGCCACAGGCGGGGTCTAAAAAATGCAGCTGCGACAAATGCTGTTGAAAATTGATCAGTTGCTGCTGCTTGCTGTTGCCGGTTTTTTGCGCACCGCCTTTGAGCTTTTTAAGCCGTTCAAATTCTGTGTGCAAGTCGTCCAGAAACAAGGGTTTAATCAGCCGTAAAATATCGCGTTCCGAAGTGTAATGTGCGCCCAAATTTCGGCGGCTTTGCTTGGTCATCACCGATTGGAACAGCGAGCCGAAAATCGCGGGGGATATGCTTGACCAGTCAAAATAGGCGCATTCCATTAATTCATCGCGCATGGCGTGGTCAAAGGATGGCATGTCGATGCGTTCGGCAAACAGATGGCCGTTGACGTAGGGAAAGGCGTTGAGGTCAGTGGAGAGGTTTTTATTACGTGCATCTACCGGACTGTCCAGCACCTGAAACAGTTTTGCCAAATGCATTTCGGTGTCTGAGCCGTCTTCTTTGCTGTAGTTGAGCAGGTAGTTGACAAACTGATGGCGGCTGAAAATGCCGGTATCTTCGGCAAATAAGCAAAACAGGATGCGCACCAGAAAGATTTCCAGCGCGTGGCCACTGTAACCGCTGTCCAACAGGGCGTCATGAAACTTACCCAACAGTTCGGCGGCTTGAATATTGAGGTCGATTTCCTGAATACTGGTGCCGACGTCTTCATAGCCCGCGATAAAGTCAAACAGGTGGACGTTATCGGCTAGCTCGCCCAAGGTGAAGTTGTGCTGGGTGTCGGATTCCAGATCGTAAAGCTTGAAGCGTTCAAAATCCGAGACGAGGACATAACGCGGCAGTTCGGCTTCTTTGAGACCGACAAAATAAGCCAGGCCCTGCTGGTAGGCTTTATCGAGGTTTTTACCGTAGGATTTGTGTTCAATTAAGAGTTTACCCGGCCAGAGCAGGTCAATAAAGCCGGTATTGGCGTCGAGCTTTTTTACGGGTGCTTCAAAACTGGCGACCCGTCTGCGGCTGATGCCAAATACTTGAAAGAAAGCTTCCCAAAACGGCTTGGCTTCGGCATGTTCTCTACGTTCACCCTGCCATTCCTTGGTGAACGCATGAGCATTATTCCTGATTTCCTTACGGCTAAGCGGCATTGTAAAATCCTGACGGGATATTTAGACTGAAGGGAATTATAAGCGGAAAAAGCATGAATAAAGGTGGATGCGAGTTCAAACAAGGTGCTTAGCTGGTTAAAACGGCACGCGATAAGCAAATCTAGCCAAAAATACACACTTATCTAGCGATTAAAATAATTTTTTAATCATTTAGGGTTTAATTCATATTGGAATAATCAGCATAACAGCCAATAATCATGGGAAATATACTTTGCCCGTTCTCAAAGAAACTTGCGCAAACAAATCATCTGCGTTGTCTGCCAACCCTGACGTGCATAAAAACCTAATGCGGGCAAATTGGTTTTATCGGCTAATAGTTGTAACCGTTTAAGGCCGCCTCTTTCTGCCCAATCACTGGCCTGTGCCAGCAGTTTAGTGGCGATCCCCTGCTGACGGAACTCAGCTGCCACAATCAAATCTTCCAGTAAGCCCACCCTGCCCCCTTCGGCGGTTGAAATGAGTGTTTGGATGCTACACATGCCCACCACTTGTTGCGGGAAAGACATGCTGTTTTGCGGCTCTACATACGCCACCAAGACACAGGCATGATCATTGTTGAGCAGTTGCGAGAGACCGCTAGCCTGTTTGTCCGTATCGACCACAAAATCGGTTTCAAGGGTAAACAGCGCAGTTAATAATTCAACCAATTTTGGAATATCGTCTGGCTTTGCGACGCGAATGTTGATCATATTGGCTACCTGTTCCTATTGAAAAAACCAAAGTTATTTTATTGCATAGCCTAAAAACTTGCTGGGATTAGGAATACCACCACCCTGACGGATTAAAAGCGGCTGCCAAAAACCCCACGCAACTTTTGTCATAACCCGCACCAAACCGGAAGGCAATTTTGTAAGGTAAGTAACAAGCTTTTGTCAGTATTACTGCAATTTATTTCACCTAATTTAGGGTTGGCATGAATTTAACCGAAATATTATGTTATAAATCAATTATATATAAAAATATAAAACCAAAATTCATTTCCGTAGTACTTGGCAAGTCTTTTGCTTTATTTAGAAATAAGTTAACTTTAATTTCTTTATTTACATCAGGAGACAGAACTATGCTACTTGAAACCTATCAAGCGAAAGGCTTATTAACCGTTACCCTTGTCAATGGCGCCACCAGTACTGCCGGTGTTTATGCTTATCGGGGTGATTTGGTTTTAAAAGAAGGTTCCTTGCGCGAAGGTTCAACCACTGACCGCAGACCACCCGAAGCGTTGTTTATTCATTCCGCTTTGATTGTTGAAAACGACAAAATAAAATTCATAAACGGCCTATTGCCTACCCTCGATTTATTACCCGTTTTTGTTGAAAAATATAAAGACGATATTGCGCCCGATTGCATTGCCTTAGTCTATGTGGAAAATATTGGCAAAGGCTTACAGGTGGAATTAGCGGGTGTTACCTATAAATTGTTGCCCTTCAAAGAAGGTTTGGTGTGGAATGAATTGCTGGAAGAATTGTATATCGAAAAAAGCGAATTGAAGAATCAATCCGCTGAAGACAAAGTTGCCATTGCCTATGCAGCCGCCAAAACCTATAGCTCGAAATCGCCGGTGGTTAGTTTTGCTGAAGCTGAAAACAATACCATTGTGGTGGTTAAACAAGCCGCAGTAGGCGCTATCTAATTTCTCATGCCGTTAACCCGGCCACTCCCTGCGTCCTATCCCCCTGGCTAGGGCGCATTTTTTTGTGCAGAACTTTTTTGTGTAGAAAAAGCCCCTATGAAACTTCAAATTGAGCGCCGGTATGTTGAAGCAATGGTCACTGAATTTCCAGGGCTTGTTGCATTAAAAAACCAACTGCTTTTTGGCAATAAAGCGGAAGTACCGTTCAAACAATTGTCAAATACCGAGCTCAGTTTTTTGCAAAATCTCTACCAGCAAGCTGGGACTGAAATGCAAGGCCGTGCCGCGCAATTGTCTACGCTCCAAAAAAATACGCTCGGTGATACGGTCAGGTTTACCGAGAATGATCTGGAGATACTGCTACCTGCTTGCGCCCGTTATCTTACCCACAACGCCATCCGCGGCTGGCTATTTCAGGCCAACGTTGCTGGCAAACCGATGGCTTACGTTGTCACCCGTTTAGACTATACCCCATCGGGTGAAGAAGAAACCGGTAGAATTACCCTGGAACTTAAAGCCAATGCCAAAGGCAAAATAGCTATTTCAACCCTCACCATCCGTGCCCGGGATATTGCTGACAAAACTCTTACTGAAATTTTTATGGCGAAGGGTTTTTTAAAGGAAACACCTGAACTTATCAGTACCTATGATGATGCCGCAGAACGATACTTTGAATGGTGCGGCCAGTCAGGAGCGCAATTTTCCGGCAAAGGCATTGGATTTTATGCAGAAGACCCCACAGCATCACATCGGAATACGGATTGGGCACGTAAAGATGTTGTGGTGTTATCCACTGAGGGCGGGACTGCCCGTCTGGTCTGCGATGAAAGCATCCTCAGCGAGCGGGTTTTGACTATTGATTCAACAGGCGACATTTTGGCTAAGTATTTGCGTAAGGCCGCCAAAAGTCATCGTTTTGACAGCAAAGTCGAGCTTGAAATTGAAGCCTCACATACTGAAATCCCCAAAGGCTTATTTACCGACCTACCCGTGCATTGCTACTTGCTGATGTTTCATCTGGAACTGCATCATCATTTATGGGTGCATGTAAACGATATGCAGCCTTACCGCTATCAACCGGAATTAAAACAAAAACTGATTTTACGCGAAGAACAGATTGATTTAATTGATATTCTGACCGCTGAAATGGATGTCTTGATGGATGATATTGTCGAAGGAAAATCGGGCGGAACAACCGTGTTATGTGCAGGCCCTGCTGGTGTTGGTAAAACCTTAACCGCCGAAGTCTATTCAGAAATCATCAAGCGTCCTTTGTACCGTGTACATTCAGGGCAATTGGGGCTTAATGTAGGTGAAATGGAAAAGGCTTTAAAAGACGTTTTGACTCGGGCCCAACGCTGGGGCGCCGTGATGCTCATCGACGAGGCGGATGTTTACATCAAGCGGCGTGATAACAACATCGCCATGAATGCAGTGGTCGGGGTGTTTTTAAGGGTTCTGGAATACTTTAACGGCTTGCTATTTTTGACCACTAATCGAGTGGATGATATTGATGAAGCGATTGTGTCGCGCTGTATTGCCTTAATTAAATATTATCCCCCTGACAGTGAAGCCCGTCGGCAGATTTGGCGGGTCATGATCGAACAATTCAATTTGAGCGTTGATGCCCAGCTCATTGATCAATTAGTCAAAAGCTTTCCGGATGCTACAGGCCGAGATATTAAAGGGCTTTCGAAATTGGTCGCAAAATTCTGCCAGCATAAACAAGTTCCGCCAAGTTTCGAGGTATTTAAGCGCTGCTCAATCTTCAGGGGTATGGATCTGGAAAAACCAATAATCAATGTACTAAATTAGTACAGGGCGTCAACATAAGTGACCAATTCTTGGCGCAATATGGTGCAGATTTTTAATCCATTGGGAACCAAAATTTATAATACATTGAAATATAAATAAATAATATATTGGCATCATTATTGCTTTTATCATGGTAACCTAATCGGTTTCATGTTGTTCCTCATAGTAGTAGCTCCCTAAGCGTCCTATTTTTTTGATAGGGCGCTTTTTTTTGCCTTGAGCTTTCCATGTCCACTAAAAAACCATTTTTTAAGATATTGGCAGCAATTTTGCTTTATTAAAAGCGTGAGCTTTAAGGCGTTGAAAATATGGACTTAGCTAACACATAGCCAGGTTTTAGAGCAACAAAAGCAACTTAATTGTTAGTTTTACAACAATCTTTCCCTACATGAGGAATGACTTTTTAAAGTCATTAACAATACGATGAAATTTAAAACCATCTCCATTGTCGACTCTGAAAATCTGATTAAAGAAACAAAACCAATGATTCTGGATTGTCGGGATCTAAAAGATTATAAAGCAGGCCATCTTGAAGATGCCCTGCATGTGCATGAGGGCTTAAAAGAATCCCTAGTTAAGCGCGGTGATAAACAACGCAGCTTATTGATATATTGTTATTACGGCCATGCCAGCGAACATCTGGCTGAATTTTTTAGCGATTTTGGTTTTAAGGATGTTTACAGCCTGGAAGGCGGTTATTCCGGTTGGAAAGAAAAACATCAGGAAGCATGATGAAGCCTGAAATACGGGATTGGTTACAAGAAAACGCCTTCTCCATCGCCGCGCCCCAATTAAACAACGCTACGGGTGTTTACCCTTTGATTTTAGCCAGTCAACAAGGCCGCAGTGATGTAGTCAATTTTTTGATCAACCAAGGTGCAGCTCTGGATGTGGCTGACCAGTATGGCAATAACGCATTGTGGGCCGCTTGTTATGCAGACAACCATGACTGTATTGGCGCACTAATCCAGGCAGGAATCAAAATAAATCATCCAAACGCCGCCTCTGGTGCTACTGCTTTGATATTTGCAGCCTCCAGCGGCAGGGAAGCGGTTGTAGCACAGCTCTTGGCGGCGGGTGCTGACTCCACCGTAAAAACCCATGATGATTTCACAGCGTTGGATTTAGCCTCCACCAGAAAAATACTTAAACTCTTATCAAAGCTTGTTAAACCAGGAGATTGAAATGGAAGCATTACCCCGTGAACTCGCCTTACGCATTGCCCTCGCCTCGCGCATCTTACCGGGTATTGATGTCCCTAGGCTGCTGGAAATTTTGCACGCCCGTGTTGGCTCGCCCCTGGATGATGAAAAATTAAAATCCATCACAGTCACCAATCTTAAAACCGGCTTAGGCAGCCTGGATGGTGAAGAAGACGGTGAAGACATCGGCATTGGACTTGCCAACATCAAATTAGCCGTACGTTACCTTTGGGGGGACGAAGCGGAAGATGAAGACCTACCGGAAATCCTCCCTTATAAAGACGGTGATCTGCCAGATTCTATTCGCGTTGCGATAGGCTCTAACAGCGGCGTGCTGATCAACGGACATTTTGGTTCCTGCATCCGTTTTCTGGTCTATCAGTTATCGGCAACCGATTATCGGCTGGTTGACATCCGCTCGACCATTGAAGCCGATAGCGCCGAGGACAGGAACCTGTTTCGCGCCAATTTAATCAAAGATTGTCACGTTATGTTCGTGCAATCCATCGGGGGACCTGCAGCGGCTAAAGTGATACGCGCCGACATCTACCCGATCAAGATCCCTGATGTTACTGAAGCGGTAGATCAGTTAAAAGAATTTCAAAAAGTATTTGCTGCGCCCCCCCCGTGGTTTGCCAAAGCCTTAGGGCGTTCGGCGGAGGAGAGTGTCAGGTTTACGCATGATGAAGGTTGTTGAATAAGCTCTACACAAAAGCTTAATAGCTCTCTCCCACTGGAGAGGGCTTAAATCTGCATAATAAATAGCTAACCCCGAATTTTTTTAATATCGATTCAAAACCATTTGACAAGCTATCAACAATACCGATATAGTATTGATACGCTATTGAATGACTGTAATTCACTTACCGAGTCCAGTCCTTCAGTTTTTTGGAAACCATTAACCCAAGATTAAATAATTTCACGATTGACTAAGCTTTAGCTATAACAAGAGGAAGACCCTATATGAATAAATTAACAGAAGAAGATATCAAACATGATAAATTTTGGCTAATTATTGGCGCGATTATGCTTACGTTAGTCACCTTAACCCTAGTAGCCAAACATAACGAAGAAGCCAAATATTCGCCCATAAAAACTGTACAAGGTCAGGAAACTTCGAAGATGAATGCTCGGGTAATGACTAATAATTGATTAACAAGGGCTTATTGGGGTTATGTATAACCTGTATGCACGATTGATACTTAGGTGAAAATAGACAGCCGTTAAGTTTATTAAATTCTACTGAAGACGACCAGTTCATCGTAGGCTGCGGTCTTGGGAAAAATGCTTTAGAGAGTTATCAGGGAATGTTAGCTAATAAACGCTATTCGACAATCGCAACCGTTAAAGAATTACGATAAAAATTTTAAAATTCAAACACTTCTATAGAAACCAGGGATAAGTTCACGATTATTGCTGATTTGCGGGACGGAAATTACCCCTCGCCGCCCTTTAGCTGTATTTAAAATCAACTTCCTCAGCACCTTCTTCCTTAACTCCGAGTCGCAATCGGCTTTACATCCCGTTGTGCAGGCCCGGTATAAAGCTGCCTGGGGCGACCTATTTTTTGGTCGGGATCAGCAATCATTTCATCCCATTGGGCAATCCAGCCAATGGATCTCGCCATCGCAAAAATAGCCGTGAACATGGAGGAAGGAATGCCTAACGCCCGTAACACGATACCGGAGTAAAAATCGACATTAGGATAAAGCTTTTTGGTAATGAAGTAGTCATCTTCCAGGGCTATACGTTCCAATTCCATGGCGAGTTTAAACAATGGATCGTCGTGCAAACCTAATTCATTCAATACCTCATGGCAGGTTTCCCGCATCAGTTTTGCGCGCGGGTCATAGTTTTTATACACCCGGTGTCCAAAGCCCATGAGCCTAAATGGGTCATTTTTATCTTTGGCTTTGGCAATATAAAACCCTATCTGCGCAATATCGCCAATTTCTTCGAGCATTTTTAAAACCGCTTCGTTAGCGCCGCCATGCGCAGCACCCCATAAACAGGCAATACCTGCGGTTACACAAGCGTAGGGATTTGCACCGCTGGAACCGGCCAAGCGTACGGTTGAGGTTGAAGCATTTTGTTCGTGGTCAGCATGCAGCACCAGAATTCTATCCAAGGCCCTTACCAACACGGGGTTAGGATGATAAACATCGCAAGGTGAACCCAACAGCATGTACATGAAATTTTCAACATACCCCAATTTATTTTGAGGATACATAAACGGCATACCGATGCTGTATTTATAGCACATCGCTACAATGGTCGGCATTTTTGCAATTAACCGGATTGCACAAATATTCCGGTGATCGGCACGCTTTATGTCAATGGCATCATGGTAAAAAGCCGATAACGCCCCCACGACCCCGACCATAATGGCCATAGGATGTGCATCGCGGCGAAACCCTTTATAGAAATTGGTCAGTTGGTCATGCACCATCGAATGCTCGGTGGTACTTTTAATCAGGTCTTTTAACTCTTTAGCATTGGGCAACTCTGCGTGCATTAACAAATAACACACTTCCAAAAAATCGCATTTTTCCGCCAATTGTTCAATGGGATAACCGCGATACAAAAGTATGCCAGCATCCCCATCAATATAGGTAATCGACGATGAACAGCTTGCCGTAGAAGTAAAACCGGGGTCATAGGTAAATAAGCCAGTTGTTGAATATAAAGACCGAATGTCGATAACATCAGGCCCCAATGAACCACTTAAAACCGGTAACTCGAATGAGGCCTGAGTTTCTGGGTTGATAAACTGCATAGAAGTTGGCTTGTTCATGGTAATTGGCTCGGTTATGTCGCACGAAATATGCTAATTTAAGCATTTCGAACTTAGTGAGATTTTACGCAAATGAAATATACGCGATCAGTCTAACAAGAAACTGGCAAATTAAAACCATCATAGCAGTATTTCTGTTCTGCCTAAAATAGCCAATTGATTGGATACAAAAAAACCTAACGGTATATCTAAGCTATATATCCCAAAACAACTATTCGATTATTAAATTAACCACTACAAAATCAATACATTATAAGCTCGCTATAATACTTTTAAAGTGTTACGGCCAGGTTATTTTTAAGCTATTCTCTAAAGCACTCAGGCGTTACAATGTTTAACCAACTCCCTCGGTAATGAAAATACCACCTTCTCTTCAATACCTTTATGCTCAGTCGCAGTAGTACCACCCCATTCTTTCAACTGCCCAATTACTTCCTGCACCAAAACCTCAGGTGCCGAGGCACCCGCTGTCACGCCGATCACGCCAACACCATCAAACCATTCCCGTTGCATGTCGTTGGCAGTGTCGATTAGATAGGAAGGCTTACCCAATTGCACCGCTATTTCACGCAAGCGGTTAGAATTAGAACTGTTAGGGGAGCCAACCACTAAAATAATGTCGCTAATTTTAGCCAAATCATGCACCGCATCCTGGCGATTTTGGGTGGCATAACAAATATCATCTTTTTTCTGGTCTTGAATACCGGTAAAGCGCGCATGTAACGCATCAACCATGATTTTGGTATCACTCATGGACAACGTGGTTTGGGTAACATACGCCAAATTATCCGGATTATTAACCACTAACTTAGTAACATCCGCAGGTGTTTCAACCAAATAAATAGCACCATTTTTAGTGCTTTTTTCATATTGCCCCATAGTGCCTTCCACTTCAGGATGACCTGCATGCCCAATCAAGATCACTTCCCGATCCGCTTTCGCATGTTTAGCGACTTGGATATGCACTTTAGTCACTAAAGGACAAGTTGCATCAAAAACCGTGAGTTTGCGTTGTTTGGCTTCCGCCTGCACTTTTTTGGAAACCCCGTGCGCACTAAAAATTAGCGTAGAACCAACCGGTACATCACTTAAATCTTCAATAAAAATCGCACCTTTTTCCCGGAGCCCTTCCACTACGGTGCGGTTATGCACCACTTCATGACGGACATAGATAGGCGCGCCAAAAGCTTCTAAGGCTTTTTCGACAATTTCAATGGCACGGTCTACACCGGCACAGAATCCACGGGGATTAGCGAGTACAATTTGCATATCTTGAGTTGTTTAGTAGGTAAAATAATGGTTATTCTAGCGCAATTTTGGTTAAGTTACGATTATTCCCTGCGCCCCTCTAAAGGGATATGTCCATTTGACCAATCAGAGTACCGATAGTAATTCTTTTTCCTGCTACAAATGCACATAGTGCTTTACAGGCATTTTTTAAATATATCTCGCCAACAAACCGTTACTATGCGACATCGCTGGCAAGGGTATTTTGACCTGATAGCCGCCGCCGGACGCCTCATGCATAGCCTGTCCGTATTTATCCCGCATGTTTTCAACGACAATATTCTGATTGCCTTCAGGCAAAATCAACTCTAGCTTATCACCGACTGAAAACTTATTTTTAACATCAATTTCAGCCAATCCGGTTGCAGAGTCATAATGTTTAATTTCACCACAAAATTGTTGCTGATGGCTTTTAGAATAGCCGCTGAGATAATTTTGATGCTCATGGGTATGATGACGCTGGTAAAAACCGTCGGTATAGCCACGATTGGCGAGATTTTCCAAAACCCCTAAAAGTTCCGGCTGAAATGCCCTGCCCGCCAAAGCGTCATCAATCGCCTGCCGATAGGTTTGCGCAGTTCGGGCAACGTAATAATGTGATTTAGTACGGCCCTCAATTTTAAGGCTATCCACCCCAATTTCAACCAAACGCTGCACATGTTCAATCGCGCGCAGATCCTTGGAATTCATGATATAAGTACCGTTTTCATCCTCCATTACTGGTAATAACTCGCCCTTGCGCCCTTCTTCTTCCAAAAAGTAAATATTATCTGCTAAAGGGTGCCGTTCCGCGCCGCCGCAACTGGCATTGCTAATATCACGCATAGATAATACCTCGTTATTTTCAGCGGGCAACCAATCACCTTCCGCGTTTTCTTGCGCGGGTTGCGCATCATATTTCCAGCGGCAAGAATTGGTACAAGTACCCTGATTAGGATCCCGGTGATTAAAGTAGCCGGATAACAAACAACGCCCCGAATAGGCAATACACAATGCACCATGAACAAATACTTCTAATTCAATATCCGGGCAGCGCTGGCGAATCTCGGCGATTTCCTCCAGTGACAATTCGCGGGATAAAATAATGCGGGTCAACCCTAAGTTTTGCCAAAACTTAACTGTTGCATAATTAACAGTGTTAGCCTGGACCGACAAATGTACCGGCATGTCCGGCCAATTTTCACGTACCAGCATAATCAAGCCGGGATCAGCCATAATCAGTGCATCTGGCTGCATCGCAATAATCCGGGCAATATCCGCCATAAAAGTTTTGACCTTAGCGTTATGGGGGATAACATTAGTCGCTAAAAAAAACTTTTTACCCTGCTGGTGGGCTTCCGCAATACCTTTAGCGAGGTTAGCGGCCTGAAAATCGTTGTTCCGTACCCGTAAGCTATAGCGCGGTTGACCCGCATAAACCGCGTCAGCACCATACGCGAAGGCATAGCGCATGTTTTTTAAAGTTCCAGCGGGTGATAGTAACTCAACTTGCTTCATGTCATTTAGTCAATAGTTTGTTTTTAAAATAGCGGTTGCCATCCGTTCGCCCGGCAAATATTTCTTCTACGTCCTGACAAGAAACGCCAGTCTAACGTAAAAATACTGCTTATAAAATGACATGTTGGGAAATTAGACGCAATTGAAACTGAACATAGTTCAATCACAACATCCGAGAATTTTAACTCAGGCTGACAAACTTTGCGATAAAACCGGAAATTTATAAATATCAGTTTTACAGGTTTTTGACTGTTTTTAGTGCAGTTCTCGCCGTATTTTTCACAAATGGCGAAAATATTAAGATATGGATTTCTTTTGCCTCAGAAATTCAACTTTTATGACAATAATAAATTACTTTCGGACTTATTTCCCGGCACCTAACCCCCTTCCAGTAGGAGGGGGTTAGGTGAAGCTGTAACCTAAGCTTATAGATAGAACGCTATTTTTACGGAATACCGGTTTTAGCCTCACAGTTGGTTGAGGTATCTGTACCTGCACCGCCGTTGCAAGTATCCGTTCCGAGACCACCATTTAGGCTATCGTTACCGCTTTCGCCATTCAATACATCAAGACCATCTCCACCGCAAATGACATCGTTGTCACTACCACCACTGATAGTGTCGTTGCCGCCTAAACCGTGAATAATATCCCGTTTTTGGGTGCCTTTGATGCTATCAGGACCGGGTGTGCCGACTATGGTAGGCTTTAAGCCATTGCAAAGCAGTGCTTGAACAGTAGTCGTCTGGATTGAGCTGTTATTTGCTTGTTGATTATCGAGTTGGGCGCCGCTTACCTTGGCTTGATTAGTCAGTGTACCCGCAACAGCCGGGATGCCTTTGACAATAACAGTAGCACTTACCGATTGAGTGGGAAGATCCACAGCAAGACTACCAAGGTTACAAGTAATCACACCGCTTGTGGGCAAACCGCAACTGCCTTGGGAAGGGGTTACCGAAATGAAGTTCAAACCTGAGGCAGGCAGGGTATCCGTAACTTTTACATCAGTCGCATTAGCAGAACCATTGTTAGTCACAATGATCGTCCAAGTAATAATACCATCAAACGCCATAACCGGGTTAGGCACTGCGGTTGCTGTAACCGCCAGATCTGCTGAGCTTTCCGCCTCGAAAGCACCAATATCACAACCCGCACCTTGCGAACGGGCAACCCCGCGTTGGTCAGTGATAGGGCAATTTGCAGCTGCTGCGGTATTAAGCGCGGGACTGCCGGGAAGTAGCGCGAAAGTTTGGGTCGGGCCGCCGTTGTTGGCTAGAATGGTATTAAGCACAGTAGTTAAATCAGCACCTACAATATTACCGTTGATACCGTTTTGTAACCCGCTTAAAATGCCAACCGAGCTGCCAATCAGGTTGTTATTGCCCTGAGTAACGTAACCATTGATGTCGGAAGGAGAAGTCAAATCCGGCAGATTGGCGCGTTTTATTATGTTGTGGTTCCCTGCAATAATACTATTTTCCAGGTTAAGGAAATCCGGCTGCAGATTGACCCCACTTAAAGATGAATTGGAAATGCCACCGCCTACATTTATGCTCAATGTACAAATGGAACCTGTGGGACAGGCTGGAGTTACGGCGCTATTGCCGACAACAGTTAGGTGGGAGCCCCATATTTTGCCGTGACTATTCAATATTGCACCGCCAAATGATGCGCTATTGTTGGAAAAAGTGCTATTCGTAATGACAAGATTGCCATTAGGGGCAGTGGCGGTGGTGTCACCATAATTGGCAATGCCGCCTCCGTTACCTGTCGATGTATTGCCGGAAAAAGTGCATCGGTCGACGGTCAGGTTGCCAAACTGGTTATAGATGCCACCACCACCTCCAATTCCACCGCCGCCAAAGCCGCCCCCAGTTGCGAAGCCGTTCGCCACAGTCAAATTCTTCAATGAAAGACTAGCACCTGGATTTACTATAAGCACCCGCACAGTATTGTTGCCGCTCAGAATGACTTTTTTTCCACTTCCATCGATGGAAAGTCCTGCAGTATCGCTAATGCTCAGTGCACCCCCAAGTATCAGAGTACCCTCGACACTGAAGGCGATGTTATCTGCACCATTACCTGCTGCGCAATCACCACCTGTGGTGTCGCTATTTGTATTGGCGTTAGTAATTGCTTCCCGTAACGTACACTGCGCATCCGCCGATGCCGCAATATCAGTCAGGCTATTAACGATTAGATTATTGGCCAAAGCCGACGTTCCGCTCGACGCCCATAACAAAGCCAGCGCGATAGAACTGCCGGGCAGCATGGATAACATGGATAAATTGCTGGCTTTTTTAAAAATTATCATGATCAATCTCCACTTTGGTATTTTTATTTTTTGAATTCACATCGTAAGTGAATCTATCATAATTTAACAAAGGTTCAATATATAAAATTTAGTTCATTAAGGAGGCAATTAAAATAAACAACCCATTTACACCTAACAGATGCACTGACTCAAATTTGATCTGACAGTTACCGCTTATCGCTGCACGTACTGGAATCAAGCGCAAAAGTTTTTATCACGCCCCGCCAGAGGCAATCCCACATTTGAAACGTTGTTGGCGCTAATGGATGCAGCAGGATTAAAGTTTCCGTGCAACAACAAACAGTTCAACAGAAAAACCGCTTAATGGCTATGTTTAATCCCCCACACCCTTATCCCCTTTCCAGCACACGAACCACTCGGTCAAATCTTGGGCATCACCCAAGCCGCGTAGCCGGTGATCCACTGCATCCTGGTTGCCCCATACGACGTCTGCCCAGTCGCCATCAACCACTCGTGGTTCAATGTCATTACAGTAAACACCCTTATCACGTTGAACATAAAAACCGTAAGTACGGCAAGCCACCGGGCGATAGGCGTAGACCAAGCAAACTCCCGCCGATCTATCTAATAACGGGCAAACGATAGGGCGAGATAACTGATCGACCAGTGCGGCAATAGCTGTACCAATTTTCAGAAGCTGCCCAGGAGATAGTCTAATCAGCCCTTCCTGCAACAAATTCCATTCCATTGCTGTGAACCGAGGAGTTTCGGCGAGCCGTCTACAACAGCCATCACAGCCCATGCGACATAGCCAATCAGGATTATCCTCTCGAATAGCTCCTACGCGCGCTTCAATATCTTCATGGAGTTTGGTTAGTATGTTCATCTTTATATCCAGTTTTTATCCGCGCTTTGATAAAATCTTTATTTAGGAATTGAGTAATAAAACTGAAATATTTAATGGCCAAACTAATATCCTCAATCAGCGATTCAGTGTCAAGTGTCAACCAAAATACAACAAGAGTGTTTCTAATGCTGCCTGTGCGATTGATTGAAAACTGTACAATATAAATCGGTTAGCTGTTATAATTAGCAACCTATGAAGTACAGCCACGGATGCTGTCGATGCAAACACCCTGGCCGAATATGCTACCCGAATGGATTTTGTTGAGTGGAGTGGGTTCTCCGTCGAATGAAAAACTGGCGCTACGCAGCTTTTCCCGCCGCATCAATACCCAAAAGTGCGGGTACAAGTGCGCTGTCGGGTCAAAAAGCCGCCGCCAAAAACCACCTGCACGCATTAACTGCCACACAAGAACCCCCTAAAGCCGTACTGCGTGATGCCAAGCTGGGCACCTCCCAGCTGGAAAAGCGCATCGCCAGCCTTAAGACTGAAGCCGTTGTTTGGATTGAAAAGCATCCGGAACTTAAGCGGGTTATGGAATTTCTGGTCGGCATCAAGGGGATCGCCCAAACCCGCGCCATTGCATTGATGGGAGAACTGTTATTGCTGCCACCAACCGTTATGTCTACCAGGAGTTACACGGCAACAAACGTATGGGCACTGCCACCGCCTTCCTTGAAAACACTATGGCGCAGTATCCGTTTAAAAATAGTGAACTAACCGACAACGGCATGGAATTCAGCTACAACTCGTTACCCGATGGCAAAAAGCCCAAGGGCAAGGGACACCCTTTCACAGCCCTGTGCCAAGATCGGCAGATTGAACACCGCACCACACTGGCCAAACACCCGTGAACCAATGGCATGGTCGAGGCGTTGAACAAGAAGGTCAAGGCCAACACCACCAAACGCTTCCATTACGACACGATAGGGGCACTAAAAACGCACCTGTACACCCCCTAATCCAAACCAACTTAATTTGCGGCTTAACAGTTAGTATGCAACATGAGAGTTATCTTTATATGTTTTGATTAAGGATTCGACACTCATATCAAAATCGGTAACCCTCATCTTTTCAAGCCGATGTGTCAGATCAACTCGAGACTAATACATTTAATTTAATTTAATTTAACTCTAACTTCATTAAAAATATACCCCGGGGACATTTTAGCAACAACATGAAACTGTGAAATAGCTCATAGTTTTCCGTCCCTTTGCGCAAGACCCCCTTAAAATGCCCTATACTATTTCCTATTAGTTGCCCTAGTTTTCGATTTTATACTGCCCGAAACATAAAACCATCATTACTGACTAGGCGTTAAGCATACCGACAGTTTAGCCCAACAGTTTTATAAAGTACTCATGTTTATTTTTGATCATCGAAACTTAAATAACTTAATTATTTACTTATCAGGATAACGCTACCGCTATTTATTGCATGCTGGACATATCAATGATTGATATAATTCTAACCAGATTTTTCAATATCCACCGCACACCGACAATGTGCTTGGTTGAAAATCAAATAATCAATAAGCCATTGGTCACTTGCTATGGGTTTTTATTAATGATCATAGGCGTTATCAGCAGTAGTGATTAGTCACAAAAATGCTTATTAACTATTTTGGGGAGTTTACATTGAAAAAAATTGGGATAATTTTAAGGGTTCTATTGCTGTTTATTTGCTTCATAAAAGGCGTAAACGCTGAATATCTTATCGGTGCTGATGATGCCCTGTCCATAAAGGTTTATGGCTATGACGACTTAATAACCGAAACACGCGTTTCTGAAAACGGTCTCATCGTGTTCCCCCTCATTGGTGAGGTGAAAATAGGCGGTAAATCAACCTTGGAAGCAAGCAGAACCATTGCACAATTATTAGGCAACGGCGGTTTCATTAAAAACGCGCAAGTGACGGTTGTAGTATTAGACTACAAAAGCCAACAAGTTTCTGTGCTCGGACAAGTCAACAAACCTGGCCAATATACCCTGGAGGTTCCCAGAACTCTGGTTGACGTTATTGCAATGGCTGGTGGGATTAGCATCTTAGGGGAAGACCGCGTCATTATTACCCGCCACGTCAATGACAAAACCGTTAAGGAAGAAATTGACTTACGCAAAATTCTCGAGTTTCCGGAAGCCAGTAAAGTCGTGACCATTGAAAAAGGTGACGTTGTCTATGTGCCCAAAGCACCGATGTTTTATATCCATGGCGAAGTTCAAAAACCCGGCAGTTTCAGACTGGAACCCAATATGACCATCGCCCAAGCTGTTTCAGTTGGCGGCGGCATCACGCCACGGGGCACCTTAAACGACATTGAAGTTGCCCGGCATAGTCAAAACGGCACCACCAAAACAATTACCGTGAAACTAACCGACCGAGTATTAAAAGACGACGTTATCGTTATTGATGAACGGTTATTTTGATACCCTTAAGAGACTAGAATGAATTTACAACAGTTTTTTACCATACTCTATGCCCGTAAGTGGCTGATATTGACCTACTTAAGCATCACCTTACTGGCTACCCTGTTCATAAGCTTAATCATACCCAAACAATATGTCGCTACGACATCCCTGTTCATGGAACAACGGGTCGTAGATCCGATCACCGGCGGCATGATGCCTACGCAATTATTATCCGGCTATATTGCAACCCAGGCGGATATTATTTCCAGCCACAACGTTGCACTAAGAGTAGTCGATCAATTAAATTTATCGGCCTATAAAGAATTTAAGGATGACTTTGAAAAACACAAAGGCATTGGTGACATCCGCGACTGGATAGCAGACGCTTTAATAAAAAATATCACCGTAATCCCTTCCCGTGAAAGTAGCATTATTCACGTTAGTTATAAAAGTAAAAATCCCAAATTTTCAGTGCAGGCCGCAAATGCCTTTGCAAAAGCCTATATACAAACAACCGTGGATTTAAAACTGCAACCGGCACAACAAAACGCTGACTGGTTTGAAATGCAACTCAATTCGTTACGACAAAAAATGGAACAATCGCGGGAAAATTTATCCAGCTTTCAACAAACCAGCGGTATCGTCAATAACAACAATCGTATTGATATCGAAGATGCACGTTTAGCAGAAATTGCCCAGCAATTAGTGGTCAATCAAGGCCATACCTATGAGTTAACCGCACGCAAACAATTATTAACCAAAGCCTTAAAAAATAACTCTTTCGAGTCATTACAGGAAATATTGGACAATACTTTCGTGCAAACTTTAAAAAGCGACCTTTCCCGGGTTGAGGCACAATTTGCGGAACTATCCGTGAAAGTCGATAAAAACCATCCACAGTATCAACAGGCCGCAGCGGAAATCAGTAATTTAAAGAAAAAAATTACCCAAGAAATTAGTACCGTATTAGAGGGCATTAATAACAGTGTTGCGGCTTCCAAGCAACGCGACGAAATTCTGGCTGCGGAACTGGAGAAACAAAAAACCAAAGTTTTAGCCCTTAAAAAACAACATAACGAAATTGATGTGCTCACTGAAGAAGTTGAGAACTCCCAGAAAACCTATGATGCCGCCATGCAACGCTCGGTACAAACACGCATGGAAAGTGAGGCTAGCCTCTCTAACATTGCTATTTTAAATCCAGCCATACTGCCCCAAAAACATGACAGTCCTAAACTCACCTTAAATTTATTTTTAGGCCTATTTTTAGGCACATTATTAGGCATTGGCGCAGCTATGCTGACAGAATTGTTTGATCGCCGGATTCGGGCAGCGGTTGATATTAATGCCGGTCTTGGCTTACCTGTTTTCGGCGTGATAACCAAAGCCCCTTTAACCAAAAAACAACGTAGATTTTTAGGAGCATCATCTTGAAACCAACCAGTATAGGCGGAGCACTCTTAGACGCCGGTAAAATCACGGTAGCCGATGCAGAAAGAATTTTACGGCTTCAAAAAGAAAAAGGCTTACGCTTTGGAGATGCTGGCAAAGCCTTAAAATTAATAACAGAAGAAGATATTCAACAAACCTTATCTGAGCAATTTGATTTTCCTTTTCTAGCCAATGCTGACAGTGGCCTAAGTGAAGAACTGATTGCAGCTTATAGGCCATTCAGTCCACAAGTGGAAGTCTTGCGCGCTATTCGAAGCCAATTAATGCTCCGTTGGTTTACTGAGCAACGCAAAACTTTAGCGATTGTCAGTCCCGCCGCTAAGGAAGGCCGCAGTTATTTGGCAGCAAATTTAGCGGTTGTATTCTCACAATTAGGTGAGCGTACGCTGCTGATTGACGCCGATTTACGCCAACCCCGCCAACATTTGCTTTTTAATATCGATACCAAACAAGGACTGTCGGATCTTTTGGCCAATCGTGCCAATGCATCGGTTATTACTAAAATACCTGAGTTAAAGGGTTTATCAATCATGACAGCGGGAACTATCCCCCCAAATCCCCAGGAATTAATCAGCCGGGCGTTAACAAATCATTTGAACCAATTTTCCTTGGACTATGATGTGATCTTAATAGACACCCCCCCCGCCTCCCAAGGTTCAGATGTGCAATTAATAGCTGCAAAAGCAATGGGGGCATTACTGCTCGCAAGACTCCATAGATCCCGCTTAACCGATCAGGAAGCCTTAAAAAATTCACTTGAAAATTCTGGCGCAGCTTGTGTCGGCTCTGTAGTCAATGATTTCTAACTGTCAATTTATCCCTGTTCCTAATAAGGTTACGGACTTTGATAACCAGGCTTGCACTGCAAAACACCTGCAAAATTATTTTTTACAGCTATTGCACCAGTATATTCGGTCCTGAAATATGCCATCGTGTGACTGTGCGGAGTAAATCCATTAAAACCAAACCACAACAACGCATTTTAAGTAGTGGCTTATGAGTAACAAACTTAACCTAAAAATAACCCAGGTTGCCCAGCAAGTTACTTATCCGCTTACATCTCGACGCCTGATTTATTCGGCTATTGCAGGGGGATTATGTTTATCTCTAAGCCATATCACCCATGCAACCGACACTAGCTTTCTACAGCCGACTAATGAAGATACCTCGTTAAAAGCTGAGCTTATGGGTGCCCCAAATACGCGAATAACTCCACTCCAAAAATCGATTAAAAGCAGTTTCATTAGAAATATTAGAGCCGCCATTGCCGCAAAGTGGCAGAACAATCGGATTAATGACCTGATAGCTGTTCTTAATGCCCAGACATTACCTGTAGAAGAATACCAAAAGATTACCAAGATACCTGATAATAGTTTTAAACCTTTTGTAGGACAAAATCTTAGCTATGACAGTAACCTGCTTAGATTAGCCGATGATGGCGATGCTACAAAAGCGCTAGCAGGCCGGGATAAAAGCGATTTTATTAAACAAATTAGTGCCGGTATTGCTGCAAAATGGAGTTTCCAACGTCAATTACTAATGCTCAATGCAGTGGTCAACCAAACTTGGTACTCGACTTATCACGAGTTAGATTATTTAGGACGCAACATCCAGGCACATTGGAACTGGCAACTTGGAAACCTTTTAACCGGTGAAATCGGCTATGAAAATAAAGTGGTACAAGGGAATTTTAGTCAATTAAACTCTTTACTCAATAACTTACAAACCACTAACCGCTACTATGCCAATGGTGAATACCAGTTTTCTTCCGGCTGGTTTTTACAAGGCGGATTTACACATGCGAACAGCCGCTATAAATCTGATTTGTTGCAATATAACAATCTCGACACCGATGCAAGCGTGGTCGGATTAAAATACCTCACGCAAAACAACAATCGGCTGGGCATAAAAGCCACCCTGACAGACGGGATATTTCCAAATCGCGAATTTACAACAGGCAACGTTATCGATGACGCTTACACCCGCAATGATTTTGACTTTGAATGGGCGTGGCAATACAGTGTTAAAACCCGCGTTGATGGAACCATAGGCTATGCGCAACAAAGGTTTAAACACTTGCATAAACGGGATTTTTCCGCGCCCACCGCAAACATCAATATTGCCTGGGAAATTAGTGGAAAAACCGCCTTGCGTTTAACAGGCTGGCGTGACATTCAATTGGCGAATAACCGGGATGCCAATTTCATTTTGTCGCAAGGGCTAAAGCTAACCCCTATGTGGCTTCCGACGCCCAAGTTGCAGATTACCCTCCCTATGTCTTATGAAAACCAGGAATATTTAGGAGATCCTGGTTTTGTCAGTAAATCAGCTAACGCCGAACAAGATGACGTCTCGAAAATTGGCCTTAATGTGGATTACAGTCCCTTTGACAATGCCAAAATGTCTTTTTTTATCCAGTTTGAAGACCGTAGCTCCACTAACTTAACCCGCAACTATCAATCCAAAGCCATCGGGCTGGACATGCAATTGGATTTTTAGTTTACAGCCGAACAGGACTAACCAGAAAGGTCAATCTGCTTAGGAACACCCTGACAATAAGACGCTTTAGGATTAATCAGAAAGCGCCCCTTCATCGCAGTGCGCCCTATGAGCATCCGAAAGCGCATATTATCCCGATTCGTTAAAGTCATTTCAGCCAGAAAAAGTAGCGACCCAATCAAAACCGGCGTTTCAATGACATAGCGTCGTTGTTTATGCCCCCCGGAATCAGACACCAAACGCCGGTCTTTAATCTTTGCGTGACATTCAATGACCCGCTCAGTATTCAATTGCTCAGGATGGATTGCAAACATGACCCAATGTTCATTGCCTTTATAATAGGGATCGATCAAAAACGCATGCAAAGCGGAAGAACGCGCACCCGTATCAATTTTAGCTTTAATGCGTGCAATCTTTAACTCAGGCAAAGCCAACCATTCCCGCCAACCTAATAATGCTAATCCCGGATCGCCAATACAGGTCATCGCGTTTTATTTATATTGCAGTAATTGCAAAGTTTTTTCAGGAAGCTGACTCTGCCCTTCACTTTTCAGGGTCATACGGGTATCTTCCTGAATCGTCGACATCAATCGAACCAATTGCATTTCCCGTTGCACTTTTTCATCCACCGTTTTTGCTTCCCACATAGCGTTAAGTAATTGTTTGGCATGATGATGAATCGTAAACGCAACAACCTCCGGCAACTGCGTATAACTATTTTGAATTGAAATTTTTAATTGATCCAACGCCGCAAGGTACTGTTTGTAATCTTTAATATCTTGCTGACACTTGGTTTTCAACATCACCAGCTGCGTTTGATGTGTTGTTTTCAACACCGCCAACTCATGCTCTAACTGCACACTGCGTATTTTTAACTGCCCAACCAGGTCATTTTCTGCCAACGCCTGCCGGTGTTTAAGCTGCTGCTGCTGTGCTTGATTATTGATCCGCCAGCTCAATTGTTCATCTTTCAGTGCTCGCCAAATATCAATAACCTGCGCGCCCCACTGTTTTACTTTCGGCATATAGTTACATAAACTCAATAATGTGTTGCTGCAATTTTAACAAACTATCCACATCATAATCACGAATGTAAGCCTTTAATTCTTTTTGCAAGTGTTGGTAGGTCTGTTTAGAAATGCTGTTACTAATACGTTTCAAATCTCGCCGAATGGTTTTAGATAACTGTTGCGTATGTTTGAGGTTATTTGCCCGTAATAAACGCTTACGCTTAAATTCAGTAAAATACAGACGTTGCTGCTTTTTGCCGGCAAGATATTTTAAAAAGTTTTCCCTCTTTAACACCCTGGAGCATAAATGCCTTTCCGCACTGGCGTAAGATGAGAAATAACCATAAAGCTGTTGGAAAACTGTTTTCAACAATACGCTAAAGCCGAGCATTAACAACATGGCACTGCCAACCAGTAAAGTTTCTGTTCCAACTAAAAGCAACACATTTGATAAACCCAGCCAATTACTACGGTAAAAGCCAGTCATGATAATAAAGATAACTATAGCGGTAGCCAATAAATAAAACGCCAACCGAATAATCAGAGAGGATATAAACGTCATTAATACTAATGATCGATTAAATTAAAAATTGGTAATAAATCCATTTTGTTTAAACTATCTGATTAGGCAAAAAGTAAAAACGGGAAAAGTCATTTCCGTAGGAATGGATTTAGTCTAAAGCAAGCAGAGATTGGTCAGGAAACAACCAAGCTCTGCAAAATTGACGAGCGCGATAAAATAAACAACGACGCAGAGACTAAGAATTTAAGCCTTACAATAAGAAGGTATCCAGCTACGCTCAATCATATACTCAGGCAATTGATTAAAATCAAAAGACTCCCCGTCTTTAATCATTTGCTGTACATTAAATAACAGGCCCACTTCGGGGATGTCATTAAAGAACAAAGTATAAAAAGGCTTTACCAACCATTTGGAGACTTTCATGCCAATTGCGCCAATAAAATTACGCCGCTGACCAACATGTGCCACTTCATCAATGGTAATTTCATCCAGGAGTAATTTCATGCGTTCCCGCACTTCTGGCTCATCCGCCAGAATGTCATCAAATAAACGGTCTAAATGGCAATAATAAGTAACGCCCATCAATTCAGTCACAAATGCCGGGGTATCCATTAAAAAACCGGGTAGTTTAGGAAACTGTTCGTAAACTTTTTCTTTCCAAGGGCTTAACGGCACCCATTCGACTTTATCCAAGCCGCAAGTACGCAACATTTCATCAAATAAGCGCACATGGCAAAACTCTTCTGCCAAATGCACCCGGCTGATTTTGTCCTCTACGGTGTGTGAGTTGGCCATGTCGGGTACCGCATCCCAGGCACCTTTGATGCCCACCCACTCGTGACGGGCAAATTTATACATGCCGGTAAGCATTAAGGTCATCCGATCCAAACTTTTCGGATTATCCTGCATATCAACATAATTACGGTAAAACGCCTCTGGATTTTCCAAGGGTTTACGTAATTTAACCGGATTGTCTTGAAAAAACTTCAGCCGTGCGCGCTTTTTAGCTAAATCTTTTTCTGCCTCATATAACTCACCGCCATGTTGCTGCGTAAACTCCCAGTAATGTTCAAAATTTTCTTTACGTTGCTGGGCGTTTGCAGGTGTAAAAACAGAAAGAAATTTAGCAGTTGGCATAATTATTGACTTCCGTATTATAAAAAATTGCTTGCATTATACTCGACATTTAAAAAAACCACACAACCTAAAGTGAATTGATTCTGTCCGGATTTTAAGGCTATTTTGCTAAAAACATTACCGTCAAAAACATTCAATTCCAGACAGCTCAATCAAAGCAGCCTATTTAGTACCCCACGCCTTTCGGCTTACAATGCAGTTCGTTAATAAAGTCCAAACTATATTGGGCGTTATAATCTGGCATGTCAGGCGCTTTATATGCAAAACCTTGATCGTCTTTACTAATAACTAATGACCAGCCGCTAACGTAGTCACGGATAAAACGGCCTTCAGCGTAGCGTTCCTTTGGATTATAGAAGTTATTGCTGTACTGTTGGGTAGCACAATTAAAGAGCGCTTTGGCTTTGGCGGTTTCACAGCCACTTGCGGGAGTCAATTGTATGTCGATGTTGTTTAAGGCGTCGGTGTTGATCGGGTAATCTATTTCGTTAAAGTCGTTGCGCCTGAAAAAAATCCTTCCTATCGAACGGGCATATTGCTTTTTAACAGTCTGTGGGTTAATCGGCAAGCTGAATTCACCATCGTTTAAGCTGGCGGTATAACTGGATGGATCACTCGCTACGCTAATTTTCACGTCGTAGAGTGGATTGCCGGTGCAACTGTTGCGGATTTTACCAATCACTGTTTTAGGGCTGTCTAGCAACAGCACCTGTAAGGCATAATGGTAGTCACTACTTGGTTTAGACAGAGAGCGGGTAGCTATGGGGTTTTTGTTGGTGATTTTTAATTTGTAATATCCATCGACAGGCAAGCTGCCTTGTACCAGAATGCTTTCGCCTGTCCGGGTCGTCAGGGTTGCCAGTGAATGGTCAGCAGCATCAAATAATTCGACTTGCGGATCAATCTGAGCACCTACCAGGACTTCCAGTTTGTAAATAACGCCTTTTTGAGCATAAAAATTATACCAATCAATCTTGTTGGATTCTAACGCCCGCTCAGGTTCGGGTATATTAACCAGCAGGCTTAAAGCGTTAGCAGAGGTCTTAGGGGCGTTTTCAATTACGACTTTTTGAGTAGCCGTAATGCTTTTACCCTGTATATCAACCGCAGTTAAGGTAACAATAAAGGTACCCGGATCGTTAAAGGTCATGCTGGTTAGTTTGCCTGTAGCTTGTTGTATCTGTGCAGCTTTGGCGCTCATCAAGGCTTTAGTAGCAACGACTTCCAGCTCTGCGCGCCATTGATAGCTAGCACTGTCTATAAATCCACTGGCATCCAGAGTAACTGATAGTGGCACTACACCTCTGGAAGGACTCAAAGAAAAGCTGGGGGGTTTTGTCAGCGTTGGAACTGGCGCAGCAGTTACTGTTGTTATTGGCGCAAGCGTTGGAGTGGAAATAAGCGTCGGCGCAGGGGTTAGCGTTAAGGTTGGTGTTGACGTCGGTTTTTGCGTAGCAGTAGGCGTCGGAATTAAAGTTGTTATGGGAGGAGTTGGCGTTGGACAAGTCTGTATTCTCCAGGCGGGATCTTTTTGATCTAAATAAGTGATTAATACCGAGTCGCTGGTGGTAAGGCAATTGTTATTTTCTAAATACAAATATCCAGCTCCGGCGCCAATATTCGTTAACTTGGTTAACGTTCCGGGAATAATACCGCTAAGTTGGTTACGGCTTAAATCGAAATAAACCAACTTTGCCAAATTTCCCAACTCATTTGGGATACTGCCGCTCAATTGGTTATTGGATAAGTAAAGGTACTGTAGCTGCGACAACTGCCCCAGTGTCGTCGGAATCATACCGCTAAGTTGGTTATTGTTTAACATAAGCGTTTGCAATTGGCTCAAGTTCCCTAGTGCAGCTGGAATCGAACCGCTGAATTGATTATAGTCCAGCAAAAGCGTCTGCAACTGTGCCAAATTCCCCAGTGAAGCTGGAATACTGCCACTGAGTTGATTGCTCTCAAGATATAGCCCCAGCAATTGCGGTAAATTGCCTAATTCTATTGGGATGCTGCCGGTGAGTTGATTATTTTTCAGGTAAAAATACTGCAATTGTGACAATTGCCCCAAAGAAGAGGGAATGCTGCCACTGAGTTGATTTTTATCCAAACGCAGATTTTGCAGCTGCGTCAGCTTCCCTAACTCAGCTGGGATCGTACCGCTAAATTGATTATTGTTTAACTGAAGATTCAGCAACTGGGCCAATTGTCCGATCGAAGCCGGTATTGCGCCACTGAGCTGGTTTCCATGTAAGAAAAGACTTTGTAACTGCAGCAAGTTACCTAGCTCTGTGGGAAGTACGCCACTAAGTTGGTTATAGTGTAAGCTAAGATTTTGCAACTGCGTCAAGTTCCCTAGACTAGCTGGAACCGAACCAGTAAGTTGATTGCTGCCTAAATGAATATACTGCAACTGCGTCAACTGTCCGAATGCAACCGGTATTGAACCGCTGAGTTGATTGAAACCCAAGTCAAGCCTTTGCAACTGCATCAAATTTGCCAACTCCGCAGGAATTGTGCCAGTGACTTGGTTATCAAATAATGAAAACTGCAACAACTGGGTCAAGTTCCCAAGGGTAACAGGGATAGTGCCATTCAGCTGGTTGTTGTTCAAGCGGAGAGTCTGCAACTGCGCCAAGTTCCCCAATGCAGCAGGAATAGAACCACTAAGCTGATTACCCCCTAAATTAAGAGAAAGGACATTATTGCCAGCGCCACCACAAAAAATCCCATACCAGCTACATTCTGTACCGGCCGCACCTAACCAGCCTGTTTTGTTAATCCAATTGGCTCCGTTAGTGCTGTTATACAAGGCAACGAGTGCATCCCGCTCAGTGCTTGGGATAGCCGCATTTACCTGACAAGAACCGGTTAACAGTGCCAGGGTAAAAAATAGTTTAAAGCAGTGGCGCATTGGTGCTCCAAGAGTTACAAAGTTCATGTCAGTTAAAAAAAATCGTCAAGCGGGCTGATGCCTTTTCGTAGCTTATGTGCGGATGACATCCCCATGCATTAGGGCTTACGAACATACTGATCCGGTTAATATCCCGCGCCTTTGGGCTTGCAATGCAGTGTATTAATAAAATCCAGAGAGTATTGCGCATTATAATTTTGCATGCCGGGAGCCTTATAAGCGAAACCTACATCATTTTTACCGATGATTAACGACCAGCCACTGTCATAATCACGGATAAACCGGTCATTTTCATAACGTTCTGTAGCGTTATAGAAGTTTTCACTGTATAGCCTGGCAGCACAATTAAAGATTGTTTTAGCTTTAACTGTTTCACACCCTTGTTCTGGGGTAAGTTGAATTTCAACATCATCGAGGTTATCCGTATTAATGAGCAACTCCGCCTCCTTGAAATCATTGCGCCTGAAATTAATCCGCCCTGCCGAACGCGTTTGAATCCCTTTAACCGCTTTCGAATCAATCGGCAAACTAAACTCACCATCACTTAAGCTGGCGGTATAGCTCCAAGGATTGCTTACCACACTGATTTGAACATCATTAACGGGATTACCCGTACAACTGTTACGAATTTTACCGATCACTGTTTTAGGGTTATCCACCAGCAACACCTGCAACGCATAGTTAAAATGATTGCTAGGCTTAGGAAGCGAGCGGGCAACTATAGGATTTTTATTGGTAATCTTTAATTTATAATAGCCATCAGCAGGTAAACTGCCCTGCACCAAAATACTCTCGCCAGTCTTAGTGACCACTGATGCCATTGGCTTATCCGCAGCATTAAATAACTCCACCAGCGGACTTATACCCTCGCCCACTGCAATTTCCAGTTTATAGGTGACCCCTTTTTGCCCATAAAAACGATACCAATCGACTTTATCAGCTTCCAATACCCGCTCTGTTTTTGGCACATTAATCAGCAAACTCATCATACTAGGAGATTTAGCGCCAGAGGCTACTGCAACAATAATTTGTTTGGTTGCCGAAACGCTTTTCCCCTGTTTGTCCGTCGCTTTTAAAATAATATTAAACGTACCCGCATCATTAAATGTCATGCTGGTTAACTTGCCGATAGTGGGTTTTGGCGGAGAAATTTTAGCCGCACCGATAACCTCGCTACGCCATTCATAACGCTCTGCCGCATCAAAAATACCGTCAGCATCAAGCGTTACTGTTAAAGGTGCAACACCTTTAGCGGGAATCACGTTGGTATCCTTAAGTGTCACTATAGGCGCTGGTGTGGGAACCGGTGTGGGCGTAGGTGCAAGGGTCAGAGCAGGTTTAACAGGACAATTTTGGGTTTTCCAGTTAGGGTCTTTCTGATCTAAATATTTGATTAATGCTGCATCAGTAGTAGTGAGGCAATTGTTACCCATCAATCTAATGGCTTGAAGATTTGTCAAGCGCGTTAGGGAAACCGGAATGCTGCCACTGAGTTTATTGTAATGTAAGTAAAGGCGCACCAGCTTCGTCAATTGTCCCAATTCGGTAGGGATAGTGCCGGCAAGTTCATTGGTGTCTAGATGCAAAAACAACAACTGGGATAATTGCCCTAATGCGGCAGGAATATTACCACTGAGTTTATTGCCATCTAAATAAAGGGTCTGCAAACGCGATAACTGTCCGAATGTGGCAGGGATACTACCGCTAATTTGATTATTATATAAATCAAGATACAACAGCTGCGACAATTTCCCCAATTCAACAGGGATGCTACCGCTGAACTGGTTGCTATTTAAATGAAACTCCTGCAATTGTAACAACTGCCCTAATTCCTTGGGAAGGCTGCCACTAAGCTTGTTCTCACCCAAGTAAAGATTTTGCAATTTGGACAACTGCCCCAATATGGGAGGAATGGTACCGATCAGATTGTTATTATTTAATCTAAGCGATATGACATTTTTAGCACCGGTATCACAAGCAACGCCAAACCAGTTACATTCAGTGCCAGCCGCACCCAGCCAACCGGTCTTATTCGTCCATTTAGCACCATTAGCGCTGTTGTATAACGCAACCAGCGCATTTCGTTCAGCGACAGGAACAGCTGCATTGGCCTGAGCAGCACTTATTAACAGCGCCAACGAAAAAAAAAGCTTTAAAACAATACCCATCGGTTACTCCGATTATTACAAATTAGATGTTAGTTAAAAATGCCAGGTAGTAGGCGCGGTTTTTGCGTGCGCCCCTAAGGTCTCCATGACAAATTTTCAACTATAACAATTGCGGCATCTGTAATCAAGGAAGTTACCATTAAGTTAAATTAATACCCAGCTCCTTTGGTCTTACAATGCAGACCATTAATAAAGTCTAAAGAATATTGGGTGTTATAATCCAGCATATCAGGGGCTTTATATGCAAAGCTTTGGTCATCTTTGTTAATCATTAATGACCAGCCGCTGACATAGTCACGGATAAAAAGATCGCCTTCATATCGTTCTTTGGGATTATAAAAGTTGTCACTGTATTTCTGGGTAGCGCAGTCAAACAGTGCTTTAGCTTTTATTGTTTCACAACCATTCACGGGGGTAAGTTGAATCTCGACATTACTCAAGGTATCCGTACTGAAGGGGTAATCCTGCACTTTAAAATCATCCCGTCTGAAGGTAATCCTACCTACTGAGCGGGTTTGCAATTTTTTAACCGCTTGTGGGTTATAGGGCAGACTGAATCCACCGTCGTTTAGGCTGGCGGTATAACTTGATGCATCACTCGCCACATTGACTTGCACATTGTAAAGGGGATTACCGGTGCAACTATTGCGGATTTTACCAATCACCGTTTTAGGGCTATCCAACAGTAGCACTTGTAAAGTATAACTATAATCAGTGCTTGGTTTAGGTAGCGAGCGGCTGATTAAAGAATTTTGATTAGTGAGCTTTAACTTATAATACCCATCCGCAGGCAGACTGCCTTGGACCAGAATGCTTTCACCAAGATGGGTAACCAGTGCGGCCAACCGTTGGTCTGCCGCATCAAACAATTCCACCAGTGGATCTATCTGGGCACCTACCACGACTTCCAATTTATAGGTCACACCTTTTTGCCCATAAAAAGTGTACCAGTCTGTCCTGTTGGACTCTAGCGGGCGCTCAGACCCAGGAATGTTAACCAGCAGGCTTAAAGCATTAGTAGACAACTTAGGTGCATCATCAATAACGATTCTTTGGGTGGCGACAATACTTTTGCCCTGTTTATCGGTCGCAGTTAAAGTTATAACAAAAGTACCCGGATCATTAAAAGTCATACTGGTTAGTTTGCCACTGGCTTGCTGCACCTCAACAGTTTTGGCTATTATATTTGCCTTAAGTGTGGTGGCAACTTCAGGCTCTGCGCGCCACAAATAATTAACACTATTATCCGCGCTATCTAATACACCAGTAGCATCTAAAGTGACGGTTAACGGCACGACACCTTTGGAAAAACTGATGGAAAAGCTGGGTGTTTTAGTAGGCGTCGGCGTAGAGACTGGTGTCGAAGTTGGGGTAGGTGTAACAATAGGAGGCAAAAGGACAGTTGGCTTATCAACAGGTGTTGGCGTAATAACAGCAATGGGATTCATGCTAATCTGCTGACTGCTAGTAGCGGTTTTTCCGGCGTTATTGGTGACTGTCAAGGTGACAGTGATCATACCCAGCGTACTAAAGGTCATACTGGCCTGCTTACCATTGGCGGTTTGACCGTCAGAACTGCTCCAGGCGTAACTAACAATCGTTCCACCACTGTCGCTGGAACCGGAGGCATCCAGATTCACAACGAGCGGGCTACTGCCTTTAGTAGAGTTGGCAACAAAAGACGAGACAGGAATACTATTTTCGTTTCTAAGGTTTTGCGGTGGTTGCAGCGTTTGATTCGCTGTGACAATAATTTGTTTATTGGTTAATGCCGTTTTGCCAAAGTTATTAGTCACAGTCAGGGTAACAGTGACGTTCCCTAGGGCACTAAAGGTCATATTGGCTTGTTTGCCACTGGCGATTTGCCCATCGGAACTGCTCCATGCGTAACTAACAATCGTTCCCCCGCTGTCGCTGGAACCGGAAGCATCCAAACTGACAGTGAGTGGCGTATTTCCTTGGGACGGGTTGGCTGTATAAGACGCAACCGGAGCACCGCAGTTTTGTGTCTGCCAAGCGGGATCTTTTTGGTTTAAATAGGTGATTAATACTGGATCACTGGCGAGGAGGCAGTTGTTGTTTTCTAATTGAAGATATTGAATATTCACTAACTGTGTTAACTCGGATGGGATAGTACCGCTGAATTGGTTCCCTTGTAAGCTTAATGTCTTTAACTTGGTCAATTGCCCCAATTCGGCAGGTATGGAACCACTGAGCTGATTGCCTGATAAGTCAAGGGAAACTAACTCTGTAAATCGTGCCAATATACTGCCAATTAACGGATTTTTAAGGCTTTTGTAAGATAGACGAAGTTCTGTAACATGATCGTTATAACAAACTACCTCGGGGTAATTGCATACATTCTGATCCGGTTGATACCACTTGTATGCGCCTGGATACGAGGAGCCGCCTGTGGAATAATACAATCCTGTTAGAGCCTCCTGTTCGCTCGCGGGAATCGCCGCACTTACCTGACTAATATTGGCTAACATTACCAAAGCAATAAATAGTTTAAAAAATATACGCATTCGTTGCTCCAATAAAAATACAAGTTTGAATCAAATTTAAACAATATGTGAGATAGGTATCAACTAGCTCAGGTTATCTGTTACCGGTTAGCACTTATTCAATTCGAATGAAAACACCCCACAACCCCCATTAAAATGCCAGATTCAGACCTGCTGCAAAGCCTTGGGTTATATCTTTGTTACCCCGGTTCTCGTCAGATTGAACTTCAATCCATTGATAACGGTAACCAGCGTAGATCGCCGCTGCCGAGATGGGCGTGCCAGCCGGAATGAAGTTACCATCAAGGGAATAGGATAAGCCGCCTTCAATCAGGTTGTAATCCGCAGCTGAACTAACCCCCTGACCCGTGTTACTGTCGCTATGATGCTCAGTCATAAAACCATGCATATAATTAAAATAGGTGCCAAAACCATGAGCCATAGGCGCGGATAATGCCAAACCTAATAACGGACCGTCCAGATCAAAAATATACTGCTTGTTTTCGGTATTAGCATCAGTCGTTCGACCAGTCAACAAGTTTTGTGTGCTGAAACTATTCTGAATATCAAAATGTTGCCGCACGCTTTTGTAGCCGGTTAAAAAAGCAATATTAGGAGTGAGCGCATAACCCACGTTAATATCCCATTCTTCCCGTTTGGCATTGTAACTCTGGCGCTGTTGATAATTATTGTCATCCGTCACCGATCCGTCGCCAACCAAAGTCAAACGGGTACTAGCAGATACCGGATCGAACCCAAAACTGGTTTGGGAATAATACCCCCCCCCCAGTAAAAAGTTTTTATAGCGCAGATTGAGGGTAGGAATAGCGGTAACTTGTTCATCGCTGTGTATCATTTGCGTTTGATTGGTATCGGAATAAACCAGTGCGCCATTGGTTTGGTTTAAGCCACGAAAGCTAGCGGGTATGAATAATCCCGCAATACTGCTATCCCACCGGTTTACCCACACCTTGGTACCGATGCTAACAGAAAAATCTTTCAAGGCGGTAGGCTTCCAATCAGCAGCATGGGTATCGTCCGCTACCGGCATAGGGGCAAAAGCACGCGTTTCCGCATGTGCTGATGCCGGAGCCGCTTGGCTTTCCTGCGCCGCTTGCAATTGTTTTTTGAGATCAGCGTTTTCCTGACGCAAACGGGCAAGTTCTGTAGCATCATCCGCATAAGCGCTTGATAAAAAAGCAAGTCCTATCAATGCAGTGGTTTTGAGCAAAGTTTTCTTCATGGTGTTTCTCCTGAGTGCGCTTAATTATGATTACAAAACATTTATAAAAAATAGAAATACTTTAACTGGCGATTACTTAAAATCTGCAATGCGATATGTTGTAGCCGTTTAGTACCGAACCTGCCGACAAACAATCAAACACAACATGACGGGGCTTTCAAAACCTCATCGGCCTTATATTGCATACTGAACAACCACCTACTAAAGTAGGTGGGTTCGCGCGGTTCGCAGGGGGCTAAAGCCCACCCGCTCCTCGCTCCCGCGCTAAAAGCCCCTGCGATAAGCTTTGGGGCTAGTTATGACCCAGCCAGCCAGGACTGCTAAAGCCGGTGGTTTTAACCCTGTTTCTGGATAATAAAAGGTGATTTTAAAAAGTGCAGGGTATTACAGTTGGCTCAGAAGCCTCCAATCATCGGGATAGCTGCAACTGAATTACCTGATGAGGCGTGCTCCTCCTGACGGGTTTGCAGTTCAATCTGCAACGCTACATTTTCCTGCTGTAATTGCTTTAAAGTGTCCAATTGCTGCTGTTGATCAACTTTATAACTTGCAATCTGGCTTTCCAATGTGTCTTTGTCCTGAAGCAATTTAGCTTTCTCAGTAATAAGCTGCCCTTTCTCAGTTTCACTTTGCAGTTTGTTTTTCAGGGCTTGCTCAATGACCGACTCCTGCTGCTTAAGCCTTTTTAGCTGTAATTCGTTCTGTACATTAACCTGCTGCGCCCGTTGCAATAAGGCTAAGCGCTGTTCGAGTTGGCTTTTTTCCTGCTGCAATTGTTCAAAAGTTTTAAGCTTTTCCTGCAATGATTGACTGGCTTTGACCTGATTTTCCAAACGGGTTTGCAAGGCTTCCTTTTCACGTTTGATAGCTTCCAGATCATCAAGTTGCGCGCGAATTGCTGCGGTTTTCTCCGGTGTTTGAGGCTTACTGACAGCCGCCTGTTCCTGCTTTAAAGCAGTTGTCAGACGGGAATTCTCCTGTTGCAATTGGTTTAGCTTATCCAGTTGCTGTTGTTGGTTCGCTTCATAGCGGCTAATTTGGCCAGTCAGGGCGGCTTTATCTTGTAGCAGTTTGTCTTTTTCAAAAACAAGACGCTCTTTTTCAACTTCAGTTTGTTGTTTATTTTTTAAAGCCGTTTCAATACCTTCTTCCTGTTGTTGAAGTTTTTTCAGGTTCCGGGTATTTTGTTGATGGGTGTTATAGGCTTGTTGGAGAGATGATAACGCTTGTTCAAGTTTGGTTTTTTCCTGACGCAATTTTTCAAAAGCCTGTAATTGCTCCTGCTTGCTTTCAAATACCGTTTTAATTTGCGTTAATTCTCTGGCGAGTTGTTCTTTTTCCTGCTTAACGGCATCTAATTTAGTGGACTCAACGTAATTGGTCGTCGGAGCACAATTTACAAAACAAAAATCCTGCCGCAAGGAAGAGTTTTCCCAAGGGATTTGTTCTCCTTGACTCGCGTGATCAACATCAATACGCACCCGCTTAAAGACTTGTTCGATACTAATGCCCGGCGTGGTCATATGTTGCAGTAAATACTGCGTGTATAACCCGTTACGTCCAGTGCCGTCCGCAGCAATACTCCCAGGGGAAGTAGCAAAAGCAATAATGGCACCATTCGGGCCGCTCATATTTGCCAAGCCTCGACTTCCCCCCCGCATCCCATGAAAAGGATTATCCCGGCAGGCGTCCAAGATAAAAATACTGGTTTTTATATGCGCATCCGCCATTTTGTCGAATACATATTGGCTATCCACGGCTTTGTAACGCAAATCACTCAGGCTGCGTATATCAGACTTTACCGGAATCAAATAGTTAATACCGTTAGCCTGCACGCCATGACCGGCATAATAAAATAGCCCGGCATCTTGATTACTCAACCGTTGGCTAAAGCGTCCTATTATCGCTTCCATTTGCTGTTGACTGCCGTTGTTTAGCGTCAAAACCTCAAACCCTAGATGTTTTAACTGAGCGGCTATATCTTCTGCATCATGCAAAGAATTTTCCAAGGCTCTATTTTCGTAATCTGAGTTACCAATCACCAGTGCGATACGGCCGCTTGCCGCTACCGACGATGGCAAACCATTCAAACACAACAGCAAAATAATGCTGTAAAAATTACATACCAATATTTTTTTCATCAGAAAATAAAATGTTTATTATTTGCAAAAAGTGTCACAAACGCCATTACCTTCCCTGTTATAAGTATTTTATTTTAATTTTTGTAAACTATTTACTTGAAATATCTAATATTATGGCAATTATTGAGGTATTTGTCCCAAATTTTAGTCGAAGTGAACATTATGAAACCTGGTTTAGCTGGCTATAGCCCTTCAAGTGCCTTCTTGCGTTTGATCGGATAGAAAAGGCTTAGAACTATAGCCGAATTCGCGATGACATATTTTTGCCAAAAAAAAGCCCGGTTTATCCGGGCTTTTAAATTCAAAATTCCAAAAAACTTAGTTTTTGCTTTTATCAACAATCTGATTAGCTTTAATCCAAGGCATCATGCTACGCAATTTAGCACCCACCACTTCAATAGGATGTTCGGCATTTAAGCGCCGTCTTGCAGTCATTTCCGGGTAATTGGTTGCGCCTTCCATAATAAACTGTTTTGCATAGTTACCATTTTGGATATTTTTTAACGCTTCCCGCATAGCCCAGCGACTTTCTTCGTTAATGACTTTAGGACCGGTTACGTATTCACCATACTCAGCATTATTGGAAATAGAGTAATTCATATTGGCGATGCCACCTTCATACATCAAGTCGACTATTAATTTCAACTCGTGTAAACATTCAAAATACGCCATTTCAGGGGCATAGCCCGCTTCAACCAACGTTTCAAAACCGGCTTTAACCAGCTCAACTGCACCACCACAAAGTACCGCTTGCTCACCGAATAAATCCGTTTCAGCTTCATCACGGAAAGTGGTTTCAATAATACCGGAGCGGCCGCCACCAATCGCAGAAGCGTAAGACAAACAAATTTCTTTGGCTTTGCCTGAAGCGTTTTTATGCACGGCAATTAAATCAGGGATACCACCGCCTTTGGTAAACTCCGAACGGACGGTATGACCTGGGGCTTTCGGGGCAATCATGATCACGTCCAAATCAGCGCGGGGCACAACTTGGTTGTACAAAATAGAAAAGCCATGCGCAAAAGCCAATGCTGCACCTTGTTTAATATTCGGCTCAATTTCGTTTTTGTACAACGCAGATTGAAATTCATCTGGCGTTAAAATCATTACCACATCTGCACTCGCAACCGCTGCGGGCACATCTTGAACAGTCAAGCCGTGCGCTTGCGCTTTCGCTGCTGAAGGGGAACCTGGGCGTAGGCCGACGACAACTGAAACGCCTGAGTCTTTTAAGTTAAGCGCGTGGGCATGACCTTGTGAGCCATAACCAATGATGGCCACTTTTTTGGCTTTGATGATTGAAAGGTCAGCGTCTTTATCGTAATAAACTTGCATGTGTTTTCCTGTATGTTCAATTTTTAAGTTAGTGTAACAGAATTCGTAGGCGCTAATAAGCCTACACTTACAGACGTAGGCCTTTTTCCCCTCTGGAAATCCCGGTCGGCCCAGAGCGGACCACTTCAATAATCAGGGATTTATCCAGCGCCACCACAAAAGCATCCAATTTCGCAGTTGAACCAGTCATTTCAATAATGTAAGTCGAAGGAGTAACGTCAATAATTTTACCGCGAAAAATATCCACCAAACGCTTAATTTCTTCGCGTGTGACTTCGGTTGCAGTGACTTTAACCAACATTAATTCCCGTTCAATATGGGGACCGTCAGCTAAATCTATTAACTTAACCACATCAATCAGTTTATTAAGCTGTTTAGTAATTTGATCAATAACGTCTTCATTACCGCAGGTCACCAAGGTCATCCTGGACAAGCTTGGGTCTTCGGTAGGCGCAACGGTCAGGGATTGAATATTATAGCCACGCGCCGAAAAAAGCCCAGAAACCCTGGACAAGGCACCCGATTCATTTTCAATCAAAATAGAAATAATATGTCTCATTAGGCAAGTTCCCTATCAACCGGGGTACCCGGCGCAATCCGTAATTTCATGTCATGGTGGGCTTTACCCGCTTCGATCATTGGGAATACGTTTTCAGTCCGGTCGGTCATAATATCTAAAAACACCGTGCGGTCTTTAAGCGCGAACGCTTTTTCCAGAGCCGGACGTACCTCTTCCGGCTTATCAATGCGGATGCCGACATGACCATAAGCTTCTGCCAGTTTTACAAAGTCTGGAATCGTGTCCATATAAGAATGCGAATAGCGGCTTTCGTAAGAAAACTCCTGCCATTGCCGAACCATGCCCATATAGCGGTTATTCAGGTTAATGATTTTAATCGGGGTTTTATACTGTAAAGCGGTTGAAAGCTCCTGAATACACATTTGGATACTCGCTTCGCCAGTTACACAGGCAACATCCGCATCCGGAAATGCCAGTTTAACCCCAATCGCAGCAGGTAAACCAAAGCCCATGGTACCTAAGCCCCCGGAGTTAATCCAGCGGCGCGGTTTATCAAAATGATAGTATTGCGCTGCCCACATTTGATGCTGACCGACATCCGAGGTCACATATGCGTCACCATTGGTAACCGCATAAAGCTGTTCAATCGCGTATTGCGGTTTGATCAACGCGCTGGACCGGTCGTACTCCAAGCAGTTAAGGGCGCGCCATTCATTAACCTGGTTCCACCAGGTTTCCAACGCTTGGGCGTTATTTTTAAGCCGCATGGTTTTCAGCAACGCAATCATTTGCTTAAGCACCTGCTTTACTTCACCGACAATCGGCACATGTACCTTAACTGTTTTAGAAATAGACGCAGGGTCTATATCAATATGAATGAAACGGGCAAAAGGACAGAACTCAGCTAATTTTCCAGTCACGCGGTCATCAAAACGGGCACCGATGTTAATGATAACGTCACTTTCATGCATCGCCATATTGGCTTCATAGGTGCCGTGCATACCCAGCATTCCGATGAATTGGCGGTCAGTTGCAGGGAATCCGCCTAAGCCCATTAAGGTGTTGGTAATGGGAAAACCCAGTAAATGCGCAAACTCCGTCAATTCAGCACTGGCATTACCTAAAACAACACCACCCCCGGAATAAATAACCGGACGCTTCGCACTTAGCAATAAGTCCAGGGCTTTTTGGATTTGTTCAGGCTGATCCGGCACAACTGGATTATAAGAACGCATGGAAACACTTTTAGGATACTCATAAGGTATTTTGACCAGCGGACTGGTAATATCTTTAGGAATGTCCACAACCACCGGGCCGGGGCGACCAGTCGTAGCAATATAAAAGGCTTTTTTAATGGTTGCGGCGAGCTGTGTAACATCCCGAACCAAAAAGTTATGTTTTACACAGGGACGCGTGATGCCGATCATATCCACTTCCTGAAAAGCATCGCTGCCAATCACCGGCATGGAAACCTGTCCAGAAATAACTACCATAGGGATAGAGTCCATGTAGGCAGTGGCAATTCCTGTTACCGCATTCGTCGCACCAGGACCCGAGGTAACCAGCACCACGCCCGGTTTACCGGTGGCGCGCGCATAAGCATCGGCAGCATGGGTTGCACCTTGCTCATGCCGGACTAAAATATGCTTGATATCATCCTGTTGGAAAATGGCATCATAAAGATGCAACACTGCCCCGCCAGGGTAGCCAAATAAAAATTCTACACCTTCATCTTTAAGGCTCTGAATTACAATCTCTGCACCGCTGAGTTCCACACTACTTCCTCAATGTTGTCTAGCCAATTCATTACACTAATCAAAATTATTTTTTCACCGCCACCCCAAAATGCTTGCGATTGGTGTTGAAAAAAGTCGCTTAACTTATCGGTTTTAGCCGTATTCGTCAAGTACATTCCATGCCATTTTACTTGGTTATCTATTGGCTTGCCATTTTTTAAACAAACTTTAAGACTGTTTCTTAACAACTGTCGTTTTAAACACCCCCTTAATACCAAAAGCGCATCCCTACTACGAAACGTAAGCTCTGGCGATGTTCACGCAAAGATTGCTCATCAACATAATCGAAACCAATGTAAGGCGCAAATTCCCGCTCAATCTCATAGCGTAAACGCACACCGGCTTCAAATTCAGTAACGCCAGCTTTAACACCACGGTTTTGAATATCAGCGGCAGCAAGATTGAGCTCTATTCTGGGCTGTAAAATCAGCCGTTGGGTAAACAGAATTTCATAACCTAAATTTAAACGCCCCAGTACATTGCCATTGCTGGTAATAAACATAGCACCTTCCACATCGATAAAATAAGGCGCTAAACCCTGGAAGCCAATGACGGCGTCATAAGTACGTTCAGGCTCAAATGCCCGGCGGGCACCAACCTGAAAATCCCAAAAAGTACTGATATTCCGGCTGTATAACAGTTGCAAATCGGCACGGCCAAAAATGTCCTGATCAGCAGAATAATCACCCTCGGTTTTTATCCACAGTTTATGCTCATCATTGCCTATCCAATGCTGAATATCCCATTTAAATAAATGCAGGTTTTCATTCCCTTCATATTCCAAGCGCTCTGCCTTGAAATGATTAAAAATCATAGCATCATCATGCGCCAATGCAGCCGTCGCGTTAATCGCCATAAATAAAAAAACGAGGGCAACAACTGCCCTGCTTAAAAACAGGCTTTTCAGAAAACCAAAAGAATTCATATACCTATAACCAAAAAATTTTACCCATAACAGTTAAAAATAATACTGCTAGTTGAATAATGCGTCCTCCCGTACCTAGGTCTATTGCGGTGATTCAATAATTAATTTGCGAAACATACCGGTTTCCATGTGATACATCAAATGGCAGTGAAAAGCCCACTCACCCACCGCATCCGCTAGCACATCCACACTCACTCTTGTGCCGGGCTTAACATTAATCACATGTTTTTTAGGGTTATGCAGCCCCTGCCCGTTATCCAAAAATTGCCATAAGCCATGAATATGAATGGGATGATTCATCATGGTTTCGTTGACATAATTAAAACGGAGATGGTCGCCCAAATGTACCCTGATAGGCTCAGCATCCCCATATTTGATGTCATCGAATGACCAGATATACCGGTGCATATTACCGGTTAAACGCAGGGTAATCTCATGATCCACTTTACCCCAGGCTGCACTTGCCTGGGCAGCGTGCAGATCACTATAGCTTAAAACTTTATACGGATCAGTCGCTGGCGGTGCGGTCATTGCCGACATATCATGCATGCCTTCCATGTCGTGCATTTTATGCATGCTATGCATATCGTGTTGCGGCATAGCAGAATTACCAATAATAGGTTGGTGTCCGCTATGCTGCTCCGTACTTCCAAGTCCCTGGGCAGAATGATTTTGATCATGCTGGCTATGCTCAGCGCGCCCAACCCCCATATCAGCCATGGTAAGTAACTGCATGGGCCTTAGTTTAGGTAATACTGGCTGCAAGCCGCTTCGGGGCGTAAGGGTCGCACTGGCATACCCGCTTCTATCCATTGCTTCGGCAAAAATACTATATGCTTGATCAAATGCTGGCTCGACAATAACATTGTAGGTTTCTGCAACGGCTATACGAAACTCATCAACCACTGTTGGCACTACCGCTTGACCGTCAGCCTCAACCACGCGCATTTTTAGCCCCGGAATACGGATGTCAAAGTGAGTCATGGCAGAGGCGTTAATAAAGCGTAAGCGCACTTTTTCACCCAGCTTAAATAAAGCCAGCCAATTTTGTTGCGGCGGCTGACCGTTAATCAAAAAAGTGTAGGTGGCACCAGTCACATCAGCAATATCCGTCGGTTCCATGCGCATGTCACCCCAGTCCAATCGGTCGCCAAGGGTTTCAAAAAAGCCCAGGCGTTGAATGTCCTCCCACAGAGTAAAAACGGTTCTTTTTTGAAAATTGTAATAATCACTTTGCTTTTTTAAACGTGCCAGAGTACGTTCAGGATCGGCCTCGGGAAAATCAGAAAGCAACACGACATAATCCTGTTGCACCAACTCAGTTTGCTGAACCGGATCAATAATAATCGCGCCGTACAACCCTAATTGTTCTTGCGTACCCGAGTGGCCATGATACCAATAGGTGCCACTTTGATTTACCTGAAAGTGGTACGTGAAAGTCTCACCGGGTGCTATACCGGAAAAACTGATGTTGGGCACGCCATCCATTTGATAGGGCAAAATAATGCCATGCCAATGCAAAGAAGTCGGTTCGGATAAATGATTAGTTACCTTCAAGGTCACCCACTCCCCTTCACGCCAGTGCAAAGTCGGCGCTGGCAGGGAGCGGTTAGCTACTAGCGTCGTTTGTTGCCCATCGTTAAGCTTAATTGTGCCCTGCGCTATGGTTAGCTCGTAAACAGCACCAAAAACAACGGTATTACCCAAAAACAACGCCAAAAAAACCCAAACACTAAAACCACTCAGTCGGTCTTTATGGGTCGATTTGTTAAGCAAGCTACTGCCGAATGGTAAATTAATCAAAACACAATCCAAATAGAAAATAGTGATGGGGGGCGATAGGTATTTACACCATTATAAGAGTTGATTTGGGAAAAGCTTGAACAATTTAAAACATTTAGGTCTTCAGGTTTTATCAAACGAAATAATTACCTTACCAATATTCGGCACTCAAAACCGTATATTCACCTTGCAATTCCCCCTCTTCGACAACTGCCTATGACAACCCTGCTGCTGTTGAAGATAATCTCAATACGGAAAAATCATCTGACCAATACAACTACCTAAAGCCAGGGAGCAATCCGATGAACGAAGACACGCAACGCCTCTACCAGCAAATTCAAGTTTATATGTTGGATCAACCAGACACTTGCCTTACTTTTCATAAACGTCTGGCGCGAGAAAATAACTGGTCTAAGCACTACACAGAACGGGTCATTTCAGAATATAAAAAACTCGCCCTTTTAGCCGCCGTAGCAGGCCATAAAGTTACGCATTCTGACCAGGTAGATCAAGCCTGGCATTTACATTTGATAAATTCGCGCGGGTATTGGAATGAGTTCTGCCCCAGAGTATTGGGGAAGCCCTTACACCATGAACCCAGCCGCGGCGGGCAAGTGGAGCAGGAAAAATTCGTCGACTGGTATCAAAAAACTCTGGATAGCTATGAACGGATATTCGGATATTTACCTCCAGCCGATATTTGGCCTGCGTCTGATCAGCGTTTTAGCAACAAGGTGCGTTTTATACGGGTCAATACCCAGCAGCATTGGTTAATTCCTAAACCGATAGGGTTAAAAATAATGCCAGTGTGGCGACCAATGTCAATATTGCCGCTATTATTGATTTTAGCTGTTATCAGCGGCTGTGCAGCGGTATCACCGCTCTTGATGGGGAGCTCAGTCACGGCAGGGGTATTTTTGGGGTTAGCTAAAGTTGGTCTTGAAGACTTGCTGAACATAGCACCTATGAATTTTCTATTACTATATATTCATACGGGATTTGCCATGATGTTGATTGCAGCGGGATTAAAAGCCTATTGGTTAAAGTCATTTGAGCCCGTTCATCCCCAGCCAATTGGACAGCCAAGTATAGAAGCACTTGCTTACCTTGCAGGCGGCAGTGACCGCGTGATACATACTGCATTGGTCGCTCTCATCGAACGGGGTACGCTGGCTATCAGTCCAGATAAAAACTATCTGGAGCTCATTTCCGATGAAGAACCGCAGACGCCAATGGAGCGAGAAATTATTTATGGGCTAAAACACAGTATGCTTTTACTCAATCGCCAAGAAATTAAGGCGCTATCAGTAAGATTAAAACAAGGTTCCTCTTTATTTAAAGAAGTTAAAAACAGTTTAGTTGATCAGGGTTTATTAATTCCGCCAGCTAAGACTGACACAATCCCGAATAAAATAGGCTTACTCTTCACGCCACTATTTTTAATAGGCTTGGTACGGTTAATACATGGCCTGCATATTGGACATCCCGTAGGTTTTTTATTTTTATTGTTGATTCTTGTTGGTATTTCACCACTCTTCTTTACCGTTAGCAGCGCTAAACGCACAGCCTACGGTAACGAAATTTTAGCAGAACATAAACATAGCCTAAGCATTGGGGAAAGCACTATACAACCGGCGTTAAGCTATGCAATAGCTATCTCAGGCTTGGCCGCCTTAAGCGATACCGCGTTTGCGGAGGTAGGACTGGCTTTACTAAATACAAAAGGAAATGACCGTGAAGGCGATAACGATGGTTGCGGTGGATGCGGAGGATGCGGAGGCTAAATGCTACTATATAAATAATCACCCCCCCGTTCTTCCCAAATTGAATTACTATAAACCTCACATATTGAGCAGATTATCGCAAGCAATGCGTAACTAGAGATTTTGAGCGAATAGTTACAAATGCGATTAATTCATTGAATTAAACGAAACCGCTTGCAATAAAATGTAAACTCACAAAAATGAACAGAATTAAAAATTAATTGAAGAGTCTTAATCATGGCTAATTATATTTCAGCTTCGCCTGTTATGACTTTACCCGCCAATAGCCATGGCAGGGATTTTGTGTTAGGCGATCTGCATGGCTGTTATCAGCTTTTGCAAGACTTGCTGGGGCAGGTAAATTTCAATCCGGCTCAAGATCGGTTATTTTCCGTAGGCGATCTGGTTGACCGGGGGCCGGATTCGTTAGCTTGTCTGGAATTACTCAAAGAACCCTGGTTTTATGCCGTTTTGGGCAACCATGAGGCGATGCTGGCCGATTTTTTTAATACTTACAATCCCAATAATAACCAGCCAGACCAGGAACTGGATTGCTGGTTTAACACTGGCAAACTGGAGGAACTGGATAGTGAAATGGTCGCCCGCAAACTCATTTTTTTAAACAATGGCGGCAGATGGGTTGAGCAATATTACGATCAAGAACGCCAACAAATGACCCGCGAATTTAATCTCGCCTTAACCAGGGTTTTCTTATTACCCCGCGTCATTCTTGTTGGTACGGGGGCTAACCGTTTTCAGATTGTTCACGCGGAATTGTTATCAAGCAATACCACTTATCCGACACCGGAAGTTTGGCTGGATCAGGACATCGACCGTTGGTCTAGGGGCGAGCCGATTCCTGAAAATACTCTATCCCGGATGATCTGGGGGCGGACTTTGTTCCGGATGGGGGATTACCCGTCAAAAGATCCATCCGTGCAAGTAGGACTTTCACCTACCTTTTGCGGCCACACCATAGCCTCGACAGTGCGGCAAGCCTTGTCGCATATTTGTCTGGACACTGGTGCATTTATGACGCAACCACCTTATCAAGGCAACGCTGAAGGATTTGGCTTAACCTTGTATGACGTACAGCAACAAAGCATAATTGAAAAACCTCATGTGCATGATAAGCCTGAAGGATAACAGGCAATAACCGCTATTAAAACACGTTAAGTTTCAGTTATTCCGCTAGACAATATTTCTGATAGCCACACACCTTTTCGAACAGGAGTTTAACCATGACCGCTCCAGCCCAGCATCCAGCTCCAAAAACCAACCGTCAAACGCTTTATGTCGCAATAGCGCTGGTGTTAGGTATTGCCGTCGGTGAATTGCTCAATCTAACCCTTAGCAATACCGGAACAACCAACCCCCTGCTAAACCAGATCATTTCGGTTTTTGGGGTATTAACCGATATTTTCCTGCGCCTGGTCAAAATGATTATTGCGCCCTTAGTGGTTTCTACCTTAGTAGTCGGTATGGCGAAAATGGGCGATCCCCAAACGGTCGGACGTATCGGTATTAAAGCCCTGCTGTGGTTCTTCTCCGCCTCGTTTTTTAGCCTATTGTTAGGCATGTTACTGGTGAATATTTTAAGCCCGGGCAGCTCCTTACATATCGATTTACCAGCGGCTGACGCGGTTACCGGATTGCCGGACGTTAAACCGACGCTGGGCAGTTTTGCCGCACACATGTTTCCTAAAAGTATTGTAGAAGCCATGGCCAATAACGAAATCCTGCAAATCGTCGTGTTTTCCATGTTTTTTGGGGTGGCCTGCGCGTCCTTAGGCGAACTGGCACATCCGCTGGTCAAAACCCTGGATTCCCTCAGCCACATCATGCTCAAAGTCACCAGCTACGTTATGCACTATGCACCGGTCGCGGTATTCTCTGCTATGGCTTCAGTGATTGCGCAAAATGGCTTGAGCGTACTGTTCTCTTATGGCAAATTTATCGGCGAGTTTTACTTTGGCTTGACGCTATTGTGTACATTTCTGGGTTGCATTGGCGCAGTATTTATAGGCAAAAGAATCTTCTCGCTTATCCGCCACATCCGCGAACCCATGCTCCTGGCATTCGGCACCGCCAGCAGCGAAAGCGCCTACCCTAAACTGTTACAACAACTTGAACGCTTCGGATGCGATGAAAAAGTCTGTGGTTTGGTGCTGCCACTGGGGTATTCGTTTAACCTTGATGGCAGCATGATGTATATGACCTTCGCAGTACTGTTTATCGCACAGGCTTATGGCATTGAAATGCCGCTGGGCGACCAGTTCCTTATGTTACTGGTGCTGTTATTTACCAGCAAAGGCGTAGCGGGTGTACCAAGAGCCTCGTTGATCGTCATTGCTGCTACCCTGTCGATGTTTCATATCCCGGAAGCCGGGTTGCTGCTGTTACTGGGTATCGACCAGATTCTGGATATGGGCAGAAGTGCCACCAATGTGTTTGGTAACAGCATTGCCGCGGCGGTGATTAGCCGCTGGGAGAAGGCTTTGAGGTAAACAACCACCACAGAGCATTTCTGATTATTGGGTTAACGCTAAAAGTCCTGCGAGATATTTATAAGCCTTAAGACCTTGAATGTATTCATCAGATTTAATCGATGTTACTGTAACCGCTAGGCTCCATACAGGCTGCTTGCTATCAAAATAAGCATATATGCCCTTAAACTGTATGGGATTCTAATGGACTAAGCACCCTTAATGCCAACCGCCGTATTGCGTAGTCGGATCACCACGCCAACCAGTTGAGGTTTTGTTACCATCGGGGATGTGTACGGTATTTTCCGCAGCGTGAACCATATTTGCACGATTATAACCCCCCATTTCTTTTGCGGCTTTAGCAATCGCCGTCGATGATGGATTAATATAATAGGTCGTAATTGTGTCATAAATGACTGCGGCGGACAGTTTTTCCGCACCCGATTCAGAAGAAAACGTCAACAGAATGGGCAAAACGGTATCGGCTGGAATTTCTAAGCGGTAATGGCCATTGTCCATAGTCGCTTGAGTTATAACACGACCATTTTCATCAGTCGCCGCCACTGTGCCTGTTTTAATCACACCTTTATTATTGCTAACCACACCTTCTAAAATAGTCGCTTGTGCGTATTTTTTTGTTGCCGGTTGACTCACTTTTGACGCTTGCTCTCCCTGACCGCAGCTAGTAATTGCCAAACATACAAGGATTCCTAGCAATACTGTAAATAAAACTGTAGGCTTCATAAAAACTCCTAATAATCCATAGTTATTTTGTAAAGTATACTAATTTATGGTGTTCTAGCGTAAAATTTTTCAGTATGGAGAATGAAGCAGCTGTAGCTTAGTCTATTGGTTTATTTGCTTTTTTATGGGCATCTTCGAGTGTTTTGGTTTTGGCTTGCATTGCCCGTGCTTCTATTGGGCGATTAAGCTTTATCAGTAAAGCCGCGTATTTTTGAAAGCCCTTTGCCACAGTGGAGTGACCTGCGCTAAGGGATTTTTCACTGATTGCCAGAGAACGCTGGTAGAGCGGATCGGCATTCGTATACTTGCGTTGCGCACTCTATAACTCCGCAAGGTTATTCAAGCACGTTGCCACACCAGAGTTGTCTGCGCCGAAAGTTTTTTCGTAGATGGACAAAGACCGCTGGTGCTGCAAGTTTACTGCTTCTTTGAAATAGCGATAAGCATTAGCATAGTCAATTCGATTTACGGCTAATTGTGTAAACACCTTTAAATCATTCTAAGCTATCGGCCAAACCATACCGAAGACGCCGCCGTACCCCGATTAGAAAAAATTGAAGAAGAACTTTCATACAGTGGAAGTGTAAAACCCTTAATTTCAAGTCGTGGAATACGGCTTGTCCCGCACTGTATCCTTCCGCCCGGTAGCCCCCGTGTTACTTTTTTAAGTTCCTGCAGCATTTTTTAAAAATTCCGCGTTATACGGAATTGATTTGGTGCTATGATTTTGTTTTAAAATATTTAATAAGTTCATTTACAACCAAACACCATGAATGTGAATCTGGAAAAAACCAATGGCTTTAATGTCCTAACCATTAAGGACGAAAGAATTGATGCCCACAACTCAGGCGAGCTAAAGGAATATCTGCTGCAACTGATTGAAAAAGGTGAAAAACAGATTATCGTGCAATTGGAACAGGTTCGATTTATTGACAGTTCCGGTTTGGGTGCGCTTTTATCAGGCAATAAACATATTTTGGCTAAATCGGGAAGATTAGCTTTAGTCAATATCCAGCAGCAGGTGCTTTCGATGTTTGAATTAACCCGGCTCAACCGGGTGTTTGAAATTTATTCGGATTTAAACGAGGCTTTTAATACTGAAACTTAAGAGAGTTCTTATGTGCTCCTCACTTTTGCAGGTAGATGTTGTTATCCCAACGCAAACCAAATACTTGGATTTAATCGGCAGTATTGGGGAGCATATTGCCAAAGAACTGGATAATTTTACGGGTGACCGGGAAGCGTTGGCGTATCAGTTAAATCTGGTGTTAACTGAAGCAACCGCTAATGCCATTAAGCATGCCGAGTGTGACCAAAAAGACACGGTTAGAATAACCATCCATCTCCAAGAGCACACCTTAAAAATCAATGTTTACGACCATGGACAGGGGTTCGATCTGGAAACCGTACCGTCACCAGATTTCGAACATCCTAAAGAAAGTGGTATGGGGCTGTTTTTTATACGCACGATGATGGATTCCGTTACCTATACCCGCCAAGGGGATTGCAATGTGTTGGAAATAATCAAAACCCTACAGTAGATACGCAAAATAGTGCGTCTCTAGATGACGAAACACGAATAGAATTGAATTATTCAGTGGTTTCACATGGTCAATAACCCATAACCATAAACAGGGATAAGCAAATGGTTAATCAAACTAAATCCTGGCAAAACACCCTTAGGGCACTCTGTGACCGCGTTTTAGGTAAGCAAACGGGTGAACAATTATGGCAAAAATACCATGCGTTGTTTTCAAAAGAGTATCAATCGCTCATTTCACCTCGTTATGCCCTCAATGATATTCTCCAGCTTGAGCGGTTAAATAACCCCGCCAGCCAAGGCATCAGTTTGATTAAACCGGATGCAAAACATCCACACTATCGCCTGCATTTTTATAGCCAACAAGAACGCTATCTGGATGAATATATCCCGGTGCTTGAAAAGCTGCATTTACGGGTTATGGATCAGGTGCAGTTTACCTTTGAGCTTGAGGGCATAACTCGCTATATCAAAAGCTTCACTATAAAAGCGGCAAAAAATCAGTTCGCCCCGTTTAGCCAGTTAAAAATCCGCTTACTGGAAGCCATTCAAGTGGTTATGGCAGGAATAGTTGAGAATGATGCGCTTAATAAATTGTTAGTTTTGACCGGTATGAACTGGCAAGAGATTGATGTCCTGCGTGCCTACCGGAATTATTATCTGCAACTAGGCCACCGAACTACCCGGGCCAGTGTGCATCATGCCTTGCTTAACAACCCTGAGGTCGCACTCGGCCTGTATCATTATTTTGAAGCGCGCTTTAGCCCCACCCCTGATTGGGAAGACCCGATGCTGAGGGAAGAACAAGCCTTGTTCCCCTTGCGCATGCAATTACTGACAAACATTGGTGCCGTTACCGATCTCAATGATGACCGGATTTTACGCACTTTTTTTAACCTGATTGATGCCACGGTTAGAAGTAACTTCCATAAACGCAGGGCAAGCCAGGATTACTTTATTGCCTTTAAAATTAACAGTCTAGGGGTTATCGAAATGCCTGCCCCCAAACCGCATGTGGAAATTTATGTCCACAGTGTGGATATGGAAGGCATTCATTTGCGGGGAGGTAAGGTCTCTCGCGGCGGCATCCGCTGGTCTGACCGGCTTGATGATTTCAGGACGGAAATCCTGGATTTAATGCAAACCCAGATTAGCAAAAACGCCCTTATTATCCCGACCGGTGCTAAGGGCGGCTTTATCGTAAAAAAAAAGAACGGCGTTCAAAAAGATTTCAAAGCCGCTGGAAAAAAAGCCTACATCACTTTAATGCGCGGGCTGTTGGATTTAACCGACAATTACCAGGATGAGCGCATCGTTAATCCCGAAGGCATCGTCATTCACGACGGTCTCGATCCTTATCTGGTGGTTGCAGCGGACAAAGGCACCGCGCAGTTTTCAGACATTGCCAATGCCGTTGCCGCAGACTATCACTTTTGGTTGGCAGATGCGTTTGCCAGCGGCGGCTCCTACGGATACGACCATAAAGCCTTAGGCATTACTGCGCGCGGCGCCTGGGAGTGTGTAAAACGGCATTTTCGTGAGCTAGGCAAAAATATTCAACAGGAAGCGTTTACCGTTGTCGGTATCGGCAGCATGGATGGGGATGTATTTGGCAATGGCATGTTGTTATCGCCTTACATCCGCTTAATAGCGGCTTTCAGCGGTCAGCATATTTTCATTGATCCCAATCCGTTAGACTCTGACGCGCCTATCAATGAACGCAGCCGCTTATTTGAATTGCCCGGTTCCACCTGGAATGATTATGATCGCAGCTTAATTTCTTCCGGAGGGGGTGTTTATAACCGCGCAGACAAAGATATTCCGGTTTCGGCAGAATTAAAGAAGCTATTAGGCATTCGCTACAAATCCATTGATGGCGAATCGCTGATTCGTCTGTTGCTGGTTACGCCGGTAGACTTATTATGGCTGGGTGGCATTGGCACTTATGTTAAAGCCAGTACTGAAAAACACGAAGACGTTGGTGACCGCAACAATGACGCGGTGCGCATAGACGCAAGTGAGTTAGGCGCCAAAGTTGTCGGTGAAGGTGCTAATCTGGGTTTCACCCAAAAAGCCCGGGTTGAATACAATTTACGCGGCGGTCGCATCAACACCGATGCGGTGGATAATTCAGCGGGCGTTGATACCTCAGACCACGAGGTTAACTTAAAGATACTCCTGACCGGTTTACACAAAAAACAAGTCATTAAAGACTACCAGTCATTATTCGTTACTATGACTGAAGCGGTTTGCCAGCTGGTATTAGCCGATAATATCGCCCAGAGCCTTTGCTTATCCTTGGAGCAACATCGTTGTGCAGAAAATCCCGCCGCTTTTATCGACGTAGCCGAGATCATTGAAGCCGCAGGATTTTTAGATAGAGCCGTGGAATCCTTCGCCCAAACCAAGGAAATCCAAACCAGACCCGGAGCACAAATTACCCGTCCTGAACTGGCGGTTTTAATGGCTGCCAGTAAAATGTATCTGACCCAGCAAATACAAACTCAAGCTGAGTTGCAAGATAAATGCTATGACCGTTATTTACACGTTTATTTCCCTAGCCAATGCAGTGAGCCATTTAAGCAGTATCTTGCCAGCCATCCGTTAGCCAATGAAATTAAAGCCACGGTCATTAGCAATAAGATCATCAATCAGGCAGGCTGTGAGTTTTTAAGTCTGGCAGTTAACACCGAACAAAATACTTTAATAGATTTCGTCAATTGCTATTTGGCTTTCGACCAGATTTTGCAAGCTGATAGCTTCCGTCAAGCGATTAGCGCATTGGATAATCAACTTCCTGCCGAACTGCAATATCAATTGTTATTGCAACTGGAACAAACCCTTGCTGATTTCTGTCGCTGGTCACTGGCACACGGCAACATGATTCAACCCGAAGCCGATACGGTTAGCCGCTATAGCGGCTATTTAAAGGATTATGAAACAGCCATTTGCCAACAGGCCTCTTCAGTTAACGACGTCCGCTTAAGCGAGTATCTACAGGCACAGATTCCCGTAGTACTGGCGCAGAAAATATTGGTCATCGCCAATCTACAGCACTTTCCCTTTATGGTGCAATTGGCCACCGAAACCGGGCAGGAATTTTCGACCCTGCTTATTTTATTGACTGACATTAACCGCACTTTAGAGTTACATGAAATCCAGCAGCAGCTTGAAAAAATGCCCCTGCGTGATGTTTGGGAACAAAAAGTCGCCCGTGATTTGCAAACGGCTATACAAAATATCGTCGGAAAATTATTGAAGCAATTGCTGACAAATGAAATAAAAACCTGCGCCGACTACTTTGAATCATCACATAAAAAACCAGCAATCAGCGAGTACTTGCGTATTTATCAGGACATTAAAAATACCCCACCGGTAAGTTTGTTGCCTTATGTGGCTTTAATCAGTACATTAGACAGGTTAGTTGATCTTTATAAATAGCTTTTCAAAAGATACATCATTAATCAAGGTGTTAGTCCAATTTCTGATTACGCATCAACGCTACTATAAATGAGCAATAGTGAATGGCATCAAAAAACCTACCTCAATTCTCCCGCAGCCTCTGGCAAATCTTCGGCGTTTTTATTATTTTTGCCATCCTCTTTGTCGTTTATGTCCGTGCAGAAAAACAAATAGATCGCGCTAATGAATTTCGCTTCCAATCTTATTTACTGGCGAACGAATTAAGGCAAAGCTCCGATGATCTGACCCATATGGTTAGCTCCTATGTTATTACCGGCAACCCTATCTACAAACAGCATTATCAGGAAATACTTGATATTCGCGATGGCAAAATATCTCGTCCTGCAAATTATCAAGCAATCTATTGGGATTTAGTTTTAGGGCAAAAACCTCAGTCAAAACCTGAAAGTAACCAAGCTATAGCCCTCTTGGATATGATGCGGCAAGCCGGATTTAACGATATGGAATTTACAAAATTGACGGAGGCAAAAATTAATTCCGACAAGCTCACAAAAACTGAATATGCGGCAATCCAATTACTTGAATCTACCCGCCCAGCGACCGATGCCAATCGCTTAAAAGCCAGCGATCTGCTACATGATGCCGCCTATCATCAAGCCAAAATGGCTATCATAAGCCCCATCAATGAATTTTACCAATTGATGAACCAACGAACCTTGGATGCGGTGCATAAAGCTGAGGCCATTGCCGTGTACTTACGCGTAACCTTCATTATATTTTGGCTGTTGTTGATATTTCAAATTTGGAAAGCTCATCAGACTTTAAATAAAACCCTCGGCGGATCGGTAGAACTTTTACACACTAATATCGCCCGACTTGGCAGTGGAGATTTTTCATGCCCTATTGCCATCCAGAAAGGTATGGATAATAGTGTCATGGCTTGGCTGTCGGAAACCCAGATCAATCTTGCGCAACTCCATACCACTCGCCAGGCAGTAGAAGCAAAAAATATCCGCTTAACCCAGCTCTATGCTGCCTTAAGCCAGTGCAATCAGGCGATTGCAAGAGCGAGTAACGAAACGGAGTTATTTCAAAGCATCTGCAAAGATGCAATCGCTTTTGGTGGCTTTAAGATGGCCTGGATAGGCTTGATAGACGGCCAAAGCCATTACATTAAACCAGTGGCATCTTATGGCACAGGTACCGGCTATCTAAAAGGGATTCAAATATCAGCTGACGAGAACTTGCTTTCTGGATGCGGTCCAACCGGTATTGCGATCCGTGAAAACCGCCCCTATTGGTGTCAGGATTTTCAACAAGATCCAGTCACTGAGCCTTGGCACGAAAGGGGAAGAATCTACGGTTGGAAAGCTTCTACGGCGTTGCCGCTACACAGAAACAACAGGGTTATTGGAGCTATTTCTTTATACGCCTCCGAGATTAATGTATTTGATGACGCCGCGCGTAATCTGCTTATAGAAATGGCGATGGACATTGACTTCGCGTTGAATAAATTTGAACATGAGGCCAAGCGTAAGCAAGCGGAGGAAAAGCTGGCAGAAAGTGAAAACAGAATTCGCTCACTGGGCGACAATCTGCCTAATGGCTATATTTATCAATACGCACTTGCCGATAATGGCAGCAACAGTTTTCAATTTGTCAGCGCCGGTATTGAAAAAATACATGGCATAACCGTCAACGAAGTATTAAACGATGCCATGATACTTTTCAGGCAATTGGATCCTTCACAAATAGCACTTTATAAAGAAATAGAAGATAAAAGTGCCCGAGAATTAAGCGATTGCTCAATTGAATTTCTTATGCACCATCCAAAAGACGGGGCAAAATGGATACAAGTAAACTCCCGTCCGAAACGGGTCGAAGGTCTCACTGTTTGGGATGGTGTGGCTATTGACGTCACCGAAAAAAAACGCCTCGACGCTGAATTGCAACGGTATCGTAACCACTTGGAAACATTGGTGAGCAATCGGACTGCTGAGCTGGAAACTGCAAGAACATTAGCAGATGCAGCCAATCAGTCTAAAAGCGCGTTCCTGGCCAATATGAGCCACGAAATTCGAACCCCCATGAATGCCATTATCGGGCTAACCTACTTGTTACGGAAGAGCACTAAAGATGCCGATCAAATAGATCGGCTTAACAAAATTGATGCGTCCACCCAGCATTTGCTCTCCATCATCAATGATATTCTGGATTTATCCAAGATTGAAGCCGGTCATCTGGAACTGGATCATAGCGACTTTAGTTTAACAGACTTAGTACAACACATCCGCACGGTATTCACCGATCAAACAATCGCCAAAGGCATCACTTTTGAAGTGGATACTGATCATATCCCGCTTTGGTTAAATGGTGATCAAACTCGCCTGCGTCAAGCACTGCTTAACTATGTCAGCAATTCATTAAAGTTTACTAAAACAGGCTTTATCAGATTGAGCGTCAAATTAGTCGAAGAAAGTAACGAAGCACTGCTGATCCGTTTTGAAGTTCAGGATACGGGGGTCGGAATCCCGGAAAATAAGCTAGCGTTGCTCTTCGAAGCATTTTCCCAGGCGGATGTTTCAACCACCCGACATTACGGGGGTACCGGGCTAGGTTTGGCTATTACCAAACGTCTTGCTCATTTGATGGGTGGTGAGGCCGGTGTAACGAGCAAACAGGGACAAGGCAGCATTTTCTGGTTTACGGCAAAATTGCTAAGGGGGGAAGGCGAAATTCCCCTCAGGCTCATAGAAAAACCAGTAGATGCAGAAGCCTTATTAAAGCATGAGAATCAGGGTGCGCGTCTGCTCTTGGTTGAAGACAATCGCATCAATCAAGCCGTTGCGATGGAAATGTTGCAAGCATTGGGTTTGTTAGTAGATATAGCAGACAATGGCCTTATTGCGCTGGAAAAAGTCCGCTCAGAAGCTTACGACTTAGTGCTTATGGATATTCAGATGCCGGTTATGGACGGCTTGGAAGCCACCCGTGCCATTCGTGCGCTGGGAGACAAAAACGATTTACCTATCCTGGCCATGACCGCGAATGCTTTTGAAGAAGATAAGGCTGCTTGTTTAGCGGCAGGCATGAATGACTTCGTTTCTAAACCGGTGGTTCCTGATGCGCTGCATATTGCCTTGTTGCGCTGGTTACCCGCCAAAAATTCTGACGACAGCCATGTGCCTATTCAAACGCAACAATCCGCTACACTCACCAATTGGGAAAACGACACGATTGCTGCCGAAAGTCTGGCCAGCGAACTGACCAAAAAGATTCCCGGGATGGAAGCCTCCAGTACGTTTAAAGCTATCCGGGAGCAAAATCCGACAAAATTTATACATTTACTGCATTTATTCGCTAAATCTCATTTTCAAGACATACAGAGAGTACAGGCCTTTTTAGCCGAAGAAAAACGACAGGAAGCCAAACAAATTATCCACACCCTCAAAAGTGTTGTCGGCACGTTAGGCTTTCAGCCTATTACTGAGTTGGTCAATACGCTGGATGCCGCCTTACATCATAATGCGCCCACTGCTGAATGCCTCACATTAGCGGAGCAATGTGAACGGGAACTCGCGCCCTTGATACAACAAATCTTGAGCCTTACAGACTAATTAAGCGCGTCCCGATTCAATGCCCTTGTGCGGGAGAAAACACCCAAGCGCTATACACTTCATCGCCATTTAAAAATCATTAAGGTTATGTCGTCCTCAAAAGTGTCCCTTTGAGAAAATGCCTGTAAGGCAGAAAATAGCGCATCAATAATGCTTTGAGTAGGTTCATGGGCATGCTGTAACAAAACCGCTTTTAAGCGCTCCAACCCAAAAAACTGCTGATGTTGATTTTCAGTTTCAATGATGCCATCGGTGTAAAACAGAATTAAATCCCCTTGAGTTAGCTTGCAGGTTTTTTCTTCAAAACTAACCGTTTTTCTAACCCCCAATATTAAACCTTCTGCGTCCAACTGGGTAAATTCACCCCATGACTGCCTAAAAAGCAAAGGCGGCGGATGTCCTGCATTAGCAAACGTTATGTGTTGTTGCTTAAGGTCAACTTGTAAATAAAACAAGCTAATAAAGTAATCTGAATTATCTAAGTCGTTAAATAAAAAATGGTTCAATATTTCCAGGATTTCAGCAGGTGTTGCCGGACCGTTATTCTGTACCCTAATAGCACTGCGGGTTTCAACCATAAATAACGCAGGGCCAATGGAATGTCCGGAAACATCGGCAATGACAATATCCAATTGTGTTTCATTACGATAAAAATAATCATAGTAGTCGCCGCCAATTTTGTTGGCGGGTAAACAAAAACCGGTCAGTTCAATATGCTCTGTCCGAATAGGGGCGGATGGAAATAAAGAACTTTGAATTTGCTGTGCAATTCTGATTTCATTTTGAGCAATCGCCAAATTGACCTGCGCTTGGCGGATTTGTTGTTCAGCCGCTTTACGGCCGGAAATATCATGGATAAAACCGCTGAATATATAGGCATTACCGAGTTTCAACGGTGAAACACTCACTTCCGCTGGAAATTCAGTGCCATCACGCCGCAAAATAATTTGTTCCGTTTGTTTATTTAAGATGGATGCGATTCCAGTCTGTAAAAAAGTATGCAGTCCTTGGCGAAACGCACTCCGATGGCGGACGGGAATGATTAATTCATCCAGACGCTGGCCTATTGCTTCTGTCGTTAACCAGCCGAACATTTTTTCAGCGCGGTGATTCCAGTCGGTAACAATGCCGTATGAATCCATAATAATGATCGCATTAATAGAACTTTCTATAATTAATCGGGTACGTTTTTCAGACTCAATCAGCGCATTCTGAAAATGCATTTTAGCGGTAATATCCCGATCAACACCCCGCCATTTAAGCAGTTGCCCCTGGGCATTAAAAATCGGTAAACCCGTCGACTCAGTAAGGATAGTTTGCCCTTCTTTATGCTGGTAATGGTTGATTAAGGCATAAAACGGATGTTGATTGGCGGTGTAATTTTGCTGGGTAGTTTTGTCTTGGATGGTTAAAAATTCCGTGTAATGTTTGCCAATGACTTTTTCCGGACTGAACCCCAGAATTTGTTGCACAGCATTGCTGCTGTATGAATAATAACCCTCAGGCGTTTGCTCCCATAACCATTCGCCCGCCATTTCCGCCATTTGCCGAAAACGTTCTTCACTTTCAGTCAACGCCGATTCAACCGCTTTCCGGTGCGTAATATCCTCTTCCACTGCCAAAAAATGGGTAATCTCTCCAGCCGTATTTTTGATGGCGCTAATACTTTCGTAAGCCCAATAAACGTCACCATTTTTCTTTTGATTTTGTAGTTCTCCCCGCCATTCACCTTTACTAATGAGAATTTCCCACATCGTTTGATAGTGCTCCAACGGCATATTACCGGACTGGAGCAATTTAGGATTCTGTCCCAATAATTCCTCATAGGTGTAGCCTGTGAGCTCGGTAAACTTGGGATTAATATAGTCAATCCGGCCGCTCCGGTCGGTAATCATAACTGCACTGGCACTTTGCTCAACCACCCGGTGCATCATAAAACGCGCATTATCGGGATTGATGGCTTGGATCAATACCATAACCGTCGGGGTTTGAAACTGTTGGCCGGATAAAGGGGAAATCGAGAGTAATACTGGGATTTTAAGCTGTGCTTGCGTCAGCAGTTCACCCTCAAAACTGCTATTGACAGAGCTGGTATTTAGTTTAGCCAAAGCAGCCTGCCATAAGGCGAGATCTTTTTTAGATGCAAAAAGCCGCTCAAACGGTTGATCAATTAATTCATTTTCAGAGTAACCCAGTAACCCTGCAACAGCAGCGTTAATGTGACGGATGCAGGCAAAAGGCAAGATTTTCCCGTCAGCATTTTCAAGGCTGAGGATGACCATATTGAAGCTGAGGGTATCGATAAAATGCGCCATGAATAAGACTTGAATGTTGCTATTACTGAACTGGATTCATATGGTAAAGTCTAATCGTAAAAACGCAACGCTTATGCTCTATTGAAGCCTGAATTTTGTTCCATAACTTTCCTAAGGGAGCTAGCAAAATGAACACAACATCAGTAGATACCATTGGGCAATACCTCCTCAATCGTCTCTATGCAGCAGGGGTTAAACATGTATTTGGGGTACCGGGTGATTATGTACTTGGCTTCTATGACCTGATGGTCAAAAGCCAAATCCAACACATTGGCACAACACGGGAAGATACCGCAGCGTTTGCTGCAGATGGCTATGCCCGTTGCCAAGGCTTAGGGGCGCTAGCCGTCACTTACGGCGTAGGCGCGCTTAATACCATCAACGCCATTGCCGGTGCTTACGCCGAATCTTCGCCAGTCATTATAATCAGCGGTGCGCCGGGCGTTTTAGAGCAGCAAGAAGACCCTTTAATTCACCACCGCTTCGGCCCTTTTACCTTTCAACGGGAGATTTTTGAACGGGTCACCTGCGCTACTGAAGTACTGAATGATCCTGTGATTGCTTTTCGGCAGATTGACCGAGCCATTGCCGCTGCAAAGCAGAATTGTAAGCCAGTGTATATTGAAATTCCGCGCGATCTGGTACTAATTGAAGGCTTCCAAATGCCTGCAATAGCCGAAACCACTTTTGTCAGTGATGAGAGCTCTTTAGCGGAAGCTGTGGCCGAGACCTTGACACTATTGGAAGAATCCCTATCTCCTATGCTTATAGCAGGGGTAGAACTGCACCGGCGTGGACTTCAAGACACCTTGATTCAACTGGTCGAACAAGCTAAATTGCCAGTTGTCGCAACTTTAACCGGTAAATCCGTATTTGCCGAACGGCATCCGGCATATCTGGGCGTTTATGAAGGCGCTATGAGTTCAGAGCCAGTGCGCTACGGGGTGGAACAATCCGATTTATTGCTCATGCTAGGCGTGACCTTAAACGACATAGACACCGGGATTTTTACGGCGCGCCTTGATCCACACAAAATGATCCGCGTCGCACAGAACGAAGTGGTCATTAGCGCGCATCGCTATACCCGGATCGCGATAGCCGATTTTTTATCGGCATTGCTGCGCGCTGCTAAACCCTGCAAAGAGACTATCCCTACCTTACCAACATCCCCTGGTATTAATCGGTTTCCAGAACCGAATACACCAATGACCATTACACGCCTAATGGAACGGCTTAACCAAGCGCTTACCCCGAACATGATTGTGGTCTGTGATGTGGGCGATTGCCTGTTTGCCGCGCTTGAATTGCGCGTGCATGAACAGAGTGAATTTTTCGCATCCAGTTTTTACGCCAGCATGGGCTTTGCAGTGCCTGCTGCCCTCGGCTGCGCCTTTGCCCGTCCTGACCATAGGACGCTTATTCTGGTTGGGGATGGCGCTTTTCAAATGACTGGTACGGAACTTTCAACGCATGCGCGGTTTGGGTTAGCCCCGATTGTGATCGTTTTTAATAATCGCGGTTACAGCACTGAACGGAATATTTTAGAAGGCCCGTTCAATGACATTAGCCGTTGGAATTTTGACCGCCTAGGTGAACTCTTTGGGCCGCTGAAAGGCTATGATGCACCAACAGAAAACGCCTTTGAAACCGCACTTCAAGCTGCATTAAGCAATACAACATCGCCTAGCATTATTAATGTGCATCTTGCAGTTACTGATACCTCGTCAGCCATGAAGCGCCTCGCCGAGCATTTAAAGTCAAGGGTCGCAGGTTAAACAATTTGCTCAGCTACCACTCTGCCATCACGCAAGTTATTGTATTTCAGATCGCAAACGCTGAAAAACATGGAAACGGAGCGCTAGCGAAGTGATGTTTTTTAGTCCCCGGTAGGCGAAGGGAAATGCGCCAATCCGACGTGCGCGATAGCGCGCGAGGGAGGCAAGCATTTTATCCCGAAGAGCCGTAGAGTCATTGTGGTAGCCTTGACGTAGTAGGTAGCGAAGCGTAGTACGTAGTCGAGGCGGACGCAGGACGGAGCGGGGCTAGATCGATTCGCCGCGTGGCGAATCGATTTTTGTGACAGGGAGTCCAAAAATCTTCCATGAGGCGCGCTGTGGCGCGCAGATCATTAATCTTTAATTGATTTACCCTGAATTTTTAACCCCAATAATAACTTGCGTAACTCTTCAAGTACAACAATAGATACCGCAATACCGCTGCTAATTAACCAATCCAATGGTGTCAAAGCGATCGTGTGAAACAGGGCTTTGGCAGGTGGCCAGTGAATAACCAGCACTTGTAAGCCTATTACGCCTAAAATCGCTAGCCACAAAAATCTATTGGAAAAAAAATGGTCATTAAAAATACTGCCTTGCTCCGAGCGGGCATTAAAAACATTAAATAACTGAAACAGTACAAAGCTATTAAACGCTAGGGTGGTCGCATAACTAACAGAACCCGTTTGTAAACCGTAATATAAAACCATCAAAGTGCCAACCGCCATAGTCAACCCATAAGCAAACAGATTACCGAAACGTCGTAAAGATAAAATACGCGCTTCTGGATCACGCGGCGCCTCAGTCATACTGCCTATGCGACAGGGATCGACACCCAGCGACATAGCTGGTGGGCCATCCATGATGATATTGATCCATAACAGTTGCACTGCCGTAAACGGCACAGGCATTCCCAGTAACGGTGCACCCGCCACGGTTAAAATAGCACCGATATTGGTGGATAATTGGAAGCGGATGAATTTAATCATATTTTCATAAATGCACCGGCCTTCCTTTATCGCGTTAACAATGGTCGCAAAATTATCGTCTGTCAAAATCATAGTTGCCGCTTCCTTAGCAACATCAGTACCAGTAACGCCCATCGCAATGCCTATATCGGCACTCTTTAACGCAGGTGCATCATTAACCCCATCACCAGTCATGGCGACAATATGCCCAGCAGTTTTTAAGGCTTTTACAATGCGCACTTTCTGTTCAGGCGCTGTCCGCGCAAAAACTGCAACACTATTGATGCGTGCTGCCAAGGCCGCTTCATCCAAGCTCTCCAACGTGGTACCATCCATCACCTCCCCGACCAATCCTAATTCCTTTGCAATCGCAGCGGCAGTGACTTGTTGATCACCAGTGACCATCTTGACAGCAATTCCAGCCTTTTGGCAAAGCAAAATAGCCGAACGAACCTCCGCTCTGGGAGGATCCATCAAACCCACCAAGGCTACAAATGTTAGCTTCTGGATGTATTGGAACAAATCATGCTGATCTAATAAACTCTCTGCATTTTCATGAGGCTCTTCTACCGACCCGGATGGCGCAATAGTCCTCCCTATCTTAACAGTAGCCATTGCAACACCCAACACCCGCTGCCCAGTGCTTGCCATCCCTTCATTTTGTTGCAAAATATTTTCTGGTTCGAGAGCAATTGCATGACCATTCTCATCCAACTCAGACTGGCACAATTTAAGTAAGACTTCCGGTGCACCTTTAACAAACACTTTGATCTCGTCCTGATGACGATGAAAAGTCGCCATAAATTTATGCTCGGCATCAAACGGAATTTCTGCAACACGCGGCATTTCTTGCATAGCCTGTTGTTGATCGATACCACCTTTACAGGCCAGCACCAGTAAAGCGCTTTCCATTGGATCCCCCCGCACTTGCTGCGCCTGCATCTGGCTGTTGTTACACAATGCCAATGGTAACAACAGCTCCGTTAATGCCACTGGAGCAGTACTGGTATTAACCGGCAAAATATCACCGGTTACAGCATAGCCTTCACCACTAACATTAAAGCTTTGGCCTTTATAGAAAAGCGCCCGCACAGTCATTTGATTGACCGTTAAAGTGCCGGTCTTGTCCGTACAGATCACCGTGGTACAACCCAAAGTCTCAACGGCAGCCAGACGCTTAACAATGGCATGCTGACGCGCCATGCGGTGCATCCCCAGTGCCAACGTTACAGTAACGACCGCAGGCAATCCTTCCGGAATAGCGGCTACTGCGAGTGCAATCGCTGTAAACGCGGTTTGAATTAATGGCTCACCACGCCAAATGGCTCCCATAAACAAGACAATGACAACACCTAACGCAATCAAAGCCAAGCGTTTACCGAGACTATCCAGTTGTATTTGCAAGGGCGTAGCGCCATCTTCTGCTAGTGCCAAGAGGCTCGCTAGCCGCCCTATTTCAGTTTCCATGCCTGTCGCTGTTACAAGCATTTCTGCGCGACCACGGGTAACTGCATTGTTTAGATATAGCATATTGCTACGTTCAGCTATTGGCACTTCCTTTTTCAACACGATTTGATTTCGTTTGGCTATGGGGGTGGATTCACCGGTTAAGGAAGATTCATCAACCTCCAGATTAATGGCCGTGAGAATGCGCCCATCCGCCGGTATTTTGTTACCGGCTTCTAAAATAACAATATCACCGGGTACCAGTTGGTCGGCAGGTACCATTAGCGTATTACCGTCACGCCGCACGGTAGCCTTTAACGCGAGCATTTTTTTTAGCGCCGCCAGCGATTTTTCAGCCTGAAATTCCTGATAAAAGCCCAATAAGGCATTAATGACGACTACGATTAAAATGACAATGCCATCTTTTAAGTCACCGATAACAGCCGCTAAAATGGCCGCGACAATCAATACCAATATCAAAATGCTTTTGAACTGGGCTAACAACAAATGCCAAGCCGGGCGTGACGGCTTTTCTGCAAGCTGGTTCGCGCCATAGCGTTTAAGTCCTGCTACAGCTGCCATTTGAGTTAATCCATCAGTAAGCGAGGAAGCCAGATTATCAAGCACCTGCCCAACAGACAAAGTATGCCAGTCAGGTTGTGTTGCTAAACCTATAGCGTCATCCGTTGCCTCCTTTTGCCTCTGCTGCTTTATCCATGCCTGCCACACAGACAACAATACCGACAAAATGACCGGGCCTAAAAACAGACCCACTGCCCCAAAAGCACTCAGCCCGCCCAGAACACCGAATAACACCACCAGAAAAGGTATCCGGCTCGCACCACTAATGACAATAGGGCGTATCACATTATCCACGGTGCTAATTGCCAAAAAACCCCAAAGCAATAAACCTATTCCGGGCCAAGTCTGGCCAGTCAGCAGGAGTGTCGCACTGATGGGCAGCCATACCAGTGTTGCACCCATCGGAATCAAGGCTAACAGCGCGGTGATTGCAGCCGATAATACCGGTGCTTTTACTCCCGCCGCCGCATAACCCACACCTGCTAACATTCCCTGTCCCAACGCTGCCAGTACCAAACCATAAACCACGGCGCGGGTAGTGTCTCCGGCAGCTTGCAGATACAGCTCCTGGTATTCACCCAGAAAATGAATTAAACCCAACCGCAATTGCCTGATAGCCTCCTCGCCATCCCGAAAACAAAAAAACAGGGTAACTAAAATTACCCCGAGTTTCATCACGTTATGACCGATGCTGCCGAGAAACTGGGCAAACTGACCCAACCATTGTTTTGCCCAACTAACAAATTGTGTGGCTAACCCGGCCTGATCACTGTTTAGCCGTTCGATCCAAGATTGCGCATAATCACCTAACCAGGGAATACGGCTCAATCCATCAGGCAATCGAAAAGGCCCGTCTGCCGCACTATCCACCAATGTTTGATAAGCGATTTTAATCTCACCCTGTAACAGGGTAGCTAACCAAAAAACCGTTGCTGCAATCACTGCCGCAATAATCGCGGTCATCAATCCCGCACTAAGCGAAGTTTTATTATTAAACCGGACCCTGAGTTTTCGATAAAGCGGCCACATGACATACGCAATGATGAAGGCCCATATCAGGGTGAGTAAAAACTCACGCAAGACCAAAAAACTTAATAGTAGAAGCACCGCCAGCAAAATGACGGGGATAAGTAATCGTATGGGTGTTTTAACTGATAAATTATTCATTCAAATAGTGTACACGATGAAATGACAGAAATAACCAACAACCTAACAGCCAACCTGAAACTTCGGTTAAAACTAAAGTAGGTAACTATTTCATAAATAAAGACTTCAGGGTATTTAACAAACCCGTTTCACCGCATAGTTTCTGAACCGAAAAACCCAGCGGGAAAGCCGTAGCAATACCAATATTAAAACCCTAAAGCATATAAAGTACTATAAACTAAGCACGAAAGATAAGCTTACTGAATTGACAGGTACAATGCATCTTGCTTTTTTCTGCTTACCTTAACTAAGCTAATCCGATAGGGTTTCATTTCAGTTAGTTTATTAGCTATTTCTTAATTTTTATATATTTACCAAGCAATTATCAGCTTAACCCAAGCTGTAAAGTACCCCTTCGATAGGTAGGATCCCACTATGCAACAAGAGTTTTGGCATGAACGCTGGCAACAAAACCAGATCGGTTTTCATAACGAAGCAATCAACCCGTATCTGCAACAATATTGGCCAGCCTTGCAACTTAACCCCGGTAGCCGAGTGTTCGTACCCTTATCAGGTAAAAGTAAGGATATGCTCTGGTTGATGGCACAAGGCTTCAACATTATCGCTGTTGAACTTAGTCCACTTGCAGTTAAAGCATTTTTCACCGAAAACGCTTTATCGCCATCTACCAAACCACAGGGTAAATTCAATCTAAGTGAAACCGATGGTTTACAGTTTTTTTGTGGGGATTTCTTTGACCTTTCAATAAATGATCTAGCCGGTGTGGTTGCCGTTTACGACCGCGCCTCGCTGGTTGCATTGCCAGCGGAAATGCGTAACACCTATGTAAGCCATCTGCAAAAGCTACTCCCAGTCGGAACGACCCTACTACTGGTTGCTTTTGATTATCCGCAACACGAAATGTCAGGCCCACCGTTTAGTGTGCAACAGCTGGAAGTACAGTTATTATTCGGCGATTGGTGTAAAGTCGAATTGTTACAGTCGCAAGATATTCTCGATCAGGAACCCAAATTCAGAGAAAAAGGCGTAAGCCGAATGCAGGAGCATGTCTATTTGATAACAGTTCAAGATTAGTAAAGCTAGCAGCTTTTCTCTACTGTTTTTTTAGAGGATGCGCTATAAAGTTAAGATTATTTTTAATAAAAATCAGTATGTATTATTAAAGGCATATGTATTCCCAAGGTATCAAAAAAAACATTCTCCCTCGCCCCACACCTAGAGTTGCAGATCATTTAGGTGAGATGGATCCGGTTCTTAAGCGTATTTTTTTTAGCAGGGGCGTTCGTAGCCTAGCAGAATTAGATCGAAGCCTGAGTGTGTTACCTTCTCCCTGGCTGTTATCAGGGATGGAACAAATGGTCTCAGAGTTGCTGCTGATATTAGACAAACAGCTGCGCGTTACCATAGTGGCCGATTTTGATGCGGATGGTGCTACAAGTTGTGTGGTAGCGTTAAAAGGTCTGCGGTTATTAGGCTTAAAGCAAGTCAATTTTATTGTTCCCAATCGCTTTGAATATGGCTACGGCTTAACCCCTGAGATTGTTGAATTAGCAAAATCACAACAACCGGATGCCATAATTACGGTCGACAATGGCATATCAAGTATTGACGGCGTTCTGGCGGCAAAATCGGCAAAGATAAAAGTATTAATCACCGACCATCATTTACCGGGATCTAAACTCCCGGCAGCCGATGCCATCGTTAATCCCAATTTACCGGGCGATACTTTCCCTAGCCGTAATCTTGCCGGAGTCGGGGTAATGTTTTATGTCTTAATGGCGCTTAGAAGCCGCTTACGGGAAAACAACTGGTTCGCAATACAAGGTATGCCTGAGCCAAATCTCGCACAGCTATTGGATTATGTCGCACTAGGTACTGTTGCTGATGTGGTGGCATTAGACCAACTCAACCGGGTATTAGTCCATCAAGGGTTATTAAGAATACGCTCTGGTCGCAGCAGTCCTGGCTTACGCGAGCTTATTCAGATTTCAGGCCGATCGATGGCAACGCTTTCAGCCTCAGATTTGGGTTTTTCTCTTGGCCCCAGGCTTAATGCGGCAGGACGTATGGATGACATGTCTTTAGGGATTCAATGTTTATTAACCGACGACGCTGAATTAGCCAAACATATCGCGTTGCAACTCGACGAGTTAAATAAAGACCGCCGTGACGTCGAGGGGCAGATGAAAATAGAAGCCATGAGCTTACTCAATGACATGAAAGCCTTTGATGAAGCACACTTGCCGGCAGGCGTCTGTTTATACGACCAGGAATGGCATCAAGGCGTCATTGGTATTTTGGCCTCACGCATCAAAGACCGTTTACATCGTCCGGTGATTGCCTTTGCACCGGCAGGCAAAGATGAAATCAAAGGATCCGCACGTTCAATTCCTGGTGTGCATATTCGTGATGTATTAAGTGACCTTGCAGCAGCACATCCGAAATTACTCAGTAAGTTTGGCGGTCATGCCATGGCAGCAGGTTTGAGTCTAAAGATGCACGATTACCCTGCCTTTACCTTGGCGTTTGATGGGATAGTCAGAGGACATCTAAAATCTGTTGATTTAGAGCAAAAAATCTTTTCCGATGGCGAACTGGATGAGCAGCATGTCTGTATTGAATTTGCAGAAAACCTAGCTCACGCAGGAACCTGGGGACAGGCTTTTCCCGAGCCAATTTTTAATGGGGAATTTGATGTTGTTCAAGCCAGAATCCTTGGGGGACAACATTTAAAAGTGGTATTACGCAAACAAGGCAGTGATTTACTGATTGATGCCATTGCTTTTTATATTGAACAAGCGGAGCAATGGCTAGGAATACGCAAACTTAAAGCTGCCTATAAGCTGGATATTAATGAATATCGGGGACAAAGGAGCGTGCAGCTTATTCTACAGTATGTTGAAAAGATGTCGTAGATAGACAAGCTACCTGCCCAGATTGTAACGATATTACTGTATTATCGAAAATAAACGCAAAAAAAAGCCCGCTTCAAAAGAAGCAGGCTATATATTGTCAGCTGTTATGACAGTATTCTGTTAAAGCTTAATTTCCGATCCAAACCAATTCAACACGACGGTTTTGTGATCTTCCGGCAGCGGTTTTGTTACTGGCAATCGGTTGTCTTTCACCATAACCTTTCGCATACATTTTATTCGTAACGCCTTTCATTTTAAGGTAACTAGCAACTGATTGCGAACGTCTTTTTGACAACTTCATGTTATAAGCGTCGCTAGCTTCGCTGCTGGTATGGCCTTGTACTTCAATATCATTTTTTTGTGGGAAGTTGATCAGGTCAGCAGCCACTTTATCCAAAATAATTTTTGAAGGAATAGTTAATTCAGCCGAGTTAACTCTGAATTGAACACCTTTCAATTCCAATCTGATTGGGCAACCTTGCGCATCAACTTGAGTTCCCGAAATCGTACCTGCGCATTGGTCGTTACAATCGTTAACACCGTCAGCATCAGCATCAAGTGTTGCACAATCAGCAACTGGAGCTGCTGGTTCTGGTGCAGCTTCAGGCTCTGCTTTTGCAACAGCAGTTGGCTTTTCACCAAAAGGAATTTCAAAGCCGACGTTAACTACCATGTCATGAAATTCATCAGTGCCATCAGGCTGAAGTTTTGCATTTAGGTTATTGGAGTAACGATAGCGTACATCACTACGCAACAACAAGTTGTCATGTAATTCAAACGTGAAACCAAGACCCGCTTCACCAATAACGCTTGCACCGCAGTTAGCAGAAACACAACTGTTCATGCCACCAGCACCAACAACTGCATAAGGGGAAAATGCATCGCGGGCGAAATAATATTGCAGGTCAGCGGTACCACCAGTCAGGCTTTGCAAGCCATGATCACTACCGAACTCTTGATGAAAACCACGAATTTCAACATTGAAATGTTCATCCAGGATTTTACCAATGCCCATTCCGCCACCCCAACCATCGCTTGCGTCACGATCACCGCCAGTTCTAACAAATGAACCAAAAGGCGCTACGTACCAACGGTCATCAAGAAATTCATCAGCTTGGGCAGTTTGCATGATACCCACGCTGGTTAACGTCGCCAGAGCAAATAAGTGTTTCTTAATCATAATATTTTCCTTAAATTTAAAGTATAAAAAGCGAGGCACCAAAAGTAAAAACTAACTACATACACCACAAATTACCAATCATAGTAAAGGGTTACTAACAAATCCTCATGCTTTATATTAGCATAACTATTCCAT
>JBEBJQ010000030.1:0-41563 GCA_040079795.1 Methylococcales bacterium
CTCTGGTGGGCAACGGCAACGGATCGCTTTGGCGCGGGCATTAGCGGTGGAACCTTCAGTATTGTTATTGGATGAACCCTTCGGCGCATTGGATGCCAGCGTGCGTAAAGACTTAAGGTTGTGGCTCAGAAACTTGCATCATGAACTGCATGTCACCAGTATTTTTGTAACACACGACCAGGAAGAGGCAATGGAGGTTGCCAGCGAAGTCGTGGTGTTAAACAAAGGCCGCATTGAGCAACAAGGCGCCCCCAGCGATATTTACGACCATCCCAGCAATTCATTTGTGTCGCGCTTTATCGGGCAGACCAACATTTTTGATACCGAGCAGGTTGACCACAACTGGCTGAAAACCTCCGGGTTAAGCATCGCAAAAACCCAAGGCCAATTTGCGCATGTCCGTCCGCATGATATTGAAGTGAGTAAATCAGCAGATGCCAACGGAAACCTGGGCGCCCACGCGCTGCTTAAAGATTGGCAACACTTAGGCTCGCTGATCAGGATTGAATTGGTTGAAAATAGCCAAAAACAGTTTAACCAGCCCATATATGCAGAAATGCCCAATGAACGCTTTAAGCAATTGCAATTGGATCGGGGGGATAAAGTGGCGGTTAAAATCCGCAATGCACGCTGGTTTCATTGATGCATTTTAAACTCTTTGTGTGCAGGTGCGTAATGTACAGTTGTCTTTTATGGCAATTAAATGTTTTTAATAATTGGTTAGATTGCCAACATTTTAACAGCGTGTATTAATCGAATGCGCCAAGGTGGCTGCGTAGATTGATGGGTTCATTGTTTAAGCCGAGTTTTTTGCGAATATTTTTTCGATGGTTATTAATCGTTCCCGTTGAACTTGATAGGGCAGCAGCGATATGCTTGGTAGAAAATCCCTGCTGGATCATAGCGGCAATTTCAGATTCTTTGGGCGTTAATTTATTGAAAACCCCTGCGGATGGATGGATGTAAGAGGTGTTTACTTTGGGTAAGTATTCTTCAAAAATACCAGCCAGGGCCAGTTGCTTAGAATGTTGATAGCCTTTTTTTAGCATCTGCGAAAAGAGTATCGGCTCTTGGTTGCTTTTTTGTTGTTGTATCAAGAGCTTTAAAGTGCTCTTGATTTCTGTTAATTCAGTTTTGATCTGTTGAAGCTCGGCGTTTTGTTGTCGTGATTGTTTTTCAAGCAGCCGGTACTTATTAAGTTTGCGTTGTTCGGCTTGTTTGAAAGTGCTGATGTCTATAAATGAACCTACATAGTTTTTGACTAAGCCATTGGTGTCTAAGATCGTTGAAACCGTAAGCCATTGCGGGAAAATTTTGCCATTTTTGCGACGGTTCCAAATTTCGCCTTGCCAATAACCTTGCTGTGTAATGGTTTGCCACATGGATTGGTAGAACGCTTTGTCTTGCAGGCCGGAGCTAAGTATCCGCGGCGTTTTGCCAAGCACATCCTGGCCGTTAAAACCTGTTAAGCGCGTAAAGGCAGGATTTATCTTTAAGATAAACCCGTTAGCGTCTGTCACCAAAATTCCTTCTTGTATTTCAAAAGCCAACGATGCCAGAGAAAGGTATTTTTCCCGTTGTTGGCGCCGATCAAACGGTATCAGGTTTTGTTCGTTTCGACTAGAACGTCTGTCTATCATAGCGGTACTCCACGAATGTTCATGATTGATACTTGAATTGATGGGTTGCTCAAATAATTAAAGCGCTTGTTTTAAATAGCTAATACAAATCAAAGTAATAGCATATTGACAGTGAAATAAAACAGTAGCCCTTTATATTTATACACAAGCAAATCTCAAGTATTCATGGTTTTTAAGCAATATTTAAGCCATATATAAAACCTTATTATATTTTAGAATGTTTTGATATTTTAAAAACGCCGCTGCCCGGTTTTTAAATTAAACTATGTTATTTAACATATATTTTATGGGTTATATAAGGCATATAACGTGATTTTTGTGTTAGCTAAGGCAGCTGGCTAATCAGAAAAATGTTGACATAGATAAAATCTAATTATTGTGGAAAAATTTAACCTAACTTAAATCACGGGATATGTTTTATATGGGGCGTAACAGTATTGGCTCCAGTTAATAAAGTGCGCATTCAAAATGGGTATTTTTTATACCTATTGCATACCCATTCAATTACCATTCTTTAGCATTGCAATTTTTACTTAGTATCCATACACTTCATCCCAATTACTTCAATGTTGAACCTTAAAATTAAGGTGCGATTCGGCAATTGCGGGTAAGGCGGGTATAAATCACGGCTGTAGTTCCTCATCAATGCGATAGTCAGAAGCAGGTACTGGACTCATTATCCTGTAGTCACTTAAGTTTGAAGGTTATTCATTCAACGTCGGAAAGTGCATTTTTTAGAAAGCGTTGACGTTAAATTTTATGCAGCAAGTAGGCTGGGAAAAGTGTTCTGAAATTGTGAATAGCCGGACTTAATGACAATGTTACCTTCTAATGCTAAGGGGAGGGGGAAATGAAAATCGAATATGAATCATTACATAGGGCTTATAAAAATTGCATTACTGAAGATGGATATCGGGATATGGTTGCAAAATGTGCGTACTTTAAGTCCGAAAGAAAAGGTTTTACAGCGGGTTGTGAATTACAAAATTGGCTAGAAGCTGAAGAGGAAGTGAGTAAACAGTGTTTTTATTGGTTTCAGGAAGTTGAGTAAGCCTTAAGGTTGGTTTTTTAACGTAAATTTTAGGAGATTCATTATGAAACGAAGTAATACAGTGGGCGTGGCGCGTTTTTACGATTTAACATGCTATAGGCAGAAAGTTGCCTATCATGAGGCGGGTCATGCGACCGCTATTCACTTTAATAGCCTAAAAGACCTTCCGCCTGTTTTTTTCCAAATTATTTTTAAAGATGTAGAAAAGCAATCCGTTAGGGGTCAGGCAGTTGCGCAAGCCAGCCGTTCTGCCAGCATTAAGGGTGGACGTTTAATCCAATGCTTGCCGATGGTGTTTAACACGCTAGAAAATCAGGTATCCGACCCTATTGATAATAAGCTGTTCCGGTATACCGACGACTACCGCTTAGCCTTCGAAGCAGATATTATCAATTTACTGATAGGTCCCTTGGCAGAGGCTAAATATTGCGCCCAGATTGACGACGAACCGTTCCATCGCCAATTGCTTACTATAGAAGCCCTGAAATATTATGGCGGGGATGCTGACCTTGCGGTTGTAAAAGATTATTTACAAAGTTATACCGCTGATAAACAGGAGCAGGATGATGGATTAAATCATTTCTTAAGTATGGCGTTTAACTTTGTAAATGATTATGCAAACTGGGCAGCAATCACCCGCCTTGCTGATTATATTCTCGCCAGTAACAAAAATATGATTGGTTGTGATGAAGTGGCTGTGGTGCTGGATGGAATATAGGCGGTTTAAGGATTGTTCTTTCGCTGAAAAACATGGAAACGGAGCGTGAGCGAAGTGATGTTTTTTAGTCCCCGGTAGGCGAAGGGAAATGCGCCAATCCGACGTGCGCGATAGCGCGCGAGGGAGGCAAGCATTTTATCCCGAAGAGCCGTAGAGTCATTGTGGTAGCCTTGACGTAGTAGGTAGCGAAGCGTAGTACGTAGTCGAGGCGGACGCAGGACGAAGCGGGGCTAGATTGATTCGCCGCGTGGCGAATCGATTTTTGTGACAGGGAAGTCCAAAAATCTTCCATGAGGCGCGCTGTGGCGCGCAGATATAAGGTAGTTTTCAATTTAAAACGGCAGGCGCCGCATTTTTCAAAACTATCGTTAGCAATTGTGGAGTTGCTTTAAACGCCGAATGACCGCTCATTTGAGCTGGGTAGACCGGGCAAATTATTTCTACCCGGTCTGGGTGCTTACTGATTGCGGTTGTTAATCGCAATAAACAGGCGGGTTGGCTTGCGCTGATGGACAGGAAGTGGGGGCAGGGGCAGGCTCTTCATCCACCGTTTCTTCAATTGGCGTTGCACCTTGGAGTTTAAAAGTGTAATCGCCCTGATTGAGTAATTCCACAGAATAACGGTTTCCAAAAGCAGTAAGTTCTTGTACGGATAGTGTGTTCGTACTTTGATCATAATAATTGCTACTAAAGTCCTTACCTTTTACCAATTGGCGAGAGCATTGGCCGTCCAGTTTTGCCCGTATAAACATGCCTGTGTCAACCCCAGAAGTATCGGTTACTTCTACAACCAAGGTGTAATTACCAATAGGTGTATTGGTCATTTGGCTGGTAGAGGTATAAACAGTTGGCGCACTCTGTGAACTATTGTATAGGAAACAGTACTCAGAGTAAGGGCTAATGCCACAGTTTGCTGGGTTAGCAAATGGGGTGGGATATGCCGGAAACGGGCTTCTGAACAAAGTTACTTTTGCCTGATTATCGGCACGAAGATCGGTGATGGTTAATTTAACTTTCTGCGCAACAACACAATCTTGTATTTTAAAGTTAAGTTTATAGTAATACTTTGTACCACCTGTAGATGTAGCGCCGCTAAAACCTGCTGGCGGTCTTACCCATTTTACTGGGGGATTGGTTCCAGTACTGCTTGGCGGTGTTGCCCAAGCACTATTAGGGGCAGTAGTGGCATCAACCGGGACTCCTCCGGTTTGCGGGTTAGGGTCATTTGAAACTGTCCAGCTGCTGTTCTGTTTTGTGCTTAAATCTAATGCATTGATAGGATCCCCGACACATTTGCAGCAGCCTAATGTTAATACCTTTGTTTTGATTGGATCAAAGGGGTTATCAATTGTGGTAGTGGCTTTATCAGCTTCTGCTGCATAAACAGAAAATGCGGCGGGCAAGATTATTGCCGCGAGTAGCGAGTAGCGAGTAGCGAGTAGCGAGTAGCGAGTAGCGAGTAGCGAAATTATACATGTTAAATTCCTTAAAAGTGGATTGAATTAAAACAATAAAAGTGGAAATACAAGCTTAAATAGGGCGATGTTTTTTCGGATGACTTTTGACGATGGCATTCCGAGCTTCATAACCCTATCTTTTTTCCTCTAATTGCTTGGCTACTTGATTTTTCAATTTCTATCTTTCAAGCTCAGTGGACGAATTGCCATTCCACGTTGTGTTAAATGAATTCTTTATCAATTCACAACTAGAATAAAAAACCAAGTGGTTACGAATATAGTGCTTTATTAACTTTTATTCTGTGAACTAGTTCACAGGTTTTAAAATAAGTCGTTTGAAACAGGTATGGTCAATCAATCCCGTCAAGGAAAAGCTAATGATGAAATGCTTAATGGTAAGCAGTGTCAGTGGACGGGATTGCAGTCTTGGTCGGGAGCTGTAGAAGTAGTACAGAATGCTTGGGAATGTAGCTTGTCTGAATAACGGCCGGATTATTCTATAAAACAAAGGCTTTGATATAGTGTCCTGCGGAGTCGTTATAACGCCGCAGGTTAGTTCGCAATGGCTAGTCAATTATTCTTCTTTACCCAGATAATCCATTTTGCCGATTTCCACGCCGTTATGCCGCAGAATGGCGTAAGTGGTAGTGAGGTGAAAATGAAAATTGGGCACTACAAAGTCCAGCAAGTAAGCCTGACCCAAAAAGCTGACTTCCCGGCTACCAAATTTCAGGCTGACGGGGCGGGCTTCGCTGCCGTCGATTTGCGCGGCGCTGACGCTTTGCAAAAATGCGATGGTTTTGGCAATACGCGCCTGCAATTCACTAAAAGTGGTTTCGTTATCCGTATAACTGGGTACTTCTATGCCAGCTAAACGGGCAGCACAGCCTTTGACCATATCCGTAGCGATTTGCACCTGGCGGCTCAGAGGAAACATGTTGGGCGCCAGTCGTGCGTTGACAAAGATGGCTGGATCGATTTTTTTCGCCTCGGCATGGGCGGCAGCTTTGTCGAGGATCGCGGATAAATTGTGTAGCATCCTTACAAAAGAAGGGGTAGAAGCTTGGTACATGGTTATTGACATAAAGGTGTGCTCCAGTGAACAGAAGGTTGGTTGGTAGTGCTATAAAGCCTTAAATTAAGGTGTAGCATAATATTAAACGCCAAGTTTGTAATAGGTATTTTAACCGTTAACAGTTTTATACCCGAAATTTATGGGTGCAATAATATTTGTGCCTAAGCTGCCCTAAGCCTTTTGGTGCTTCAAAAATCTGCAAGCGTTAAAATGTTGTAAATCTCATAAGCGACTTCCTCATAAGGGTGGACACTGAGTAAAGTTTGCACAACCTCCTTTATAACCGCTTTATCACAAATCATTTCTACTTTGTATTCTGGTGTTTTCTCCAATTGTTCAAGTTGCCCAAGGTACGGCTGGCTATTTGCCAATGGCCTGAATTGCCCTTCACCACGCACTTGCCAGCAGCATTGGTCATAGGCGTTATAGCGCCCGGCACCTTTAGCAAATAAGGCATTCTTAACTGTTTCAAGGTGTGACTCGGGTACGTAAAAGCAGAGTTTAAACATGGATTCTACCAAGCTAAAGGGAGATTTTGTAAACCTAGCGGTTAGTGTTTAACTGGATATTTTTGAGTTAAAAAGATTTAAGGCCTATTTTAGGCTGGCTGAGATTTTTTTCCTAGCATTACAAAATAGCTTATATCGGACTGAGAAAAAGGCCGGGAGGGTTTTATGAGTTAATGACCCAATGGGGTGTGTATCCCATTGGGTTAAAAACGTCTAAGGCTTAGCGTATTTCTTCCTGCTGCTCAATTTGGAATTTAAAATCACCGATATTATGCAGGGTCACTTTATAGTATTTTTCTTGCACTTGTGCCCTGGGGATTTTTAAATTCAGGGTGGCGCTATCATATTCAGCGGGTTGGTTATGCACCGATGAGTTTAGGCGCTCTGCTGATTTTAAAATGAACCGGTTGTCCTGGAATAAAAATTGAACCGTATAGTGTTCATTTTGTACTTGTACATCCTGAATCTTAAAGAGTAAAGAATTCGCATCGTACACAGCATTTTCTGCTGCAAATATATGCAGTTCATTTGAAAATGCGCTGTTTTCCTGTCCTTTAATTGCTTTTAACGCACCAAAGAGGTTTAAATTAGCCGACAGGCTAAAGTTAAAAGGTGACGTAGCATCCAGACAGCCTATTGAGTAATCGCCAGCACTCAGTCCGTAGCACAATTTATAGGAGACACCCGCTTCCTGGGTAAACAGGATTGACATTTCCGTACCTGGAGTCGCCGCAGAACTCGGAGTGATTTTAATAACCGGAGTTTTGGGTGTTAGAGTTGGCGATGGCGTCGCAGTTGGTGTTGTAGTTATAGTTGGGGTTACAGTTACTGTTGGGGTTACAGTCGCAGTTGGGGTTACAGTTGGAGTTGGTGTAGTAGTCGGGGTAGGGGTAGAGGTTGCAGTAGGGGTTACAGTCGGAGTTGGAGTTACAGTCGGGGCAAGCGTTGCAGTAGGACTTACAGTCGGTGTTGGGGTTGCAGTAGGAGTTGGGGTCGCAGCTGTAACAGATACATCAATCGCACCGCCCGTAAGGGACGCATTGGCACCTCCTACAAAAATGGTGTAATAACCGGCGGCCAAATCTTTGAGGATTAAAGTAGCGTGGTTCTGCCCATTGTTTGTGCCGACACTGCCGGTGACACCATTTTCATATAAATTGTCAATGCTTACGTCATTCGCACCGGCGTTGACCGGTTGACCGAATGAATTTGCAGCATGGCTGTTACCTGAATTGGCATAGCCAAGAGTTTCGATGATGCCCTCAACCCCGCTTGCCCAGCGCAAGCCATCGCCCCCTGCTTGTGCTACCTGACTGAATTGATGAATAATGCCATCACTGTAAACTCCTGTTACATCGGAACTTGGCCCGACACGAGGATTATCAGGGCCACTGTAAACGCCATTGGTTTTGTAGAGAGTAAAAGCCGGTGCATTGGTCAGGGTCGACGTTGCGCTAACTGTTGTTGTTGCTGTGCTGGTTAAGTTGAAACTAAGCCATGTGCCAAAGTGACCCCAGGCGTCAAATTTTAGGGAGGGGTTATCCGTCCAGGCTTTTTTATCGGCATTAGCGTTCAGATTAGTAATGCTGGTACCTGGTTCCAGCGTGCTGTCGCCAGCACTCCAGTCAGCCGTCGCGGAACCCGCCAGAGCTAGCGTTAAAGTAGTTATTGTTAAAGTAGCTTTAAAAATGCTTTGAATAATCATCGGGTTAATCTCCAATTGTTGCTTGCGTAGTGCGTTTACGCAGGAATAGTGTTTAGTTTTTGTTTAAAGAGGGACAGATCAATACCGTTTTTTGATTAGTTTACAGTTTATTAAGGTGCCAGATAATCCTTAAACGGCTGTAATGGCGCTGCATTGCCAGCGGCGCCAACTGCCGGGATAATTAAAAAATCGTCTTTAGCCAGTTCCGGGTACATTGCATAAGGGGTTACCGAGGCTTGATCACCTTCGTGACCATGCGGTATCAAAATCTCTGGATGATCGAAAGGCGCTTGCTCATACCGGACCCGATCATCGGTTAGGGTTTTTAAAAATGCCACCAGATCGGCGCGGTTTTGTTCAGAAAACTGGAGGTTAGCTAATTGGGAGATACGGGTTACTTGTTTGGCGGCGTTGCTAAAATTACCGCTGCGGGTGTAAAACTCAACCACCTGTTCTAAAGTCGCCATGCTGCCGTTATGCATATACGGCCCGGTTAACTCGACATTGCGTAAGGAAGGGATTTTAAAAGAGGCATTCACCTCCGCAAGCATTTTGTGGGTATCCGGGTTATTCAATTCGGCCAGGGCTGCATCGGTTGTTGGCAGAAAAGCATTGTTTGCCGGAGGCAAAAAGCAATTTTCAGTGCTTTGCGGCTGGGGCTTAATCCCGTCAGCAGGCGTAAAAAATTCATCAGATACAGGGCTCGGCTGGTAGTTTATGGCAAAGCTGCGCTGAAAATCACAGGCGCGGACTTTGCTGACATCACTATCCAATACGCTCCCTGTGTTTCCGGCTAAATATTGTAAATACTGCTTGCTAAAGGAGAGAGGATTGCCAAAGCTGTCCGTACCGCCAAGACCCAGGTCTGCGGTTTCTTTCGCGACACCCGTGGAGGCAAAGCCGGTGTCGTAAAATGCAGTGACGGCAGAATTACGCGCAAACAACGGAATCCGGTCAACCACATTGGTGCTCGCACTTATAAAAAAACTCGGTTCGCCGAATGTTTCCGGGTGAAGTTTTGCAATAGCCGCATTGGCGTTTACTGAAGCCGCACTAAAATTTGGGCCGAGATGGCAAAGCGCGCACTGGTTGATTCTAAATTGTTGCAGCCCACGCAGCTCCTGAGCTGTAAGCTCAATGGGCTGGTTATTACCATCCCGGGCGCTTTTGTCGAAAGGGGATTGATCAGAAATTAAGGTACTCTCATATAGTTGAATCGCTATACCGAAAAACAGCCCAAAATTGGCTTCCATTTGGGTGTAGGGATTTCCTGCTGGTGGGCTACCGAATTCACCTGTCGGCAGATACGACCAGTATTTGGGGTTAAAAGCCTGCCGAATCAGATTTTTGTAGGTGATATTAAGTCCGGGTTTTAAATGTTCGGGACTGCTTAAGCTCAGCTTCCCCAGCACACTGTCATTCCAGTGTACCTGTTGGTTTTCCAGGGGGTGACGGTGCAGTAGCTTTCTACCAATAGCTTTTAGGGTTCGGTTTTTACAACCCATTTCCGTGACATTTAAAGGGGGTGAGGTAGCCAGGGAGGCTAGGGAGGCATTTGGCAGGTGCAGACGCTGTTTAGCAACGGTTTTGGCATCGACTTTAATCCATACGCCCGCATCGGGATCACGGTCTCCCCAGGGGCTGCTGCCATTAAAGATATTATTGGCGCGACCATCCCAAAAGCTGCGATGGTTAAAAACGGCATTAATCACGCTGGGTGCATTTCGGGGGGTAACGCTTCTGGTTCCGATACCGCCTATATGAAATAAGCTATCAGCACTGCGCTTACAGGTATCTATGCTGTTACCAACCCGGCTTACGCTTTGGAACTCACCCCCGAATGAGCCGGATGATCCGCTAATATTATCGGTATCGTAAATGACTGGGGAGAATTCCTGTAGGGGGGCTTGCCTTTTATGCAAAGGAAAATCACTTAAGTTCAGGTTGTGATTTGCGCCTAGCGTCTCATTGATTGCAGCGTGACTAAATTGTTGGCTGATTAAGGGTGAAGATTGGCCTCCGGGTGCAATCTGATTCTTTACCCGGCGGTCAGCACCGGCATGGAAATGGCAGGAAGCGCAAGCTATTGCATCGCTGCCGACAGTGGTATCCCAAAACAGGGCTTTGCCCAATGCAATAGCGGCAGTTTTATTAATGACGATTGGGTCTTCGCCATTTAATAGTCCAGGCACTTCGGGTACTGATAAGTATTTTAGGCTGATAGGCATTGGCCCTAATGTCAGGGCGCGGACATTGGCATTCAATAGTAGGGGCCCTAACACAAACCAAGCTAGGTGGCTAAGACGAAAAAAGGCCATAGCGGTATTCCAGGGAATTTGAGAAAAATTCAATAATTAAAACAGTCGTTATGCGGGGCGTTGTGCAGATTGACCGTATGAACGGTAGGCAAGGTGAGGCCGAAACCTCACCTGTTTACGGTTTTATTTTAACCGGTTATTAAGCGGCCAGTGCTGACTTGCGGCGTCTAACAAGACCTAACCCGGTCAAAGCGGTACCGAATAACCAAGCGGCAGCAGGAACAGGTACGGCTGAGATCGTCAAAGAGAGCGGGGTCGCTCCCATCGTTCCATCTGCTGGATACGCAGGCGTTCCTTCATGCCCGGTCATACAGATTTGCATCATCATGCCATTGGCGGTGCAGTCCGCGTAAGACATAAGGCTTAGGTTCGATAGCGTTGGGTTGCTGGAATCAAACGCGAAAGTGAAGAAGGCATTTTGGGTAACACCAACATCAATTTGTTTTGATACGTCTATACCGTTGCTATTTCTGAAGACAAATTGTCCGACTTGAGTTTCAGTAGCCGATGCTGGTTTAAATATTGAGGTTGAAGTGTTTTTATAAACTGAAGCAACTGTGTATGCGCCGCTGGCAGACTGGGTAAACGTACCCGTAAGTAAAATATCTTCAGCGGGTGTCGGTTGAGGATCTACCATGGAGGAGTTCATTGTCCCCTGCAAACCTGAGATTGACTGGGTAGCAGTATCCCATGCAAAAGAGCCGTGGAATGTGGTATTGCCTCCAGCTGCCGTAGGTTCGGTAAATTCTGCCGCTATGTTATAGTTGACGATACTGGCTTGTGCCGTGAGAACGTTAGTACTTGCCAGAACTAATGCGGTAACTAATAAAGGTGTTTTCATTTTCATAATTTCTTCCTAACAGTTTAAATATTGAGCATCAATTAGTAGTATCAGCCCTCGTTATGCCCTGAAACGATAGCCGTAGTCATTGGTTTTTATACATAATGTAGTGACATATCAAATATTGCATAAAAGTTTTCTATTCATAGGCAATTATTTTATATGTGGCGCAAGTGTATCCATAAGCTATAGCGATAGCAATGACCAAGAATGCCAAAAAAATGGCTATAAAATGGATAGGTTTATAGCTATTTTGGGTGTTATCGGAACGTGTGTTTAAAAGGAAAAGTGCTTATATTTACTGGCGTAAGCGATGACAATTCAGTGAAAATTCCAGAACTTTAAGCGGTGATGCTGTAAAGGCAATTGTTCTTCAAAAGCCAGCTTACTCAAACGAATTGAGATGGTTGCGCAGGTTGATGGCTTTGTTGTCTAATCCGAGCTTTTTACGGATATTCTTACGGTGGACGTTGATGGTTTCTGCTGAGGTCGATAAGGTTGCCGCGATATGTTTGGTTGAAAGCCCCTGCCGGATCATAGAGGCAATCTGGATCTCTTTGGGTGTCAGTTCCTGGAAAATGCGTGCAATAGAGTGATGTCGGCCATAGGTTGCGCTTAAGTTTTCCAGGTTTGCTTCCAGAATCTGTAATAATTTTAATTGTTTTAAGTCCTGGTTACCTTTTTTTAACTGGCTTAGAAAAGGGACAATTTCTTGTTTAATGCCTTGTTCCAATACCTCCCTAACATCCGAGTATTCGGTTTCCTGGTGTTGAATTAAAACTTTTAAGGCGGTACTGATGTTGTTTAATTCTGCTTCGATTTGATGCAGCTCGGCATTTTTTTGTTGTAATTGCTGTTCCAGTTGCTGGCGGGTATCAAGCCCATTGTTTTCGGATTGTTTACGAAAACTAATGTCCATGAAAGAAGCAACATAGTAGAGGATTTCCCCCTGCGCGTTTTTGATCGCAGAAATGGTCAGCCATTCTGGAAAAATTTTAGTATCTTTTCGTTGATTCCAGATTTCACCCTGCCAGTAACCTGTTTGTTCAAGGGTAATCCACATGTTTTGGTAAAAATCAGGATTTTGTAAACCAGTATGAAATAAATGCGGGGTACGGCCAATGGCCTCTTCACTGCTAAAACCGGTTAAACGGGTAAAAGCCTTGTTTACTTGTAAAATAATCATCTGGGTATTCATCACCATGATGCCCTCCTCAATATCAAAAGCACTGGCTGCAAGACAAAGCTGCTCATCAACCAGCTTAGCTTTGCTTATTTCGCTGATTGCAACCAGTAGGCTTGCGGGGGCATCGGTAGTGGCCAAGCGCTGGCAATCCAGACGTACCTCAAGGGTTTCAAAACCGACCCGCATTAAGTTTAGCTCAATACCCTGTCTGATATCACCTTGCAGTAGGTTTAACACTAAGCGGTTCCAACGGTCAACATCCCGTTCCCTGATAAAGCGCGCAAAGGGAGTGTCGTAGAGTTGCTCGCGTTGGGCGCCCAGCAACTTCGCGCAGCTAGGGTTAAGGTTGGCAATGAGTCCCTGTGCGGTTAAGGTGATATAACTGATGGGGGAGAATTCGTAGAGATTCCAGTAACGATTTTGCGAGCAGTTAAGTTCCAGTTGGGACTGAATTAAGGCTTGTTGCAGTTGTTCAAGGTCGAACCGGTCAATTAACACTTGTTCGGAAGGCGGCATTAGCGTTAATTCTGATTCAGGGGTGTAAGCCCGCATCGGTAGGGTATTATTCCTCGGTGCCCTGCGCCGGTCATGCAACGCCTTACGCCGCTCATTCTGTGCTGAAAGCTGTCCTGATGGCAATCTGCGGCGATCCAAGTCAGGCATTTGCTGTCCTAATGGATGAAGACTATTGTTTATTGCATCAATCACTAAGGGCTCCTTACAGACTCGGTTACATATTAGCTGCCAGTAATGTTGCGACGGTATAAGCAGACGCAATGGCGCCTTCATGCAGCCCATCGCCCAAGTAAGCCCCGGCATGATAGGTATGATTTGCGCCGTTAGTCGCCTTGATTTCATGCCGGTAGCGTACTGCTGCTACCGAATAAAAGGGCGTTTGGTGTTTTTGTAAATGTACTATCTTCTTCGGGTTGATTTGCTTACTGAGGTTGTAGGCTAAACTAAAGTGCCCATAGCGTTTGGCATCAATCCCGTAGAGCCGGTTAAGGTAGGCATTGTAGCCACAGTTACCCTGGGTGTTGTTCTGAAACACATCAAACTCGGAGTAATAGGTAACGCCGAAATGCCGGTAAAATGATACATCGGTATGGATGGTTGTTTCAATTTCGTTTTTCACCCAGGTGCCAAAGCGGCGTTGTTCATCTTCACTGGCATCCGTTAATAACCCTAACACCTGTTCTGGTGTTACTGCCAAAATGACTTTATCAAAATGGCGCGTTTCGCCGCCCTGCATGAGGATAGTAACACCTTGCAGCTGCCGACTGATTCCTTGAATGTTCGCCGCACAGTGAACCTGTCCGGTAAATTGCGCCAGTATTTTTTCGATATAAGTATAAACGCCGCCGATAACCCGATCCCATTTGGTAAACATATCCGATTGCTGCAGCATGGGTATGCCAATTTCAGCCGGAAAATTGTCTATGCTGTTAAAGGGCATGGAGTAGGCGTACATCAGTAACATTTTTAACCAGGTCGAATGGATGCCGGGATTGAAATAGGCGGACATCGGTTGGTCGAAAAGTTCGCCGTCTTTAATCTGCCGGGTTTTGAGCAGAAAGCTGAGATAACCGCCCATTATCGGTAAAACTTTCCAGATTTCAGTCAAACGTTCGCGGATACTTTTGCAATCATGCACAATTCCGGCACCGGATTTAAAACATTGGCCATTGGCCAGAAATAGTTCGCTGGAGGTTCTCCCTTCCTCCATCGGTACATTCAGCGTGCGCATTAACGTATGAAAGTGCGGAAAATTTTCCCGTTGAAATTCAATGACCCCACAATCCAGAATAACATTTGGGTCAAGGACAACGCCGGTGACATTTTTATTTAAAGTACGGATATTGCCGCCTAGTATCGGCTGCTTCTCGAATAGGGTAATGTCATGTTGCTTATCCAGCAAGTAGGCTGTTGCCATACCTGCTGCACCGCCGCCTACGATGGCTATTTTCATATGCTTGATTAATTGATAGCTTTAAGAAATTCATCACCGGTCAAATGTTCGTAAAGCCTACACCCGGTAGTGATTGAGCCGGTAAAACCGGGATACCCGGAAGAGGCATTACAGAAATAAAAGTTGTCTAACGACGTGCGATGATCCAAGCGGTTTAAGGCGATATTTTGAGGAGTCAAGTTTGAGCCGTAGGAGTTCCCGCCGGGACTACCGCAATAGCGTTCATTGGTGGTGGGGCTGCCAATCATTTTGAAGACCAAGTACTGGCGGAAGTTAGGGACATAGTGTTTTTCAATCACATCCAGCATGGCATCAAAGACTTCATGCTTTTTATCGCGATAGCGCCCGGCATCACTGATTTTAAGATCATGAAAGCGTTGATAGTTGGCGACAGTTAGTAATTCCACGACCTGACAATCTTCCGGGCAATCGCTATGATCATCGGTTAGCAGGGTGGGCGTAGTAATCACGAAGCTGGGCTGGGAGTAATCGCCGTGGCGATGCATAGCGTCAAAGGCTTTATTAAGGTCGGGTTGTTCAGTGTGAAATAGATTCCAGCGTCCAAAGCCGAAATCCCGCAGCTCAAGGTCTTTTACCACGCAATAAGCCATAAAATTGGAAGGCGAATAATCGTAAAGCAGTTTCTTTTTTACCGAACCTGAAAAATGTTCAAACCCAATCATCTCGGCAGCGCGTTTGGGATCAATATTGCAAATCACCGTTGCACCAAAATAGTCTGCAAATTGACCGCTATTGAGCAGGTCTTCCGCATGCACCCCATCGATGCGACTGCCATTGCGGATAAATTCAGTGACTTTGCGGTTGTAAATAATCTCGCCGCCGTGATTTTGGATTATGTTAACTAAGGTGTTAATGACCTGTTCAAAATGCTTGGTTGGGTAATAAGCCCCCCGGCAATAACCTATAAATAAGACTGACCAGGCAAAAAAAGACAAATCCCGGGGTGGCAGCATAAAATCCGGCCACTGTAAGGCCAACAAGGTTTGGGCTTCCAAAGGTAGCTGAAAAGCATCAAAAACGTCTTGTAAAGTGGCGTTGCGGTATTTTAAAACATTCAGGTTATTGCCCAGATTTAACAATAATGACCATGGCTTAATGGTGCTGGGTAAGTTATCAATTTGATCAGCGGTTTTTTCAACGGTGTCTAAAAATTTTTTAATGTTACTGGCATGGGCGGGAAACAAAGCCTGCAAACGCTCATACAACAGCGCCAGATCACCTGGAATGTCTAAGGCATAACCTGGCATACGCATATGATCGAAACCATTAGGATCATATTGCTCAAAGGTTACTTCTTCATGTACATTCAACTTTTTTAGAAAGTTATAAACGTTGCGTCCCTTGCCGCAATTCCAGACATAGTGTAATTGGGCATTGAATTTATAACGCCCACCTTCTTCAAACGTATGTCCGTAACCACCAGGGATTTCGTGCGCTTCCAATATAATTACTTTTTTCCCCGCTTTTGCCATGAGCGCCCCAAAAGACAGGCTAGCCAAGCCACTACCCACAATCAGATAATCAGATTTCATGGTGAATTAAACTCCTTTGCGTCAAAGACGGAATGGTAAGGCATTGGTATTGCAGTTAAACACCCGCAATAGTAGGCAGAAGGTTTTAGTATACGGTGTATGCTTTTTTGTATCGAGGCTATTCAGGGTAGGGGCAAAAAAGGCGTCACTACGATGGTTTAATCTATACAAGTACGCCTAATAATACGCCTTTTAATTCCAGTTATGTTACTAAAAATAGGCGTAAAATTCATTAAACTCCAAAACTACCAAGGTGACTAGCCTATGCAAGAAATTGAGTTGGAACACTTCAAACTACTAGGCATTGCATTGGCAATAGGCTTGTTGATTGGTCTTGAACGGGGTTGGCGCACTCGTCACCGGGATGATGGCATGCGTGTTGCCGGACTGCGTACGCATGGGCTAATCAGCTTGCTGGGCGGGCTTTCTGGGCTATTGGCGCAACACATTCAGCCCGTATTAATAGGCTATGTGTTTTTAGGGCTTACCTTGGTTTTGTTACTGGCATACAGTAAAAGCCTGAATAAATTTGAAGATTTTAGTATTACGGGCATTATCGCTGCGTTAATTACGTTTGTTTTAGGGGCGTTAACGATTTTTGGTTATGTCACCTTAGCATCTGCTTCTGCGGTCGTGATAGCCTCGCTCATGGGTTTTAAGCCATTGCTGCATGGCTGGTTGAAAAAACTGGAACAGCAAGAGCTAAATGCAACTTTGCAATTGTTGCTCATTTCCGTGGTAATACTCCCGATATTGCCCGATCAAAGTTATGGCCCTTGGGAGGCTTTTAATCCCTACCATATCTGGTGGATGGTGGTGTTGATTGCCGGTATTTCGTATCTGGGCTATTTTGCTAATAAGTTCGTCGGTAGTCAGCATGGGCCCCTTCTGACCGGCGCATTAGGTGGATTGGTTTCGTCGACAGCGGTTACTTTAAATCTATCAAAATTAGCCGCGCAAACACCCCATCGCGAAAACACGCTGGCGGCCGGAATTCTTACTGCTTGCGCAACCATGTTTGCACGTACACTGCTGCTTACTTCTATTATGAACCCCGCCCTGTTCCAAGTGCTGCTGCCCGCACTTCTGGTTATGAGCCTGTTTAGTTATATCCTGGCTTTTGTGTTTTGGCGAAATGCGCTTGATTTACAAAGCACTGACAAAGTGGCTCTGGAAAATCCGTTTCAACTTGGTATGGCGTTGAAGTTTGGGGCATTTTTAGTTGCCATATTGATATTGTCAATGCTGCTAAAAATTTATTTTGGGAACCTCGGCACTTATTTTTTAGCGGCTGCAGCGGGCTTGGCGGATGTAGACCCCATAACACTATCCATGTCACAAATGAGTAAAACAGGCTTGGATATGACTGTTGCTGCCCGTTCAATTTTAATTGCGGTATCCGTTAATTCCGTGGTTAAAAGCGTATTTGCCTGGAACATTGGGGGGAGGGCATTAGGCATTAGGGTTGGCGCTACATTGATTACAGCCGTTATTGCCGGATTAATAATGCTATAGCAGCGCTGCTTAGACATGGCAGAGGGGCATTGGGTAACTGTAATGGCCATTAAAACCGGATAATTATCTAAGCAGCTATCCTATAAAAATCCCGCTCAAATTGCAGCGGGGATTGATTATTTACTATCTATGCTGCCTATGCGGCAGTGAACCGAAAAACAAATCACGCTGTACGCCAGCATCGTTTCTAAGCTGCTTGTGCGGCAGTGAACCGCTTAAGGAATACGGGGAGAAATTTGGGATATTTCTAAGCTGCCTGTGCGGCAGTGAACCACCTAATCTGGGTCAATTATGCTCTCAAGACTTTCTAAGCTGCCTGTGCGGCAGTGAACTGTCAATAGTATAAGATTGCAGCGCATACCTGTTTCTAAGCTGCCTGTGCGGCAGTGAACACAACTTTATATTTTTTAAAGCCAGTTGTATAGTTGTTTTGAGGGGATTTTACTTACTTTAACCCATCCCAAAAAACAAGCTTTACAACTGACTGATTTATATTAAATTTTTAAAGAACAAAAAAAATTGGGTCAAAACTCTGGGACAGTCGTTGTAGAGCTTAATCCATAGCTACTAAAAGCCATACCAGCGGGTTCTGACACCATTGATTTTTTAACCCACAAACAAAACGTTTGCCCGCTACTTAAACTTTACAGACGTATAAAGGGGGTGGTTATGGTTTTCATAGGCATCTCGCTATAAAGCTGCAATGCCGAGTCATAACTCTCCTTATGTCGATTGGCATACCGTCTGGCTAGGCGTTCCTTATTGGTTTTCGGTTGTTGGCGTTGATAAATAGCGTATCCGGTCAGTTTTTCTGGTATGGAGCGAATGCTGGTGCAATGCACATAATCACTCAAACGCGCTAACCATTTTGTGACATCAAGCCGTACCAGCGTGGCTTCGTCTTGAGCAAACAGCCGACACTTGCCGCCCAGAACACTATATTTCTCGCCAGTAACATATTCGGGAAAAGAAACGCCAATCGGCACTTTCCCTTGCCCGTCCTGCATTTCAACTAAGCCTAAGTGGATTTGTTGGTAGACTTTTGACCAGAGGAAGTGAATGTTAACTTCAGGATTGGGCAGTAGTGTAATTTCACAATAAAAGCCCATAACCTATTCCTTGCCGCTTTGACCAAATACACCGCCGCGCACTAAGACCGCCATGACATAATCTTCTTGCGATTTATCGGCTAAAGATTCGCCCAGCGCAAAACGGTCAAACAGCGTATAAAAATCGACTTTATCTTTTGGTGTACGGTAAGCTTTGCCCAAATTAGTGACTGAGCCGTACGGCTCTATGGCTATCGGGCCAATTTGAGCATCCTCAAATCCAGGATACCAAGTATCAATTGTCCGTAAGGCATTACCAATTTTTTGCGAGTGCATGGCAGCAACGTCATTCACATGATAGAGAATTTTACTCTTGTCGCCCTTGCCTTTGTCCAATACCAATTCTTCACTGGGATAAACTTCTTGTGCTTTACCCATCAAGGCATAGGCATCAATACTAATCAATAGATACGGTAATTTGCCACTCAGCGCATCGGCAATTTTATTCGCCAGTATTTTCAGACTTGGATGAGTAGCATTGAAATCACGCAGCGAAAATTCTTTCGCGTTGAAGATTAATGGTTGATTATCTCCGGTATTGACCACTACCTCAATTTTTTCCGCACCTACGCGGTTACGCCACAAATAACGGCCATTGGCAATGTTAATAGCATAGCGTTTGGCGAGTTCGGCAAACCCCGTTTGTTCAATGTAGGCTTTGGCGACGTTAGGGTAAGACTTATTAAATTCTGCACCGTTGCTGGCGGAGGGTTTTTCAACGCCACCTAGCACTTTAAGGGTGAATGATAAATGCAGCGTGTCTTGGTTTTCGCCTAAAGCACAGGCATCAACTTTTTGCAGATTTGGTTTTTCCACTTCAGCATTTAATTTTAACGGATCGCTTTGAATAGCAGGTTTTAAACGGTTTGAAATAGTGCCACGCACCGATTTTTCAATTAATTTTAACGGGCTGGATTTTGGCCATTCATTACCCGTTTTCCAAGTCGTGCCATATAAGTAGCCATCTGAGGACACGAATTTTTTCTCGAAAGCCAATACTGTTGCGTCATTTTTTACAGCCATGTTTTATTCTCCTAAAGAGCTTGTCGTTGAAAGGGTTTGGCAAAGATATAAGTTTTGTTCAGCTACGACACGGTATTGCCAGAGCATGTCGTCTAAATTTTTAATACGGTACGGCATAATAAATTCACCCAGTGTCACCACGCTTTCGGCGAAGCGATGTGGGGTTTCGGTGTCACGTTGGTTTTTAGCAATGCCAAGGTCTGAAATACCTTGAAAGCCCGTAGCTATCGGTACTAGCCAACCGGGTGTTTTACGGCCAGTTGTCCATGTCACATTACCAATATCATCTTGGTTGGCACGGTGCATGACTTTCAAATGATCGAGCAAAGCATCCAATGCGTCTTTGCCTTCTTGCTGCATAGTTTCAATCATCAAGTCGCGGCGCTCGATCAACACATGGCCGAGCATGAGTTTTGCCAACACTTTTTTGATGTCCTGGTCGTTATCTTCATCAATCGCCAGCGTTTCAGATGGTTTAACAGCTAACACATCGCCGCCAGCAAATTTCATGCGCTGACATTGGGTATTAACTAAGTTTTGTAGCTTTTCCAAATCATCACTATCCAAGCCATGATATTCAATCAATAGCGACACTTCCAAGTGGCAACGGGCTTCTTCAATAAACGCAGGGCGGCTACCATCTTTGTCTAACGGGTTAGCAGTGCCCACAATGGAATGCACAAAATCACTTGTGCCTTTGTAAGTTTGCAAATCAAATTGATGACTGCTCACCGCCACGCTGGCTAATTGCACATCAACCAACCCCTGTTGATGCAGATGCCGTTGCAAGGCATGAACCGCGCCCAGCCAAGCCGTCATAGCAGGAAAACCAATGGCATAAGGACTGCTCATGGCATTGGCGTTGTGGATTTTGATATGCGGCAGCAATAAAAATCGTCTCATTTAAAAAACTCCTGGTCGTTGCTGACAGCTTGTTGCACCATGCCGCGTACCTCGCGCAATTCATGGTCGCTTAATTTGGTATAGATTTCTTTGAATAGATATTCATAGCTATCGAGTATCCAGCGAGCAAAGTCACCAACCACACTTTTTAACCATTCATCTTCATTTTCTCGTTTGTCTAAATGAACATCATCTAACCAAATGCGTTGGGCTAAAGGTAATGCTTGATAATGCTCGCTATTAGACCAACCAACGCCATAAGCCCTGACTTTAAACGCACGTTGCAGCACTTGGTCGATGATATATTTAAGGCTGTTGCTGATACCTTCGCGAACATGCACATTATTCACGTCTGTTTTAATCAACTTATCCAGCGACTGAAATGTGTCTTTAAATGATCTGATACGCAAACTGTTTCTGAAAAAATTATGGGTCGGCAGGCGAATGTCACGTTGTTTTATGTTGGGCGGGACGCTAGCTAAAAGATAAGCAATTCCTTTATTTCTTACATTCAAATAACTAACATTGCCCATTTTAGTGAATTCGGTATGGCTAAAACCAATTTCTGTTAGCCCCAGAATCTCATCAAATCCCTCTGAATAAAATTTGTTATCTTTTTTAAGTTTACGCACATGTTGACCATCAACCCATCGGTCATAAGCATCAATTCGATTTTTGGCTTCATACATCAACATAGATGGTGTCACCACGGAAAGTAAGTGATAACCGTTAATTTCATCTTCTAGTGGGAAATAGATTTGTTTTATTTGCTCATGAGTTGATTGTGAAGAATTTTTTCCATAAAAGACTTCAAGGCATTTAGCCTTCATTGTTTTGTATTCAATATTGATTGATTTAAAAAATTCAATCAAATCCGCATCATCGTTTTCAAATTGATTTATTAGGCTATTTCCATTCTTTAAAGGTCTAGCCAGAAGCGTGTAAAGCTCAAAAATAATCGTGTTTGTTGCGGAGTTCCCTGAAACATCAACTTTGGAAGCTAAACGAACATTTCCTGTTTTAACGTAACCGTTGTTTGCTTCTAAACCATAGAAAAGTAAAGCTGTGGCATTGCTAATTTTAGGGTTGGTAAATTTTGCTGGATGAGTTGTCACGTTGGGTTTTACTTTGCTGTAAGCATCACTAAGCCAAGCTAATAACTCATATTTTTGGTCAGCCTCTGGTTGGAATTTTTCTCTAGCTTTAGCAATAGCTTCATCGTATTTATTTTTTTCCTGCAATAGCTTTTCTGATGTTAAATCGTCACCAATAGATTTTTCGAGTAATAAATCGAGCTTTTTCTTTTTCTCTCTCGTTTCTTGGGTAATTTTTTTTCCAAAAAATCAGATTTTTGGCTTTCGAGAAAATTTTTGATTATTCGGCTAATTTTGTTCATTGATACACTTCCAATTGCCTACTGGTTTTTGGGTTCACGAAGTTTTTATTCATTGATGTCTCTCTTGTTATTGATATTTACCGAAGATAATTTAAAAATTGAACCTATTTTTATACATATAAATATATGTATAATACTAATCATGAAATTAATTTGCGACCCCATCAAAAACCAAAAAAACATTGAAACCCGTGGTTTGCCATTGTTGGCTGCCGGAGCAATGTTCAATGATGCCATGCTGGTTATCGAAGACACCCGTAACAGTTATCCTGAACGGCGATTCATCGGTTACAACACCCTTGATGGCAGATTGATGGTGGTCGTTTTTTGCTACCCTACGGACAATCAAATCCGCATCATTTCTTTGAGGAAAGCCAATGCACGCGAACAAAAAAAATTTAACGCCATCAACCAGCATTGATTGGGCGACCGTTGATGCCGCACCCTTGTCCGACATACCAGATGAAGACAGCCCTGAACTGGATGTGGCACAATTTTCCCAGCTTAGGCCTTTGCCTGAACTATTGCCCGATTTAGACCTAGGTAAACAACGCATTACCATCATGTTAGATACCGCCGTCATTAATGCTTATAAAGCCAAAGCAGGTGGACGCGGTTACCAAACGTTGATTAATGAAACTTTGCGCCGTGGTCTGCTGGCCGATAGCGTCAAAGAAGCCCTGCGCGAAGTGTTGCGGGAAGAAAAATGTTCCTAAGCGGATTTTAAGTACCATGAGTGTATGGAATAGCATAGTTGAAATCTTTGGCTGGTCAGTTTTGCTAAGTTAAGTCGCCCTGTTAAACAAGCCAAACTGATCCGAATAATAAAAACCTTGGTCTTTATTTTCAGGAAAAGTTAGCTCTCCATAGCGTTTAGATTGCTTATTCATAGCTTGCTCTTCTTGGCTTTCCTCGCTATCACTATCGAGAAGCCTGCGGAGGGCTGCGCTATAGTCTCGTTCCAGCCATAACCTCGATTTCACTGCGTCCGTTAAAGTCGGGGCATTTTTGATATTTTGTTTTTCTCCAAACGGAATAAACTCGCCGCGTTCGGTTTTTTCACAAAGCGCAGCCTCTCCATTCCTCCAAACCAAATATAACGTTATATCGGGGCTGCTTTCGCGGAAGCGGTTTAATTGTTGCGGCACAGCGGTTAACCACCAGCTTTCTGTCAGCCACGCCTGCAAACCTTGTGGGCCTTTGGTTTGGTATCGGGTCAGGCTGTTATTCATCGCCTGATGCTCAAGGTCTGCCAATTGTTGTTTCGGGCGTAGGGTTTCAGGTTGATGTATGCGCGGAATCGCGTTAATCGCGGCGTTGATTGCCGCTTCATCAACCAACTGGCTCAAATCATGCGTAACCAGCTTTAAAGAATTCACTTCATAGCCGGGGCGGTAATAAGCGGGTTTTCCATCTTGGCGCAAGGCTTTCAGGTTGTATTGCATAATGGCGATATTGGGCTGCTCAACGCCCGTTTGCCGATGGCGGCGCACCCGTCCGGCAAGCTGAATAATGGAACGGTACGAAGATGGTTCAATAACTGCCCAATCAAAATCATGATCCCTACCGACTTCTTCCACAGGCGTTGCCACCAAAATAAACAACACATGTTGGGCAGTGGTCGAATTCAGATGCGCCCGAATAATCGGGTTGTCGAAGGCTTGCGGCATTGCGCCGGATTTTTCTTTGCGTTTTAGCACTGCATCCAAATGCTGTTCTTGCTCATGGCGTAATAACAACACTTGGCGACTGTGATAGGCCATGATTTTTGGCGCAAACGTTTCATCCCAATCGGCTTGCAGTAAAAATTGGGTCAATTCTATACACGGTGGGATATTAGCCATACGCACCACCCCAAACGATACTTGTTTGCCGGTTTTTTCATCAACTGTGTGGTGTTGCTGGTGCAAGTCAATTGCGGCTTGTTTGATCTTGGCAAAATACTGTTGCTGTAGCGACTCTGGGTCATTTTTGGCAGCGAGCAAATCATCGCAACGCACAATAGTGGCTTTGCGTTTAACGGGTTGCTTTTGCAAATTGCCAACTCGCTTGGTAATGAATTTTTGATGCAATCCTTGGTAGGTTTGGCAGCGGCTGATTGAATCACCTTTATCCAAGAATTGCACCTCAGTGCCGAATTCATCCACCCAAGCACAAGCCACCTGTGCGTGAGCTTCTTTAAAATGGCTATGCAGCGTCCAACCTGCTTGATAGGCATTAAAAAAGCCTTCTGCCAAGGCGGGTGGAATGGTTGCGGATGAAATCATCACCTTCGCTGAAAATCTTGGAAACGTAGCGCTAGCGAAGTGAAGATTTTTAGTCCCCGATAGCCGCACAGGGCCGGGTGTTGAGCCGTATTAGAATGGCTTGACGTTGACAGAGGCTTCCCGATAGGCGGCGTCAACTATTGGTATTTTTGTGTTTCAGGGTGCTAATCCTGAAACACAAAAATACCAAGGGTATCGGGGCTGCGTAGCATATAATCGTCGCGTCGTTTTTGACGATCGCTGAAAAACATGGAAACGGAGCGTGAGCGAAGTGATGTTTTTTAGTCCCCGGTAGGCGAAGGGAAATGCGCCAATCCGACGTGCGCGATAGCGCGCGAGGGAGGCAAGCATTTTATCCCGAAGAGCCGTAGAGTCATTGTGGTAGCCTTGACGTAGTAGGTAGCGAAGCGTAGTACGTAGTCGAGGCGGACGCAGGACGAAGCGGGGCTAGATTGATTCGCCGCGTGGCGAATCGATTTTTATGGCAGGGAGGTCCAAAAATCTTCCATGAGGCGCGCTGTGGCGCGCAGATTTTTGGGGAGGATACCCGCACAAAAATCTTTATCAAAAACAGCGACTCTCCGGACGCCCCAACATGCCAGCCAAATGAATCAAACGGCCTATGGCGATTAAATCCTTACCGTCAAAATCATCCACTTCATCAATCACTAAATCTGAAGATAGTAGGCGCAAACAGGGCAAAATATATTTACCGCCACGGGTGGTTTCTGTCGCTGCGATGATGTGGTCGATGGTGCAGGCTAAAACTGGCTTGTACAGGAAAGCTTTGTTTTTCTCAGCCAGCTTATGGTTATATTTTGGGATAACAGCATCTAAAAAGTCGGCGGTTGGAGAATCGTCATAATCTAATTCTTCCTCCAGCAAGGTTTCCAATGATTCCGATCCAAAATCCTCATAAGTTGGTTGTTCATCCAATGTTATTTTAGCTTTTTCGTGGAGTTCTTTAACTGCCGACGAACCGATTAATACCGCCAGTTCGTCATTTTTTAGGCCGATACGCTGCCGATATTCGTCTCCCGTTTGCAACGTCAAGGTACGCAAGCCTAGCGCCAGTATAAACCGCAGGCTTTCGCCGTCATTGGATAAAGCCCGCATGATTTTGGCATTAGCAATCGTTTTACCACACCCCGTACTGGCCATGTTGACGATAAACCAGCCATACCCTTTGTCGTTAAGGGTTTGATGTTGAGTTTTGAAACTACTGATTTTCTCAACTGCTTTATCTTGCCATTCATAGCCTTTAGCGCTTTTTTTCAAGTTTTTAATGTCGTAAGCAACTTCCATATCAGTGGTAAAACGCGATAGTGTTTGGCTAATCCGCATGGCTTGGACACTGACATTCACTAAGTGCTCATCTAGTTTTTGCTTAAGGGCGCGGTCTTTGTCCGTGTTGGCAAATAATCCAAGATCGCTTTGCCAATTTTTATCAGCATCGCAGGAAGAATAGTAATGATCGCCCAGCATCAAGCAAAGCCTTGCATGATGTAACACTAAACGGTAAGCGCCGTTATCTAGCAATTGCTGGATTTTCGGCTGGGCTTGCTGTAGTTTTACAGACCATTTTTTCAGTTGCTTAAGCCAAGGTGCTGACTGGCTAAGCAAGCCTTCGGGAAACTCAAAACAGGCTTTTAGGCGTTTGTCATCGTTATTTTTGTTTTGATAATGCCAGGCAGCCGTGATGCTTTTTAGCATTCTTGGCAAATTTTCCCGCATTTGGTCTGCTTCATTCTTCGGACTTGCATGGCTTGGCAGTCGATGATGCGTCAAAACCAACCAGCCGACCAATTGCGCAATGGGCGGTAAGTTTTCCAGTGGTTTTTGAACGTTGCTGATAACCGCTTGTTTTAGTGCCTGCTCATTAAAATCCCCATTGATCAATAGCTGCAACCAACCTTCATCCGTATTGCCTGCTTGCTGAACGAGCGCGTTTAGCAACAAACATGAAATCCATTCATGGCGTAAAGGATCACCTAGCTTGGTACTAGTTTTTAGCTTACTTTGAAATAAAGCAGTGGCTTTGCCCCAATCATGCAGCAAAGCAGCAATCGCGACTAACGCCTTGATGACTGGCAGATACAGCCAATTATTTTCCCATTGGCTATTCAGCACAATTTTTCGCGTATAGTTCACTGGTACAACGCCTACTGCATTAAAACATTTGCGATTCCCCACTATCCAAACCAACTCACTGCGACTGCGCGACCGTATCCAATGGCAAGACACGGCAGTATTTTTAGTGGCGGTTTTACGCAGTAAGGTTTTAACCGCAAGCAGCCCATCGTCGGTAATCACGGTTTGCCAGGTGTTATCACCGATGCGGTTGGCGAAGGCGTCGAGCACGCAGCGGGTGCGGTTGAGGGCTTTTTTCTGGCATTGGCTGACGAAAGTGACCATCATGGCTTGTTTTCCTGCAATGCCGCTTGTTTGACTTGCTCAAACATAAAGTCCAGCGCTTTGTGTTCAGTGAATTTCTGTAAGATTTGCTGGCGAAATTCCTGTTCACTCATTTTTTCTTTGGCACACACAAACGCCCACGGCAAGACGACAGCATCTTTGATGAGATCGGCGACATCAAACACTAGCGCACCTCGGCGGGTTTTGCCGTGCATGACGGCGAAGCCATGCGGTATGCCAAGTACCCAAAGCGTGCTGGCAGCCAATCCATAGGCGAGGTAGTTGCCGTGGTTTAAGAAGCCGTTGGCTATGTCGGTGCCTTGGTGGTCGCGGGTAAATTCACCTTGTTGGGTCGCTTTGGCGGCGTAGCGGTAGAGCTGTTTGGTGAGTAGGGCTTCTTTTAGTAATAGGTCACCAACTTTTTGGGCTGTGTCGATTTGCGTGGCGTAGCCTTCCAGCGCGGAACTGATGTTGGCATCGTCACTAAAGAAGTTTTCCGCTTCGAGTTCGCGGTCTTTGTTCCAAATACGTTGCAGATATTCAATCCGCGCGTGTTGAAAACGTTTGGCAACGTTGAGGCGTTGGCTATCGTCAAACCAGAATTTCAGCCAGCCTTGGATGTATTCGGTGGGGCGATATTCGCTTTGGGGTGTAAGCCATTCAATTTCACTACCGGAAAATAACGGCGTACCTCCGCCGCCACAAAATCCGACCAATACCCCAGCACTGGCGAGCATCCGCATAGCGGCTTGGGTGATGGATGTGTCTGTACCTAACAGGATGACGGTGGTATTGGCAATGGGGATGTTCCAGTAGAGGTTTTCTTCTTTAGCTTCGGTCAGATATAAGACGCGGCCATCTTTTTGCATCACCCGACATTTTTCCAGATAGTAAATATTCGCCCGTTTGGAGTGAAGTATTGCTTTTAAATCGGTTAATGCCTCCATATTCACCTAACACGCAAAGGGGACTGGTGATAGCTCTTGCAGGATAGGTTTGGTCAATTGAAGCATCCGCAAAATTATTTAACTTTAGTAGTTATGCCTAGAGATACGATCTGGTGTAAACAGTATTGCCGCAAAGAGGATAAGTCTCTTAGCTCCAATCTACCCGACAATCCAAGAGATCAACGCCAGCATCCTAAAATAATTTTTACTGAAATGATGTGAACTATTTCACATTATCAGAAAGATTTATGGTTATTTTGTACGCCGATATTGCTATCGTTAAGATTAGTGGTGACTAACCCAAAAAATTTGATAATGCATTCGCTGAAAATCTTGGAAACGTAGCGCTAGCGAAGTGAAGATTTTTAGTCCCCGATAGCCGCACAGGGCCGGGTGTTGAGCCGTATTAGAATGGCTTGACGTTGACAGAGGCTTCCCGATAGGCGGCGTCAACTATTGGTATTTTTGTGTTTCAGGGTGCTAATCCTGAAACACAAAAATACCAGGGGTATCGGGGCTGCGTAGCATATAATCGTCGCGTCGTTTTTGACGATTTTTTGGGGAGGATACCCGCACAAAAATCTTTATCAAAAACAGCGACTCTCCGGTACTAATTATTTCCAGCCATTCTGGGTCTTCAAAAACTGGACATGTTCCTGAGCAGCTTACCTATAAAAATCCTACTCAAATTTCAGCGGGGAGTGGTAACCGTTGCGGCTTGGAAATACAGCATGAACTGGTCAGCATTTGCTAATGTATTTGTCTTCATCTTTGCATAATTCTGCTGTTCAAATTTAAGACAGCGGAAAAAATGATCTACCCCATCAAAAGCCATGCGTTCTGATACGATTGTGCGCAAGTTGGCATTGTCATTAAGCTTACAGGTCTTTGGCCGTTTGGCTTTCGTCCAGGCGCGCCGGTCAGCTGTTACCGCACGGTATTTTGAAACTCCGCCATTGCGGTTGATTTCTCGGGTAACCGTTGAAGCTGCCCTGTTTAGATTTCTGGCAATCGCCCTTAAAGATAAATTGGCAGAGATTCCCCGTGATATTTCTTCACGCTCTTGTAAAGACAAATCCCTTACAGAACGGTTGGGTGCAGGTGGCTTTATCCCATCTGGTTTTTGTAAATAACAAAATACCGACCCAGCATGCTTACTCAGTTGCCGACCGATTTCGCTCAACGATTTGCCTTGTGACCATAGCTGCCACATCGTTTCCTGTTCATGATATGTAAAACTACGTTTTGAGGGTTGCTGGTTCATGGGTTCACTCCAAAATGCATACTATACAATCTTAGTGTTGCATTCACCCGTTGAATCTCCAGCCGCATTTTTTAGGATCGACAACTCCTCTGCCTGCTGGGCAGGTTGACGTTTCAGGCGGGCATTTTCGGCAGCTAGACTAAATTCGCGCTCATAAATTGTTTTGGCATGCTCATGGTTTTTACGCCAGCTATACAGCTGCGATTCGTGTAAGCCTAGTTGTTTGGCGGTGTTGGTGACACCGATCTGGGATGCCAGCTTCAGGGCTTCCTGTTTGTATTCTGGGCTATGCCGGATATAGGTGGTTTTTTTGTCGGGTTGTTTCGTAGCCATTCAAGTACCTCTTTAGTGAACTAAGGATACTCGCTTTTAGTTCTGTCCACTATTTGTGGGGTAGATCACTTGGGCAATCTCATTCACCGTTTTTTGTCCTTTAACTGCTTCTAAGGCTATCTTGGCTTTTTGTGTACCCGTCAAAATCTTAGGCTTCTTTTCGCTCATTATTGATCTACCTTGTCTGGTCAAACCATCTTAATACACTGTCCGAAACTTGGGGTTCACTATACTCTTATAACGAAGCCAACAATAATTCCCCTTCTGTCACTAAGCCTACAGTATCCATACAAATTGTATGGAATACAACGCGGCTGATAGCTTGCAAATAATCCTATTAACTCTATTCTTTCATATGTTTATAAAATAAATTTGCTTTGGCATGTCCTTTGCTTTAGTTATTATGTCATTAACAACAACGTCCTAAAAAGGAGAAAATCATGGCATTACGTCAATGTGCAATATATGGTAAAGGTGGAATCGGTAAATCTACTACCACTCAAAACCTGGTTTCTGCATTAGCAGAATTAGGCAACAATGTAATGATCGTGGGTTGCGATCCAAAAGCTGACTCTACCCGTTTAATTTTACACGCTAAAGCGCAAACTACCATTATGAGTTTGGCTGCTGAAGCAGGCAGTGTTGAAGATTTAGAGCTTGAAGATGTATTGAAAGCAGGTTATCGCGGTATTAAATGTGTTGAATCAGGTGGTCCGGAGCCCGGTGTTGGCTGCGCTGGCCGCGGTGTAATTACGGCAATTAACTTTCTTGAAGAAGAAGGAGCTTACGATGATGAACTTGACTTCGTTTTTTATGATGTACTCGGTGATGTTGTTTGTGGCGGTTTTGCCATGCCAATCCGTGAAAACAAGGCGCAGGAAATTTACATCGTCTGCTCGGGCGAAATGATGGCAATGTATGCTGCCAATAACATTGCTAAAGGGATTGTGAAATATGCAAACTCTGGCAGTGTGCGTTTGGCGGGCTTAATTTGTAACTCGCGTGAAACCGCGCGTGAAGATGAATTGATCTCAGCTTTGGCTGCAAAAATCGGTACGACTATGATTCACTTTGTGCCACGTGACAACGTTGTACAACGTGCTGAAATTCGCCGGATGACGGTTATCGAATACGAACCCGAAGCAAAACAAGCGGAAGAGTATCGCCAATTAGCTACAAAGATTCGTGATAACAAAAACTTCGTCATTCCAACCCCTATTACGATGGATGAGTTGGAAGAGTTGATGATGGAATTCGGTATTATCGACGATGTTGATGAATCAATTATTGGTGTAACAGCTGCTGCGGAAGCGGGTGCTTAAGCATTGAAAGCCTGTAGGGATGCAAAATTTTGCGTCCCTACAAATCGAACACCCGTAGGGACGAAAATTCTATCTTAAGACGTAAAATCTGCGTCGCTACGGATTCCCATCCTCAAACCTGTCTGTTGGGAGATTACCCACGACATTAGTAGGAGTTAATCATGGCAGCTCTAACAAAAGAAGAGACTGAAGCGCTTATTCAAGAAGTGCTGGAAGTCTATCCCGAACAAGCACGGAAAGATCGCGCTAAGCATTTGGCAGTTAACGATCAATCGCTTGAAAAATCTAACAAATGTATTACTTCAAACCGTAAATCCTTACCAGGTGTAATGACCATTCGTGGTTGTGCTTACGCAGGTTCCAAAGGTGTGGTTTGGGGCCCGATTAAAGATATGATTCATATCTCCCATGGCCCGGTTGGCTGTGGTCAGTATTCTCGCGCAGGTCGTCGTAACTATTATGTTGGAACGACTGGTGTGAATACTTTCGGCACGATGAACTTTACCTCTGATTTCCAGGAGAAGGACATTGTGTTCGGCGGCGATAAAAAACTTGCCAAAATAATGAATGAAATTGAAGAACTGTTTCCTTTAAACAAAGGTATCAGTATTCAATCAGAATGCCCGATCGGTTTGATTGGTGATGATATTGAAGCGGTTGCTAAAAAAGCCAACAAAGAAATCGGCAAACCTGTCGTTCCAGTCCGTTGCGAAGGCTTCCGCGGCGTATCTCAATCGCTTGGTCACCATATTGCCAATGACGCAATTCGGGATTGGGTATTGGAAAATCGCGATGGTGATGAAAGCTTCCCAACGACACCTTATGACGTTGCGGTAATCGGTGATTACAACATCGGTGGTGATGCCTGGGCTTCACGTACTTTACTGGAAGAAATGGGTTTGCGCGTCGTGGCTCAGTGGTCTGGCGACGGTACCATTGCAGAAATGGAAAAAACCCCCAAGGTTAAACTGAACTTGATCCATTGCTATCGTTCCATGAACTACATAGCACGGCACATGGAAGAAAAGTACAAAATCCCCTGGATTGAATACAACTTCTTTGGCCCTACCAAAATTGCAGAAAGCTTACGCAAAATTGCGGCCTTGTTTGATGAAACCATTCAAGCCGGTGCTGAAAGAGTTATTGCCAAGTATCAGTCCGAATATGATGCGGTTATCGCCAAGTACAAACCACGCCTGCAAGGTAAACGCGTGATGTTATACGTCGGCGGTTTACGTCCACGTCACGTCATCGGCGCTTATGAAGACTTAGGTATGGAAGTGGTCGGTACGGGTTATGAATTTGGTCATAACGATGACTACGATCGTACTATCAAAGAAATGGGCAATGCGACATTAATTTATGACGATGTCACTGGCTATGAATTTGAAGAGTTTGTTAAGAAAGTACAGCCTGATTTGATCGGTTCCGGTATCAAGGAAAAGTACATTTTCCAAAAAATGGGTATCCCTTTCCGTCAAATGCACTCTTGGGATTATTCCGGCCCGTATCATGGCTATGACGGCTTTGCCATCTTTGCCCGTGATATGGACATGACTTTGAATAACCCTTGCTGGAAACAGGTGAAAGTGCCTTGGAAAACCGATGAAAGCCCCAAGGTAGCGGTTGCTGCAAGCGCCTAATTTTTGGGTCGCATTTTTATGGTGGGTAGAATATTTCTGCCCACCCTATCATTTCTCAATATACCGTCCACAGATTAGTGGCGCGTAGGAGATTATCATGAGTCAAGAAGTCGAAAACATCCAACCCAGCTATCCTTTATTTAGAAATGATGAATATAAGGAGAGTTTGGCAAATAAACGTGAAGCTTATGAAGAGCGTCATCCGCAAGAGAAAATTGATGAAGTTTTTGAATGGACTACCACTAAAGAATATCAAGAAGTCAATTTTAACCGTGAAGCGTTAACCGTAAACCCGGCTAAAGCTTGCCAACCCTTGGGTGCGGTGCTTTGTGCCTTAGGCTTTGAAAAAACCATGCCGTATGTGCATGGCTCGCAAGGTTGTGTAGCCTATTTTCGTACCTATTTTAACCGTCACTTTAAAGAGCCGGTTGCTTGTGTGTCGGATTCCATGACCGAAGATGCGGCGGTTTTCGGCGGTCAGAAAAACATGATGGCTGGTCTTGAAAACGCTAAAGCTTTGTATAAACCAGAAATTATTGCTGTTTCAACCACCTGTATGGCTGAAGTTATCGGTGATGACTTAAATGCGTTCATCAATAACTCAAAAAATGCCGGACATATTGAGCAGGATTTTCCAACACCATTTGCTCATACGCCAAGCTTTGTCGGTAGCCATACCACGGGCTGGGATAATATGTTCGAAGGTATGATCAAGTATTTCACCCTGAATCACATGGACGACAAAAAAGTCGGCTCCAATGGCAAGATCAATCTGGTACCGGGCTTTGAAACCTATTTGGGCAACTACCGGGTCATGCATCGCATGATGAAGGAAATGGGGGTTGATTACACCTTAATGAGCGATCCTTCCGAAGTGCTGGATACGCCGGCTGACGGTACCTTCCGTATGTACGCAGGGGGTACGACTCAAGCTGAACTGAAAGATTCACCCAATGCAATTGATACCATTCTATTGCAGCCCTGGCAGTTGGAAAAAACCAAAAAGTTTGTCCAAACCATTTGGCATCAACCTGCTACGGCCATTAATATTCCGATGGGATTGCAATGGACCGATGAATTCCTGATGAAAATCTCTGAACTCACCGGTAAACCGATTCCTGCTTCATTGGAACTGGAACGTGGCCGCTTGGTTGACATGATGACGGACTCGCACACCTGGATGCACGGCAAAAAGTTTTCCTTATACGGGGATGCTGATTTTGTCATGGGTATGACCAAATTCCTGCTGGAAATGGGTGCTGAACCGACTGATGTTCTGTGTAACCACGCCAGCAAACGCTGGACAAAAGCGATGGATAAAATGCTGAAAGATTCCCCTTATGGGCAAAAAACCGTCGTACACACGGGTCGAGATTTATGGCATTTCCGGTCATTGGTATTCACCAATAAACCGGACTTCATGATCGGTAACTCTTATGGCAAATTCATCCAACGCGACACCTTCTACAAAGGTGAAGAGTTTGAAGTGCCGTTGATCCGCATTGGTTTCCCAATCTTTGACCGGCATCACCTGCACAGAATGACGACCTTGGGCTATGAAGGTGGCATTTATATGTTGACAACGCTGGTCAATGCCGTACTTGAGCAATTGGATAAAGAAACCAAAGGCATGGGTACTACTGACTATAATTACGATTTAATACGTTAATTGTCCCGTAGAGACGCAAAATCTTGCGTCTCTACATCCCAACCCAATGCGTGTGACGGAGAATCATAATGCCCAGTGTCATGTTGAAAAAAAACGCCGAGGGCAAATTAGTCTTCTACGTACCCAAAAAAGATTTGGAAGAAGTGGCGGAATCAGTTGAGTTTGATAGCCCTGAAAAGTGGGGCGGTGAAGTTCTACTCGGTGATGGTTCAAAATATTACTTTGAGCCGATGGATGAGCAGCCCGATTTCCCGGTTACCTTGCGCGCAAAACGTTTAGACTCAGGAGAATAATCATGGCCTTATATATTGTTGAAGCAGATTGTATTTCATGTGGCGACTGCTTGCCGGTTTGCCCAACCAATTCCATTACTGAAGGGGCAATTGTCTTTAAAATCGACAAAAAAACCTGCACCGAATGCGAAGGTGATTTTGACGTACCGCAATGCGTCAAAGTTTGCCCAATTGATAACTGCATTTTGCCTTTAGTGGCATAAGTTTATGAGCAGCCAGGACGCGCTCTCAAGAGAACTGGCTTTAAGGGTCGGGCTGGCCGCCCGCGCTTTGCCCGATACTGACGCCAAAAGCTTATTTAAAGTATTAATCAACACTGTTGGCTTGCCTATAACCGTGGATAAACTGGCTGGCCTCGACCTGAGAACGCTTAAAACTGCCGAACCAGGGGATTGGGCGAGCATTGAAGATGCTGAACTCCTTAAAGTATTAGATATTCTCAAAAGCCAAGTTGAGCTTGATGTACCCGTGAAGCCGCAAATAGCAGCTTATAGCGAAGGTGATATGCCCGGTTCCGTGCGTATTGCTTGCGCGAGTAATGATGCCCTCACTATAGATGGACACTTTGGTTCATGCAGTCAATTTATGGTTTATCAAGTGTCTGCTGAGGAAATCCGTTTAGTCGACATTCGCGCTACAGAGATACCAGCCGGCTTGGAAGTGGACGATAAAAATTTGTTTAGGGCAGAGTTGATTCAAGATTGTCAGGTACTGTATATCGCTTCAGTGGGGGGGCCGGCTGCGGCAAAAATTGTCAAGCTGGGAATACATCCGATGAAGCTACCCAGTATTGAAAGTATTGCCGACATCATCAGCCAGTTACAAGCCGTTATCGCGGGAACCCCGCCTCCTTGGCTGGCTAAAGTCATGGGTATTGAAGCAACAGAGCGTTTTAAATTTGAACGGGAAGCAACCGGATGATTACTAGCGATCAAGTCAATGCGATAGTGGCGCAAATTGAAACTGGGGGTGTTGATGAAAGCACGGTATCAGCGCTTAGGCAGCAATATCAATCGCTGCATTTTACATACTGCATGGATGATGATCTCCCCAATAATAAGCCCATCGTTGAACATCAAGATTTTAACCTTTACTTAATAGATGGCCGGGAACATTGTTTGTGTTTGACCAATGATTATGAGGTTGCAACGGGTATCGTCGTTGCAGAAATTATCGCTGACTAAATGGAATTGATTGCATGTCTGGTCGTGAAAGCTCTGTTAACGTTCCTATTGCTGATTGTAGCCTCTGTCCTTTTCGCGGAAAAACGCTGCTAATGGGGCGCTGCATGCCTGGCGACACCTGCGTATTTGTTGCAAGTGGCAGGCAAATTGACCGGTTTTTTCGGGTTAATCCGGGCTATGCTGAGCAATATTTGCATGATAGTTTCTGGGAAAGGCGTGCGATTGCGGTGCGTTACTCCCCTCAAAAAGCGTTGACAGAATTGATTGGCGATGAAGATGAAGTGGTTAGGCGGGTGGTTGCTTATCGATTGCCACAGACACAGCTGCATTTGCTGATTAATGATGTCGATCGGGAAGTACGTATGACCGTAGCTGACCGTATAGCGCCTGAAGAACTTGAACAATTAGCGAATGATCCGGATTACATTGTGCGTTTGACCGTGGCCAGACGGTTGCCAATAGGCCGTTTGTTCCGTTTTATTCGTGACCCAGATCTGCAGGTGCGAAAAGTGGTTGCGGAACGGCTGCCTGAAGTCAGTCTGGGATTAATGGTCGATGATGACGCGCCAGAAGTTAGACGCGTTTTGGCGGAACGGATGAGTCCAGACGATGTGTCTAGTTTGCTGCATGACTCTGATTGGGTAGTACGCTATACCGTCGCAGGGCGGGTTGCGCCTCATGCTTTAATGTGCCTACGTAATGATCCTGAACCGGATGTAAGGGCTGTCGTAGAGTCACGTTTAAAAAACGAAGGAATAACTTATGACTGACTATATCGCCCAATTGGATGGATTACAGTTAGCCAAACTTTGTAGAAACACCTTGCCCGGAATTGGCGATGAAATGTTGCTCGCAAAATTACAGGCATTGGTTCCAGAGTGTCGCGTGCGTTTGGCCCGGACAGGTAATGAATGGTATCGGATTGGTGGCATTGTTGATATGCAGGGCAACCGGATTGCCAATGACCTCATTGAATGGACTGAAAGGACTTTTATTGAATGTGGAAAAAATCTGCAAACGCTGATTAAGCATACTTGTGAACAAAATTTACTTGCTACTCGGCAAATCGGTAACACCTTATATTTTGTAATACAAACAGGCTCAAAAGCCGAGGATTTCATCCAAATTGACATCGATAAAACCCATGAAATGTCAGACCGTTTATTAGTGAGCGAAACTGACCCACCGGAGGACTTGGAAGAATTTATAGATCCACTGACCCCCGACAGTATTGAAGCATTTGGGATAGGCAGTGCCCGTTATGCGTATCGCCGCAAAACTGACGTAAAAGTGTTTATGCAAGAAATCAGAAAGCATGCGCTTGCTTTGTCTGGAAGCCAGGAAGAACATTGTGTACAGCGTTTTATGGATGATTGGAATAACAGTTCTGCGGGACTGAATACGCCGTTATCTGAGGACTGGATTATCCGGCCTTACCGCCAGACCGGGCGTTTTGGTGAACAAATCATGAATGTTGAAATCATTAACACCCAGTCCAAAAATCTCCCGCACCTAGAAACGGGGGCGGGGAAAAAAGGCACTGCACTACATAATTTGTTGTCCCGTTTTGATCGTCAGGCGGGTTATCCCTTTGCCTGGTTTTTCTATATGCTCAAAGGCAATCTGGTTTCGCCACAAAGCGGCGCTGCGGTTTTTAAAGATATCAGTAAAGATTTCGCCTACTTACCGGAACGGGATGCCGCCATACTTAAAAAATGGGTGAACTCACCCTACAGTGTGTAGGACTTGGTTTGTCAGCAGCTTTAAAAACTTTTTAGACAATTTGGGGGAATACAACCTCTTGTTACACTGACTTTAACACTCGCTTGGTAAATGTGAATACCAAGTTTTTATTTTAACCATTAGGAGTAAAAGCAATGTCCATCAAAGAAATCAAAGCCTTTTCTGAGCACGCTAAAACAGATTCGGAATTAAAAGAAAAGCTTTTAGCCGTTCAAAAAATCAGAGAACTTATTGCACTGGGGAAAGAATATAATTTCGAATTGGATGAGGTAGAGCTTTATCCACCTAATGAGCCCCAATTTGTGGCGGAGCAGCTTTCTGAAAGAATGGCTAAGGCGCTGTTACGGGTATAAGCCTTTTAACGGAATATGTCTTTCTTTTCGGCATAATGTCTTTTGGATCGTTATAAACTTAAAATATTTTTTTAAAAAATCGAGCGATTCGGCATTGTTAAGGGTGCTTATCACGGGCTAATGCACTAGCTTCAACAAACTTACCATACCCCATGCTAAGCCGCCTGCCGCTGGAATTGTCAAAACCCAGGCCCAAACAATCCGCTCGATAACACTCAGTTTTAGTGCGTGCGGATTTTTGGCAAAGCCAACCCCCATAATTGCCGTTGAAATGCTGTGCGTAGTGGAAACCGGCATACCGAAATGGGCAGCGGTTAATAGAATGGTCGCTGAGCTGGTTTCGGCTGCGAAACCGTTAATCGGATGTAATTTTACCATCTTATGGCCGAGGGTTTTGATGATCCGCCATCCGCCTACAGCTGTGCCTAATGCCATGACCAATGCACAGGTAAAAATGATCCAGCTGTCAATGTCTTTTTCCCCACCATCCGGCCTTAAGAATTCAGCCCAAGGGGGAAGTTGGTCTAAGGTTCCGGCAGCATTTGCAGCAAAAATTGCTAAAGCGATAATACCCATGGTTTTTTGGGCGTCGTTGCTGCCATGCGCAAAACCCATGTAACCGGCGGACAATAGTTGGGCTTTCCCGAAGAGGACATTAACCCATTTTGGACGGGATATACGTGCCAAAATCCCACCTGCGGAATTCATACTGCTGATGATCGCCATTAGACCCCCCATAATGAGGATGCCTAAAGTAAACCCAGCAATCGGTGAGCTGACCATAGGGATTACGACTTTCCAGAGAATACCTTTATTTTCAGTCCAGACCGCTGCGGTTTTTGACCAAATCAAGACATCAATATTATTACCGCCAGCGGCAAGGGCAGCTCCGCATAACCCACCAATCAAGGCATGGCTGGAAGAGGAAGGTAAGCCCAATGCCCATGTAATCAGGTTCCAGATAATCGCACCGGTCAGCGCGCAAATTAAAACTTCTGAGGAAATGGTCACCAAGCCGGTATCTACAAGCCCTGAAGAAATGGTTTTAGCGACGGCAGTACCTGAAAATGCACCCAACAGATTGGTGGTAGCGGCCAGCATGACCGCTTGCGTTGGAGTTAATACCTTGGTGGCAACTACAGTGGCAATTGAGTTGGCGGTGTCGTGGAAGCCGTTGATAAACTCAAATACCAAGGCGGCCAGGATGACAAGCAAAAGCAAAGTCAGCATGGCAGTCCCTTATGAATTTTTTAGGATAATGTGGTAAACAACATTGCCGGCATCCCGGCAACGGTCAATGGCTTTTTCAAGGATTTCAAATAAATCCCTTTTGACCAGATAGCGGATTGGGTCAGATTCGTTTGCATAAGCATCTTGATATAACTCAAGAATTTGTCGGTCCGCTTCCGCCTCGATGGTTTGCAACTGGTCGTTTAATTTTTTGATTTCGTCTAAATCCATGCCTTTTCGTAACACGCCCACCATTTTTTCGAGGACTTCGCAGGCTTGTTCCAACATTGCTGCCCGGTCAGTGAAGTCCACGTCGCCCATGCGCCCTAAGGCAAGGGTATAGCGCTCGGCAAATTTTTCGATGATTTTAGGGATTTTATAAAGGGCGCTGTTGAGGGCTTCAATATCTTCACGGTCAAGTACGGTCACAAAGGTTTTAACTAACTCTTCACTGATTTGCGCGAATAAATCTTTTTCCCGCCGCCGCGCTTGTTTGAACTTATCCAATGATTGTTGAGTTGCCGGCGTACTTAATAGTTCAATCAATGCCCGGGCCGATGAACTCGCAGACTCCGCGCTGGCTTCAAGTAAGCCATAGAATTTATCACCTTTGCCGAAGATGGTTTGCAATGAGAACATGAGTGATTCCTGTATTATTGTTATCCTGCAATTATCGCATAACAATGTTCTACAGCATCAAAAGTTCAACGTTAAATAAATGATTGCTGCTCAGATTTTTGAGTCTGGTTGGATATAGGTATTTGTTATATAGAAATTAATTTATTATAGGGAATATTATTTGCGATGAGCGGGGATAGGCTGCGCATGGCTTACACATTAAGGATCCCTGCTAAGTACCTACTGCCTTTTTGTAAATAAAAATACGCTATCCTGAGTGACTGATTACTAAATGGTTTATTTGAAAACCACTGGTTAGGCTTATTGTATGTGTATTATCCATTGGAAAATTTACCGTCTCATTTTGTATTCCACTAAATCATGCCATTGATAGATAAAGAAATACCCCGTCATTCCTTCTGTGTTGCCCCGATGTTGGATTGGACAGATAAGCACTGTCGTTATTTTCATCGGCTTTTGTCGCGAAAGGTGTTGTTGTATACCGAAATGGTGACCACAGGGGCAATTTTGCACGGTGATAGCCAGCGTCATTTGGCGTTTAATGCTGAAGAAAGCCCGGTTGCTTTGCAGTTAGGTGGCAGCAATCCAAAGGAATTAGCGAATTGTGCGCAACTGGCGGTTGATTATGGGTATCAGGAGGTCAATTTGAATGTTGGCTGCCCCAGTGATCGGGTGCAAAATGGCCGTTTTGGTGCGTGTTTGATGGCAGATCCTGGTTTAGTGGCTGAGTGTGTGGCGACAATGCAGCAGGTGGTAGATATTCCCGTGACGGTTAAGTGCCGGATTGGTATTGATGAGCAGGATTCTTACGAGGCGCTGGTGGCATTTGTAGATATTATTGCAGGTGCCGGATGTAAAACCTTTATAGTGCATGCACGTAAAGCCTGGTTAAGCGGTTTGTCACCCAAGCAAAATCGCGAAGTTCCGCCTTTACGCTATGATGTGGTTTATCAACTGAAACAGGATTTTCCGCAGTTAGAGATTATTTTGAATGGCGGATTGACGACCCTGGCTGGATGCGACGCCGTATTGCAGCATGTTGATGGCGTCATGCTGGGACGGGAGGTTTATCATAATCCTTATTTGTTGGGTACGGTTGACCAATACTACTATGGGGAAAAGTATGCGATACCGTCCAGGGCAGATATTATCGAAGCTTTTATGCCTTACGTGCAAACGCAATTGCAGGCGGGGGTGCGTTTAAACAGTATGACGCGGCACATTCTAGGGTTATTTCATGGCATGCCCGGCGCGCGTGCCTGGCGGCGGCATATAAGTGACCACGCTTGTAAAACCGGTGCTGACGTTAGGGTGGTGCAAGAGGCGCTAAAGCTGACACAACAGTTGTGATAGTTGTTTATAGGTTTGAGAATTAAAATACTGATTTTATATTAAATTTAAGCGTCGTTGTTATTAAAAAAGCCAGAAATTACCTGACTTTTCGTTATGCTGGGTGATTTTAGTTTGGCCTACAATTTGAACGCTAATTTTGCGCGGCGATAGGCTTGGCTAAGCCAATTGCCTTCTAATTGATAATGTTTATGCAGGGGGGTTTTAACTTCCCAGCTACAGATCATGCCCGCTGGAAAAGTCACCAAATCACCTTTGCCAAAAGTTGTTGCGGTGCCACCGTTCGGGGTGATAACACATTCGCCTTCTAGTATATAAGCGATTTCTTGTTCGGGAAATGTCCAGGGAAATACTGAAATTTCTTTTTCCCAGGTAGGCCATTTGTTTACACCCAGAGTGTTTAAGTGGGTTTGGGTGGGATTTTTTTCGACGATAATATCGCGCATATTGGCTTCTTATAAAATGGATTGGATAGCCATTCTAGCCCATCGTCACTTGCTTTATACAGTTAAAGTACCTTTATGCCTTTTTTAAATTTTTTAGACTGTTAGTAATCAAAACAATTCATTGGCTATGCTGCAATTTCACTTTCGTTATGAGAGGGTCTTTTGCGGAGTATATATCGAAAGCGATGCTGATTTATACCTTGGAAGGACAACAAAAAAGCCGTGCAGCCCTTCTTAGGAACTGCACGGCTGATGGAGAGCTAATTAAAATTCTGCAATGTCAGGCTATCGGCATGCTGCATATAGCCCTTACCAACGATTACCTACAAAAGCACCGGCTGCGGCACCTATTCCGGCTGCAATTGGATCGCCCCGACCCATTTCATAACCCAGCACACTACCGAAAACGCCTCCCGCTAAACCTTGTGGCGAACGTTGATCATAACTTCGCCACAAGGTTTAGCGGGAGGCGTTTTCGGTAGTGTGCTGGGTTATGA
>JBEBJQ010000031.1:0-41136 GCA_040079795.1 Methylococcales bacterium
CATCGGCGCCGGCGCCGCCCTGTTTGAAGCCGTGCATGGCAGCGCACCGGACATTGCCGGAAAAAACCTTGCCAACCCAACCGCCGTCATCATGGCCGGGGTCATGCTGTTGCACCACTTGGGTGAACACAGTGCCGCAGATAAAATCCAGGCTGCCGTTGAAAAAGTGGTCACTGAAGGGGTCTATGTGACGCCCGATTTAAATGCCCAAACCAAAGCGGGGACCATCCAGATGGGCGATGCCATCGCGCGGGAATTGCAAAAGGCTTGAAAAGTGCTGTCATAGCGTAGCCTGGATGCAACGCAGTGGAATCCGGGATATAATCCAAGTTAGCATTATTCCGGGTTTTGCAAGGCCTTAACTAGGTTACTCGTTAGCTTGACCTAGAAAAGTCAGTGTATCCATCACATAGCCTGATTAGTCAGCTGTTTCAGTTAATGTAAACACTCGTTGTTCCCTCGTCTTCCCGTTCAATAAATGCTTTTGTTAGGTTTATTTCCTTAACTTGATGAACTATATCAAAGTGATCCCAAATAAAATTACGGATTTATATTTACTTTTAGCGCATTTTCCAAAATACTGTTATTGATAGCATAACGTTTAGATTCCGAACAATTCAATAATAATAAACATAAGGATCGCTCAATGAAGCTCGACAATAAATTTTCAGCCTATCAACTGGCCATTGTTAACGAACAAGCTGCCCTCTACACCTGTGCCTGCCCTATCCATGTGAGCCTGCAAATTGCTAACCTCAGAAAATTATTTAATTATCAATTGGACTGTATGGCGAATGAAACCGCAACCGATAGTGACATACAATTGCAGGTGCATCGACGTATTGCAGAAGTGACCAAACAAGCCCATCAACTGATGGAGCAATGTCTGGATGAAATTTTAGATTTAGAAGGCTGGGACAAAACCAAAATGGAAATGCCAGCAGGCTTACGTAAGCGCATTGATGGCAATTAAGTAATACCTTGGTAACGGTATGTTTATTTAGAGAGTGGAGGCATTGTATTTAATAAGGGTAAGCGGGTCGGACAGGTTGTTTAGCTTCTAGCGTCCAATTACGTTACGCTAATCAAACTTCCGTCAGAATTTTAGGCATTAAACCTGTGAGACGTATCCGCCTTTAGGTAATAAGCCATAAACTGAGCGATCATATGGACTGTCTACTTGCTATTTGTTTTAACTATTTCTGAATGTATTCAAAAATGGAGGTTTTAGATGTTAAAAAATGGCTATGTATTCACATTGCTGTTAACGCTTCCCTTGGTGAATGAAGTAATGGCATCTTGCGTTAATAATTTGCAACCATCCTGTCAAGTATATCAAACATGTTTTTCCGAACTTTGCCCATGTTTTCCTCCAGAACCAGAGTATTTCTTGAGCTACGGTGCAAAATATTGTGAGAAATTTCTTAAACTCAATGGACTTTCTGAATCTGGCATGAAATGGCGTGATTCGACTCTCCGTTGTTTACAAGAAGCAATTGTTCCTAAATTGCCTGAAAAAAAGGGGGGGGGTTGCAACTGTAAGTTGATGGAGGATTTCGCTTTCCAGAGTCATGTCTCTTGTTACACCAAGCAGGGAGCCTCTATTTGCGATCTTGATTACAAAGATTGGAAGAATATTGCAGAAGCTGCAGAGCTTGTTAAAGGTATTGTTGACTCCAAGAGTCGTAATCAAATTGTTGAAGTTGCAAAAGTATGCCTTAGTAAAAATCCATCCGATCAAATAAAAAAGGTATTGAAAGGGATGATTCTTGATTCACTCACAGAAATTTTGGAGCCACCAATTATACCGCCGAGCAACTTACATGGTGTAGTTGAAAATAATTTACAATATAAAAAGGAAAAATAATAGCTTTAAAGCTGTAAGGCATATTCGCCGCGAGGCAATACGCCACAAACAGCGTGGCTAGATTGATTATTGCCCGAATTTCCCCGAGTTATTTTTTAGATTGTGCTGTATGAATTGAGGCTTACCTCAAACAACGGCGGTTTGCAAACGCGAAACCGCCCAACAATTTATGATCTATACGATATAAATCAATATAGTAAGCAAAGCAGAGTTACCCCTATTAATACAACTATAAACTAAACAATTCCCGCATCTTCCGCCCCGGGCTTTCCGCGCGCATAAAAACCTCCCCGACTAAAAACGCATAAATACCATTATCCAGCATCAGTTGTACATCCTCTGGCGTATGGATGCCGCTTTCGGTAATGATTAACCGCTCCGCCGGAATTTGTGCTTTTAAATCCAGGGTAGTTTGCAGGTTCGTTTGAAAGGTACGCAGGTTGCGGTTATTAATGCCGATTAGTTTAGTGTCTAGCTTTAACGCGCGATGTAATTCTTCGGCATCATGCACTTCCACCAACACATCCATGCCCAGCTGGGTGGCGACAGCCGATAATTCCTGCATTTGCCCATCACCTAAGGCGGCGGCGATCAATAGGATACAATCTGCCCCCAGTGCCCGCGCTTCATAGACCTGGTAAGCATCGATCATGAAGTCTTTTCTTAATACTGGCAAGGGACAGCGCTCCCGAACCATTTGCAGATAAACTTCAGAGCCCTGGAAAAATTCCTTATCGGTTAGCACTGATAAACAGGTCGCGCCATTCATGGCATAATCCTGACCGATTAACACCGGATTAAAGTCTTCCCGAATTACGCCCTGGCTGGGTGAGGCTTTTTTGATTTCGGCAATGATGGCAGGTTTTTTAAGCAACACTTCCCGTTGCAGGGCATTATAAAAACCACGGGGCTTTTCTATGTCACTGGCGATCTCTTCAAGATTCGCAATGGACATGCCCAGTTTGCGTTTGGCGACTTCTTCGGCTTTTTTATCGAGAATTTTTTTTAAAATATCGGGGGTATCGGTCATATGAAATTAGTTAAGTTAGAGGGCATTTGAATAAGCGATTAACGCAGCCAGTTTCGCGCGCGCGGCACCAGAGGCGATGACTTGCCGGGCTTTTTCAATGCCCAGGGCTAATGATTCGGTAATATTAGCGGCGTAAATTGCAGCACCGGCATTGAGTAACACGATATCGGTAGCAGCGCCTGGTTGGTTATCCAGCACGGATTTTACCATCACTAAGCTGGATTCTGCATCCTTCACGGCTAACTCAGCCAAACTGGCGCGCTTTAAACCAAATTGTTCGGGGGTAACGGTATAGGTGCTGACTGTATCTGCTTTTAGCTCGGCAATAAAAGACGGCGAAGCAATGCTGATTTCATCCAGTCCATCTTCCGCATTCACCACTAACACATGCTGGCTACCGAGCTTTTGTAACACATAAGCTAGGGGTTCTACCCAAACTTTAGCAAATACGCCGATCAATTGGTTGGGTGCGCCTGCAGGATTAGATAAGGGGCCAAGCAAGTTAAACAAAGTTCTAACTCCCAGCTCTTTGCGCACCGTGCTGGTATGTTTCATGGCGCTGTGGTGTTTGGGGGCAAATAAGAACCCTACCCCGAGCTTATTGACGCAACTGGCGACTTGATCAGCGGATAAATGCAGGTTTACCCCCGCTGCTTCCAAGAGATCAGCACTGCCGCAGGTACTGGAAACGGAGCGGTTACCATGTTTGGCGACCTTGCCACTGGCCGCGGCAACCACAAACGCGCAGGTAGTCGAAATATTGAAGGTATTCGCGCCGTCGCCACCAGTACCACAGGTATCGACAATATGCTCGCCGCTTAGGCTGATTTTATTGGCCAATTCGCGCATGACTTCCGCTGCCGCAGCAATTTCATCTATGCTTTCGCCTTTACAGCGCAGGGCAATCAGGAACGCGCCCATTTGAGCATCGGTCGCCTGACCGCTCATGATAATGTGCATAATTTCGCGCATTTCGTTGGCGGTCAGATTTTGTTTGTTTAAAAGGATTTGGAGGGCTTGGTGTAGGGTTATTGGGATGTTACAGACCGTCATTTTTCACTCCTGTTCCAATTATTTTAGTATGCTTTTTGTCGCCTTCTATTGTCATTGTTGAAATGATCCCGTTAATATAAATCCAGTCGAAAAGTCCTGAAGGGCTGGGCATAGTGTGTTTAAATGGGGGATAAAGACTAAGCTAACCGGCGTGCGAAAGCAGAGCGAAACGCCACTTTTGTACGTCCGTTTTGAGCGACTTGTTATAGCTTATAGCGTAAATGCTTCCTCTCCTTTAGCTGAAAGACATTTACTAATAATACAGTCCTTTGATAATTGTCCTGACTCGATTTCGTATTTAAAACGCGCCGATACGAGTTCTGAACAAAACTGTTTGTAGTTGACGATATTACTGAAATACGAGGAGGCAATTACAGGATTAACTGCTGATGCTAGGGCTACTGCGCCAAAACCAAGGACATAGGCGCTGATACTACGAAAGTAACGTTTGATATACGCAGAGACGGGCATAGCCAGTAACCAGATTGTGAGCACTAAAACCGCTACCGAAGTTGTGAGAGTAAAACCAAAGTTAACCACACCTGCGGATTCAACAACGGAGCCTTCCACAATCAGCTGATTGAGGCAGCTAACAAACAAAATGGATATGGGAATATTTTGGATAGCGAAGAAGTGTAATGAATGGTAGAAAAGCGAAGAATGTGAATTTCTCGCTTTTAGGCGCAGTGGAAATAAAAGCAATATATAAATTATTAAAGAGAATAATGCGGCGTTCAGCATGAGCAACAGAGCAAACAGTTTCCAGTTAATAATTTCGTCTAGGGTGATGTCAAAAAGCCCGAGAGCCAAGTCATTTCCTACAGAAATGATTGTGGGGACAGCAATAGCCGTGGCGAATAGGTCTATACAGGCGTTATTTAGAGGGGTGTCCGCAACAGGGCCGATTGGTATAGATGGCTTCAAGAGGAGTTTCCAGAGTCGTTTAGCTGTTTTTGGTACTTCTTCAAAGATGCGAGTAATTGGCGTTTTATCGCTCATGAAATGCCCTTTTTTATTTGTGCCATAATTTGTTGTTAGGCGGCAATACCAACGCCCCACCCGGGAAAAACCAATACCGCAGGGTGGCATTGAAGGGCTTTTGCTAAGATTTTGGCACGCTCTATTCCTAAGTTTATTTTGTCATGTTCAATTGCGGAAAGTGTCGATTGTGGAATACCGGTCAATTTTGCCAATTCATTTTGACTTAATTCTTGCAGTTCGCGAATAATACGTACTGACTCACCCACAGAAACATCACACCCTTTTTTCGCGAGTTGATAGTTATTCATTTTATTTTCTCCGATAATCATGAGGTGTTATTTTTTCAACTTGAATGTACACTTCGTCTGCTTTGGTTTGGTAAATAACTCGATATTGTTTATTTAAACGCGAAGATCTGTAATCGTTCCATTCACCTTTTAAGGCTTCATCAGCAAAGCCTTTGATAAGCAATAATCCTTGAGGGCCAGATAGCCCAACAACATCTTTCCATTTTTCATATCTCTTTTGGACTTCGATGGGGCAAGCTCTCAGCTGTTTTTCGACACGGTTATGTTCGTATAGTTTCCACATACTATAAATAGTATGTCAATTCATGAATAGGGTCAACTATTAGGATAATTTAACGCTTGATATAACAAAACGCGAAGGAGAACTTAACCAAAATTAACCTTAGCTTCCAAATCATTTCGCGAATCGGCGTTTTTCAAAGCTTCGCTTAAACTGATACGGCCTGCTTTATACAGTTCAAACAACGCATCATCAAAAATTTTCATGCCCTTACTGCCACTGGAAGACATTGCGCTTTTAATTTCATGTAACTCCCCTTTTGAAATTAAACTGGCAATATGCGGCGTATTCAGCATGATTTCGATAGCAGCACAGCGTTTACCCTGCAAATCAGGAATCAAGCGTTGCGAAATAACCCCGCGCAAGTTAATGGCGATATCCATAAACAATTGTTTGTGCTGGACGTGTGGGAACATATTAATAATGCGCTCCATTGCCTGGTTAGCATTATTGGCATGTAACGTGGAAATACATAAATGTCCGGTATTCGCCAATTCCAGGGCGGCCTCCATCGTTTCCCGATCGCGGATTTCACCGATCAGGATGACATCCGGTGCTTCCCGTAAACAAGCTTTTAAGGCTCGGGCGTAAGATGCCGTATCAACACCGACTTCGCGTTGATTCATGATGGATTTTAAATTTGGGTGCGAAAATTCTACCGGGTCTTCAATGGTTAGTATGTGTCCGGCTGAATTGGCATTACGATGGTTAATCATCGCTGCTAAGGTGGTGGATTTACCGGAACCAGTGCCGCCGACCATTAGCAGTAAACCACGCTTTGCCATAATCAGCTCTAACAACGTGTCGGGCAAGCCAAGCGCTTCGGCGGTAGGAATGACCGAGGGAATTAGCCGCATCACCAAGCCAACTGTTTTGCGTTGATAAAAAACATTGGCGCGGAAGCGGGCACTGCCATCGGGCATAACAATGGCAAAGTCCAAATCCTTCGTGCTTTCAAATTCTTCGATTTGTGCTTTGGTCATGATATTAAACGCACCCGCTTTGGTCAGTTCCGGCGTCAGCATAAAAGCATCCAGCGCAACGGCATTACCGGATATCTTAGCTTTCACCGGCGCATCTACGGTTAAAAACAAATCAGATGCGCCTAACTTGATCATGGCGGCTAAATACGGCAGGATCGAAAAGTCGCCCTCAGGGACTTTGCCTAAAATTTCAATTGCCGCTGTATCAGGTTCGTTGCTGTTCGTTTGCGTGTCAGGGGTAATGATCAACGACAAACCGTTACTATCCACTGCTATAGCAACTGCAAATGCCTGTTGATCGAGAGCGGTATGTTTAACTGAGATTTTCTTGTCCAACAGCAATTGTCTTTTCTCGGTATCATCCAGAAAAAAGAACGCGATTTCTTTGGTTGTAGCGGCGTTTAATTCGGTTTTACCCAAGGGTTTTTCTTCGCCTGCAATACAAATCGAAGGCAATGCGCCTACTTTTAAGGATAAGCTAGATGCATTTTTTTCCAGCATTAAGTTTAAATACGGTGTTAAATCCATAGTTTTAAGTTGTTTTGAAGAAGGTAAATTGATCTTAATTAGAAATAATAATGAAGATAGAGACAATCACACTTGATTGCCACTATCTTGGGTTAGTCATGAATTAGAAGGGAATTAAATGGATTTTAGTATTGAACTAACTTCAGCGGCTTTATTAATTTCAGTATTCAGTTGAAGTTTTAGTGATTCTGATTGAATGGATGCCAGTTGTTCTTTTGCAGATTTAATTTCTAAGGATCGGGAAAGGTTTCTGGCGATTATTGTTACAACATCATCTTTTAATGAGGGCGGTACCTTAGCAGCAAATCCAACAGTTAATTGTATTAATGCTTTCGCTTTTTGAGGGTTTGCTATCCTTTGGTAATGTCTTGCTAATAAGCTGCTAATAATTGCTTGATCGGCAGGATTCTTTATATCCGCTAAACTTTTCTCAGCTAAAGCTAAGTTATTGTTCGCCGGTAATAGGTAGTTTGCAATTTGATCATAAGCCATTGCTTTATAGATGGGATCTTGAATTTCCTTGCTAAGAGTTGAAGCGTTTTGCGTTAAATTGGATTTAAGCGATTCGTTAATCGCATTATAAATGAGCGCATTTTGAACGTTACTGCTCTCATCGGTTTTAATTAAATCCAGGGCAGCTTGCAATTGATTAATGTAAGCATAACTTCCAACAAGTTCCTGAAGTGTTTCACCCGAAACTTTACTGGATAATTTATCGGTACTTATAAGCCATTTGTATGCTGTGTCTTGGCTGCCGACATCTTTATAAGCCCGAGCGACGGTGGTGTGTCCAATAATTTTGCGATCTGGTGACTCAATCTTGCTAAGTAATGCGTTAATTTGGTTGAAATAGCGGTTAGCGAGTTCGTTATTACCGATTTTAGAATAATTTACCGCAATTTTTAAGGAAGACTTTAATTGTACTTCTGGATCAGGCTGGGTTGCGAGGATTTTATCCGCTCGTTCCAGCAAGTTAGCTGATCCGGTAGCCCGCATTTGATAATATCCCGCTTGAGCGAAATGCTGTGCGTGTCGGTCGTCAGGAAGTGCCTCAATTTTAGTTACAATTGTGCTAAGAATTTCATTTGCCTGCTTAGATTTACCTGCTTTTTGTGTGACTTCCAAAGCAGTACCCATGGTATTAATATAATTTTCTATGTCAACAATGTGGTTTCCTAATCGGATAGCATCTGTAAATGCATTTTTAGCGACCAGGTTGGCGACACCTTTACTTAAGAATAAATCCCATTCGGGATTATTCGCACCATTGGTTAGGAGCGATGCATTTAGGCTACTGTTTTGGTCAGTAGGGCTAATTGGTGCATTAGTGGTATCAGAATTTGCAATAGCTAATGCTTGAGAATCGCTAGTTGTAATCGTTTCTGGTGATGCGGAGTGGTTTTTATCCGAATTACTTGCTGGAGCGATCGAACTTTGACTAACGGAATTAGATTCACCCTTCGATAAATCAAGGCTATTTTTAGGTGACTCGTTTTGGGTTGAGTTCGTTGTTATATCACTGGTGGCTGCTGGTGTCGTTCCATTACCCGCGTTGTTTCCCATGGCGTCGGCATCAAGACCTACTGAGTTAAGCACTTTGTTGGCTTTATCATGGGCATCTTCCATGGATGTTCCAGCACCTTCGGGCATTTTTGCCTGGCTTGAAGTTGTAGCTGATTCTACTTCGTTAGTAGCTTTAGATTCTGTTGCTAAAGCTATTGATTGTTCTTGCTCAGCCGGTGGTGTATCCTGATTTGGTGGTAGCTCTTCTTCAGCTGAGGCAGGCTGGCTTTCGTTAGTAATATTATTTTCCCCTTGCGCGGCTGGACTTTTGTCGGGGGTTGATGCTAGTTGCTGTTCCGGTTGAACAGGAAAAGCATCGGGTTTGTTGAGGATACGACCAACGGAATAGGCTATGCCCCCAACTAAAATGAGTGACACAGCACCAGCAGCAAAGGTTTTAATATTTATGGATTTTTTCTTTTGACTACCCTGCATTTCAGTCAATACTTGATGTTCTATATTCTTCTTACGTTTTTCCGCTTCTTCCTCTTCTCGTTGCTTACTTTCTAAGGTTTCTTTGGCTTTTTGCGACCGCAAAATATTGTTTCTTATTTCAGCTGTTTCAGCGGCTAATTTTTGTGCTTCGAGTAGCTTTTTATTGATAATGCCGCATTTACTGCATTCTTCAGGTGGCGGCTGGTTTTCTGCTAAAGGTTCAGGGTGGCTACAATTTGGACAGATATAGATATTACCTGTTGTTGGTTTAGTTTCGATTGAGGTTAAAGACAAATTACTTAATGCCGCGCCCGGCTTACAAATGCAAACTAAACCAATTTTGGATAAATTAATTTGAAGTTCATTTGCCTCCTGTTCAGAGACACCCCGACGAAAACAACTAGAGCTGGGGGCGCTGAGCAGCGAATTAAGTTTAGATAGGTCAAGTTGTAAATATTGACTGGCGAGTAGTTTAATGTGGTCTGCTTCATCGAGGCGGTCAGGTTTAACCCCTTTTAAGAATATATCAAAGGTAGACATTGTGTTTCTCTGTAATAAATTTAAATTTAAATTTGATGGTTGATGTATGGATTTAATTGAAGGCTTTATTCTTCTTGCGTTGCTTCCAGTGACAGGCTGTTTGTAGTGGGATTACCCCCGTCACTTAATTTGATTTGTAAACGTAACTCATTGGCAGAGTCTGAGTTTCTGATGGCTTCTTCATAACTGATTATGCCGGACTCATAAAGATCAAATAAAGCTTGGTCAAAAGTTTGCATCCCCAGTTCGCGGGATTTTTTCATGATCGGTTTAATGCCGCCGAAATCACCTTTGGCAATTAAATCCTGGATTAAAGGGGTATTTAATAAAATTTCAATAGCAGCACAGCGCCCGCCATCTATGGTTTTAACCAGTCGTTGCGATACGATGGCGCGTAAATTTACCGAAATATCCTGCATTAATTTGACTTGGGTTTCCGTTGAGAAAAACCCTAAAATGCGGTCAATGGCCTGATTGGCGTTATTGGCGTGTAAGGTAGCCATCGCTAAATGACCGGTTTGGGCAAATTCTAGACCGAAATTCATGATCTCGGCGCTACGGATTTCACCTAACAGGATTACGTCGGGCGCTTGGCGTAAGGTGTTATGCAGGGCGGCTTCCCAGCTTTTAGTATCCACCCCTACTTCGCGTTGCATGACTAGGCAATTTTTATGGGCATGTACGTATTCGATAGGGTCTTCAATAGTAATGATATGGCCGTAACTGTTTTCGTTGCGGTGGTCGATCAAGGCCGCCATTGAGGTGGATTTACCTGAGCCGGTGCCGCCAACCATCACGATTAAGCCATTTTTAGCCATGATCACGTCTTTTAAAACCTTGGGTAGCCCTAACTTGTCGAAATTAGGGATTTCGGCGGCAATCACGCGCACTACCAGGCCTTGCGAGCCTTGCTGGGTATAAGCATTAACCCGGAAGCGCCCCAGTCCTGAGGGAGCAATGGCAAAATTACATTCCTGGGTGGCTTCAAATTCTTTTAATTGCCGATCATTCATGATGCACTGGGTTATGGCTCGGGCATCATTACTGGATAAGGGCTGTTTGGTTGCGGGGGTCATTTTGCCCTTTATTTTGATGGACGGCGGTGCGCCAGCCGTGATAAATAAATCCGAACCTTCTTGTTGTAACATCAGTTTTAGCAATTTTGTCATGAATGACATTGCTTCATCTCTTTCCATTTTTACGCCTGTATTTTATGGTTGCCATGATTGAGGATGTAAGGGCGCAAAATCTTGCGTCCCTAAAGGTTTCATTGTCCGGTAAGTATAGAAGTTCCGCGGAAAATAACCATGATGCAGGTATAATATTGATTTTATTTTAAGTCTTATGTCGGTAATGACCATTCAAAGAAAAGCAGTCGCCTTAATATCCGGCGGCCTGGATTCCATGCTTGCTGCCAAGGTGATCATGGATCAAGGTGTACGGGTCGAGGGGATTAATTTTTATACGGGTTTTTGTGTTGAGGGGCATACCCATGCCATCAAAAAACGCGATCAAGAGAAACAAAAACGCAATAATGCCTTGTGGGTGGCTGAACAATTGGGCATTAAGCTGCATATTGTCGATGTCATTGAAGAGTATAAAAACGTCCTGATCAAGCCCAAGTATGGTTATGGCGCGAACATGAATCCTTGCTTGGACTGTAAAGTATTCATGGTTACAAAGGCTAAAGAATGGCTGGCGGAAAACGATTTTGATTTTATTATCACCGGCGAAGTGATCGGGCAGCGTCCTATGTCGCAGCGCAAAGCCACTATGCCAATCATTTCCCAAGAATCCGGTGCTGATGATTTATTATTGCGGCCTTTGTGCGCGAAATGCTTACCTGAAACGCTGCCTGAACGCGAGGGCTGGGTGAAGAGGGAGAGGTTGTACGATTTTACCGGACGTTCGCGTAAGCCGCAGTTTGCGTTGGCGGCGGAATTTGGGTTTACGGAGTTTGCGCAGCCGGCAGGTGGTTGTTGCTTTCTAACCGATGAAAGCTATTCTAAAAAACTGGTGGATTTATGGAAGGCGCGTGGCACCAAGGAATATGAGCTTGACGATATTATGCTGTTAAAAGTTGGGCGGCATATTCGGCCCAAAGCCAATTTTAAAATGATTGTTGCCCGGGAAGATGGTGAAGGGCGTTTTCTGGAGGGCTATAAAAAAACGTTTATTTGGCTTGATTGTGTCAGTCACAGCGGCCCATTGGCATTATTGGATGGATCGCCTGATACGGATGACTTGCGTTTAGCGGCACAACTGATTGCCCGTTATGGACAGGGGCGCGATGCCGCAGAAGTGGAAGTGAGCATCACCCTCCCCGATGGTACTGCGCAAACTGTAAAAGTTAAACCTATTGCGGCAGCTGACGTTCCTCCAACGTGGTTAATATGAACCGGCAGTCATTGGACGCCCGGCGTTTGCTCTGTCCCCTGCCCGTTATTCGCACCCAGGATAAGGTTAAACAGATGCAAGTAGGTGATCAGCTTGCTGTAGTGGGGACTGATCCGGGGATCATGCAGGACATACCTGCCTGGTGCCGTATAAACGGCCATACGGTATTAGAGGCTAACGCCGGTGATCGTGAGTATACGGTGGTCTTACAGGTGGGCGGATAGTCAGCTTTTTTGATTTGGACGCATCATACCCACCCGGCAGGATAACATTATTCAATCATGACCAATATCGTTATAATTAAAAGATGGGCAATGCACAGGCGCAATTAATGGCAAACGAGAATAACGAACCCTCACCGGATCAGTATAAGACGCGGGTCACGGTTATAGGCGCCATATCCAACTTGGTTCTGGCGATACTTAAAGTGGTTTTTGGACTGCTGTGGCATTCCGCTGCGTTGGTTGCGGACGGTATTCATACCTTGTCAGATTTGGCGAGCGATATGCTGGTAATCGTGGCGATAAAGCTTGGTGCGCGTGAAGCTGACCATGATCATCCCTATGGGCACCGGCGTTATGAAACCATTGCCACTGTCGTTTTGGGTTTGGGCTTTTTGTTGTTGGCTGGTGGGATTGCCTGGGATGTTATTACCCGCATGACCCATCCGGAAAAATTACTGGTGCCGCAATTTGAAACGATGTGGATTGCTGTGCTTTCCGTGGTCAGTAAGGAGTGGATGTACCAATATACCCGCCGTGCTGCCAGAATAACCCGTTCTAAGTTATTACTGGCAAATGCCTGGCATCATCGCAGCGATGCGGTTTCTTCAGTCGTAGTGATTGTGGGTATTCTAGGGGTTTTGTATGGCTATCCAGAGGCTGATGCACTGGCTGCGGCTGTTGTAGCATTAATGATTGCAAAAATTGGCTTATCTTTAGTATTGCAAGGCATTAAGGAGTTGGTCGATACTTCTTTGCCGGAGGATTTTGTTCGGGAAATTCGGCGGGCTATTAAAACGACTCCTGGGGTTAAAGGCATTCACTTATTGCGTACCCGGCAGATGGGTGAAGATGCCTATGTAGATGCGCATATCGTTGTAGACCAGCGGATTAGTGTATCGGAAGGGCATGTGATCGGCGACCGGGTACGCTATAACCTGATTAGGCAATTTGATGATGTGATGGATGTATTGGTGCATGTGGATCCGGAAGATGATGAATTTGAAATGGAGCATCAAGGGTTATTGACCCGTAATGAGGTTCAGGAACAGTTAAAGCACTATCTGGCGGAACTGTATGAGGACATAGAGCAGTTTAGAATGCATTATTTGGAAGGCAAGATGGAAGTGGAGGTAATATTGCCGCACTTGATAAATAGTCAACCAGAGCAGATTGAGCAGATTAAAGCCCGTTGTTTTGCTATGGAAAACAATCTGGATGCCGTCGTGAAAGTGGTCGTTTTTTTAAAAGTATAGAGGTTATAGTTATGGCGGTTGGCGCGGTTGAATTGCAGAAGTTGCACCCGGTAGCAGGCATTGCTTTGGGAACGGCTTGTGCGGGCATTAAACCTTGGGTGAGAGACGATGTTTTAGTCGTACAAATGGCGAAAAATGCAACTTGTGCCGCGGTATTTACCAAAAATGCCTTTTGTGCCGCGCCGGTGCAGGTCGCTAAAAATCATCTAAATACTCACCCACGCTGGTTACTGATTAATGCCGGCAATGCCAATGCAGGCACTGGTAAACAAGGCTTGCAGGATGCCTTAAGCAGCTGTGCTGATTTAGCCAGGGTGGTGGCAGGGAATACCGATCAGGTACTGCCTTTTTCAACGGGCGTGATCGGCCAGCGGTTACCGGTCGATAAATTATCGGCAGTGCTACCAAAAGCGGTAGAACAGCTATCATTGTGCCATTGGGAGCTTGCCGCACGGGCGATTATGACCACGGACACTTTTCCAAAAGGTGTTTCGAGAATTATAACCCTTGATGGTCAACCTGTGACCATTACCGGGATTGCCAAAGGCGCCGGTATGATTCAACCGGATATGGCAACTTTGCTGGTGTTTATCGCAACCGATGCGGGTATTGCGCAGGATTTGCTGCAAACTTGTTTAACGGCGGCAGTTGCCCAATCATTTAATTTAATTACTGTAGACGGCGATACCTCCACCAACGATTCTTGTGTATTAATGGCCAGTGGTTGTTCCGCTGCACCTGCCATCAGTGCTGATAGTAAGCATTATGCCGCGTTTTCCGCGGCGATTACGGAGGTGTGTCAGCAATTGGCAGAGTTGATTATCCGTGACGGTGAAGGTGCAACTAAACTAATCCGTATTGTGGTTAAAGAGGCTTTGGATGACGCAGAAGCGGTACGGGTAGCAAAAACCATTGCACATTCGCCTTTGGTAAAGACTGCCTTTTTTGCCAGTGATCCCAATTGGGGAAGAATTCTAGCGGCTGTCGGACGCGCCGGTGTCGTGAATATGGATTTAGGTGCGATTGAAATTTATTTGGACAGCGTATGTATCGTTAGAAATGGTGGCTGTGCGGAAGACTATACTGAAGCCGCCGGGCAAGCGGTGATGGATCAGGAAGAAATATTTGTCACCGTGGTGTTGGGACGTGGTTCGGCTTGCCAGACCGTGTTAACCTGTGATTTTTCCTATGATTATGTGCGGATTAATGCTGATTATAGAACTTAATGATTGAACTAAGCCCCTTGCAGGTCGCTGTAGGGGTCATTAAAAATGCTCAAGATCAAGTGCTGGTGTCCTTACGGCATCTACATGCCCACCAGGGTGGGCTATGGGAATTTCCTGGCGGCAAAGTTGCTGCCAAGGAAACCGTCAATCAAGCTTTGGTACGGGAGCTGCGAGAAGAGCTGGGTATCAATGTTGAGGCCGCTACGCCGTTAATTACTATTCAACACGCTTATGCTGATTTGTCGGTACAGTTAAACGTAATGCGCATTGAGCGTTATTCCGGGCAGCCACAGGGTCTTGAAGGACAGGAAATTCGCTGGGTTGCTTCAAATGATCTGGAAAAACTCAGGTTTCCAGAGGCGAATGCACCCATTATCAAGGCAATACAGTTGCCGGATTATTATGCAATTCTGGATTCTGTGCCACTAGGTAGCCAGGTTGAGCCAGCACCATCCGCAATTGTCGCAAAACTACTCATTCAACTACAACAGTTATTAAATCAGGATATTAAGTTCATTCAGGCGCGTTTAAAAAGCTTATCTACAACGCAAATCCAGCAGTTTCTACAGCAAGCGCTACCCCTTTGTGCAACTTTTAATGCGCGTTTACTGTTAAATTCTACCCTGCCGGGTGCTTGGGCGGATGTAGAGGACGTACATTTAAACAGTGACGCTTTAATGCACTTGCAGCAACGCCCTGCTCATCTGCGTTGGTTAGCAGCCTCCTGCCATAATCAGGTGCAATTGCAACATGCCCAGGCTATAGGGGTAGATTTTGCGGTATTGGCACCGGTGCAGAAAACGCTTACCCATCCGGACGCTGTGCCCTTAGGCTGGGAGCAGTTTGCGGCATTGGTCGCGGATATTAAGCTGCCGGTTTATGCCTTGGGAGGATTACAAAAAGCCGATTTTGCCCAGGCTAAACTATGCGGCGCACAGGGCATAGCTGGCATTCGACTGTTTTTGGAGTAATGCTTGGGTTGGAACCGCTAAGATTTTACGGCCTATGGGATGCACTTGATTTCCAAGTGCATCGTTCGAATAACTATTGATTACTTGCGCACAGGACTATTTTTAAGCAAGGTTGCGACGATTTTTTCAACTGCCGCGCCATCGCCATAGGGATTATGTGCTTTGGACATTTTTAAATATACGGCACTGTCAAGCAGCACTGCTTCAACGCCATTGACGATTTTTTCCTGATTGGTGCCGACCAACATCACCGTTCCCGCATCGACGGCTTCAGGCCGTTCTGTTACATCGCGCATTACCAGTACCGGCTTTCCTAGCGAAGGGCCTTCCTCTTGGATGCCGCCCGAATCGGTCAGAATCAGGTCACTTTGATCCATGATCCACACAAAGGGTTCATAGTCTAAGGGGTCTATGAGGTGAACATTATTGAGGTTGTTGAGGATTTCGCGAACCGGTTTTTGGACATTGGGATTTAAATGTACCGGGTAAATTAAATCCCAATCGGGGTGTTTTTCAGCCAGCTCTTTAATGGCATTACATAAATCTATAAAGCCCTGGCCAAAATTTTCACGACGATGACCGGTGATTAAAATGAGCTTTCTTTTTTTATCAATAATTTGTCGATAAAGCGGATCGCCAAATTTTTCTTTCCAGTCCTGTTCAGGTATTAGGTTAACTTTGTCCCTGACGATCAATAATGCATCAATAACGGTATTGCCGGTAACGATGATATTTGCCACCGGGACATTTTCAGCTAACAGGTTGTTCTTGGATAATTGCGTTGGTGCGAAATGAAAATCAGCTAAACGCCCAACCAAGGTTCGATTAGCTTCTTCTGGAAAGGGAGCCCTTAAGTTACCCGTTCGCAATCCGGCTTCGACGTGGCCTAGTTTAATTTGTGCGTAGAAGGCCGCTAGTCCGGCGGCAAAGCAAGTGGTGGTGTCACCGTGCACCAGTACTATGTCCGGCTTGGCTTGTCTTAGTACGTCGCGTAACCCTAATAATACTTTGGCGGTAATATCAAATAAGTCTTGGTTGGGCGCCATTAAGTCGAGGTCATAATCCGGTTTTATTTCAAATAAATTTAACACTTGATCCAGCATTTGCCGGTGTTGTGCGGTGACACAGACGATGGATTCAATGCCTGCTGCTTTTTGGAGGCCGAGTACTACTGGTGCCATTTTAATGGCTTCTGGACGGGTGCCGAATACCGTTAGCACTTTTAGGCTCATACAATCATTCTCATATTATCTAAGTAGGTTGGGTGTAGAGACGCAAAATATTGCGTCTCTACGGTGTGGTGTGTTGGGTTGCGGCAAGGGACGCAATCTGAAATTATGCAATGATGCCGCGCGTATCGATCAGGATTTTTTCTTTAAAATCATTAGCTTTTAATTTTTTAAAGGGCTTATGGTCAACCAGGAGCAGGATAATGTCCGCACGACTGATGACTTCTTGATAGGGTAATAAATCAAAGTCTTTATGATGGGTAAGATTAGGTTCCGCGACCAGTATATCGCCGATGTTCTCTTTTTGAAGGTGTTTAACAATGTCCATGGCTGGGGATTCCCGTAAATCATCCAGGTCAGCTTTAAATGCAAGTCCCAGGCACCCAATAACCGGACGCTTAAATTTGTCAGCGCTCGCTTTGACTTTATTAATAACCCAATGTGGCTTAGCGTCATTTACTTCACGGGCCATTTTGATTAAGCGCGCCAGTGCCGGTGCTCTGGCAACAATAAACCAGGGATCGACAGCGATACAATGTCCACCTACGCCAGGCCCTGGCTGTAAGATTTTAACCCGGGGGTGGCGATTGGTTAGTTTGATCAGTTCCCAGACATTAATGTTTTCTTGATCGCAGATTAAGGATAATTCATTGGCAAAGGCGATGTTAACATCGCGGTAAGCGTTTTCTGAAAGTTTGCACAATTCAGCAGTTTTTGCGTCAGTCCCTAATACTTCCCCACGAACAAAAGTTTCGTAAAACTCAATGGTTTTTTGGGTTGATGCTTCATTTATACCGCCAACGACCCGGTCATTGTCGACTAATTCTGTGAGAATGCGGCCTGGTAAAACGCGTTCCGGGCAGTGTGAAACAAAAACATCAATACCAACATTATGCCCATGTTCACGCAGTATTTTTGCTACGACGTCGTCAGTGGTACCGACGGGGCTGGTTGATTCCAAGATGACAATGTTGCCAGGTTTTACGTAGGGGGCGATCATTTTGGTCGCAGATTCTACATAAGACAGATTCGGGATATGATTTTCTTTAAAAGGGGTGGGAACGGCTAAAATAAAAATATCTGCTGCGACGGGCTTAAGTCCGGCTTTTAAATTGCCGGATTGAACGGCAGATTTAACCAGAATATCAAGGTCAGGTTCAACGATATGGATTTTGCCTTGATTGATGGTGTTGACGACATGTTCAGAGGTATCAACGCCAAAGACTTCAAAGCCTTTAGTGCCGAGTAAGGACGCAGTGGGTAAGCCGATATAGCCTAAGCCAATAACACAAACTTTAGTTTCTGATGGTTGCATAGTGAGTTTTATAAGGTTGCTGGTAAAGTTGTCTACGAGCCAAGTATAGCCTGAACTTAAAGCAATTCAACTATTTTAAAGGCAATATTGGCTCTGTTTTTCATCGTAATAAGCTGTAGGCTTAAATAACCTAAAGCTTTGTTAATTAATCAATTTTTTATATGGCGGAAAAATTTAACCGCTTAACTTTGCTTTTAACAATTTATTAACTTCCTCCGGGTTTGCTTTACCTTGAGATTGTTTCATGACTTGGCCGACAAAGAAACTAAAGACTTTGTCTTTGCCGCTACGGTATTGCTCAACTTGTCCGGGATTGTCCCGGATGATTTGGTCGATGATGCTTTCAATCGCGCCGCTGTCCGTAATTTGTTGCAGGCCTTTGGCTGCAATAATCTGATCGGCTGTGGCGCCGCTTTGCCACATTTCCTCAAATACTTGCTTGGCAATTTTACCGGAAATGGTGTTGTCCCGGATACGTGCCAGCAAGTCAGCAAAGCGTTCAAAATTAATCGGTGCGGCGCTAATCTCGAGGTTGGCTTTATTCAGCGCGGCTAATAAATCTCCGGTTACCCAGTTACTGCAAAGCTTGGCATCACAACCTGAACGCTTGACGACCGCTTCGTAAAAATCCGCCAAATCCCGTGAAGCCGTTAAAGTGCTCGCGCTATCTTCATCTAGTTGATAGGCGGATTTAAAACGCTGTTTTTTAGTGGCGGGTAATTCTGGTAGGCTAGCCTTTATTTCATTGAGCAAACTGGGCTCAATAGTAACCGGCAATAAATCGGGATCGGGGAAATATCGGTAATCATTGGCTTCTTCTTTGCTGCGCATGGAGCGGGTTTCGTCTTTTACAGCGTCATAGAGACGAGTCTCCTGGACTATTTTACCGCCATTTTCGAGTACTTCAATGTGTCGTTCAACTTCATGCAAAATAGCTTTTTCGACAAATTTAAAGGAGTTAATATTTTTGATTTCGGTGCGGGTGCCAAAGGCCTCTTGACCTTTTGGACGTACGGAAACATTGGCGTCACAACGAAATGAACCTTCTTGCATATTGCCGTCGGAAATATTCAGGTAGCGCACCAGCTCATGCAGTTTGCGCATGTAGGCGACTGCCTCTTTCGCCGAACGCATGTCCGGTTCAGAGACAATTTCCAATAATGGCGTACCGGCGCGATTGAGATCAATTCCGCTCAAACCGTGAAAGTCTTCATGCAAAGATTTACCTGCATCTTCTTCCAAATGCGCACGGGTGATGCCAATACGCTTGGTGACGCCGTCTACTTCAATATCCATGTGGCCTTTACCGACAATGGGTAAGTCCATTTGACTGATTTGGTAGCCTTTTGGCGAATCGGGATAAAAATAATTTTTACGGGCAAAAATTGAATAGGGCGCTATGTTAGCGTCGATAGCGCAACCGAATTTGATGGCCATATTTACTGCTGCTTCGTTGAGTACTGGTAACACGCCAGGTAGCCCTAGGTCAACCGCACACGCTTGGGTATTCGGTTCACTACCATAGGCAGTGGCTGCGCCGGAAAAAATTTTCGAGCGGGTTGCAAGTTGCGTGTGGATTTCAAGTCCGATGACGGTTTCCCATTCTTGTCCGGCCGGGTATTGCATACTGTTACTCCTTATTCAAAACCTTTGGGGGTGTGTTTATGCCAGTCAGTAACCTGTTGATAGCGATGCGCAATATTAAGTAAATGCGCCTCGCTGAAATAGTTACCGATAAGCTGTAGGCCAACCGGTTTATTCTCGACAAATCCTGCTGGGATAGACATTGCCGGTACACCTGCCAAATTAATTGCGATAGTATAAATGTCAGATAGATACATTTGAATAGGGTCGCCGCTTTTTTCACCGATGGCAAAGGCGGTAGAAGGTGTAACCGGTCCCATGATGACATTGACCTCATTAAAGGCTTTGGTAAAATCTTCGCTGATTAAGCGGCGTATTTTTTGGGCTTTAATATAATAAGCATCGTAGTAACCGGCTGATAGTGCGTAAGTACCAATTAAGATACGCCTTTTCACCTCAGCACCAAAAGCTTCGCCCCGGGAGCGCGTGTATAAATCCGCTAAATCCACCGGATTGTTGCAGCGATAGCCGTAGCGCACGCCATCATAACGCGATAAATTTGCAGAACACTCGGCAGGCGCGATGATGTAGTAAGCTGGAATAGCAAACTTTAAATGCGGCATGGTTATTTCGATAACTTCCGCGCCGAGCCGTTTATATTCAGTGATCGCTGTTTCAATCGTAGCCGCAATGTCAGGGTTTAAATCCGCCGTAAAAAACTCTTTGGGCAAACCGATTTTTAAGCCTTGCAAGCTGTTATTTAAACCGGCACTATAATCCGGTACCGTTACTTCGCTGCTGGTGGAATCTTTGGGATCAAAACCTGCCATGGCTTGTAACATAATGGCTGCATCTTCGGCGTTATGGGTCATGGGGCCACCTTGATCAAGGCTGGAAGCGTACGCAATCATACCGTAGCGGGAAACCCGGCCATAAGTTGGTTTTAGGCCAGTGATGCCACAGAGCGCGGCCGGTTGCCGTATAGATCCGCCTGTGTCCGTGCCTGTCGTACCGGCAGCCAAGTGTGCAGCCATAGCCGCCGCGGAGCCACCGGAGGAGCCACCGGGAACGCAAGACCTGTCCCAGGGATTTTGTACGGCGCCGTAAAAACTGGTTTCATTGGAAGAGCCCATCGCAAATTCATCCATATTTAATTTGCCGAGCATGACAGCGCCTGCTGCATTAAATTTGTCTATGACAGTAGCGTTGTAGGGTGCAATAAAATTATCCAGCATTTTTGAGCCGCAACTGGTTTTAACGCCTTGCGTACAAAAAATATCTTTTTGGGCTAAGGGTATGCCGGTTAGCGGTTCAGCATCGCCTTTGGCCAGGCGGGCATCTGCATTTTTTGCAGCCCGCATTGCCTGTTCTTCTGTGATGGTGATAAAGCAGTTAAGGTTTTGGTGTTGTTGTATGCGCTTCAGGTAAGTTTGGGTTAGTTCTTGACTGGAGAATGCGCCGCTGCGTAAGCCCTTGGCTAATTCTGAAAGGGTTTGTTTATACATAGTAAATGGTGGCTCGCTTATTCTATGACTTTAGGGACAAGATACAGTCCGGCTTCAACTTGTGGCGCGATGCTTTGAAACTGTTCGCGTTGATTGACTTCACTGACGACATCGGGGCGTAAGCGTTGCACTTGATTTAATGGGTGTGCCATTGGGACTATTGTGTCGGTATTAAGGGTATTCATTTCTGCAACTAAATCGAGAATACCTGACAGGCTGTCGGCATAAGCATCAATGTCTTCTGCGTCAATGCCAAGCCGTGCAAGATGCGCAATTTTTTTGATCTCACGGGGGGTTAATAACATTCAATACTCCGTTAAAGCGGTATGAGGGTTGACGGTTAAAGTTAAAGTTTTTAAGGGTTGAAAATGAATGAATAGAGCGGTTAGGCTTCATTTGCCGTGTATTTTTTCAATTATGATACTTTATATCTTGCCCAAATGCCTACTTGATTGATAAAGTATCACTATTTTTCTCGTTCAAGGGTACAGGTAAAGATGTTCAAAAGAATTCGCGGTCTTTTTTCCAATGATTTGTCTATAGATTTAGGAACAGCTAATACCCTGATCTACATCCCCGGGCAAGGCATTGTGTTAAATGAGCCTTCAGTGGTTGCCATTAAAGAGGATCGGGTTCGAGGCACTAAAAGCGTGGCGGCGGTCGGCATTGAAGCCAAGATGATGCTGGGACGTACCCCTGCAAATATTACGGCCATCAGGCCTTTAAAAGATGGCGTTATTGCGGATTTCGCAGTGACCGAACGGATGTTACGGTATTTTATTGAGAAAGTGCATCAGAATAAATTGTTCCGGCCAAGTCCGCGGATTTTGATTTGTGTTCCATGCGGATCAACCCAAGTGGAGCGTCGCGCTATTCGGGAGTCTGCATCAATGGCGGGTGCCAGGGAAGTGTATTTGATTGAAGAGCCTATGTCAGCGGCCTTGGGCGCAGGGATGCCCGTCGACGAACCCACCGGTTCGATGGTTCTGGATATCGGCGGAGGAACCTCTGAGGTCGCCATTATTTCGCTCAATGGTATTGTTTATTCGTCGTCGGTCAGAATTGGTGGTGACCGCTTTGATGATGCGATTGTTAATTATGTGCGGCGGAATTATGGGACTTTGATTGGGGATGCCACTGCGCAGAAAATTAAACATGAAATTGGTACGGCCTATCCCGGTAGTACAGTTCAGGAGATTGAAGTGAATGGCCGCCATTTGGCTGAGGGTATTCCGCGTAGTTTCATGTTAAACAGTAATGAAGTTTTAGAGGCTATGCAAGAACCTTTATCGGGTATTTTGAGTTCAGTAAAATTGGCGTTGGAACAAACCCCCCCTGAATTAGGGTCTGATGTTGCCCGCACCGGTATTGTCTTGACTGGAGGCGGAGCCTTATTAAAAGATATTGATCGTTTAATTGCTGTAGAAACTGGCCTGCCGGTACATATTGCCGATGATCCATTGACTTGTGTGGCGCGGGGGGGCGGTATTGTATTAGAGATGCTGGATAAAAAAGGTACTTCAGCTTTTTCTCTGGAATAAACTGACAGCCAAGTGTATACGCCTTGTAATTAAGATAATTTTTTGAGTGCTTTTAGATGTGCTTAATTGTTGCAAATAAAGGCACACAAAAATATTTATCAAGGCTGTTTCTAATGACTTGGGTTTAAATATATCCAGTTTTTAGATAGATAATTAGAAGAAGTAGCTTTCCTTAGATGTCCCTGCGCCGCTGTTTTGAGTCTGCCTGTTTTAAATTCCATAAAAGGTGATTAGCTATCAAACTTTTGTTTGCTAAAGGTCCGTCGATTAATACGCGTTTTTTAGTGGCGCTACTTTTGTCGATTATATTGTTAGTGGTAGACCAAAGTAGTGTGCGTTTGGCAAATGTGCGGGCGATTTTATCTGTTGTGGTTTATCCGATTTTATATGTGGTCAACCTACCCTCTGAATTTTTTAATGAGATTAACGGTTCAATATCTTCTTATGTGGATTTAAAAGCAGAGGTTGGCAAGCTAAAAGACCAACAGTTTGTTAGCGATACAAAGCTGTTGAAATTTGAAGCGTTGGAAAAGGAAAATATTCGCCTGCGTTCGTTATTGGAGAGTTCTTATAATATTGGCGAAGAGTTGATGGTTGCTGAAATTTTGTCGGTGAATCTGTCGCCTATTGATCATGTCGTGTTGGTTAATAAAGGATCTAGCTTTGGCCTGCATATAAAACAACCGGTGTTAGATACTCAGGGCGTCATTGGCCAAGTTATACGGACTATGCCGCTCAATTCTGAAATCATGTTAATTACTGATCCAAATCACGCTATCCCAGTGCAGGTTAACCGCAATGGCCTGCGAACAATTGCGGTGGGCAGCGGGCAGCTTAATCGTTTGGTTTTGCCATTTTTACCTAATAATGCAGATATTAAAAAAGGCGATTTGTTAATTACTTCAGGTCTGGGTGGTACGTTTCCACAAGGCTATCCGGTTGCGGTTGTGGATGATTTTCAGATACAGCCGCATAAGCAGTTTGCTTATATTTCAGCAACACCGAAGGCCGCTTTAGATAAAATTCGGGAAGTGTTAATTGTTTGGAATGATGCTAAATCAGTGTCTTTAAATAGTCAGTCACCGCCCTCGCCTGCCCAGGAAACAACAACTGGAGAAGCACCAGTGCGGGCGCAACCTGCCCTAGCGCCTGCGAATGAACAGGTATTAAAGCCAGTCGAGTCGAACAACCAAATCCAAGTGCCTGATCAGGTAGCACCCCAAACTATAGGGCAACAAGGCGCAGATTCAATGCGTAAAGGCGTAACTAAACCGATTGCGGTGGACAAAATGAGGACGCAAGTGGTGGAAGAAGGTGAGTGACCAGCATTCGTCGGGAGTATTTTTTTATGTGTTCTCGGTACTGGTTGCAATGGGTTTAAGGGTGCTGCCTTTATCATCCGAATTGCAGTTTTGGAATCCAGACTGGGTGTTATTGGTGTTGATTTTTTGGCTGTTGGCCTTGCCCTATAAATGTGGGATCTTTAGTTCATGGGTGGTTGGGCTGCTAATGGATGTATTAACAGGACGAATATTGGGGCAACAGGCACTCATTTATGCATTAGTAAGCTATGTCTGTTTAAAATTTAATAAACGCGCACGCTACTACCCTCTCTTACAACAAGCCTTGTTTATTTGTTGTTGTTTATTGTTAGCGCACGCTGTAGAGCTTTGTATAGAAAGTATCCATAATCCCGCCCATTTTCAATGGGTATTTTTACTGCCCGTTGTAAGCGGGACGCTTATCTGGCCTTTTGCCGGGCTGGTTTTGCGAAGCATTAACCTTAACCAACCTGTTGGGTAAATTATTAAAAGGTTAAACGGCCATGTCGGGTAATTATTTTCTGAAAAATTCGCTTGCAGAGCAGCGCATTTTTTTAAGTCGTATTATCGTTGCGTTTGTTTTGATTGTTGTGCTAAGCGTTGGATTGTTAGCTCGTCTGGTATATTTGCAGGTGGTAGGGCATAAGCATTATGCAACATTGGCAAAGGAAAACAGTATTAAAATAGCGCCTTTAGCACCGACGCGCGGAATTATTTATGATCGGAACGGTAATATTTTAGCTGACAATACCCCTTCTTATACCCTGGAATTAGTTCCTGAGCAGGTTCCCAATATGGATGAGACGCTGCAGAACTTAAAAACCTTATTAAATATTCCCGATGAAAAAATTGAGCAATTTCGGGAACATTTGCCACGCAATAAGCGTTTCGCAACCATCCCGTTATTGCTGCGCTTAACAGAAGAGCAGGTTGCCGCTTTTTCCGTCGTAAGGCCTTATTTTCCGGGGGTTGATATTCACGCTGGTTTAGTTCGATATTATCCGTATGGGGAATTGGTATCGCATGTTGTTGGATATGTGGGACGAATTAATGAGCAGGAGCTTAAAACCTTGCCGGAAGCGAATTACCAAGGCAGTTATCATGTGGGCAAATCGGGTATTGAGAGTGCTTACGAAGTAGATTTGCATGGTACGACCGGGTATGTCGAGAATGAAACTAATGCCCAGTCAAGACCCATAAATATAGTTAATGAGTCTGATCCGGTGCCCGGTATCAATTTGCATTTAACCTTGGATATGGATTTACAAAAAACCGCTTATGACGCCTTGGAAGGCTATAATGGCGCTGCGGTCGCTATTGCCATTAAAACTGGCGAAGTGTTGGTTTTTGCCAGTCGTCCGGGCTTTGACCCTAACCCGTTTGTGTATGGAATTGGCTCGAAAGCCTATAAAGATTTGCAAGAGTCGGAAGACCAGCCATTGTTTAATCGGGTGCTGCGTGGCCAGTATCCGCCAGGTTCAACTATGAAACCTTTTGTGGCCCTGGCAGGATTGGAAAATGAAGCGATTAGTTTTCAGCATCGGGTATTTTGTCCGGGCGCTTATCAATTGCCTAACTCGCCACATAGATTTCGGGACTGGAAAAAAGGTGGGCATGGCTCGGTGAGTATGGAAAATGCGATCATAGAGTCTTGTGACGTGTATTTTTATAGCTTGGCGCAAACCTTAGGAATTGATAGACTGCACGATTTCCTACAGAAATTTGGGTTTGGGGAAGAAACCGGCATTGATTTGAAAGGTGAAAAACCAGGATTACTCCCATCGCGCGAATGGAAACGTAAGTCCCTAAACCAGGAATGGTTTCCTGGCGAAACTGTTATCACTGGTATTGGCCAAGGTTTTACACAGGTAACGCCTTTGCAACTGGCTAGAGCTACGGCTACTTTGGCAAATCGCGGCAACGTGGTACAGCCGTTTTTGGTTAACCGGGCATTAACGCCAGGTTTGGTTACTCCAGCGACTTATCCACGTGAACCTGTTTTGCCTTTGAAAGATGCAAACGTGACTAACATTATCAACTCGATGGTTAATGTGATACATAGCGCTCGCGGAACCGCCAAAGCACTGGGATTAGGGTTGCCTTATAAAATGGCTGCGAAGACCGGTACGGCACAAGTGTTTACGGTTAAGCAAAAAGAAAAATATAACGAAGATCAGATTAAGTTTAAATTGCGTGATCATGCGTTATTCATCGCTTTTGCACCGGCCGATAACCCAAAACTTGCCGTTGCTGTCATTGCTGAAAACGGTGGACATGGCGGCTCAGTGGCAGGTCCTATTGCCAAAAAAATAATAAATCAATATCTCGGAATTAAATAAAGATGCAGGTTGAAACTAACAATGAAGAATTTGAGGTGCATTCATGGTTAGGGAACTTTTTGCGGAAGCTGCATATCGATATCCCGTTATTTATGGGGTTATTGTTAATTTCCGGATTAAGTTTTGTTATTTTGTATAGCGCAAGCACTCAAAATATGGATGTTTTATATAAACATTTCATCCGTAGCTGTTTGGCACTGGTGTTTATGGTGATGTTGGCGCATGTTAATCCCTATCAATTTAAGCGGTACTCATTGGTACTATATGGCGTTGGGGTTGTTTTGCTGCTGGCGGTCTTACTGATGGGCGAGTTTGGTAAAGGCGCGCAACGCTGGTTGGATCTGGGTTTGTTTCGTTTTCAACCCTCTGAAATGTTGAAAATATCTACCCCGATGATGATTGCCTGGTATTTGTCCGAGCATGTGTTACCGCCAAGAGGTAAACAATTAGGTGTTACGGTGTTGTTGATTATTTTTCCAACGTTATTGATTGCCAAACAGCCTGATTTAGGCACCGCGTTACTGGTCGCCAGCTCGGGAGCGGCAGTAGTGTTTTTTGCTGGATTATCCTGGCGGATTATTGGCTCGCTAATTGTGTTTTTGGGTGCGTTAGCACCGGTTCTGTGGCAATTTTTGCGTGACTATCAACGTAATCGCATATATACCTTGTTAAATCCTGAAGCCGATCCAATGGGAAAAGGTTACCATATCATTCAATCGAAAATTGCGATTGGGTCTGGGGGTATATCGGGTAAAGGCTGGTTGGGCAGTTCCCAGTCAAAGCTGGATTTTTTACCGGAAAGTTCAACGGACTTTATCTTTGCGGTTTTTGCGGAAGAGTTTGGCTTATTTGGTTGTGCAGGGCTAATCGTTTTATATTTATTGATTATCGCGCGCTGTATTTATATTTCAGTGCAAGCGCAGGACACTTATACGCGGTTGTTGGCAGGTGGTTTAAGCTTTACTTTTTTTGTGTATGTATTTGTGAACATCGGTATGGTAATAGGGGTCTTGCCGGTAGTAGGCGTACCTTTGCCGTTAATCAGCTACGGTGGCACCTCTATGGTTACATTGCTCGCTGGATTTGGCATTTTAATGTCTATACATACCCACCGAAAATTATTGCCGACTTGAGTAACCATGTTCAAATACACTTTATTAAGGATTTATTTTTTATGTCTGACCCTCTTTTACTGCTTGGAGGCTCAGGCGGCGATTGATAACACGCCATTGGTCAATAATTTTGTAGAACAAATGGTGGCCAAACATTATTTTGACCGTGTGCAAGTGCAAACCTGGTTACAGTCGGCGGAAATTAAACCGGCGATTTTAAATGCCATGAATTCTCCTGCCGAAGGGATTCCTTGGTATAAGTACCGCAAAATTTTTATGACCGAGACGCGCATTGCAGGTGGTGTTGAGTTTTGGCAGCAAAATGCGGCGGTTCTGACGCAGGTGAGTGCCCGGTATGGCGTGCCAGCTGAAATTATTATTGCTATCATTGGCGTTGAAACGCAGTATGGTGATAATGTTGGCAATTATCGGGTGTTGGATGCTTTAGTGACTTTAGGCTTTGCTTATCCTAAGCGTAGTGCTTTTTTTCTTAGTGAACTTGAGCATTTTTTGTTGTTATGCCGTGAAGAACATATCGATCCCTTAATGCCTGTAGGTTCGTACGCAGGAGCTATGGGTCTGCCGCAATTTATGCCCAGCAGTTATCGGGATTTCGCGGTTGATTTTGAACAGGATAAGCACCGGGATATTTGGATAAATCCTGCGGATGCGATTGCCAGTGTCGCGAATTATTTTGTTAAGCATCAGTGGCGCCCCGGGGCAGAGGTTTTTGTGCCCGCTATCGCCGAAGGTGAGCAGTATAAAAAATCGATCAGGAAAACGTTGGAGCCAGACTTGACGGTTGCTGATCTTCAGCGTTTGGGTGTAGCCGTTATGGATAGTTTGGCAGCGAACGACAAAGTGAAGTTATTGGCGTTTGAGCAAGAGTTGGGTGAGGATCTGTGGCTGGGCTTACATAATTACTATGTTATCACCCGTTATAATCACAGCCCTTTATATGCTATGGCAGTGTATCAATTAAGCCAGGCTATTGTCGATAGGCGGCGTGAGCAAATTGCGTCAGGCGCAAAAAATTTACCATCGCTATAGCATGCGGCTTTATGCTTTATAAACGTTAGTTGCTAACGAAAATTCAGTTTTTACAGAGGCTTTACAGGTTAATAATGAAACATATCACATTTGTTTTTATCGTACTATGCAGTTTTGTAATGGGCAGTTTTCAGCCATTGTTTGCAGTGGAGGATGTAGCGGTTGCAAAAAACGCAGCTATTACACCCACTCCACAGCCTGCTAGCAGTCTAGGGAGTGTAGCTGCCGTCAAGGACTCTGATAAAATGGTTATCCCGAATGCACCCCAAGTGGCTGGAACCAGTTATATCCTGGAGGATTTTAACAGTGGGAAAGTCCTGGCTGAAAAAGAGGCGGATTTAAAAGTTGAGCCGGCAAGTTTAACCAAAGTGATGACGGTGTATGTCATTTTTCATGAGTTAAATAAAGGCAGCTTAAAACTGGATGAGTTTGTAACCATTAGTGACAAGGCCTGGCGGACTGAAGGCTCCAGGATGTTTGTAAAGGTAAACGAACGGGTAAAAGTTGAAGATTTATTACAAGGTGTCATTATCCAATCCGGTAACGATGCCAGTGTTGCTTTAGCTGAGCATGTCGCCGGTGATGAGGCAACCTTTGCAACTTTGATGAATCAACATGCTGCGCGCTTAGGCATGACCAATTCACATTTTAGCAATAGTATGGGGTTGCCAGGTCCTGAGCATTATTCAACTGCGCGCGATTTGGCCAAGTTAGCCAGGGCGTTAATTAAAGAATTTCCACAATATTACCGTTGGGATTCGCAAAAAGAATTTACTTATAACAAGATAACCCAACCTAATCGTAACCTGTTGCTATGGCGGGATCCTTCAGTCGATGGTATTAAAACTGGCCATACTGAAGCAGCTGGCTATTGTATGATGGCGTCTGCAAAACGTAATGATATGCGGCTGATCTCGGTCATAATGGGTACCGCCAGTGCAAATGCACGCACCAATGAAAGCGAGAGCTTGTTAAATTATGGTTTTAGATTTTATGAAACCCACCGTCTTTATACTGCTGGTCAAGCGTTAAGTGAGCCGAGAGTGTGGAAAGGGGACAGTAGTACCGTACCCGTAGGATTTCAGGAAGATTTTTACGTGACGGTACCCGTGCGTCATTTTAATGATTTAAAAGCGACCATCAATGTCAACAAAAAAACTATTGCTCCGGTAGCTGCTAACGCTGCAATGGGGTCGGTGAGTTTTGCTTTAGCCGGTGAGCCTTATTTCGAAGCCCCTATCGTGGCACTTAAAGCGGTGCCCGTGGGTGGATTTTTTAAGCGAATTTTTGATGAAGCGTTAATGCTGGTGAACGGTAAACTGGGTGATAAGTTGTGAATGCGCAAACTGTTTACCTGAATGGAACCTATCTGCCTTTAGAGGATGCTAAAGTATCGGTTATGGACCGCGGGTTTTTATTTGGTGATGGCGTTTACGAAGTCATTCCGGTTTATAACGGCCATATCTTTCGGATTCAGGAACATCTAAAGCGTCTTGATAATAGTCTGAAGTCTGCTCGATTGGAAAATCCATACACCAGTGAACAATGGCAGGCGATTTTTGAGCCGTTTTTAGACAAAACCAAAGATCAATATTTTTATCTGCAGGTAACCCGTGGTGTTGCCTCAAAACGGGACCATGCCTTTCCAGCCGTTGTGAAGCCAACCGTATTTGTGATGTGTCCGGATATTGTGCCTTTTGAAGGAAAGCACACCGGCATAAAAGCAATTACTTTGGATGATACCCGTTGGGCGCTTTGCTACATTAAAGCCATTACTTTGCTGGCAAATATTTTATTGCGTCAGGAAGCGTTGGATCAAAACTGCGCAGAAGCCATTTTGGTAAAACAAGGCTATGTAACAGAAGGGGCAGCCAGTAATATTTTTGCAGTGGTTGATGGGGTCTTAATGACGCCGTTAAATAATGGTGACATTTTGCCCGGTATTACCCGTGATGTTATTTTGGAATTGGCTCAGCGTAATGGCATCGCGTGTAGCGAACAGGTTATTAGCGTGGAAGCATTGCACGCAGCCAGTGAAATTTGGGCGACCAGTTCCACACGTGAAATTATGCCTGTCGTTAGCCTGGATGGAAAGCCAGTGGCTGATGCTAAACCCGGTCCGCTCTTTTATAAGATGGATGCCTTATTGCAAGAAGAAAAGCGGTTAAGCTAATGTCTGAAGAAACCTTATTAGAGTTTCCCTGTGAGTTTCCCATAAAAGTTATGGGTAAAGTGGATGTTGAGTTTGAACTGCTGGTGCTTGGGTTGGTTGGTCAACATATTGAAAACCTCACACCTGATGCTGTGAAATGTCGCCCTAGCAAAGGGGGAAATTATATGGCAGTAACGGTCACCATCACTGCCACCAGTAAAAAACAGTTGGATGCTATCTATCAGTCCTTATCCTCACACCCTCTTGTGTTAATGGCGCTATAAAGGTTTTAACCTGTTTGGCAGATGATTAACGTTAGCTTAATGGTTAATTCTTTTAACAGGCAATGTTTCCGCTAATTCAATGAAAGATAAATTACTGCAACGATTTAATTCGCTATCAGAAGATGAGCAAGCCGTTGCGCTGGTTTTGGCAGTGATTTATGCCCCTATATCCCAAACGCACTTACAGGAGTTATTAAAAAAAACCCCTGAGTTGAAGTTGCGATCCCCCTTAAATGTGGCTCGGGATGCTTTGCAAAAATCCCAAATTATCAGCATTTCCAGTGATGGCTGGCAGTGCCATCCCCATATTTCTGAAGTATTGGTTAAACAAGCAGCACAAAAAAGCTGGTTTAAACAACTGACGGCTTTAATTATTGCAGACCGTAATTACTATTATCCGAACCGAGTCAGTGTTTACCATGCGATAAAACAACTGCGGGTGTTTTTGTATCAGGGTAATGAACTGGCCTTTACTGCCAATATTGAGCGTTTTCTTGCTGATTATCCACAGTACTTTGCTGAGGTTATCCGCAAGCTCTTTTTTGATAACTATAACGCTGCTTGGTTCACTGCGCTAGCAGAACCCATTCGGTTTTTGGCATTAAAGTATTATATCGATAATTACAGTGTGCGGTTGCTGGACTGCACAGAGCAAATTCAATTACTGGAACAGTTTTTTGGGGGAAGTAAATCAGCTAAGCCTGTCATTGTGCATGCCCTTATTGAGCAGCGATTATGCCGCGGCAATTTTAAGGATGCTGAAAATTGGTTAAGCGGTGATTTATCCGCTGAAGGATTGAAATTACTCGCGTTCCTGCGTTTTTTAGAAAACCGTAATGAAGACGCGATTGACTTATTTACTGGCGCGCTAAAAGCCTATCGTAAAGAAACCAATAGGCGTTCGAGTACGCTGAACGGATTAACCGGTTTTTTGTTTAATATGGCGCTATTGCGCAGCCGCAGTGCCGGTAATATGGCGTTACTAAGGCAGAATTTAGCCTCTAGCATTAAAAATACCAGTAACACTGATGCTTTTTATTTGCTGAACTTAATATTGCAAGATGGGTTAGACCTTTATCAAAGCAAAATCACCATTGATCAAACCAAGTCTTTTTTTAGAAGCAGTGATTTTCCCTATGAGCGATTGTTTCAGGTTTTGCTTTTGTATTGGCTGGGTGATATTGAATCGATCATTAATAATAAAAGAAATGCGACATTTTTAGGGCAATTGGCCGAGTATTGCCAACAAGCAGAGCGCCTGGGCTATGCGTGGTATGCCGCGGTGAGTGCAGCAATCCTGAAGCGTTTGGGTTATAAAAATGAGGCCTGTAATGACATTGCCCAGCGGTATAGTGCTTCGGGATTTAATGAAATTATCGATTTATTGCCACAAGTTTCAGCCTGGGAGCGTGCCTTAGAGGCATTGGCTTATCTGAAAGCTGCGCCATCCCAGTCAACGGTAGAAAATGAGTTACGCCTGATTTGGACGCTAAACCTTGAAGACGGAATGCTGGAAATAGAACCCAGAGAACAAAAGTTAGGTAAAAATGGTAATTGGTCAAAAGGGCGGCCGATTGCCTTAAAGCGTTTGTACCATGAGTCGGCAGATTTTGAGTATTTATCTGAACAAGATCGCAGCCTATGTAGCAAGATTGAACAGAGCAAACAGTACACCTATTACAGCAGCTATAGTAAAGAGGTTTATAATTTTTCCCACAACGCTATCTTAAAGTTGGTGGGTCACCCGCTGGTATTTTGGGCTGATCAACTACAGTATCATTCGCCTTTAGACATCAGTATTGCAGAGCCACAATTGCTGGTGAAGGAGCGGCAGGGTCAGTTGCATATTTCGTTATATCCGCAAATATCCGAGCAGCCGATCATTGCCCAAAAAACGGCCAGCAATGGTTTATTGTTAACGGTTATTAATGATCAACATCGTCAAGTTTCTGAAATATTAAGTAAAAACGGACTAACCGTCCCCGCTAAAGCACGTCAGCAAGTGATTGATTCGATCTCCGCTATTGCCTCGATGTTAACGGTGCAGTCGGATATTGGCGGTAGTTCCAGCCATGCTGAGACGGTTATTGCGGATAGCCGTTTACATGTGCATTTGCAACCGGTTGGGCAGGGCATACAAATTGAAATTTTTGTGCAGCCCTTTCAGGACGGTGGGCCGTTATATAAACCTGGCAATGGCGGCGCAACAGTATTAGCCGAAATTGATGGTAAGCAATTACAAACCTTGCGCGATTTTACCCTCGAAAAATTACATTTAATGAATTTGCTGCAGGAATGCCCTGAACTTGAGGCTGAGCGTGACCTTAAATGGTTATTGGACGATCCCGAGTTAGCGTTAGAGGCATTATTGCACCTGCAAGTGTTGGGTGATTCGGTGGTGCTGGAATGGCCCAAAGGTAAAAAAATCCAGATCAGTCGCGAAGCTGGGTTGTCGCAAGTGCAATTTTCGGTACGTAAAGAAAAAGACTGGTTTAGTGTTGAAGGCGATTTACGCATTGACGATCGGCAGGTGCTCGATATGCAGCGTTTAATGGTCTTATTGCAGGATTCTCCGGGCCGTTTTTTAAAGCTGGAAGATGGCGAGGTGATTGCATTAACGCGTGAATTACGGCAGCGTTTGGATGATTTAGCTGGGTTAGGCGATGTGCATAATAATACCATTCGTTTTCATCCTTTAGCTGCACAAGCATTGGATGAAATGACCACTGGCATGAATATCAACGCCAGTAAACCGTGGCAAGATCAACTACGTATGCTTAATGAAATCGGCGATTTAAATCCACTGCTGCCCTCAACCTTACAAGGGGAGCTGCGGGATTATCAGCGGGAAGGCTTTGTATGGATGAGCCGTTTAGCACATTGGGGGGCAGGCGCTTGTCTGGCGGATGATATGGGTTTAGGTAAAACTGTTCAGGCGCTCGCCTTGATTTTGGCACGAGCACCAAACGGTCCCACCCTAATTTTAGCCCCTACGTCTGTGTGCATTAACTGGATGGAAGAGAGCCAGCGCTTTGCGCCTACGCTGAATGTGCAGCAATTTGGCACGGGAGACCGGCAAGCTATGTTGGATGCGGCAGGCCCCTTCGATTTGATTATTTGCAGTTACGGGCTGCTGCAAACCGAATCCGATCGTTTGGCGGAAAAACCTTGGCACACGCTGGTTGCGGATGAAGCGCAAGCCATTAAAAATGCCCTCACTAAACGCTCCAAAGCAGCGATGGCGTTACAGGCTGACTTTAAGCTGATTACTACCGGTACCCCAATTGAAAATCACTTAGGGGAGCTGTGGAATTTATTTAATTTCATTAATCCGGGGTTATTGGGGTCATTGCAAAAATTTAATGAACGTTATGCGCAAGCTATAGAAAATCAACACGATTTAGGTACGCAAAAACGCCTGAAAAAATTATTGCGGCCGTTTATTTTACGTCGCCTTAAAAACGATGTTTTAACAGAGCTGCCTTCGCGTACCGAAGTGACCTTACACATCGAACTTAGTGCAGATGAGCGGGTATTTTATGAAGCTTTGCGGCGCTCTGCCCTGTTGTCCATGCAACAAGCAGTTGGTGCACCGGGACAGCAGCATTTAAAAATATTAGCCGAAATTATGAAGTTACGCCGCGCGTGCTGCCATCCACGGCTAGTGATGGAGTCCAGTACCTTGAGTAGCGCAAAATTACAGGCGTTTGAGGAGTTGGTGGATGAATTACTGGAAAATCGCCATAAAGTTTTGGTATTTAGTCAGTTTGTTGGGCATTTAGAATTGATCCGTAAATTACTGGATAAAAAAGCGATTCGTTACCATTATTTAGATGGTTCTACACCGGTCGCTAAAAGAAAAATAGCGGTGAATGCTTTTCAGGCCGGTGACGGAGATTTGTTTTTAATCAGCTTAAAGGCGGGGGGAACCGGTTTAAATTTAACTGCTGCTGATTATGTTATCCACATGGATCCCTGGTGGAATCCAGCGGTGGAGGATCAAGCCTCAGATCGTGCGCATCGTATGGGGCAAAAACGCCCGGTTACGATTTATCGTTTAGTGGCTAAAGACACTATTGAAGATAAAATTGTTGACTTGCATAAGCATAAGCGTGGTTTAGCTAATAGCTTGTTAGAAGGCGGCGAGCTGAGTGGTAAATTATCTGTTGATGATATGTTGGCCTTAATTAGGGATATCGATTAAATGAGTTAAGGCGTAGGTAATTTAAAATATTCTGTTTCGCTGATAATGTCGCGATTATGTTCAACCCTATCCAGATAAACCAAGCCATCCAGATGATCGAGCTCATGCTGAAAAATTCGCGCTACGAATCCTTGTATTTCAGTCTGTTGGGTTAGTCCAGTAATGTCGGTATAGGTAATGCCGATATTTTGATAGCGCGGGATTAATGCTCTGATACCGGGAATGCTGAGGCAGCCTTCCCAGCCTTTTTCCATGGCTTCAGATAGTTTGGTAAATTCAGGATTAATCATGATCGTCGCAGGCATGTCAGGGGCGTTTGGGTAACGCGGCGTTGGTCTGGACGCGACGATAATCATTCGTACTGATTCGTAAATTTGTGGCGCTGCTAAGCCAACGCCTCCGGATTCATTTAATGTACATAACATATCGTCCATTAATGTCCTGACGGTGGCACTGTCGGTTGACGGAATGTCCTGTGCAGATTGTCTTAAAACAGGCTCACCTAATTGGGCAATAGTTTTTAGTTGTGCCATGCTGTGTAATCTCCTCTCAGCTTAAATTTGTTCACAATTCATCTATTCCCTGGTTAGCCAGTCGATCCGCTAATTCATTACCGACATTGCCTGAATGGCCTTTTATCCAAATCCATTTGATTTTATGTTTGACTGTCGCGGCGTCTAGGCGCCGCCAGAGGTCTTCATTTTTGACAGGGTGTTTGGAAGCCGTTTTCCAGCCCCGTTTTTTCCAATTTTGTAGCCATTCGGTTATGCCTTGCAATACATATTTTGAATCTGTGTGCAAGTGAACCTCACACGGCTTTTTTAAGGACTCCAGGGCTTGGATGGCGGCCATCAATTCCATCCGGTTATTGGTGGTCTCGGGATCGCCCCCGTATAATTTTTTTTGGAGGGTGCCATAATGTAGCGAAACACCCCAGCCGCCCGGGCCTGGATTGCCCCTACATGCACCGTCGGTATAAATGTGCACAAGCGGATTTTCATCTTTTTGGACGGCAGTCGGTATTTCTGTATCAGTCATCATTATTTACGCATTGCGAGGGTTCGAAATGGCTCTGGATCGCTAACCGGACTGGGTTCGTCAGGATAGGCGTTAAGGGAATTAAGTTATAGCGGCGTTTAATGGCTTTAACAGCATAGGCCATGCCCAGAAGCGGATTTCGGCTGGTTTTAAAGTTGATGGTCGGGGCGTCAAGTTGGTCGATTTGGTTGATATTGAACTCGGAACATAATTTGATCTCAAAGTTCAGCAATTTTAACCAGTCGATCACTCTGTTGCGACTGATGAAGTGGGCATGCCATGTGTTTGACCATTTTTTATCCAGCACAAATTGATAGCGTAGCCATAAGTTCCAGGGATTAAAATTCACTATAATCAGCTCCCCTTCCGGTTTTAAAATGCGTTCAACTTCCCTAATCGTTTGAAACCGTTGTGCATCAAACTCCAGAAGGTGCGGCAAAATCACTAAATCGACACTTGCGGTTTGAATGGGTAACGCGAATGCTTTTGCCTGGATTTTTAGTGCTTCCGGGCAACCCATGCCCTTATAGTCAATAATGATAAATTTTTCATATAAAGTGCAATCTATAAACTCGTTTTCCCAGTTTAAACCGCCAATTTGGACAATGGTTTGCTTACAACTAACCTGAATCGCATGTTGCAAATACTTTGCTTCTAGCTCCTGTAGTAGCCGACCTCTGGGCGTTTGATACCAGGCAAATAAAAAATTACGCTTCACAATTTAAGCTCAATATGAGATAAGAGAATGTTATTCCAAAAAAACCAGTTATAATAAGTTCATCCATGATACCAACGATTCATTACAGCCCAATGATTATGTTCAATTTTAACAGGCCAATGCAATTTGTACTTTTTTTGATTGTTCTGCTCGGTGCAGGTTGCTCAAATCAGTCGCCTAAGACGATTTATTCAACAGAGGCAGTTCATCATACCTCTTACGATAAGAATTTGCGCCATAAAAAACTCGCTTGGGTCAAGCCTGTAAAAAAGCACAATTTTAATGAACATGATCTTATTTGGGATCGGTTGCTTTCGCTTTATGCTTTGCCTGAAGTTGACGATCCAAGGGTTGAGCGGGAATTAAACTGGTTTTTAGATCACCCTGATTATATCGCCAGGGTTCAGCAACGCGCAGAACCTTTTTTATATCAAATTATCAATGAGATTGAGTCGCAAAATATTCCCGGTGAAATGGCTTTACTCCCAATCGTAGAAAGCGCGTTCAAACCTGACGCTGTTTCCAGCGCTTCTGCGGCAGGCTTATGGCAGTTTATGCCGGCTACCGGCAAAGATTTTGGCTTAAAGCAAAACTGGTGGTATGACGGGCGTAACGATATTTACACCTCTACCCAAGCCGCCGCAACTTATTTAAAAGATTTAAGCGAAAATTTTAATGGGGACTGGTTATTGGCTTTGGCTTCTTATAACTATGGCAAAGGTAATATTCAAAAAGCGATCGATCGAAATGCATTAATGGGCGAGCCGACCGATTACTGGTCGTTGAGGAGCTTACCGCAAGAAACCATGCATTATGTTCCAAAATTACTCGCTATTGCGAAATTGTTTGCGCATGCTGATGAATACAATGTTCCGCTTCATCCGATACGAAATAAGGCTGTTTTTGAAGTGGTTGATGTAGGTTCGCCGCTTTACTTAAATCAAGCCGCAGCAATGGCCAACATTAGCCCCGAACATTTTTTGAAATTGAACCCTGCATTTAAACAAAATGCCACTGCGCCTGATGGTCCGCATCACTTATTGATACCGGTCGGACAAGTTGGTGTATTTAAAGAAAATTTAGATCGAATCCCGGTTGAAGAGAAAGAGCAGTTAACTTATCAAATTAAGAATCAATATCTCGACATGTTGGCGGCTAAAAGAGCGGCAGAGCTTGAGCGGATAGCGCGTAAAGAAGAAGCTGAAAGACTGGCGCTTAAAGCTCAGGAAGAACGTTTGGCGCTTGCTAGGGCTGCTCAGGAAGAGAAAAGGGCGCAACAAGAAAGATTAGCGCGTAAAAAAACCGAGATACTTTTGGCTAAAAAGCATAAAAAATCTATTGATGCTAGGCATGATACTTATTACGCGGCCAACAAGCATGATGGGTTCCAAAAAGTGGCGCATGAGCTTCCTGTTAACTCCAAATGGAATGATGGTGCATCTAAAAATTCTTTAGCCGCTGGGCAAAAATTAAACTTTAAAAATAAACCACAACTTGTCGCCTCGAATTCAAATAGAAATCCTTTTCAAACTATTCATTATGTCGTTAAAAAAGGTGAGTCCCTGACGGGTGTTGCGCGGAAATTTAATGTTTCAGTGACTGATATTCGTAAGTGGAACGCTGATAAGAAGGCAGCAAGCTTGCAGGCGGGTCAAAAATTAAAGGTCATTATTGACGCCAACCAACCAATCACTTAAACAAACTGTTTTATAAAACAGCTTGTTTGTTAAGGTGGTAAATTATAATTTTTAAGTCATTGTTTAACAGTTTTCACTTCGTTTACTTGGATTTTTAGGATTACTCGTTCATATTTGTCCTGATGCTAGTGAATAAGCATGGCGCTTTGCAGAATGAGTATTTATTAATGGTGCGTTGTGTCGGTTAGTCATCTTCGCATTATTATGCCTTTGAAGGTAATTGCCCGATAAGCGATTGATTCTATTTTGTAGTGGATATATCCCGCTTAACCCTGCCGTATGTTGGTTAATGTTTATTCTTAAATATTAGCCATAGTATTTAAGGCAGGCTTTCCTAAAAATAAAAGCAACTAAACAAACGCGATGACTGTCTAGCTTTGTCGGCGTAATTTACGTTGTTTAAACAATCAATTGCTCAAGATCTTCAGTTCTCCTCCTAGCTCTCTTCTGCCTTAATAATCAACATCTTTTCCATGAAAAAAAAATCCTCCTCTAACGTTATTATTTATAAACGTTTGTTATCGTACGTCCGTCCGCACTTTGGATTTTTTGGCATAAGCATCTTAGGCTTCCTGCTTTACTCAGCAACACAACCCTTATTTGCAGCATTAGTTAAGCATATCATCGATACTCTACAAACTGAAAAGCGCGAAGAGATGATGTATTTACCATTGTTTTTCAGTGGTTTGATATTTGTGCGAGGTATCGGATCATACTTGGGAAATTATTTTCTGGCCCGGGTTTCTTCTAATGTAGTACATGCTTTGCGCAGTGAGGTTTTTAATAAATATACGCGCTTACCAACGGCATATTTTGATGCCAATAATAGCGGTTACATGATTTCAAGAATTACTCATAATGTCGGTCAGGTCACTCAGGCGACTACTGATTCAGTTCGAACTTTTGTAAGGGAGGGGTTGACTGCGCTTGGTTTGCTCGCTTATCTATTTTTTATAAACTGGCAGCTATCTTTAGTTTTTATTTGTATTGCGCCAGTTATTTTGGTTATGGTCAGTTATGTGAGTAAACGTTTGCGCACTTTAAGTAAGCGTTTACAAGATTCGGTGGGTGATATGACGCATATTACCTCTGAATTGGTTAATGGTCATCGTGTAGTTAGAAGTTATGGTGGTGAGGTATATGAAAAAAATCGGTTTAAGGAGCGCAGCTTATTTAACAGTAACAATGCTTTAAAGGTTGCAACTACCTTGGCTATTCATAGCCCTTTGATGCAATTGTTAATTGGTGTAATGTTGTCGGTGTTAATGTATCTGGCCTTGTATTTTATGAAGCAAACCAGTGCGGGCGAATTTGTGGGGTATTTAACCGCGGCGTTTTTGCTGCCGAGGCCCATTCGTCAATTGAGTGACGCGAATGGGGATATTCAAAAAGGGATTGCTGCGGCAGAAAGTCTGTTTGCTGTGTTGGATGAGGAGGAAGAAGTCGATATAGGAAGTTATGAAACGGGGCATTGTGAAGGGCGATTGGAATTCAAACATGTTTCATTTAGGTATCCTGGCGGGCAAGATTTGGTAATCAATAATATTAGTTTTAATGTTTTACCTGGCCAAACCGTAGCGTTAGTAGGTGCGTCGGGAGGAGGTAAAAGCACGCTGGTTAGTTTGGTTTCACGGTTTTACGAATATACCCAAGGAGAAATCTTGCTTGATGGAGTAGATATTAAGCAGTATACCCGTGCTAATTTACTTAGCCACATTGCTTTAGTTACCCAGCAAGTAACGTTGTTTAATGATACCGTGGCGAATAATATTGCTTATGGTGAGCTGGCAGGAAAGGGTCGGCAGCAAATTATTGATGCCGCAACAGATGCTTATGCCACGGATTTTATTGAAAAATTTGAACAAGGTTTCGATACGGAAATCGGAGAGCACGGCGTTAAATTATCCGGTGGGCAGAGGCAGCGTTTAGCTTTAGCTAGGGCTTTATTAAAGGATGCGCCGATTTTAATTTTAGATGAGGCAACATCTGCCTTGGATACCGAATCAGAGCGCTATATTCAGCGAGTGTTGAAGAGAATCATGCAAAACAGGACTACGCTTGTGGTTGCGCATCGTTTGTCTACTATTGAAAATGCAGATCAAATCATCGTTATAGATCATGGGCAGATTATAGAAATAGGCGTGCATGCTGAGTTAATTGCCAAAGATGGTGCTTATGCGCGGTTACATAAAACGAATTTTGAGAAAATGACTAATTGAGTTTTAATTATATTAATCTGTACTTTGTTGATATTGTGTTTATAAGTGCAATAAACCGGTAATATAAATGCATTGCATAAACTTTTACTATTGACAGGATAAGGAAAGCCGCTATAATGGCTGGCTTACCACGGCTTTTACGGAAAAAGCGGTTTTAGCCTTGGTGGGATGGAAAGAAGGCCGTCAAT
>JBEBJQ010000127.1:0-7070 GCA_040079795.1 Methylococcales bacterium
AAATGAACCAGCATGGGCATGGCTAAAAGCAGAAGAGGTGTGATATTCATCAGTTTCGTTGCGAGCCTAACGTAAAGCTAAGGGGCGCGCCTGTCACGGGAGATTGGCGAAGCCACCGAAGCTGGAAAAATACCAGACCTTCAAAACCGCCACGAAAAGGCGCGTCCCGCTTGAGCGCCATGTTAGGCACGAGGCCCATAAGATTTACGTCCAAGAATAAGTAGGGTGCGAATTGGGAGGCGGAAACCTCCGTCGGTGTCCCGCGTAATTTCGAGTTCCGATAGCCATTCTGGTGGGACAGATGCCAATCTGTCTTGGATGGCTTGCAAAGCTTCAGCGCCAGAATCACCCAACTCACACCACCGTTTAACCGTCAAACCATCGGGAATTTCCCAGCAGCGGTTTTCACAGGCTTCCACTTCCAGCCCATTCGCGGCGAAGATCTCACGCCAGTACTTCGCCGTATAAGAACGCACATGCGTTGGATCATGAAGCATCTCGATTTCATGATTGAGCGCATCAAGAGCAGGATTTTCATCACCTTCCATGTCGATAATAGCCACATAGCCGCCTGGCTTTGCCAGACGGGTCATTTCAGCCATCGCTCTGGGAAGGTTAGAGAAATGGTGTGCGGCCAAACGGCAAACGACCAAATCGAACGATGCAGATGCCAACGGAATCGACTCTGCAAACGCTTCAACTGTTTCGACGGCAATGCCACGCTCCGCCGCCAGACGCTGCACCTGTGCAAGCATATTCGGTGCGGGATCAACTGCTACGATTTGCGAAGCAATACCTGCGAATCCGAGACCTGTATGCCCAGCGCCGCTCGCTATATCGCAAACCGAATCTACTGGAGGTAGAAGTTTGTGCAGCCGGTCGAGGGTTGGACTGCCTGAGTGAACCTCACTTGAGGCATAACCGCTAGCGATGCTATCAAAACGCTCTGAAGAAGATAAATTCATATTCTGCTTTCCTAGTTTCTTCTCATGCCTAACGTAAAGCTAAGGGGCGCGCCTGTCACGGAAGACCAGCGAAGCCACCGAAGCATGAAAAACACAAACCTTTAAAACCGCCACGATAAGGCGCGTCCCGCTTGAGCGTAATGTTAGGCCGAAAGGCGTGGAAAACCACACCGACAACCACAAAAAGCCCAGACAAACACTAAGCCCAACAAAAACACCAAGCTTGTGGCTTCATAAGCGCGGCACACCTAAGCTAAACCAACGCACCATAGCAACCCCGCAACAACACCAAACAGCCACAGACAGGGCGGGCCAAACAGCGCGCCTAACTCTACGTTGACACTGGAGATTCGCGGCTTGCATCGTGCGCGGCTTAACCAAGCCAAACCAAAACACCGGAAGCCAGCCCGCGCGTGGTGCAAACGCACCCGACCGTGCAAACACCACCCAACTAAACGCCGCCCCGCAAAAAACTTAAGCGGCGCACAAGACAACAACTTGCCTCGTTCGTTAAACAGCGTTCCGTAATGGAGAAACCAATACGCGACAAACCATAAAATTCAGGATGCCTAACGTAAAGCTAAGGGGCGCGCCTGTCACGGAAGACTGGCGAAGCCACCGAAGCCGGAAAAACAACAACCCTTCAAAACCGCCACGAAAAGGCGTGTCCCGCTTGAGCGTAATGTTAGGCTTTGCTCAATTGATTGCATATTTTTGGGGCTGTTTCGTACAGGCATGAATAATGAGATAGACCGCCCAATATTTCGATGTGTGAACAACTCGGAATCGCAGATTTTAAATATTCTGCCATCAATTTTGGTGACCAATTGTCCTCCGCTCCATGCCAAATGTGTGTATTGATAGAAATCTCAGGAAGCGTGGTTTTCCATAGATTTACATAAGCCTTAATATCTCTTGTGTAGCCTTGGATGCGACCAATAAAGCACGATCTCAATGTTTTGATTATGCTCGATTGAAACTCACTGTTGACGACCAATGCTTTATCCTCACCAGCGGTATTGGCAAATAACAAGTTAAATAAAGCATTAGGGAAAAGCAACGCGAGTAACCCTTGCCAATAAGATAAAAGAACGAATAGGGCAGGGAATGTTTTTGCTAGTTGAAAAACTTGCTTCCCTGCCATTGCGTTAAGAAAATCGCCCGCTTCTAGCGGCGCAGCAGCAGAAACTAAATGCAGGTTTCTGACTTCATTGACCATATAGCGGCACGTCTGTAGCGCAATAAAAGCACCAATTGAAAACCCAATGACATCCACTTTGCACCCAGCGGCTTTCTTTAAAATTTCTTTTGCCAGAAACCGGTAATACGCCTCACCGTCTATTGAAGAATCGACAGAAAACCGATCAAAACAAATAAACGTTAAACCATTTTCTTTTCCATAAATATCAAAAATGGCACATTCTTCTGGTGCGCCTGGCGCACCATGAAAATAGATAATTAGCCGCCCATTCTCAGAACCGAATTGACTAAATTTCAACGGTTGCTCCATTTGATGCCTAACGTAAAGCTAAGGGGCGCGCCTGTCACGGAAGACCAGCGAAGCCACCGAAGCATGAAAAACACAAACCTTTAAAACCGCCACGATAAGGCGCGTCCCGCTTGAGCGTAATGTTAGGCCGAAAGGCGTGGAAAACCACACCGACAACCACAAAAAGCCCAGACAAACACTAAGCCCAACAAAAACACCAAGCTTGTGGCTTCATAAGCGCGGCACACCTAAGCTAAACCAACGCACCATAGCAACCCCGCAACAACACCAAACAGCCACAGACAGGGCGGGCCAAACAGCGCGCCTAACTCTACGTTGACACTGGAGATTCGCGGCTTGCATCGTGCGCGGCTTAACCAAGCCAAACCAAAACACCGGAAGCCAGCCCGCGCGTGGTGCAAACGCACCCGACCGTGCAAACACCACCCAACTAAACGCCGCCCCGCAAAAAACTTAAGCGGCGCACAAGACAACAACTTGCCTCGTTCGTTAAACAGCGTTCCGTAATGGAGAAACCAATACGCGACAAACCATAAAATTCAGGATGCCTAACGTAAAGCTAAGGGGCGCGCCTTTCACGGATGATTGACGAAGCCACCGAAGCCGAACTTACTACAAACCTTCAAAACCGCCACGATAAGGCGCGTCCCGCTTGAGCGTAATGTTAGACTTTTTTTGAATAACGATTTCTAATAGTTAAAAGTCCAGCCAGAGCAGAACCTAATAACCAGCCTGCAGCTGGGATTGGGACAGTTGCTACTGTGATTGTATCGATAGCGGTACTGAGCGTTCCACCGCCCGTGGTTGTCCATTGGAAACTGTTGAATGGCGTATCACTGGTGATCCCCACAAATATCTTTCCTCCACCAACAGGGTCGGGTAGGTTTAGTGTACCCAGTAAATTGCCGTCAGAAAACACCTTTACATTACCAACACCTAAGCCATTGAGGTAACCATCAAATCCGGCTGCGGTGAGCGGTGTTGAGAAACTGACCATAATGTCTTCGTCACCACTGGAATTTAATACAGTACCTGTGAATGGATTTAGATTAGCGCCGAATGCATTGTAAACCGTGTTAGTACCGTTAATGAAGAGATTTGGAGCTGGAGATCCTGAAAGCGGTGTATAAGTAGCTATGCCTCTAGTAATTGAACTGTAGATCTCAGTATCAGTGGGAGAAAAGTCATCAAAGTTTTCAATAAGTATTGTGGCGGCCGCTGCATCAAATAATACTTTCGAGTCATAGAAAGTGACATTTGCCAATGCGGGGGTACTGACGAACAATGTTGCAATAAGTGCGGCTTTTTTCATAGTACTAATTTCCAAAGTAATACTGCAAATAAGACGTTGCAGTTACGTCTAACGTAAAGCTAAGGGGCGCGCCTTCCACGGAAGACTGGCGAAGCCACCGAAGCCGGAAAAATGACGAACCTCCAAAACCGCCACGATAAGGCGCGTCCCGCTTGAGCGCAATGTTAGGCGGAAATTGGGGGCTCGACACTATTGATCTCCCATGGCACAAAAAACTGATCTGTCAGCACACCGAAACCAGGCGACCAAAAAGTCTGTTGAAACGCGAAGCGTATCTCGCCATTCTCTGCAAGTGCCGTGAAGATCTCTTTCGCCCGCGCCGCGCTGCCTATGGTCATAGTGACAAAGAAGCCTTGTGGTTTCCCGTAGTCGCAGGGAAATTGGTCGACTCCCGTAAGTTCAATATCACCTAGCTGCAAGGTCGCATGTACGATGCGCCCGCGCAATACGGGGTCGACTTGAGAAGCCATTGGCGACTCGCCGTAAGTCAGCATCGTAGTGATATTCCCACCGAAAATCCGCTGGTAATGCTCGAATGCTGTTCTGCATTGTCCGTTGAAACAAAGATGTGGACTGATATGCAAGATGTTATCCGCCACGCCTAACGTAAAAGTAAGGGGCGCGCCGGTTGCCGGACTAAACCGAAGCTGACGAACCCGAACAAACAACGAACCTTCAAAAGCGCCTGCGTCCGGCGCGTCCCTTTGACTGCCATGTTAGGCCTCATAAGTACTCTAGTATAGTGGCTTTCACATGGCAGATTTATAAAGCCATATTACTGCGCTTATTAATACCAAAATTAAAGGTAGCAATAGTACTGCATATACCCACTTAATTTTAGTTTTTCTAGAGATCCCATTAGTAATAATCCCAATGATAAAAATGGTGACTCCAGCAGGAACTGTTAATTGTAGGCCAAATGAGCCAAAAATTAACAATAAACCAAGAACCATTACAAACGGTTCCCCGAGCTGGTTGGGGAGTGAAGTGCAACTATGAGCTTGAAGGTTACAATTGAATAATATGCCAAACAGCACACCCAGAATAAAAATAATTACTGGAAAAAATGCAAGACTTAAGCTGAAGATAAGAAGCCGAGAAATCCAGTTTTTCCTTTGATCAACTTGAATCTGATGTGGTGGTAGCAATTTGTTTGCCCTGTTTTGAATGCCTAACGTAAAGCTAAGGGGCGCGCCTTTCACGGAAGATTGGCGAAGCCACCGAAGCCGAAAAAACATAAACCTTCAAAACCGCCACGACAAGGCGCGTCCCGCTTGAGCGTAATGTTAGGCCAAAGGTTGAAGAAGTTAAACAACTACAAAAAAAGCTGAAAACATATCATCTCAAGGTAAAATCCCACTACCATGCGACAGTCGCACTTGTTCCAGTACCTGAGAAGTAAGCGGTTATAACGTATTTAGCGCTATCGATTGAATAATGGTCAGCCGAAGCAGGTGAGTAATCAATAAAATGTTTTACGGTCGAGCTGAAATTAATATTAAAAGGGTTACTCTGAATGTAACCGGAATTTCCGTTAATATCTATTGGAGAGCGGGGACCAGAAAACTCACCAGTTAACCTAATAGAATCTGCTGTTGCATTAACCCAAAAAAACAATCTTCTTTTTTGTAGACGAACAATGCCTATTTCTAAAGTAGTTTTGATATATGCGCCCTCTGATTCTTGTAAAAAATGAACGCGCAGCTCCACGCATTTGTTGTTTGATTGTCCTAATTCAGTTTTAGTCCATTCATTGATTATAGCCATTGAGCACCGTCCTTTTAGTTAATATGTGGAAACGTCTATCGTAGAATTGTCAGCCTAACGTAAAACTAAGGGGCGCGCCTGTCACGGACAATTAGCGAAGCCACCGAAGCCGGAAAAAACAACAAACCTTCAAAACCGCCACGAAAAGGCGCGTCCCGCTTGAGCGTAATGTTAGGCTATGAAGCTACCTTTTTTCTCATACCTAAAAGACCTATTAAACTAGAACCAAATAGATACATTGCCGCCGGAACAGGAACCGCTGATACCGTAGCTTGTATTGAGTAGTCACGGTCAAGTTGTCCAACGTCAACACCCATTGTGCGCCCGGCACCTAGATTGCTACCGGGAAATAGATCACCACTGTGTCCTGAAACACCTGGTAGTCCGCTGCCAAAAAACTGTTGAGTTCCGACCGTGGCGGAGTTTACAAAATCAAGTTCAATAACACCTGTTTGAGCGGGGTCTGTGTCTGTGCCGTCTTTCCAGCCAAAAAGAAGATTAGGACTGACGGTATCCGTTCCAGCTGTAAGCCCAAAATTAAATGTTTGCACCCCGGTAGCTGAATTTGTGCGAGATGTACCAACCCCAATGATGACATAATCACCACCTACGACATCCAAGAGCAGCGGAGTAATTTCGTAACCAATTTGTGTTGGATTGTCATTATAAAAAGCCCAATTACTGAGAATGCCTGACTGGTTAAAGCCTGTGTTTAGCGCATAGATAGTGCCTCCTGCCGTATCAGTTAGGGCGCGATTAACTAAGGGAGCACCTATGGTTGACCCATATGCGGCATAAGGTGTGATAATTATTGACATTGCTGCAAATAATAAGCCTACTGTAAATTGTAGCGGCTTTGAGATTGCTTTAGGTTTCATTTTATTTCCGTATCATGGTGAGACAGAAGGCGGTCCCATAACGCCTAACGTAAAGCTAAGGGGCGCGCCTGTCAAGGGCGATTAGCGAAGCCACCGAAGCCGGAAAAATAACAAACCTTCAAAACCGCCCCGAAAAGGCGCGTCCCGCTTGAGCGTAATGTTAGGCCGTAGCGCGACTGCAAGACCTGACTAAATTTTACATCCAGCCCAGACTAGGGACTACGGGTGATCGGTTGGATTTTTTTGTTAGCACCTTCAGTTTGTTCTTTTAAAGGTTCAATCTTATTCGTCTCAATTTGTGGTTGAGTGAAGGTCGTGTAGATTGAAAATGCAACCCCAGCTAAACCAACGAAAAAGCCACCAATAGTGTAATATTTTAGATGCCTTTTTTCTTTATCATTGACAGTTAATAGGTCTTTAATTTGAGAAGTTAATGGTTCAAGTAGTTGTTCTTCACCATTAATGCGATCCCTCAAACGTTCCAAGTGTATTCGGACTTCATTCGGAAGCCCCTCAAATGGCTCATCCTTACGATATTGATCAATATAACTTTTTATTAATTCTTTATGAGAAGAAAGCTCTTCTTCTCTACCTGCCATGATTTCCCGATAATATTTCTTTATCGTGAACATAATTTC
>JBEBJQ010000032.1:0-40284 GCA_040079795.1 Methylococcales bacterium
TTTAACTTTTTCCATCGTAGCTCTCGAAAAATGATACTTATAGTATTCATTCTAGCGCAAATATTCAACTAGTGCATCATGTCATTTTCAGGGGAGTGACGGGGCGAATGTTAATGGATGTCTAACGTAATGGTATGGACTCCTCCCCTTCCCAACGGCATCGCGATGTGCCAAAGTGGAAGCCGAACGGCCACTTAACAGAAGAAGAGGAATCCGAGATGAATGTTACGGCAATTGGTTTAGACATTGCAAAAAATGTTTTTCAATTACATGGTGTTGATGTTAAAGGAAAGACCGTCTTGCGTAAACAACTTAAGCGGGATAAGTTGCTGGCATTTTTTGCTAATTTGACACCTTGCCTGATTGGCTTGGAAGCCTGTTCTGGGGCACATTATTGGGCGAGGGAATTAATAAAATTGGGTCATGCTCCCCGGTTGATCAGCACACAGTTTGTCAAGCCTTACCTCAAAGGCAATAAAAATGACGCCAATGATACGGAAGCGATATGTGAAGCCTTAGGCCGCCCGAATATGCGCTTTGTGCCAATCAAAAGCACCGGACAACAAGACATCCAGATGCTGCACCGGATTGGTCAAGGAACGGACCGCCCTTGCCAACCGTATCCGGGGGTTATTGGCTGAATATGGCATTATTGTACCCATAGGAATAGCCAAACTGCGCCAACAGTTGCCCGAGATTTTGGAAGACGCTGAAAATAATCTGACGGTAGCTGAAAGGGTAATTTTTTCGGATTTACAACGCCAACTGATTGAAATGGATAAGCAGGTAGATGCCTACGGTGATAAGATTCAGGCTGTGCACCTTGCCAGTGAAGTAAGCCAACGGCTTAGCGATGTACCCGGCATCGGTCCGATTACCGCTGGCGTCTTTAGGGGATGGCAAGGCCTTTGCTTCGGCGCGGCAAGTTGCCGCTTGGTTAGGCCTAGTGCCGAAGCAAGATTCCAGTGGCGGCAAACCAAAGCTACTGGGCATTAGTAAGCGGGGGGACATTTACTTGCGTACCTTGTTGATCCATGGCGGGAGGTCAGTGGTCAATGCGGCTACCAAAAAAGAGGATACCCAAAGCTGTTGGGCAATGGGTTGGTAAAACGGCGTAACGCCAACATTGCCGCCGTTGCGGTGGCGAATAAGAACGCCAGGATTGTGTGGGCGCTATTGACGAGATCAACGCAATATGAAAGACCGGTGCAAGCCAGTGCTTAAGAGGGGTTAAATGAGTTTGGTAGTAACGCGTTTTAGTAGTTAAAGAGGTAAGAACAGGCACTTCCAGTTGCGAAGTTTTTTTCAAAAAGATGGCAAACAGGTCAGACCGGTGTTTTCGGCAATCCGCTTAAGCGCCAAGGTCTTTAAGGCCGCTAACGTAATAGGGATGAAAACACGCGGATATCCATCAGGGCCAAGGGTAATTAAGACCCAATAACAGGCCGGATATATGGAAGCAACTGCGTTTTCTGACCAATGCAATCGAAAAAAAAGCTTGCAAAAACGAGGAGTCCATATATAGCGCCAAGGAGCGATCCGGCTTGGCTACCTGTTTTTTGAAATGCAATTAACGCAACGAAATTCCCAACCCCAAACATCTCATCCATAATCTCCCGCACATGATGCACATGATGCACATTCTCATCGGAAATCTGCACAAAAATACTGCCGCTGTCCGCCAACAACTCTAGCGCCAACAGCAAACGATCCCTTAAGTAAGTCAAATACGAATGGATGCCCAATTCCCAATTCCCAAGTATCGCGGAACGCCTTAAGCACTTCCGGTTCGGCACATAAATCCTCGTCCTTGCCGCCTTTCACATCGCGCTTGTTCACATTGCCCGCCGTTATCCTTAGCTTTTTTGAAATGTTTTTAGCATCAATCCGTTCATGCACATGCAGGCTGACAGTCGGCACCTTAAAACTGGTGTGTCCGGCTTTGCCTGCCCATTGTAGTTGTGGGTCCAGGTGCGGTTCATAGGCGTAGGTTTTTTTCTGGTCTTTTTCGGGGTCGGTTTTTGGTGTGACCAAGCCAATCTGGGGATTATTAACACGCTTCTTATCCGTGTGGATGTAGTGCTCAATGGGTTTCTGCGTGTCTTTTTTTGCCATCTTGACGGTTTGCTTGCTTGCCGCATAATGGATGTAAAAAAACCTGTTACATTACATCGTTGATTCACTTTATCCTAGCTGTATCGGATAGCTAGGAAATTGAACTGATTAATCCGCTATTTTGGCGATTAATGCACAGATAATTCTTTGCGGGGTAATTTTGTTGAAACTTAGAAACGTTTAGCAAAGGGTTCGTCGTAAAGTTTGTTATTAGCAAGCATTAGTTTGTGGCCAAAAAATCTGTAACATTTAATTTTTCGATTGGGTTGTTTTCTTAATTTTTGGTCAGCCGCGTTTCAGCTTCCCGGTATTTTGCAGCGCAATACTCGGCAACTTCCGCGGGTAATTTGGGGCCGGGGGCGGTTTTATTCCAGTCCAAGGTTTCCAGGTAGTCCCGCACATATTGTTTGTCAAAACTGGGGGGGCTTATGCCTACTTGATATTGGTCAGCAGGCCAGAATCTTGAAGAGTCGGGGGTGAGCGCTTCATCAATTAAAATTAAGTTGCCTTGTTCGTCCACGCCAAATTCGAATTTGGTATCGGCAATAATAATGCCCCGTTGCTTTGCGTAAGCAGCCGCTTTGGTATACAGCTTAATGCTGACGTCCCGTACTTGTTCAGCGAGTGTTTGACCTAAGAGTTCGCAGGTTTGGGTAAAAGAGATATTTTCATCATGCGCGGCGACCTCTGCTTTGGTCGAGGGTGTAAAAATGGCTTCGGGTAATTGCTCTGCCTGTTGTAAGCCTTTCGGTAAGTTAATACCGCAGACGGCACCGGTTTTTTGGTAATCTTTCCAGCCTGAACCAATCAGGTAACCGCGCACAATCGCCTCAACCGGCAGCGGGCGGCATTTTTTGACGATAATGCTGCGGCCTTCAATTTGCGCGCGTTCTGCGGCATCGGGCACGACCTGTTCTAAAGCCGTCGTCAGCAAGTGATTGGGAATTATCGTCTGTAATTGATGAAACCAGAAATTGGAAATCTGCGTTAGTACCAGCCCTTTGCCTGGGATGGCGTCCGGTAGCACGACATCAAAAGCGGATAAGCGATCGGTGGTCACAATTAACAGGGTGTGTTCGTCAACCTCGTAAATATCGCGTACTTTCCCACGCGCGCGCAGTTTTAAATGGGACAGTGATGATTGGTAAAGTACAGCCGGAGCAGACATAAGACCTCAAGGGTAAAATTATAAAGTATGTAGCAATTTTAACACTTTATCGTGTAGAGATAGCGGTGAAATAGTTGCCTGGTTATGGTTTTAACAAGTTGTGCAACAGCGCTACGAGGCCGTTTTAATACAGCAAAAATGCCTGTCTTTCGCTTTCCCATGCGAGTTCATCCGTTGTCGTTAGGCTCTCTAAATCCCCAGGTTGCGCTTGGGCATCATCCACCCAGTCGCGCAATAGCGTTGAGCCGTTGATAACATCAATCGCTAAACGATCGAGTTCGTATTCATAGGGGAAGTCACGCCATAAAGGATAGTCCGGTTGTAATTGGCGTAGGGCTTTAAACGCCAAAGCTTGCAGGCGCCAGGGACGAAAAGCTGCATGATCGTAAGCGGTATTTTCGACATGGATTTGGAGGCCTGCACACAGTTGTCCGGCGTGTTTATGAAACGTAGGTTCAAACCAACATTCGCGCAATATGCAACCGCTAAGCCATTGTGGTGCAATGGTTTGCATGGCTTTTAAGAGCGGGCGCGAGGCTATGTCGGGTGCGCCAAACAATTCCAAGGGGCGGGTGGTGCCGCGACCTTCAGATAAAGTTGTGCCTTCCAGCATGACCGTGCCGGCATAACAACGCGTCATCCAAAGATTGGGGGCATTCGGGCTGGGATTAATCCAGATCCGTTCGGTCAGCGGCCAACCGAAACCGGGCGCGGCATCAGGTTGCCAGCCTTGCATAGGGATAACTTTAAAATCGACATCCAAGGCTAAGGTTTTTATAAACCAGCCCGCCAGTTCGCCCATCGTTAAACCGTGACGCATCGGCATTGCGCCAGCACCGACAAAACTTTCCCAGCCTGGTCGCAGCGTTAAGCCTTCAATTGGGCGACCGGCTGGATTAGGGCGGTCTAAAACCCAAACTGCTTTATGGTGCTGTGCTGCGGCTTCGAGTACATAACGCAGGGTCGTGATAAAGGTATATATGCGGCAACCGAGGTCTTGCAGATCCACCAATAACACATCAAAACTATCCATCATAGCAGGCGTGGGGCGACGCACTTCGCCATATAGGCTGAAGATAGGTATGCCTAAAATAGGGTCAATAAAGTCCGGGGATTCCAGCATATTGTCCTGTTTATCACCGCGCAGCCCATGTTGCGGGCCAAAAGCAGCGGTGAGGTTGATGTTGGGGCAATTCGCCAAGGCATCCAAGGAATGGGTTAAATCTGCGGTCACAGAGGCTGGATGCGCCAGTAAAGCAATGCGTTTGCCTGCTAAAGGTGCTTGCAGTGTAGCATCTGTTAGTAATCGGTCGAGTCCAAATTGCATAGGGTTTAAAGTTATTTGGCAGTAAGTAAATAGTCGATTTACCGGCCTTTTGAGGGCAGGAACAAGGGATAAAGTTGATTAAATATATTCTCTTGGTAAACCAGCGGGGTTAAGGTTAACTGAGTGTTAAAGTAAATCCAGAGCGGTCATGGAAGTCAGGATAAGGGGCAGGGTGGTGCAACGCCCAGTAGGAGTAGTGTCCATCCTGCGTTTCTAAGACAGCACTTAAGCCCAACTGCAAGGGCTTTCCCTGTGCATTTGGCGGCAAAGCAACCGCAGGAATACAGGCTTCTAAAAGTAGGGATTCAGCGTCGTGCTTAAGTGTGATAACAGGTGCTTGTTGGGTGCTCCAGTCAAGAAGTTTACGTGTATCAATAAACGCATAAATTGCCCATTCACCGGATGGTGAAAAATTGAATTCATGGTACTTGTCCTCACCTGCTACTGCGATAAATGCTTCAAAGCAGGTATGTTCCCATAATCCATTAGCTGCTGCCGGAGATTTCCGAATCGGAATTATTAACTGTTTTAAATTACCGGTGAGGCAGTAGCGCAGGGTTATGTCCCGGTTTTGCAGTTTATTAACTTCAACTTCCAAGGCATAAGGGTTGTGCGGCATTGTGTCAGCGTGGCAAATCAGCCTCGATTTTATCATTTTGGTTGCCTGGTTTTTGAGGCATTTTTTGAAAACGCAATAAAGGGTTTTACGTATTTCCAAAATGCGGCTGGCAGTATTTGTTATGTTCAAAAAGGAGCCTAATTATACTTGGCGAGTGCATAAGTGTGTGGGAAATCATTTGTTTCAGGAAGTTTTGGAGGGTAATGTCGGGTTTTGTGACCAGATTCATAAATGATCAAGTAACTCAAACTAACAAAAAAACTTAGGGATGCTATACTTTGGAGTAGGAGTATATGCGGAAAGGTGAATTATAAAAATCCCCCCCTTGCTTAAGTGCTTTTAATGGCCGAAAAAACTACCATTTGGAGTAAGTTCACAGTGACATTAAAAAATAAACAGTGCGGATCGCAGAGGAGTTTAGCTTGGCTAATAAAGGGATTTTGAAAGGGGGCTTTGTCCGCTTTTTTTTAGCACTTTTTATTTTATGCTTAACCCAAAGGGTCGCTTGGGCTGGGCAAGCACTTACCTTAGAGGAGCAGGCGTGGCTAAAGGCGCATCATGATATACGGGTAGCAATTTCCCCGGATTATCCCCCCATCAGCTTTTTAGATATACAGGGTCAGCCGACTGGACTGGAACAGGATTATCTAAAGCTCATAGAAAACCGATTGGGCATTCGTTTTAAAAGAATCATTCCTACCTTGGCGCAACGTGCCGCAAACAGTCCAGAAGAAAAACAAGTTGATGTCGTTGCGGTTTTCGCAGAAACTGAAGAACGATTGCAACAATGGTATTTCACCAAGCCTTATTTAGATTTCCCTATTTTCTTAATCACCCGGGATAATGCGCCGGTAGCGCTGTCATTAGACAACCCAAAGCAACAAGCTATTTCTGTAGTTGGACATTATGCGGCTTTTGGTTATTTGAAAGAACATTTTCCACAGGTATATATTGATGCAGTCGATGACACCTGCATCGGTTTGCAACATGTTTCGTTTGGCGTTAGCGCCGGGATGTTGTCCGATTTGCCAGTTGCTAATTGGTGTGCAGATCATTATGGGCTTAAAAACTTAAAAATAGCCCAGAGCACTGCGTTTCATTATCAAATGGGCTTGGCAGTTAGAAAAGATTGGCCGCAATTAATCAGTATTTTAGAGAAAGGTCTGGCGAGTATTTCGCAAGCCGAGCGTAATGCAATTTATACACGTTGGAATAAAAATTCATTTGAGAAAAGCCTTGTTGAAACCTATCAAAACTGGATTTTTGGGGCGGTCTTTACGTTATTGGCTTTTTTAATCCATCGTTTAATGCAATGGGATAAAAAACTGAAACTGGCACTTGATCACCGGGTCAATTCTCAAGCTATTTCTGATTCGTCGGCAGCGGAGTTGTCGTCCATATCGCAAACTGCGATGAAATCGAATTTAATCATTTTTTTTGTCATTATCGCTATTATTTTTGGAACTTTAGCGTTTAGTTATGCAAACTATATAAAAAACAATGCCATGCTGGTTGGGGTTGTGGAGGTTTTGCTGGTGAGTATGGGGTTGTTCAGTGGCTTCCTACTTGGTGGTATGCGCCGCCGGTACGAAGCAGATCACTTCTTAAATCAATTATTTAATCAAACCAGTGCGCGTAAGACTTTCGAGCAGAAGTTAAGTTTAAGCGAGCAAAGGCTGGTAAAGCAGCATGAAGCATTAACTTTGCTGACGCAGCATCAACTTAAAGATTGGCTTAATCCTGAAGAGATTTTTAGGGAAATTGTTGGGATTTCCGCCCAAACCCTCAATGTTGAGCGGGTGAGCGTTTGGCTGTTTAGTGAGGATTTGCAGCGGCTTGATTGTATGTGTTTGTATCTCAACTCTAAGCGTTTGCACACCGTTGCCCAGCCGTTGCAAGTAACAGATTTCCCCCATTATTTTAAGCAGCTTGCGCAGCAGCGGGTCATTGCTGCTCATAATGCCTTGCAACATGAAGCTACGGCGGAGTTTACCGGCGGATATTTACAAACCAACGCCATCGGTGCCATGTTGGACGGCACCATTTGGTTAAATAACCAGGTAATTGGTGTTATCTGTCATGAGCATGTAGGGGGCTTACGCGAATGGACTTTGGATGAGCAAAATTTTGCTGGTTCAATTGCTGATTTAGCGCGCCTTACGATTGAAACGCACCGCCGCCGACAAGCAGAGCAGGCGCTGCTCAAATACAGCGAAGAGCTTGAACACATGGTCGCAGCCAGAACGTTGTCTTTGCAGGAAAGTGAAAAGCGTTTTGGTTATGTGGTTGAGTATGCCCCTATTTCAATCCTTATTATTAGTAAAAGTGGCGAGATTATTGAGTTTAATCCTGAGGCGGAAATTGCTACCGGTTACGCTCGGAAACAGGCTGTAGGTAAGCATTTTATCAATTTGCTTGTCGCACCAGAATCGCGCCATGGAACTTTAAAAATGGCGGCACGCCTTTTAAGGGGTTTAGATTTTCGGGACATTGAGTTTGTTCTAAAGCGGGCAGACGGAACCAAAATCGAATTTTTATGCTCGGCGAGTGTATCAGACCACAGTGCTGGACAAATGGTGTGTATTGCACAGGATATTTCACAGCAAAAGCTCTTGCAAAGGTCGCTGGTTAAAGCGCGTGAAGCGGCTGAATCGGCCGATAGGATTAAATCCATGTTTGTTGCCTCTATGTCGCATGAGTTGCGTACTCCACTCAATTCCATTATCGGTTTTTTGGGCGTGGTTCTGCAAGGGATGTCCGGGGAGATCAATGCGAAACAAAAGGATCAGCTTGGACGGGCATTTAATTCAGCTAAACATTTGTTATCACTGATTTCGGATGTGATCGATATTTCTAAAATTGAAGCCGGTTTTTTACATGTGCATGCTGAAAGGTTTGAGTTGCAACCCTTATTGGCAGAGATACTTCCAGCAGTACAACATCTTGCACAGGAAAAGCAGTTAAGTATAACTGTTGACTGTCCTGCTGGCTTGCAATTGGAAACTGATCGTAAAAGACTGTATCAAGTCGCCTTAAATGTTATTTCTAATGCGGTAAAGTATACCGAAGCCGGTACGGTTACCGTTAATGCCAGCTTTGAAAATGGGCAACTCATTGTTGCCACCCAAGATACCGGTATTGGTATTGATGAACAGGGTCTGGCCAGATTATTTGAGCCTTTTGAGCGTGCAGAGTCTCACTTGAAAATTAAAACCCTGGGTACGGGGTTGGGCTTATATCTCACCCGTAAGATTGTAACGCAACTTTTAGGCGGCACGATTAGCGTTAAAAGCAAGCTTGGGGTAGGCAGTCTTTTTACGCTTGTAATACCGACAAAGCTACCTGTGATAACTGCGCATGATTCCCTTTCCATTTTATAAGCCTTAGCGTTATGACTACTGCCTTTATTATTGAAGACAATGAAGATAATCTGGAATTAATCCGGTTTATTTTAGAACAGGCCAACTATAAAACCCGCTTTGCCATGACCGGAATGGAGGGAGTGCAGCAAGTTTTAAATTTGCCCCCTGATTTTGTGATTTTAGATATTCAATTGCCAGATATTAACGGTTTAGAGGTGCTAAAACGCATCCGTGAACATCCGTATGGTGTAAGCATCCCCATTATTGCCATGACCTCTTATGCCATGTCGGGGGATAAACATAAGTTATTGGCGGCAGGCTGCACGGGTTATATCGAAAAACCTATTGATCCGCTATTGGTAATTTCGCAAATCCAGCAGATTGTGGGCGGAGATGACTTACTATGAAAATTTTGGTGGCTGAAGATGATGAGAACTCAAGGCAATTATTAGAAACGATTTTAAGCTCCGAGGGATACTCTGTTGTATGTTTTGAAAATGGCTTGGAAGCTTTGCATTATCTACAGTCTGAATTTGTCGATTTAATTATCTCGGACATCTTGATGCCAGAAATGGACGGCTATGGTTTTTGTCGTGCCGTTAAGCAAAACTATCTGTTGCAAGAAACCCCGTTTATTTTTTATACCGCAACTTACACCTCACCACAGGATGAACAATTTGCCTTATCGCTCGGTGCAGCTCAATTTTTGATCAAACCTATGCTGATTCCAGACTTATTAGGTGCCGTCGCAGAGGTCATAAGATTAGAGTCGGTATCAAAACCGCCTAAAAGTCTCGGCTTATCGTTTAATAGTTTATTAAATGTGGATGAGCAGCACGCTGAACGTATACGTCTTAAGCTTGAAAAAAAGATCAGGGAATTGAATGACGAGCGGCAAAAGTTACTTGCCAGTGAAGCGCGTTTTAGGGACTTTGCCGAAGCCTCTGCGGATTGGTTCTGGGAGTCGGATCAGCACTTAAAAATTAACGCCTTGTTGGGCAGTCCCGTGGGTTTGCACTGTTATAGCCTGACAGAATTAGCAGAAGCCTGTTATAGCCATACCGCTAACGAAATGTTAAAGGCTTTGCAAACGCATCAAAACTTTGCAGATTTTGTGGTACGTTTTACAGATCAAACCGGTACCCTGGTTTACCTGCGTATTTCTGGTAAAGCCGTGCTGGATAAAGATGCCTGTTTTTCCGGTTATCGGGGGGTTGGGCGTGATGTGAGCGAAATGGTGGCGTTAAATCGCCGCTTGGAATTTGTTGCCACCCATGATGAATTGACGGGCTTGCCCAATCGCAGTTTTCTGCGCCAGTATCTTGAACACACCTTGGCGATGGCCGACCGTTCCGGGCAGCAGGTGTTATTGCTGTTTTTTGATTTAGATAACTTCAAAATGATCAATGATACCCTGGGTCATGAGGCTGGGGACCAGTTGTTGATTATGGCGTCTAAGCGCATCACCGAACGGGTGCGGGCGACCGATTTATTGGCAAGACTTGGGGGCGATGAGTTTGTCATGGTCATGGAAGGCGCATCACCGCAGGATGGCCACCGTTTTGTGCGGGATATTATTGCGGCCTTTGCGATGCCTTTTGATCTTAAGCAACACCCGGTTTACTGCACGGTCAGCATTGGCGTTAGTGTGTATCCTGATGACGCTAAGGATCCGCAAACCCTGATGGGTTACGCAGATTTAGCGATGTACCGCGCCAAACAAAATGGCCGCCATGATTTTGAGTTTTATACCAGCAACCTTAACTTTATTGCCCACCAGTGGCTGGAAATGGAACACGGCATTCGGGAGGCATTACAACATAATCAGTTTTTTGTGGTGTATCAACCGCTGATTGAAAACCAGCATCAGCAATTAATCGGTATGGAAGTTTTGATCAGATGGCGGCATCCTCAACGGGGCTTAATTCCGCCTCTGGATTTTATTAAAATTGCCGAACAATCGTCTTTGATTAATCAAATAGGTGAATGGGTATTGGATGCGACCTGTCAGCAAATGCGGGTCTGGCTTGATAAAGGATATACAGTGCCGCGTGTCTCGCTGAATATTTCTGCGCGCCATATTCGCTCTGAAGGCTTACCTGAAGCGCTTAGGGTTATTCCCGCCAAATATCAGATTGCACCGGACCGCCTGTGTATTGAAATCACTGAGCATGCTTTGTTAGAAGAAGTGGCTATTGTGAAAAACAATATGCTCTTTCTGAAAGAGGCAGGCTTTAGCATTTCTCTGGATGATTTTGGTATGGGGCACTCTTCTTTGTTGTATTTAAAGCGCTGGTCAATTGATGAGGTGAAAATTGACCGGTCTTTTGTGGAGGGTTTGGTGAGTAGCGAGGGGGATCGCATTATAGTAAAGGCCATGGTCTCGCTAGCTGATGCCTTGGGTTTGGCGCTGGTCGGGGAAGGGGTTGAAAACCAAGAGCAAGCGGATATTTTGGTAGCCAGTGGCTGTCGTATTGTGCAAGGCTATTTGTACTCTCCTCCGATTGAAGCCTCCGAGATGGAGCGTTGGTTAAAAAAATAGTGGAGCCTGGCTATTGATGTAAAGCTTAAGTTTGATAGATAAATTAATCTTAGTAGAACTTACGCATTGACAGCAGAATAAAACTTAGGGTAGAGACTATACACCTCAGTTAGCTTCGGTGAAACCATGCCGTTTTACCGCAGCAACTTGGGACAATCCAAAGCGCAATGGGAAACCGGCCTGCAAGCAGGGGTCTTTAGTGACTTTAATCTGGGTTCATCTTCGTCTGATCTGGTCAATACGGATTTTATTGTATCGCTGTATTCCAGTATGCGTAGCGGGCAGTTCTCAGCATTTGGACGGATTTATCATCAAAGTTCCCATCTTGGCGATGAGTTTCTGCTGCGGGCAACCAACTCTAAATTTGAGCGGGTGAACCTTAGTTATGAAGGCGCAGACTTAAAACTGTCATACGAACTTCCTTATGGTATACGCGTTTATGGCGGCGGTGGTGGATTGTTCCATAAAGAACCTTCCGTACTTATGTTTGGTCTGCGCAATACGGCATAGAGTTTAGAAGCCCCTGGCGCCTGGATTTTGCCTCTATAAGGCCAATTGTAGCGGCAGACATCAAGCATTTTGATGAAAATAACTGGAGTTCCGATATATCTGCCAGAGCTGGGGTTGAATTTGACAATCTCCACGTCTTAGGCCGGAAACTGCAAATATTGGTGGAATACTTTAACGGCATATGTGTATGTAAACCCAAAAGCCGATTGTCGACAATACCACAAGGCCATGATTGACCCGGCCATGTTAATGGGGAAAAGCTAAAGATTCGAACTTTGGCGCGAAAAGACACGGCACACGCATGGCCAGTTGCCGCGCGATAGAATCGTTCAAAATGCCCGAGGATGATCGCAGCTGGGTTAAAAAGTCCTATGAGTATGTGTCTCCGTAATTATCATAAGTATACCTTCAGACCTGCTGGAGGACTTCTGGACAAGAGGGTATTGCATTCCAACAGTGGGCAGAGATGAAGAAACGGTGAGAAATTGCATCAAGCACCAAGAAGGCGAGGATTGTCTAAAAACAGCTCGATTTATTTTAAGGCATCGCGACCATTAGGTGGCGCAAAAAACTAATCTGCTTTGAGCAGTTTATATTTCAAGCCTCCGGCTTTGCCTCAGATATTTGATTATTTTCACGTATTAAGGCAATAGTCCAATAACACCAAAATAAAGACACGCCTAATAACGCGCCGAATACATTGGCGCCTGCATCATAGTATGAAAATTGTCGGGTAGCCGTAAACCAGAGCTGGCAATATTCAAATAATACCCCTGCCAGTCCGCACATCAGTAATACCCTGAAAGAGGTTGCCCATTGCTGTTGGCGGCGTTTAAATGTAAACATGAGTAATACCGCTAAGACGCTATAGGCGGCTGCATGATCGAGCATATCCCAAGAAATCATTCCAATTGCAGGACTTGAATCCAGCACAATCTTGGAGCTAAGGCTTAAAAAAGCCAGTAATACAGTATAAGCGGTTAATAAGTACATAAGATTTGCTTAGGCGTTAAGTTAGCTTTATATGTTAGGTTATAAAAAATCAGAATAAGTATAGTCAAAATGTGCTTTTGCACTAAAAAAATTACAATGGCGTGTGTTTATTTTTAGTTAAATACAATTTGGGGTCAGGTATCAGCACTTAATTTTAATGCGCTATTATATATTTGGCGGCAGCGTATAAATCTTCAAAAACCGGTAGTGTAAGCTCAGGGTGTTCGGAGAGGGTTTGCAAACCTTTACCGGTTTTTACCAGTAACGGACGAGCCCCTACCACCAGGGCAGTTTGAATATCACGCCAGGCATCCCCTACAAAAAATAAATTCTGGAGAGGGGTATTGGTTTCCTGGCTAAATTGCTGTAATAAACCCGGCTTGGGTTTACGGCAAGCGCACTGTGCTTCAGGGGCGTCAGGGCAATAATAAATACCCGCAATTTCTCCGCCTTTTTCAGTAGTCAATTGCCGCATTTTGGCGTGTATCGCGTCCAGCGTTTCAAGCGTAAATAAGCCGCGCCCAATACCCGATTGATTAGTGACTATCACCACTTTAAACCCCGCATGGTTTAATAGCGCGATAGCCTCTAAGCTATTCGGTATGGGCTGCCATTCTTCAGGAGATTTGATAAAGTCCTCCGAATCAAGGTTAATTACGCCATCCCGATCCAGAAAGACGATCTTTTCGTGCATTACGCCTGCAACTTAGCAATATCGGCAATCTTTAAGAACTGCCCAGACAACATCGACAACAAAGCCAAGCGGCTCGTCCTCAAGCCCAGATCATCGGCATTCACCATGACGTTTTCAAAAAACGCATCGACCGTTTCACGCAGTTGCGCCAAGCGGTTTAATGCCGCCTGATAATCGCGTTGCGCTAACAACGGCTGAATATCCGCCGCCGATTGCTTGGCTGCTTGTAACAAGGCCAGCTCTGCACTTTCAATTAATGCACCAATATTTTCCGCCGGTTTGGTATCGGATTTTTTCAAAATATTACTGATACGCTTATTGGTCGCCGCCAAACTTTCTGCTTCTGGCAACTGCCTGAAGGTTTTAACGGCTTTTAAACGTTGCATAAAATCCAGCGGCTCGGCAGGCTTAACGCTCATCACTGCTTCAAATTCATCAGCCGCATACCCTTGGTCAAGACAATAGCCTTTTAAACGGTCATAAATAAAGTCAACGACTTGGGTTTTGGTCGTGGCGCGTTCAAACGAATGCGTATAGGCCGATAAAGCAACATCTACCAACTCAACAATATTGAGACCAAGCTCTTTTTCAATGATGATCCTTAAAAGTCCAATCGCCGCACGGCGTAACGCATAAGGATCTTTATCACCAGTCGGAATCAGTCCCGCGCTAAAAATACCGGTCAACGTATCCAATTTTTCCGCCAGCGCCACGATTTGTCCGGTACGGGTCGTTGGTGCAACACCGCCAGATTGTTTCGGTAAATAATGCTCTTCCAAAGCCTGTGCGACTTCAGCAGGCTCATTGTCAGCCAAGGCGTAATAGCGTCCCATAATGCCTTGCAACTCACCAAATTCACCAACCATATTGGTCATTAAATCCGTCTTCGCCAAAGTGGCTGCGCGTTCTGCCAGACGGACATCGGCTTGTAAAATGTTGGCAATGTGCCCTGCCAACTGGGTGACGCGACGCGTTTTATCCGCCAACGTGCCGAGTTGTTGCTGGAACACTATGGTTTCTAAACTGGTAACACGATCCGCCAAGCTTTGTTTGCGGTCTTGGTTCCAGAAAAATTCCGCATCCGACAAACGCGGCGTAATCACCCGCTCATTGCCTTGCTGGATGGAAATAGGGTTAGTGCTTTCGATATTACTGAAGGTAATAAAGTGCGGCAGTAATTTCCCCTCTGCGGTTTTGACCGGAAAATATTTCTGGTTAGTTTGCATGGTGGTAATCAACACTTCAGCAGGCAACGCCAGAAAACGTGGATCAAAATTACCCGTCACTGGCACAGGCCATTCGTTAAGCGCCGCGATTTCTTCCAGCAAATCTGCTTCAATGTGGGCAATGCCGTCAACCGCTGCAGCTGCTTTTTGCCCTGCCGCCTCAATGATCGCTTTGCGTTGTTCTAAATCGGCAATCACTTTGCCCTGTTGCAATAAGATTTCCGCATAATGTTCTGGCGCATCAATCACCAAGGCTTGCGGTGCGTGAAAGCGATGTCCGCGCGTGGTGTTGCCCGTCTTAAGCCCTAAAATTTCAGCAGGCACGGTTGCTTGACCATACAACAACACCGCCCAATGCACAGGCCGCACGAATTCGGTGCTTGAACTACCCCAACGCATCCGTTTTGCAATCGGCAGGTTGGCAATACTGTGTTGAATAATCGCGGGCAATAACACGGTTGTTGGCTGGCCTTGTTCCTGCTGCGTAAAGCTCAGCCACTCGCCTTTATCGGTTTTGAGGCGCTGCAATTGCTCAACGGTCGTGCCACAACTGGCGGCAAACCCCAGCGTTGCTTTGGTCGGCGTGCCATCCGCGGCGAATGCGGCTTGTATCGCAGGCCCTCGTTTTTCAACGTTAGTGTCCGCTTGGCTGCCCTCCAAATTTTCGACGAAAACCGCCAAGCGGCGGGGCGTTGCATACGCTTTGGCAATACCAAAGGCCAATCCTGCGGCAGTCAAGCCTTGGGTGATATTCTTCAATAAAGCATCGCTTAAGCGTACCAAGGTTTTGGGGGGTAATTCTTCGCCGCCTAACTCAAATAATAAATGTTGTGTGGTCATTACGCTTGTACTCCCGCTGACAACATAGGAAAGCCGAGCGATTCGCGGCGATTATAATAAGCTTCCGCCACTGATTTGGACAGATTGCGTACCCGTAAAATATACCGTTGGCGTTCAGTCACCGAAATGGCATGACGCGCATCCAACAGATTGAACGTATGCGAGGCTTTTAACACCATTTCATAAGCCGGCAGCGGCAAATCCAACGCAATCAATTTTTGGCATTCCTGTTCGTAAGTATCAAAGCACGAAAACATAAACGGCACATTGGCATGGTCAAAGTTATACGCTGACATTTCCACTTCATTTTGATGGAACACGTCGCCATAAGTGACATCGCCAAACGGCCCATGCGTCCAGACCAAATCATAGACGCTGGCAACGCCTTGCAAATACATCGCAATACGCTCCAAACCATAAGTGATTTCACCGGTCACCGGTTTACATTCCAAGCCGCCAACTTGCTGAAAATAAGTGAACTGTGTGACTTCCATGCCATTCAGCCAGACTTCCCAACCCAAGCCCCATGCGCCTAGCGTGGGTGACTCCCAATTGTCTTCCACAAAACGAATGTCATGCTCCAATAAATCCAGCCCCAAATAGCGCAGTGAACCTAAATACAGTTCCTGAATATTGTCTGGAGAAGGCTTCAGTGCCACTTGAAATTGGTAGTAATGCTGCAAGCGGTTGGGGTTTTCGCCAAAGCGGCCATCGGTCGGACGGCGCGATGGCTGCACGTAAGCAGTGTTCCAAGGCTCAGGCCCTATTGCACGTAAAAAAGTCGCCGGATGAAAAGTCCCCGCGCCCACTTCCTGATCCAATGGTTGCAATAAAATACAGCCCTGCTTAGCCCAGTATTCCTGCAAGGCCAGAATCAAGCCCTGAAAAGTTGATAAGTCGTGGTTGGTAGTAGTCACAGTTGCAAAAACTCTGGCAATAAAAGGCGTGATTATAGCTTAAAAAAGAGGGGTTTTAGGATAATGGCCATGTGAATTATGCCTCAGGCTGTTGGAGTTGCTTACGCGGGTATTGGCTAATTGAAAATAGCTTGTGGCAGGTGTATTCGCCAAAAGTGTTGAGGGGTTTGATTAAAAAATTACTTTAATATCAGCTAGATTTTTTAACACCTTGAAACCGCATGATTTTAAATAAATTACTAGGTGTAGTTAATTTCACACAAAATACTTCAGGGTATTTTTATTTTCTAACTTGTTGTTTTTATGCGACAGATTTAGAGTTAGCTGTATGCAAGTGGTGTAAGCTAATGATATTAAAAGATTAACTTATTAAATTTTAAAATAGTCAAAACTTGTAAGGAATTAAATTTGCTGGTATTATCTTATTCGTAAAAACAAGTCTGTGTTGTAAAACAGCAAAAGCACTGAAACTATAACAACCTCATGAGGGGGAACGATGACTTTAAATAAAACCAACAAACACTGGGGCATTGCCGCAGCAACTTTAACGATGGCAAGCGCTTTAATCGCGCCCCAAGCAATGGCAGGGTCAAAAGCTGAGCTGGGCAATTCTAAAGTTCAAGCTTTAGAATCGCAAGTGAATGAAATGGCCGATATGCTTAGAAGCATGCAGTCTGAGCTGGATGCAGTTAGAAATGAAGCGAAACAACAGCCTGTGGCTGCTGCGCCTGCACCAGTTAAAACCAAAGATAATATGGTATTCTTCCGTGGTGGTTTTGCCAGTATGGATCATAAACGTGATGGCGTTTCTATTTACAGTGATGTTGCTGGTAGCCAACTTGGTTTGCCGGGTGGGACTGCAGATAAAGATGCCTGGTATTTTGGTGCAGGCTTTGACTTTAGCTTGACTGATGATGTTTGGGGCATGGCAGATAGCACCGAAATCTTGGCTGAGTTAATGTTTGAATATAAAGAATTTTCAAGCAATGTCCAAGGTAACGTTCTTGCACAAAATCCAACAGCTTTAGCGGCTGGATCTCTTGTATCTGGTAACAATCCTTTGTTAGCTAACGATACCCGCACTGTAACGGTTAACCAATTTTCTTTAACCGCTTCTCCTAAAATCAAATTCATGAAAGGTAGCGATTTCAGACCTTGGATTATTCCAGTTGGCTTTGCTTTACATGTTGTGAGCCCACCATCTGAATCTATTACCGTATTGAACCCAGGTATGATGTTTGGTGCCGGTGCTGATTACAGAATCTGGAAAGATATTTTTGTAGGTGTTGACGGTCGCTATCATTTGACCAGTAGCGCTGCTGACGGCGTTAATACTGATGGCTTTACAGCCGGTGGTTATTTAGGAATTGGTTTCTAATCTAAAACGATTAAAAAACCGTTTTCATAAGAAGGGGGGGTCTGGTACCCCCTTTTTTTGTTTTGTAAATACTGGTTTATACCCTAATAGTTAGGGTATATGTAAACTGGTGCTATTTTTGCGTGTTGTTGAGCGATTAAGTGCAACTGTTTTTAAAAGCCCTCATTCCGGCGGGTATGACGAACTTTTTTGCTTCTAGCTTTCTGTAGAAACGATTATGGAGAACGCTTGAATTTACTGACGTTCAACGCCATGCATGTATGATGTAAGATTATTGGGCGGTCGCCTCTAAATATCGACGCATTAACCTAAGTAGCTGAATCATGAAAACGCTTTATCCTGAAATTAGCCCGTATCACACTTTTTTTCTTGAAACTAATAGCCAGCATTCGGTGTATGTGGAGCTAAACGGCAACCCTAATGGCGTTCCGGTTATTTTTCTGCATGGCGGCCCGTGTTCCGGGACTAAACCTGATCACCGGCGGTTTTTTGATCCTGTTCGCTATCACATCATCTTAATGGATCAGCGCGGTTGTGGTTTGTCCATGCCATTCGGCGAACTGGAACACAATACCACGCAAGATTTGATTGCCGACATGGAACGTATCCGCAAACGATTAAACATTCAGCAGTGGGTTTTATTTGGCGGTTCCTGGGGCGCGACATTGGCATTATTATACGCCCAGCAGCACACCGCCCAGGTTAGCGGCTTGATTATTCGCGGGGTGTTTTTAGCCCGGCAAAAAGATTTGGATTGGTTTATTAAAGCAGGTGCCGGGATGATTTTTCCGGAACAATGGCAACATTTAGTAAACTGTGTTCCAGAACCCGCGCGAGATGAACTAATTTTGGGCTTATATTCAGCGCTTTGGGGAAGAGATGAACTTGCGCAACGGCGGGTAGCCAAGGAATGGTCTGCTTGGGGGGCGCAAGTCGCCTTAGGGCAGGTGTTTGATGCCGATTCTGCAACTGAGCCGGTCACCGAAAAAATGCTTAAACAAGTGCGTATGGAATTGCATTATGCGCAGCAGCATTATTTTATGGCCGAAGGTCAAATTTTAGCGAACTGCTATCGGTTACAAGAAATCCCGACTATCATTATCCACGGTCGTCTGGATTTAATGTGCCCAATGGACGCGGCCATGTGTTTACATGGCGCGTTACCCCAGGCGGAGTATATTGTTTTGCCGAATGCCGGGCATATTGCTAAAGGTGACGATATGCTTGATGCATTAGTGGCTGCGACTGACCAAATGCTAGTATTAATTAAGCCGGTTGTACATTAATAAAATAACCCTGATACTTTGGATAGAGTAATGAATACGCAACTTTCTACGCCTTTAAATGCGGCCTGGCGAAAATGGCTGATTGAAAATTTACAAAAAGGCTGTACACATGAGTCATTATTGACTTCTATGTTACAAAATGAATTTTCGCATACTGCTGCTATGGCGCATATTGCAGCAGTCGAGGCAGATATTGCCAGCAATCGGGTAGAACCAAGTACGCCAACGGTAGAAAAATATCATTATGAGGCGAGCAGAATCGCTAGTGGCAACTGCATTAACTTAAAAGACCGGCGAGTGAATGTTTCCATGCGCTTGGCTGAGCCGGATGTTGTAGTCGTTGATAATTTTATGAGCGCATCGGAATGTGAACAATTAATTGCGCTGTCCATCGAGAAATGCAAGCGCTCTGGCGTAGTTGATCCGGAAACCGGTAAAACCATTATTATTCCGGCGCGTTCCAGTGAAGGCAGTTATTTTCAGCGCGGCGAAAATGCCTTTGTTCAGCAATTAGAAGCGCGTATTTCGGCGTTGATGAATTGGCCGGTAGAACATGGAGAAGGTATACAAATTTTACATTATGCAAATGGCGGTGAATATCGTCCGCATTTTGATTATTTTCCGACTGATCAAGCAGGGAGTGCTACACATTTGGCAAGCGGTGGGCAGCGGGTTGCTACCTTGGTTATGTATCTGAATGATGTCGAAGAGGGAGGGGAAACCATTTTTCCTGAGATTGGTTTAAAGGTAGTGCCGCGCCAAGGTTCTGCCGCCTATTTTTCCTATTTCAATTCACAGGGTCAAGTTGATCCCGCTACCTTGCATAGCGGCGCGCCGGTTATCGCTGGCGAAAAGTGGATTGCAACGAAATGGATGCGGCAGGGAAAGTATTAATGTTTAGTGTCACTTCAGCAGGCAAAACACAATAAGGTCAAGCTTTTAAAATTTGAAGCTGACGGTAGAAAACTATAAATTATTTTAAGGTAAAATAAGCAACTTTAATCATTCGAGACTGTCAGAAACGCACTTAAGCCATAGAGGGATACTTTATTCATGACCACGAGTACAACGACGACAACCCAGCATGCCATGCAGCAACTAAAAGCGCATATCAACGGCCAGATTATTGGCCAAGATATTTTAGTGGAACGCATGTTGATTGCTTTGCTGGCAGATGGCCATATTTTAGTGGAAGGCGCGCCGGGGTTAGCAAAAACCCGCGCAATTAATGTTTTAAGTAAAGGAATCGAAGGTAACTTTCATCGGGTTCAGTTTACCCCGGATTTACTGCCTGCCGATTTGACTGGCACGGAGATTTATCGCCCGCAACAAGGCACCTTTGAATTTCAAAAAGGGCCGTTATTTCATAATTTAATTTTGGCTGATGAGATTAATCGTGCACCGGCCAAGGTGCAATCGGCGTTATTAGAAGCCATGGCGGAGCGCCAAATTACCGTGGGTGGTGCGACCTACCCGCTACCGGGGCTGTTTATGGTGATGGCTACCCAAAACCCGATCGAGCAGGAAGGTACCTATCCATTGCCGGAAGCTCAGTTAGACCGGTTTTTATTACATATTAAAATTGATTATCCAGAAGCTGGACATGAAAAAAGCATTCTTCACCTAGCGCGGACAGAAGCTAGGCGGTCACCGCTCCAAAAAGCTGAAGCTTTTACCCCCCTTAGTCAGCAGACCTTATTTACGGCACGGAATGAAGTGCTTGATATTTACATGGCAGAAAGTCTGGAAAATTATTTATTACAGATTATTTTAGCTACCCGTAAGCCTGCCGCTTACGGTGCTGACTTAGCCGCCTGGCTACAATTTGGAGCTAGCCCCCGTGCCAGTATTGCGTTGGATCGTTGTGCACGGGCCAAAGCCTGGTTGGAACAGCGTGATTTCGTCGGGCCAGAAGATATACAAGCCTTAGCGCTGGATGTCTTGCGCCATCGGCTGATTTTGTCTTATGAAGCCGAAGCAGAAGGCATTACTACTGATTATTTTATCAAAGAGCTGATCGCCAGAATTGCGGTACCTTGATAATGCTTAAGCCTGTAACCGTCAATCAACCTACGGTTGTCCAAGACCTAACTGCCGTTAATTTGAGCACCTTGATTAATTTGGCTAAAATTGCTGCAGGCTTGAAATTACAGCATACTGCCATTAAATCCATGCAAAGCGGCGGCTATGTCTCGCGATTTAAAGGTCGCGGAATGGAATTTGATGAGGTACGCCTTTATCAGCCGGGTGATGATATTCGTCGCATTGACTGGAAAGTGACCGCTCGGAGTGGTTCACCGCATACTAAAATATTTCGGGAGGAACGGGAGCGCCCGGTGTTTATTGCGGTGGATAACCGTCCCACCATGCACTTTGCCACCCGGGGCGTGTTTAAGTCCGTGCAAGCCGCCAAACTTGGCGCACTTATCGCGTGGGCTGCAGAGAGTCAAGGGGATCGTGTTGGAGGGCAACTGTTTTCACAGCACCAGTGTCAGGAACTTAAACCCCAAAATGGCAGACTAGCGGTATTGCGTTTTTTAAACCTGCTGGTTTCTGGTTCAACGGTGAATACCAGTGTTGCCGCAACGGCCAGCTCAGGCTCGGCATTTACTTTGGAGCATGTGCTGGCGCGCTTGATCCAACATACCCGCCCCGGTAACCGTATTTATATTGTCAGCGATTTTAGGGGTATGAATGCTAAGGCCGAACAACACCTTATTAAATTAGCCAGGCATTGTGAAGTGGTATTAGTCATGGTTTATGATCCCTTAGAAAGCAGTTTGCCCACCAAAGGCCGCTACCGTTTTACCGATGGCGAAAATTATAGGGTGGTTGATGGGGGCGATCAGCAGCGTTTACTGGCTTATCAGCAACGTTTTGCGGAGCATCAAGAGCATCTGGAATTGCTCGCTAAAAAAATCGGTTTAGCTTTCATCCGTTGCACAACCCAAGCTGATCCAGCCAGTAGGTTACGTTAATGCAGCCGACGCAACTGCCGCTTAAAGATCTGCATTTACCTGCCACTGTTGGTTGGTGGCCGCCTGCTATCGGTTGGTGGTTATTGGCGGTGCTATTGGTCTTGTTAATGGTGGGTTTGATATGGGCTTACAAACGCTACACCCAGCAATCAGCGGTTAAAACGGCTAAAAAATTGCTGTTAAGGTTGAGGCAAGATCAAGCTCAGGATAATGTGCAAAAATTGTGTCAATTGTCCATTTTGATGCGTCGGGTCGCTATTAGCCAGTATCCGCGTAATGAAACGGCCAGTTTGGTAGGCTTGGATTGGTTGGCTTTTTTAGATCGCAGCTTAAAGGGAGCGCCTTTTAGTAGCGGTGTTGGGCGCTGTTTGGCGGATGCACAGTTTCGAAAAAAACCTATGACTGACTTGGAAATTGCCAATATTTTTCGCTTGTGTGAAGAATGGCTTACCGCTACAGCAAAACAAAAACGATGATTCCTGTTGAATATGAATGGCCTTGGTTGTTGTTGGCGTTACCTTTACCCTTGTTAGTGCGTTGGCTTTTACCTGCGCATCTGGTCGCACAACAGGCAGCGCTCAAAGTGCCTTTTTTAGAAGATATTACCGATGAACCAACCCAGGCTGTTAGCCAAACGCGCCGCTGGCCGTTTTGGCTGGCAATAGTTGCCTGGATAGCCTTGGTCATTGCCGGTACCCGTCCGCAATGGTTAGGTGAGCCAATTGAACAGGCGGTAAGTGGTCGGGATTTAATGCTGGCGGTTGATTTATCGGGCAGTATGGAGACGCCAGATTTTATTATCAACGGTCAGCAGGTTGATCGACTGACCGCCACCAAAAAGGTTGCCAGTGAATTTATCGAACATCGCGTAGGTGACCGTCTGGGCTTGATTCTATTTGGCACGCTGGCTTATTTGCAAACGCCGTTAACCTTCGATAGACAAACCGTGCAAACCTTACTAAATGAATCGACTATTGGTATGGCTGTTGGTGAAAACGATGAAGATAGAACCGCAATTGGCGATGCCATTGGTCTAGCCGTTAAGCGGCTTAAAAATCAGCCAGTGGATAGCCGGGTACTGATCTTATTGACCGATGGTGTCAATACCGCTGGAGAAGTAACCCCCATTAAAGCGGCGGAATTAGCTGCTGAACAACACTTGAAAATATACACTATAGGTGTTGGCGCAGATGAAATGGTTGTCCGGAACTTTTTTGTCTCAAGAAAAGTAAATCCTTCAGCGGACTTGGACGAGGAAACCTTAACCGCTGTCGCGAAAAAAACCGGTGGCCGGTATTTTCGGGCCAGAAACACCGACGAACTAAATCAAATCTATCAGCTCTTAGACCAGCTCGAACCCGTGGAAAAAGATAAACAATATTTTAGGCCGCGGAGTGAACTGTTTTATTGGCCGTTGGCGGTTAGTTTACTGTTAGCGGCGGTTATTTGTCTGGATCGTATCAGGGCAGGCACATGAACATAGCGGATTTCCATTTTATCCGGCCATACTGGTTGCTGGCTTTGCTGCCTGGCATAGGTTTGTACATTATGCTATTAAGACGCCATCAGCCTGTGGGGGTATGGTCAGAAGTCTGTGATGCGGCCCTGTTGCCGTTTATCTTGCAGCAAAAAAACCTTAAACAAAGTCGTGTGCCTTTGATTGCAGGTGCGGTAGCCGCAATCTTAACGATTATTGCACTCGCGGGGCCAACTTGGGAGCGTCTGCCTACGCCGGTGTTTAGTAATAAGTCTGCGCTGGTGATAGCGTTGGATTTATCTTTGTCTATGAATACCGCCGATATTAAACCCACGCGCTTGATCCGGGCGCGTTACAAAATTGCCGATATTTTAAAGCATCGTAAAGATGGCCAAACCGCGTTATTGGTTTATGCAGGTGATGCTTTTACGGTTACCCCGCTTACCAATGATACGGATACCATAGACAGCCAGTTATCGGCGTTAACGACCGATATTATGCCCAGCCACGGTAGCAATACGGTTGCTGCATTGCAAAAAGCTGAGGATTTATTTAAACAGGCAGGCTTAGCTAACGGGCAAATCTTGTTGGTCACGGATGGTGTGGACACCGATAAAACCTTGCCGGTTGTTGAGCGTTCTCAAAACTATAGCGTTTCTGTTTTGGCTGTTGGTACCGCCGAGGGTGGTCCGATTAAAGCCGCTGAAGGGGATTTTGTTAAGGATGCCCAAGGCGCTATTGTTATCCCTAAGCTTAATGCCCCTGACCTAGCTAGGGTGGCAGAGGCCGGAAAAGGGATGTTTATGGCCTTAAGTGACGATAATCAGGATGTGGATCGTCTGGGCAGTTTCTTTGAGCAAGCGGTGATTCAACAGAATGCGGCGAAGAATGAGTTATTGGCAGAACAATGGGCAGAACTAGGCCCTTGGCTATTATTAGCCGTACTGCCTTTGGCTGCGTTATCTTTCAGAAAAGGCTTGCTGAGTCTGGTGCTATTACTTTTATTGCCGGTGCCAAAAAACAGTTATGCCCTTGAATGGCAGGATTTATGGCTAACTAAAGATCAACAGGCACAACAAGCATTTCAAAAACAGGACTTTGCCAAAGCGGCGGAACAGTTTAAGAATCCTGAGTGGCAGGCGGCGGCGCAATATAAAACGGGCAATTATCAAAAAGCCGTAGAAAACTTAAAGAATGTACAATCTGCCGACGGTTTGTATAATCAAGGCAATGCCTTGGCGCAAGCCGGTCAGTTACCGGAAGCCATTAAAGCTTATGAGCAGGCATTAAAGCTTAAACCGGATGATGCCGATGCCAAATTCAATAAAGAGCTGGTCGAAAAAGAATTGAAAAAACAGCAAGAACAAAAGGATCAACAAAAGTCCGAACAGGATAAGCAGGATGCTAATAAAGACGGAGAGGACAAACCCTCTGATCAAAAGGATGAGCAGCAAAAATCCGAGCAAGATGCAAAGCAATCGCCTAAAGATGCCAGTCAGGCCAAGGATGAAGAAGCTAAAAAGCAAGCTGAGCAAAAGCCTGAACCTACCAAAGAGTCCCAAAAAGAATCTGCGAAAGATCAGCAGGCAAATGAACAAAAACCTGCTGAGAAAAAACCTGAGCCAAAAGCCATGACCTCAGATGAAAAAAAACAACAGGATGAATCTTTGCAAGCGAATGAACAATGGCTAAAGCGCATTCCCGATGATCCGGCAGGTTTATTAAAGCGGAAATTTAAATACCAGTATGGGCAGCAAGAGCACCAAGTCCCTGCAAATGCAGATGCTTGGTAAATGGGGTTTGCTGAAAAAACCAAAAATTGTGTGTAATCAGGTAACTTTTGAAATAACCAATTAGCTATGAAAACGTTGTTCTTTTTATTGATTCTGTTGAATTCCACTCTGGTAATGGCAACAGAAATTACTGTGGCGATTGATCGCGACCCGGTCAATTTAAATGAGTCATTTCAACTGACCTATACGGCTAACAAACCTCCGGACGGCGAACCTGATTTTGAGCCTTTAACTCAGGATTTTGAAATTCTAAATAAATATAGAAGTGGTCAATCGTCCTTGTTTAATGGTAATAGTTCCGCAAATATTCAATGGACAGTGCGTTTGATGGCTAAAAAGGCCGGTAGTTTGGTGGTGCCGAGCATTGCCTTTGGGAAGGATAAGACAGAAACTGTGAGCCTTTTAGTTACACAGCCAAAATTAAATACCAATGAAGGTTTGCTGTTAAAATTGGAAGCATCACCGTTAAACCCTTACGTGCAATCACAAGTACTTTTAAAAGTACTTTTTTATCGAAATGTTAGGATGAGGATGCGAAATTTTGAGGCGCCAAAGATAGACGATGTGGTTATTCAAAAATTAGATGACATCCCTGTACATAATGAACAAGTAAATGGGGTTGATTACACTGTTACAGGATATAATTTCGTTATTTTTCCGCAAAAAAGTGGAGCGCTAAACATTAAACCATCTACCCTGAGAGCTGAAATACAGGTAATTAAAGATGGCGATTATTTTCTAAAGGAAGTCCAAATTGCCTCAAATCCTATTAAGTTAGACGTGCGTCCGGCACCCGCAAACCTTAAATTGCCGCATTGGCTGCCGGCGGAGGATTTACAGCTCAAACAAGAATGGTCAGGGGATACGGCCAACATGAAAGTGGGGGAGCCGTTAACCCGAACTTTAGCAGTTGAGGCTAAAGGAGCGACCGTTGGCTTATTACCGGAATTAAACAAGCCTTCTACAGACCAGCAGCTTAAGATTTATCCCGATCAACCTACTTTAAAAGAAATGCCTAAGCCGGAAGGGATCTATGCCTTAAGGGAAGAAAAGATAGCCATCATTCCTTCCAGCGCTGGCAGCTTTACCTTACCCGCTATCGAAGTCCCCTGGTTTAATACGCAAACCCAAAAGGTGCAAGTGGCAACTATTCCTGCTGTAACTTTGACGGTATTGGCTCCAGCTACAGGCGTTAATTCGCCTGCTGCACCCACCTTGGCGCCCGTTGTGATCCCTTCCGCTACGGGTGCTGTGCCTGCACCTGAACAGTCGCTAGCAATACTACAAAGTAATCCTTGGGTCTGGGCAACAGTATGCTTAGGCTTGGGCTGGCTAAGTACAGTGATTTATTTGTTAGTGAAACGTAAATCTTTAAAACCTGTCAAGCTAGCCGAAAAAGCACCGCAAATTTCAAACAACGCAACGCAGTTATTAAAACAAGCCTGTCAAAGCAATAACCCGCAACTGGCTAAGCAAGCCTTATTGCATTGGGGTGTTGCAGAATTTAAAGTGAATAATTTAGGCGCGTTAGCAGTGTTATGCGGTACACGCTTAAGGGATGAAATTCAACAGTTAAATCAATTTTTGTATGCGCCACATAATAATCCTGCCGCCGTCCAGCAATGGCAGGGTAAACAGCTTTTGCAGGCGTTTAATGAACACGGGGGGGTACACAAAAAGCAGCCTGACAGTAAAGATGATAAATTAGAACCATTGTATCGCTTGTAAGGATTATTTGAGTAATGAAGTGCTTAGCAATAGCTATGCTTAAAGCGGTTACTAAGGTCAATTGCCTCTTTATTATGTCCATTTTTCTAGGCTGCCTAACGCAGGTGGTGTTTGCTGAAGGTGTCTTGCGTATCGGTGCATTTTCAACCGGTGACCTTAAGGATTGGGAGCCGCATAGTTTTCACCAACAAACGGATTATCGTGTAATCGCTGATGGGGCTACTAGCCAACTGGTTTTAAAAGCCAGCAGTAGCGCCGCAGCTTCGGGGTTGATCAAGAAACAGCGTATTGATTTAACCCAAACGCCTTTCATTACCTGGCGCTGGAAAATTAATAACTACCTGAACAAGGTGCAAGAGCGCAATAAATCAGGTGATGATTATGCTGCTAGATTGTATGTGGTACTCGATGGCGGGCTATTGTTTTGGCAGACCAAAAGTATCAATTATGTTTGGGCGAGTAACCAGCCTAAAAATACGATCTGGTCGAATGCCTACGCCGGTGATGCCGTCCAAATGGTTGCGCTGCGGGGCAGAGCTGATCCACTTAATACTTGGGTTACTGAAAAGCGCAATGTCCGTGATGATTTTAAACGTTATTTGGGGTTAGATATTCAGTTTATTGACGCAGTTGCACTGATGACGGACACCGATAATAGTCTGGAAGCCGCTACGGCTTTTTATGGCGACATTATATTTAGTGCACAATAAGCTTAGGAAACCAATAGGCTAGGTTTCGTGTTGGGATTGATTTTACAGGCGGTGTTACGGCCGTGACATATCGAATTTTCTGAGCTTTTCAACCAACGTGGTGCGGCGCATATTAAGCCGTTTAGCAGCATGGGCGACAACACCGTTACATTCGACTAAAGCCTGACGGATCAAATCAGTCTCCATGTCGTTTAAATATTCCTTTAAATCGATGCCCTGTTCGGGTAATTGGGTAATAACAGGAACGCCGGTAGTATTTGTGCCAAACCGCTCGGAATTAAACAGATTAAATTCGCTTAGATCGCTGACGTTCAGATCTTCGCCATCCTCTTGTGTCTCTAAGGTTGTGAAAGTGCTTGCCGAAGTCGCGTATTGTTGAAATTTTTCCGGTAAATCAGCGCCTTCAACTAAGCCGTCTGGCTTAATAATGGTTAAGCGTTCAATTAAGTTTGCCAGTTCCCGGACGTTGCCCGGCCAATGGTATTGCATGAGCATGTGTAACGCTGCTTGAGTAAAACGTACGGAGCCTCTTTTAGCGGCTTGTAAGCGTCTCACTAAATCTTGTACTAATTCCGGTATGTCTTCTACGCGTTCCCGTAACGCGGGAACTTCAATGGGAAAGACGTTGAGCCGATAAAATAAGTCTTCGCGAAACCGGTTCGCTTTTATTTCGTTGTCTAAATGCCGATGGGTGGCGGCTACAATTCTGACATCACATTCAATGGTCCTACTGCTACCGACGCGTTCAAAGGTGCGCTCCTGTAAAACCCGCAATAATTTGACCTGCATGGTCATCGGCATGTCGCCAATCTCATCCAGAAATAAAGTGCCGCCTTCTGCCAGTTCAAAACGTCCCTGCCTTGAATTTAAAGCACCGGTAAAAGCACCTTTTTCGTGCCCGAATAATTCACTTTCCAGTAATTCACCTGGAATTGCACCGCAATTGACCGGCACGAAGGGTTTGTCGCGCCTCGATGAGAGCCGATGCAGGGTTTGGGCGACCACTTCTTTACCGGTACCGGATTCGCCTAAGACCAGCACGGTTGCCTCTGAATCAGCGACTTGCGAAATCAAGGCGCGGGTGCGTTCAATAATTGCACTTTTTCCTGCTAAACCTTTAACAACCGCCCTGGATTGTTGAGGGTTTTGTTGCTCGTAGGCCTGTTTAAACTTGCTTAATAACTCGCTGAATAACGAATAGTTGGTTGGCCATTCGTGAGCTTGCGTCACCATTTTTTGAATGGGGGTGGCAATTTGTAAACCGGTTCCCCGATCAATTAATAATACCAAGGGAATTTTAGGGGCTTGATCGGTTATGGTTTTGAGCAGGGTAGCTTGTTTATCGACACCGTTACCAACCACAATCGCCATGACATCATCAAGGGTATTTAGGACTAATTGACCCTCTGTTGCATTTAATGTCGTGACCGGGTAGTTCAAAAACTGTATGACAGTTTCTACTTGTTGTGTTCTGGTTTTATTGTCATCAATTAGCAAAATACGCGGCATTGCCATGATTTTATACTCGTTTTTTTGAAAAAATTACTTCCATTTAGGTTGCCCAATAAGCTCGCCTTACCCAACGAAAATCAGTTAGCAGGATTTGTGTTGATCCCATCCGCATTCTGCTCAAAGACTAAGTTTAGTCTATTTTAAAAAGTTCACCAGTTTTCTTTAAACTTTAAAAACTTAGTCGCATTTTCAATTTGTTTTTGGGATTTATTAAAGTGATTTGTAATCAAGCGGCTGAAGTAAGCCGCTTTTTGTAATTTAAAGAAACTTGACAAACACCCGCGATAGATAAACTATAAGGCTCTATTATAATTTTAGGATACTCTTCCTTGAACGATATTCCCCTTGGTGTGTTATTTAGCATACTCGCTTTACTGTTATTCCTTTCCGCGTTTTTTTCTGCGTCTGAAACAGGTTTGATGACCCTTAATCGCTACCGCTTGCAGCATTTGGTCAAAAAAAAACATGGCGGCGCAATTAAAGCATACAGATTGCTACAACGGCCAGATCGCTTATTAGGCCTTATTTTATTAGGCAATAATTTTGTTAACATTCTCGCATCATCACTGGCGACGATTATTGCTATGCGTTATTGGGGTGAGGCGGGTATTGCTGTTGCCGCTAGTGGGCTCACGCTGGTGGTATTAATTTTTTCGGAAGTTGCGCCAAAAACGCTTGCCGCTATCAAGCCAGAGGCTATTGCTTTTCCTGCTGCCTATATCTACATTCCGCTTTTAAAACTGTTTTACCCCGTCGTTTGGTTGGTTAATTTAATCGCAAATTTATGCCTAAAACTTTTCGGGGTGAATGCAGGCAGCGTTCAGAACAACGCTTTGGGTAAAGAAGAGTTGAGGACGATTGTGGCAGAAGCTGACTGTCTAATGCCTCCACGTTACCATAAGATGATGCTGAGCATTATGGATCTGGAATCCGCTACTGTTGAAGATATTATGACACCACGCAATGATATTGTAGGCATTGATATTGATGGCTCGCTTGAGGATATAATTAAACAAATTCAAAATAGTACCCATACCCGCTTACCGGTGTTTAAAAAAACCATTGACCGGGTGATCGGCTTTTTAAACTTACGTACGTTGTTAACGCTTATTCATCAAGTTGATTTTGATAAGCAAGCCATTATTGATAGCCTTTTAAAACCGGTATTTATACCGGAGAGTACCCCGTTGCATACCCAAATGCACAATTTTAAAGTCGAACAAGGCCGTATTGGGTTGGTGGTCGATGAATATGGCGATGTCCAAGGTTTAGTGACCCTGGATGATTTGCTTCAAGAAATTGTAGGCGAACTTATTACCGATGAGTCGAGTGTGAAACAACATGGCGATGGTAGCATTACTGTCGATGCTGGTGTTACCATACGCGAATTTAACCGGATCACGCATAGTTCGCTACCCACTGAAGGGCCCAAAACCATTAACGGCTTAATTGTAGAATATATGGAAACCATTCCAGACTCTGGAACCAGCGTTAATTTGCATGGATACCACTTGGAGATTATAGAGCGGGATGGGAATACGGTTAAGCAAGTGCGCTTTCATCCTAAGCATAGTTAAAAATAGTTCGCGATCTTAGGGCTATGCCTTGTGTTTTAAAAGTTTTTTTGGATTTTTTAAGCAACCTGTACAATAAAGTCTATACTCACCTATAACTGGCAAACCTAAAACTCCCGGACTGATGGCAAGATTTACGCTTTTTTTTAAAGACCAATTGTTGCAATCCTATTTGTTCGAAGCAGGGGTGGTTTATATTGGGCGAGACGACACCAACAGCATTGTAATTGATAATCTGGCTGTAGCACCTATTCATGCAATAGTCATTATTCGGGAAACTGACTGCTTGATTAAACAAGTTAATAACGGTTTTCCGTTGATTATTAATAACCAACCTTATGCAGAATATTGCTTGATTGATGACGACCATATCAGTATTGGTAAATATGCTATCTTATATTCACAATCGGGTTATATGAATCAGCAAGTTATTCAGGCACAGATTGAGATGCCCTGCACTGAAGTTGAAAATCGAGATGCTAACTTGCAAGTGATGGATGGTAAACATATCGGGCGGATTATCCCCATTAAAAAAGCCATTACCCGAATGGGCCGTAGCGGTGAAGGCGTTATTATTATTTCCAGACGAAAAGAAGGCTATTTCATTTCCGCATTGGAAAGTCATATTAATTTGATGATTAATCAAACATTATTAGCGGATCAAATTATTAAACTGGCGCACCATGATTTAATCAGAATAGATAATATTTCCATGCGTTTTTTTTTAGAGTAACCCGTTAAGCTTTTCTTGGGCGTGCCTAAAAACCATTCCTAATGGATTTTTGAGCAACTACCTTCCATAGTTTTTTCGCCCTTAAACATCCAGAGTGTACACTTCAATTTTTTATAGATAAGCAACTGACCGGGTTTCTGTTTCAGCGCTTTCAAAATTGATCCGTTTGGTTTACATAAACAACTCATGACAACTTCTCATCTTCCCCCTCGCATCGCCATTACACCTGGCGAGCCGGCTGGTATCGGCCCTGATTTATGCATACAGCTGGCTCAGTTGCCACAAATGTGCGAACTGGTTTTTATATGCGATCCAGATTTGTTGCAACAACGTGCCGCGCAGTTAAATTTGCCGTTAAAACTGATAGTGTTTGACCCTGATCTTCCGCCATCACCAAGTCCTCCTAGGATTATGAAGGTGTTAGCCACGCCTTTGGCGGCTCCTGCGATATGCGGTCAGTTAGACCCGGCTAACAGCCTTTATGTGTTAAACACTATCAATTTAGCAACACAAGGGTGTTTGGATCAGCAGTTTGATGCTATGGTCACCGGGCCAGTGCATAAAGCGGTGATTAATGACGCTGGTTTTGCCTTTAGTGGTCACACTGAATACATTGCTGCACTTACGGGTGGTGATCCGGTTATGATGTTAGCAACTTTGGGATTACGGGTAGCGCTGGTCACTACCCATTTACCCTTGTCTGAAGTCAGTACAGCCATCACTGGTGAAAAGTTGGTAACGGTTTTAAGGGGGCTGCACCGCGATTTGCAGCACTATTTTGGTTGCACTGAGCCTAGAATTCTAGTCTGTGGCTTAAATCCACATGCGGGTGAAAATGGTCATCTGGGGCGAGAAGAGATTGATGTTATCCAACCTGTTTTGGAGAAGCTCCGTACTCAAGGTATGTTGTTACAAGGCCCCTTACCTGCGGACACCTTGTTTACCCCTAAATATTTAGATGCGGCTGATGCGGTTTTGGCAATGTATCATGATCAGGGCTTGCCGGTACTAAAATATAAAGGTTTTGGAAACGCAGTTAATATTACGCTTGGCTTACCGATTATTCGCACCTCTGTTGACCACGGCACTGCTTTAGATTTGGCAGGAACAGGTAAGGCCGATGTCGGAAGCCTTTTGGTTGCAGTAAAGACTGCACTGGATATGGCCCTTAATCATTCCTTAATTTCATGACACATATACCACGTAAGCGCTTTGGGCAAAACTTTCTTCATGACCAAGCCATTATTTATAATATTTTAGGTAGCCTGCAAGCGAGAGCTAATGAACACTGGGTCGAAATTGGGCCGGGTCAGGGTGCTTTAACCAAACCTTTGCTTGACAAAGGGGTTCGTCTGGATGTTGTAGAATTGGATCGTGACCTCGTTGTTAGTTTACAAAAAACCTTTTTAAATTATCCGCACCTAACAATTCACAGTGCTGACGCGTTAAATTTTGACTTTGCCAGCTTAGCAGCCGCAGATGAAAAACTGCGCATTATTGGCAATTTACCGTATAACATTTCAACGCCTTTATTGTTTCATTTATTGGAAAACGCCCGTGTCGTTGAAGACATGACCTTTATGTTACAAAAAGAGGTTGTTGAGCGTATTTGTGCGTCGCCCGGCTCCAAGACCTATGGCCGCTTAAGTATTATGATGCAATATTTCTGCGCTACAGAATTTTTGTTCGAAGTACCTCCCGAAAGCTTTGACCCTGCGCCCAAAGTTACTTCCGCCGTGATTAAGCTGACGCCCTATCTTCAGGCACCTGTGGTGGTCAATAATTTACCGCAAATGGGGTTAATTATTACGCAAGCCTTTTCCCAGCGTCGCAAAACCCTACGTAATGCCTTAAAAAAAATGCTCGATGTAACAACCTTGACCGAGCTTGGTATAGACCCGGTGCGTCGACCGGAAACATTGACCTTAACCGAGTTTGCCGCTATCAGTAATAGCCTGGATTTTGTAAATGATTAAGGGGGGGTGCGACAATTTGTCACATTCCCAACTTAGATTTTAGGCTTTATAATCATCGCAACTCTTAAATGCGTGTTCTGTCATAGACTTTCATTGGAGCTTAATCCTAAAACATACTTTTAATGCGGTCAACTGGTCGCATTTTTTTTGTCTTAAAAGTAGCTTATGTTAAATAATGGGTATTTTGTCAGTTGCAACAGTTAACTGAAGTTTAATGGTGTCAATAAACAAAACACTACAGGTAAATTGGATATTTTTTAACATAAAACTTTAAAATTAAGTTAGTTATCTTAAAATCCGATTACCCAAATATAAAAATATTTCGGCTTTAACTTAAAGTTTTATTAGATATATAATCAATAAGTCCCTATAATAGGCAGGAAGCTAGTGTAAATATTTAGATTTATACCAGCCAGCCCCTTGCGGATGTTGTGTTCGCAATTTCACATATTTCATTTTCATGCCTTATCTTATTTGCATTGGACTATATTAGTTGTTTAGACACGTTGGCTTGTCAGGACAGTTACAAATAGCTATAAAACATTCCACCGCAGATATACAAGAATGACAATGCGTGTGTGATGTAGGTTCTAGTGCATTAGGATGACCTTAATTAAGTAACGCTGCAACTCGTTGGTTTTAATAATTAAATCATCGTTGTACTATTGCTTTTAAAACATCAGTCTCTTTGCATTTTACTGTGTGGAGGCCTCCGTTATTATTAACCGTTTCCGGCTCATCCTGCGCAGTTATTTCGTACTGTAATTCAGGGTCGTCGGCCCGGAACAGTTACTCACTTTTCAATTCAGGACATCTCTTTGAAAAAATTATTTGTTGGAAATTTACCTTCTGATGCGTCCGAAGCCAGCGTTACAGCCTTATTTTCGGAATATGGCAAAGTCCGCTCCATTGAATTAATTGCTGATATTTTCAGCGGAAATTGTCGCGGCTTTGGTTTTGTTGGCATGGAAGGGCATGAAGCCAGGGCTGCTATTGCAGGCTTAGACGGCAACCTATATTGTGGCAAACCTTTAAAGGTTAAGTTTGAAGAAGCTTCCCCCCGGGGCGGCCGGGGGCGGCGTTAATTTACATTTCAAATGCCGGGCTACTTAAATAGCCCGGCAATTGCCTGAATGGTCAAGCCATTAAAGCGGGTAACAACTATATCACCGCCATTAATAGGGCGAATATAAAGGTTAATACCAGATATAAGATCCATAGGCTACCGCGTGGCATAGCTTGGTATGTTACAAGCAATTCATCAAACAACGCTTGTTTGCGGTTCGTTGCACCTAGCACCCTGTTTACCCGAGTTTTAAAAGCGTTTTGTTGGTCTTTTAATTCTTCTTCTGCTAAAAATTCATCGATTTTTGAATAAAATAAGTTGCACTGAGGACATTTCCTTTCGTCTTTCCTGCGTTGGTGACCGCATTGTGAGCATTGATTCATAGAGTAACCAGGGTAATTTTATAAAAATGTTAACCTTACCACGTAACAGTGTTTACCAATCAGTTTGCGCATGAGTATTGAGTTTTTTGGAAGCCTATTAATTCTGGCAGGTTTATGCTATTGGGCATCTGCAAAAGCCATCCAGGAATTCGCGCATCAGGCGGTAAAGGCGCGCTGCCAGCATTTGCAGTTGCAAATGCTGGATGATTATGTCGCTTTGCAACATATCCGTATTAAGCGTGATGCTCAGGGGCGATTAAAAATGCTACGCACCTATGGCTTCGAATTTTCATCCACGGGTAATGAACGCTATCATGGATTGATTGTTTTAGCCGCACGGCAGGTTCAAAGTATACACTTCGAGGCTTATCGGGTACTTGATCTTGAAGCCGATTATTGAAGTTTTTCAGTTTATTCGTTTAGAATAACCTCAAATAGCCCTAGTATTTATGATCCTTTAGGAGCTTATCCTGCGACACAAGAGTGCCGGAGCGCCTATTTATCATCGTTTCATTTATTTTCCGAGCAACACATGCCAATCAGCCGTTTTTTTACTCTATTTTCTTTATTATTGTTCAGCTTCATTCTGTTTGGTTGTGCCTCAAAAAGACAAATCGCTGTCGATTATCCGGTCGCCAAAGCGACTAATTTAAGCCCTTTGCAAGGATACGATAGCATTGATGGTGATGATTATTATGTACAATTAGTCTCAGCATTTGATCTGAAAGGCGATAGCGCCTTAAAAGGGGGATGCAATGAATTAGGGACGCATTATGAAAACGGTAAGCTATCAGCTGCTTTAGTTTTTGCAGTTACTAACGATACTTTAAAACTGAAACGTGAAGCCAGTGGGTTCCTTTATGAAGCGACCACAGGTAAATGTAATTTTCGTCTGGAAACTAAAAAAGCCCTATTAACACCTTGGATGCGCTTAGACGCCGGTATTAACACAGCTGTAGATTATCATTTTTTTACCAGCACCAGTAGCGATGCCGATTTTTCTAAACTTATTAATGATGTTAATGCCGCCAGCGGTTTATTGGCGCTAACTGGGGTTGGCACCGGTGTTGCTATTATAGGAAATCTGGCTACACAATGGTTGTCACAGAATCCTGCGCCTGCAGAGGCTACTAAACCATCTCCTTCCGCAAAATATAGCGATGAATCCCATTCACTGCCGACACCTATTGCCGTATCCGGTAAAACGGTTACCTTAAACCATAGTCGTTTAGCGGTTTATGAGGTTGTTGAAAGTAGTTCCAGCATACTCAGTCCAGACCCGAAAATGTTAGGGGAACTGAATATTTATCCAACTTTTACCTCTTCATTACTGCTTAAAGCGTCTACCTCCGGGTTGCCTGATGCCCGAGACTCATCACTGGCGGAACTCTGGCAATCACCCATTAAGACCGGTACCGGTGATATCAGTTTACAACAATTGATTAGTCAAACCAAAACTCAAGAACCGGCCAATTTAAAACCAAACTGGAAAAACTACCCTGAAGTAGAAGGGGCTTGTCGCCAATTAAAACGGGTGCTAAAAGAGCTGGGCTTTAACAAGTTTGACCGTAATGCCGTTTTATACTATTTTCTAAATCAGTCCAATGACTGGGGCACTTTTAACACTCCGGCCTTAAACACACAAGCAGATAGTTTTAGCGCCAATCAGTTAAAAAACTTTCATGCAAAAGGTTTTTCAGAGTGTTTGACCAAAAATGATTACGTTACCATGCAACTGTTAGGTTTACCTGTTAATACCGAGCAAGACTGGAACAACATGCTCACCTCGGGACAGCAAAAAGAAAGTGTCTTAGGCCCTATTCATTCGGTAGAGCGGCAATTGCTATCCATTTTAAAAAATCCTAATGCTGCTGAGGGTGCACAGCAATTTTATCCTCTGTTAGCCGCTAAAAATACTCCAGGGACGGTGTTACTACAAAATCACCTGGGCAACTTTGGTTTGGAAACACTGCTGCAACAACCTTTGCTTGCCAAAGAAGGGGCTGTGGTAAGTGCTGAACAATTAAGCCAGGCGCTAAGTTCTTTAGCGATAGATAAACTGAGTTGCGCGCGTCCTGCGCCTGAACAAGATAAGGTATTAAATAATGTCGGCATTTTACTGTTTACTACCCAACCCGGAAAAGCGAATGTGAAAGGAGGGGCTTTGGAGTTTGAAGTAACCGCCGGAAAAATATCTCGAATCACTTTACAATTACCCTCCTACCGTGATTTTGAACAAGCTTTAATTGAACACCCGAGTGTAGGAGGCTGCCAAATTGATAGCAACTTTTTTAAACCGGTGCCGCAGATGCCTGCAAATTAATTCAGTTGAAACTGGTGCAAAAAGCTTGTTTAATCCTAAATGATTGAAGACCTGAAAATAGCTGATTTTAAATTTTCTCTACTGCATTGTGAGTAAGCTTTGTAGACCGCTTTCAAAACTGGCTTGATTATCAGAAAACACTTAAACTCCACCAAAATCCCCCTACTCAATGTTACGTCTTACCGAAATCAAACTTGATTTGCAGCATGATGCGGCTGCTTTACGCACGGCAGTATTACAAACCTTAAGGATTAACGATAAGGAATTGCTTAGCGTACATATCCGCAGACGAGGAAATGATGCCCGCAAACGGGGGGTTATCAGTTTTGTGTATACTCTGGATGTAATGGTGAGCAATGAAGCGCAACTACTGCAGCAGTTTTCTGACGACCCGCACATTAATGCTACTCCCGATGAGCGTTATGAATACCCGCAACACTTCGATGCCGCGCCTTCGTTACGCCCGGTAGTGATCGGCACCGGCCCGTGCGGGTTATTTGCCGGATTGTCTTTGGCGCGGATGGGCTTAAAGCCGCTTATTTTGGAACGAGGCAAGGCGGTCAAACAACGGACTAAAGATGTGTGGAATTTTTGGCGAAAAAATCAATTTGACCCAGCCTCTAACGTGCAATTTGGTGAGGGCGGTGCAGGTACATTTTCTGACGGCAAGTTGTACACTGGCATTAAAGACCGCGAACATCGCATGCGGCAAATATTGCAGGATTTAGTTGAGTGCGGTGCGCCGGAGGAAATTTTATATATCAGTAAGCCGCATATTGGCACCTTGCGTTTAGTGAAAGTGGTGGAGAATTTACGTAAGCAGATTATTGCCGCCGGCGGAGAAATTCGCTTTGAATCGCAGGTGCGCGATTTTGTGATTGAAAATGGGGCTGTTAAAGCCCTAGTATTGAGCGATGGTGAGCGGATTGAAACTGAACAGGTGATTCTCGCCGTGGGTCACAGTGCGCGTGATACTTTTGAACAATTGCATACCCGTGGAGTTTCGATAGCACAAAAGCCTTTTTCAATCGGGTTTAGGATCGAACATCCGCAATCGATTATTGATGCTGACCGTCTCGGTAGCCATGCCGGTAACCCTTTATTGGGTGCGGCCGATTATAAATTGGTGCACCATTGCAGCAATGGCCGCAGTGTTTATAGTTTTTGCATGTGTCCGGGTGGGCAAGTGGTTGCAGCAGCCTCTGAGTGCGGACAGGTCGTCACCAACGGTATGAGCCATTACTCGCGTAACGAACGCAACGCCAATGCGGGCATTGTGGTCGACATCACCCCGGCTGATTTTGGCAGTGACCACCCGCTTGCGGGTATTGAGTTACAACGTCGGCTGGAAGCCCAGGCATTTAAGCTGGGTGGCAGTAATTATCATGCGCCTGCGCAATTAGTTGGTGACTTTTTGGGCAAGCGTGCCTCCACCCAGCTTGGCAGTGTGATTCCTTCTTATACCCCCGGCGTGACCTTAACCGATTTGTCATCGTTACTGCCTGATTATGCCATTAATGCTATCCGTGAAGCGTTACCGGTGTTTGACCGCACTATCAAAGGTTTTGCGATGCCAGATGCGGTGTTAACCGGCGTTGAAACACGCACCTCTGCCCCTATTCGGATTACCCGCGATCATCAGACTTTTCAAAGCATTAATACTCAGGGGTTATATCCAGCTGGAGAGGGCGCAGGCTATGCCGGGGGGATTATTTCGGCGGCGGTTGATGGCATGCGCGTAGCTGAAGCACTCGCCCAAAGGATTGCTTCGGGTTTCGTTAAAAATGAATAATGCCTGAGCAATTAAAGGTTCTCCAAGGCAACTTTTCTTTAATTCGCTTGCCCGAGCGTCGTAATGAATTGCTTCGCGCTTGGGATGCAGCAGATGAATATTTACTAAACACGCTACCAGACATAATTACGCTATCGATTACAAGTAAGATTTTACTGGTTAATGATAGCTTTGGCGCACTGGCGGTGGCCTTGTCTGCTTACCATCCGCAAGCCTGGTCAGATTCTTATTTGTCGCAACAGGCCACACGTTTGAATTTGCGGGCGAATGGGTTAGATGAAAATGCCGTAAATTTACTAGATAGCTTACAAACACCAACCGGGCTGTTTGAGGTTATTGTCATTAAAGTTCCTAAAACGTTGGCTTTTTTAGAAGACCTGTTGTTGCGTTTAAGACCGCAATTAAACGCCAATACTAAAATTATCGTGGCAGGCATGTTAAAACAGTTGCCCGCTTCGGTATGGACGTTGTTGGAGCGTTTAATCGGTCCTACGAGTAGTTCGTTGGCTAAAAAAAAGGCGCGCTTGATTTTTGCATATCCTGATCCAGCCCTGAAGGAGCCGGATAATCCCTATCCAAGCAGCTATATCCTGGAAAACACGGCGTATGAGATTGTCAATCATGCGAATGTTTTTTCCCGTGCGCAGCTGGATATCGGGACGCGTTTTTTTATCCAACATCTACCCAGTCAGGCACATGCACAAACCATCGTGGATCTTGGGTGTGGTAATGGGCTGGTAGGATTAATTGCTGCTGCCCGAAATCCGCAGGCAAAGTTGGTTTTTGTGGATGAATCCTTTATGGCAATTGCCTCAGCCCGCCAAAATTTTGTTGTCGCTTTTGGTGACCAGCACTCTGCGGTTTTTAAAGTTGGCGATGGCTTACAAGACTTTACGCCCGGTTCAGTAGAGTTGATTTTATGCAACCCCCCCTTTCATCAACAACAAACCATTGGGGATCACATTGCAGCCAGTTTTTTTAGGCAGGCGTATAAAACCCTTACTGTAAATGGCGAGCTTTGGATTGTAGGCAACCGTCATCTGGGTTATCAAGCCAGCTTACAGAAATTATTCGGTAATTGCACTGTCGTTGCGGCTAATCACAAATTTGTTATTCTCAAAGTCAATCGTAAAGCGATTAAACAAGCCAGTTAAGATTTTAATGCGAGCTATAGTCAAATCTGGTGTATGGAATCTTAAGCGGCTTCCTGTTTTTGATCTTCAGTTTGCTTAATTCCATTAACGAATTTGACACCTTTAATC